>NZ_JAEKGB010000008.1:0-334762 GCF_016918385.1 Pseudomonas sp. ICBG1301
CCCTACCAACTCCTTCTGGGCTTCGATGAACTGAAGCCATTCGCTGCCTAAATCTTCGTAACCTCTTGTTTACCAAGGAGTTTTAAGTTTCGACTGCACCGGAAGTGGGGCGAATTATAGACAGATACAATTTGCCGTCAAGCAATAATTACGTTTTTGTTGCAGAGGGGGCCTTTTTCGCAATAAGACGAGGGATCCGGCGCATCACTGGAGGCAAACGCAACATTAAAAGCAGAGCACCTATAGATGCATAGATAGCCCATTCCTTCAGATCAGCCCGCACGATCCACAGCATATGCAGCAAACCGAGCCCCAGAATGACATACACCAGACGGTGCAGCTTCTTCCAACGGCTACCCAACCGGCGCTGGCTATAGCGGTTTGAGGTCACCGCAAGCACCAACAAGGAAATGAACCCCAGCGCACCGACAATAATGTAAGGCCGCTTACGCAGCTCCACTCCCAATTGCGACCAATCAAGCCCAAGGATAAACACGCAGTAAGCCGCCAGGTGCAGAACCACATACGCAAAACACCAGAGTCCCAACTGTCGCCGCACCGCAATCCACCCGGCCCACCCGCTAAGCTTCTGCAGCGGTGTCATGCTCAAGGTGATCAATAGCAAGATCAGCGTCCCAAGCCCCAACCGATCCATCAGCACTTTCCCAGGATCAGGCCCCAGCACAGAACGCCATGCTTCATACAGCCAGTAAAACGGCCATATCGCCGCCGCTATAAAAACGCCAATGCGCCAGATGGGATAACGCATCAATAGTTCTTCCGCAAATCGAGACCTGTATAGAGAGAAGCGACCTCATCCGAATAGCCATTGAACATTTGCGTTTCGCGCACATTCGGACTGAACAAACCGCTCGGCAAGCGCCGCTCCCGCGCCTGGGTCCAGCGAGGGTGATCGACTGTAGGGTTCACGTTTGCGTAGAACCCATATTCGTTGGCCGCAATACTCTGCCAGGTAGTCTTAGGCTGTTCGCTCACCAAGCTGATCCGCACAATGGACTTCACACTCTTGAAGCCATACTTCCACGGCACCACCAAACGCAATGGCGCGCCATTCTGGTTAGGCAACTCCCGCCCATACATGCCCACAGCAAGGATCGCCAAGGGATTCATCGCCTCATCCAGGCGCAGCCCTTCTACATAAGGCCAATCGATCAATCCGAAACTCGACCGCTGACCCGGCATACTCTTAGGGTCCTGAAGCGTTTCAAAACGGATGTATTTGGCATTTGATGTCGGCTCAACCTGCTTGAGCAAAGCAGAGATCGGAAAACCGATCCACGGAATAACCATCGACCACGCTTCAACGCAGCGCAAACGGTAGATCCGCTCCTCCAATTGATAAGGTTTCATGAAATCTTCCAAGGCATAACGCCCCGGCTTCGCCACCTCGCCGTCGATGACCACACTCCAAGGTTCGGTCTTGAGTGAGCCTGCGTTCGCCGCCGGGTCGCCCTTGTCAGTACCGAATTCATAAAAGTTGTTGTAGTGGGTGGCATCCTTGAACGGCGTAATAGCCTCGTCCTTTACCGTAACCGCCTGCCATTTGGCTCCCGACAGCTTTTCGGCAAACCAGGCCGGCGCCTTGCCCGGCTCAACATCAGCATAACGCGAAGCATCACCAGCACTGGCCCAACGCGGCAGAACAGTGGCGGCGATGCCGGCCAGCGCACCACCGAGCAAGCTACGACGAGAAAGGTAGAAGGATTCAGGCGTGACATCCGATTCGTGACAATCGGAGGCTTTGGGAAGTTTGATTAACATGGCTACTCCGCAGTGTTGGAGGACTGATGCACCAATAGACTGCGGAGTATGGGGGAAATTACATTAAGGCAACGTTTTGTCCCGACGCAGATGCAGTAAATACTGAATCGGCCCCGAAGCCGCGTAAACCAGGAAGGCCAGCAGCAGAATGCGCGGTGGATCGCTGAAAACTACGGCGAACACCAATACCACTATCAGGATCGCCACAAAAGGCACTCGCCCCTTGAGGTCGAACTCCTTGAAGCTGTTGTACTTGATGTTGCTGACCATCAGCATGCCGGCCGCAGCCACCATCAAGGCCACCAGGAACGACATTTTCGAACCCTGGATGCCGTAGTCGCTGAATGCCCACACGATACCCGCGACCACTCCCGCAGCAGCAGGGCTGGCCAAGCCAATGAAGTAACGCTTGTCGGCCGTTCCCACCTGAGTGTTGAAACGCGCCAGGCGCAAGGCAGCCCCCGCGACATAGATGAAGGCAACCATCCAGCCGACCTTGCCCATATCACCCAGTGCCCAGGCAAATGCCAGTAACGCTGGAGCAACGCCAAAGGCAACCATGTCCGATAGTGAATCGTACTCTGCACCGAAGGCGCTCTGAGTATTGGTCATGCGCGCCACACGACCATCAAGGCCGTCGAGCACCATGGCGACGAAAATCGCGATGGCAGCAAAGCCGAAATACTTGCTGGCACTCGCCGCATCACCCGCCGCCAAGGCGCTTTGGGCACTCATGGAATTGATGATGGAATAAAACCCGGCAAACAGGTTCGCCGTGGTGAACAGGTTGGGCAGAAGATAGATACCACGATGCCGGACCTTGCGGCCTTCCGCGTCATGCCCTTCTTCGACATGCTCATCGATCGGCAGCAGGCTTTCGGCGTCAGAAGCCTGGTTTGGCTCTTCGGGACGTTCGCTCATGGACTTTACCTTACAACGGTGTGAAAAAAATTCGACAAGTACTTGCGGCGAGTGTTCGCACGCAAAGGATGCAGCTTTATACCAGAACCCGTCCTCCCAAACGAAAAAACGCGGCCTAGGCCGCGTTTTCTCTTGATACATACGACTTAGTTTTTGGCTTTGTCGACGATCTTGTTGGCACCGATCCACGGCATCATGGAGCGCAGTTGCTCGCCGATGACTTCGATACCATGAGCGGCGTTGTTACGACGCTTGGCGGTCATCGAAGGGTAGCCGGTTGCGCCTTCGCTGATGAACATTTTGGCGTATTCGCCGTCCTGAATACGTTTCAGGGCGTTGCGCATAGCCTGACGGGACTCGGCGTTGATCACTTCCGGGCCAGTCACGTACTCGCCGTATTCGGCGTTGTTGGAGATCGAGTAGTTCATGTTGGCGATACCGCCTTCGTACATGAGGTCAACGATCAGCTTCAGTTCGTGCAGGCACTCGAAGTAGGCCATTTCCGGCGCGTAGCCAGCTTCAACCAGGGTTTCGAAACCGGCTTTTACCAACTCGACGGTACCGCCGCACAGAACGGCTTGTTCGCCGAACAGGTCAGTTTCGGTCTCGTCCTTGAAGGTGGTTTCGATGATGCCGGTACGGCCGCCGCCCACGCCGGAAGCGTAAGACAGTGCAACGTTCTTGGCGTTGCCCGACGCGTCCTGGTAGATCGCGATCAGGTCAGGAATACCACCGCCTTTGACGAACTCGGAACGTACGGTGTGACCCGGGGCCTTCGGCGCGATCATGATCACGTCGAGGTCGGCGCGCGGCACAACCTGGTTGTAGTGAATCGCAAAACCGTGGGAGAAGGCCAGGGTGGCGCCCTTCTTGATGTTCGGCTCGATTTCGTTCTTGTACAGCGTGGACTGGAACTCGTCCGGGGTCAGGATCATGACCACATCGGCAGCAGCTACGGCGGAAGCCACGTCAGTGACTTTCAGGCCATGGGCTTCAGCCTTGGCAACAGTGGCCGAGCCTTTGCGCAGGCCGACAGTCACGTCAACGCCGGAATCTTTCAGGTTGCAGGCTTGTGCATGACCCTGGGAGCCGTAGCCGATGATGGCGACTTTCTTGCCCTGGATGATCGACAGGTCACAATCTTTATCGTAATAAACTTTCATGAGGTTCCTCTATATATCCAGGCCGTAAGGCCATTCGCTAATTTGGTTAGATGCTGAGTACTTTGTCGCCACGGGCAATCCCGGTGACACCACTGCGTACCGTTTCCAGAATCGAGGCCGTCCCGATCGATTGGATGAAGCTGTCCAGCTTGTCGCTCGTACCGGTCAGTTGAACGGTATAAACGCTGGCACTCACATCGACGATCTGCCCGCGATAAATGTCGGTGGTGCGTTTGATCTCGGCACGTTGAGCACCCGTGGCCTTGACTTTAACCAGCATCAGCTCGCGCTCGATGTGGGCACTTTCCGACAGGTCGACCAGCTTGACCACTTCGATCAGCTTGTTGAGGTTCTTGGTGATCTGTTCGATGACCTCATCGTGACCCACGGTGGTCAACGTCAGGCGCGACAGGGTCGGGTCTTCGGTTGGCGCCACAGTCAGGCTTTCGATGTTGTAGTTACGTTGCGAAAACAGGCCGACAACACGAGACAGAGCGCCGGGTTCGTTCTCCAAAAGCAGGGAGATAATATGCCGCATGATTAAGTACGCTCCGTCTTGTTCAACCACATGTCACGCATAGAGCCGTCTTTGATCTGCATCGGGTAGACGTGCTCGCTGGTATCCACCTGAATATCGATGAACACCAGGCGGTCCTTCATGGCGAACGCCTCTTCCATCTTCGGCTTCAGATCTTTCAAATCCGTGATGCGAATGCCGACGTGGCCATAGGCTTCAACCAACTTGACGAAATCTGGCAGCGACTCCATGTAGGAATGGGAGTGACGGCTGTTGTAACTCATGTCCTGCCACTGACGAACCATGCCCAGCACGCCGTTGTTCAGGCACACGATCTTCACCGGCAGCCCGTACTGCAGGCATGTCGACAGCTCCTGGATATTCATCTGAATACTGCCCTCACCGGTGACGCACGCGACGTCGGTGTCAGGGAAGCTCAGTTTCACACCCATGGCGGCAGGGAAACCAAAGCCCATCGTGCCCAGGCCACCGGAGTTGATCCAGCGGTTAGGCTTGTCGAACTTGTAGTATTGCGCGGCGAACATCTGGTGCTGGCCCACGTCGGAGGTCACAAAGGCGTCGCCCTTGGTCACTTCGCACAGGGTCTCGATCACGGTTTGTGGCTTGATGATGCTGCCGTCGCCCTTGTCGTAAGGGAACAGGCCGCGGTCACCGCGCCATTCGTCGATCTGTTTCCACCAACTGGCAACGGACTCTTTGTTCGGCGCCTGTCCGATGTCCTTGAGCGCGGCAACCATTTCGGTCAGTACGCTTTCCACTGGCCCCACGATCGGCACATCGGCCTTGATGGTCTTGGAAATGGACGCCGGGTCGATGTCGATGTGGATGATCTTGGCATTCGGGCAGAATTTGCTCGCGCCGTTGATCACTCGATCATCGAACCGTGCGCCTACAGCCAGAATCACATCGGCGTGGTGCATGGTGAGGTTGGCGGTGTAGCTGCCGTGCATACCGAGCATGCCGACGAACTGACGGTCCGTTCCCGGAAACGCGCCAAGGCCCATCAGGGTATTGGTGACCGGCAGGTTAAGCAGTTTGGCCAGTTCGGTGAGCGGTGCTGAACCGCCCCCCAAAATCACGCCACCGCCCGAGTACAACACAGGGCGCTTGGCCGCCAGGAGCATTTCTGCCGCCTTGCGGATTTGACCCGAATGCCCACGAACGGCCGGGCTGTAGGAACGCAGCTTGGCTTTCTTCGGGAAGACGTATTCGAATTTTTCCGCCGGGTTGGTCATGTCTTTCGGGACATCGACCACCACAGGGCCCGGGCGACCGGACTGTGCAAGGTAGAAGGCCTTCTTCATGACTTCCGGGATTTCCGACGGATGCTTGATCATGAAGCTATGTTTCACGATCGGCCGGGAGATACCGATCATGTCGGTTTCCTGGAATGCATCGGTACCCACCATGGTGCTTGGCACCTGGCCGGAAATGATCACCATCGGGATGGAGTCCATATAGGCAGTCGCGATGCCGGTAATGGCATTGGTTGCGCCTGGGCCGGACGTTACCAGTACCACGCCGGCTTTACCGGTGGCACGGGCGTAACCGTCAGCCATATGGGTCGCGGCCTGTTCGTGGCGAACCAGGATGTGGGTAACAGCCGGTTCCTTGAACAGTGCGTCGTAAACATGCAGCAGAGCACCACCTGGGTACCCGTAGATATAGTCGACGCCTTCGTCACGCAAAAAGCGGACGAGCATCTCACCACCAGATAAAAGCTCCACGTTGTTCACCTCTAAAACGCCAGAATACCGTCCGTTGAAAACCGACGGGTCTTAATAGGTTTACTTCTCAACAGAGCATGAGCGACGGTGGTCGCCGACTACGTCAGCACTGACTGAGCAAGTATTGGGATCGTCCCAAGTGTTGCGGGCTTTTCCCACCCAGCGCGAGGTAACGCGTTGCGGGTGTTACAGGTCGGCGCGGATATGCGCCTCATGATCTGCCGAGCGGGCCTGCTTCTGGCAGTCCCGATACAGCGGACTTTGGATTCTTCTGTTTCAGCCCCTTCAAGTCAAGCAATAATTGCGCTTTTTTCCAACTAAGCGCACGAGAACGTAGAAGAAAGGGGTTTGAGGAGGGATAAAACTCGCCTGAATGTCGTCAAGCGGTAGAAATATGCGCAAGACTGCCGGAAAAACCGGCAGTCAGGCAATTAACGAGCGTCGACGATCAGTTGGTCGAACTTTTTCAGCGCATCACGCAAGCCAAGGCTCTCCGACGGCCGATCGGCATAGACCATCTCAGCCATCTCCAGGATTCCCGACGCGTTGGGCAGCGGCAGGTCCTGCTCGAGAATCTGCTTCATGCGCACCAGGAAGATCCATTGCAGCCACTGATGGAAATCCAGGGTATCGACCGAAAAAGGCTCGGTGCTGCCAAGCGCCTCGGCGCTGGGTGGCACTTCGTCCCACCAGCCCTGCACACGCAATTCGCGCTCAATCAACAGCAACTGTTCGGCAATCGCGGGAAAACGTGCATCCATCAGAGGCTGACCTTGGCTTTCTGCCGCGCTTGGGCGGCACCGGCGGCATCACCTTGCGCCGCACGCGCATCACCAATCAACGCCCACAAGTTGGCCTGCAGGTCAGGGCGACCGTTTGCCAGAGTCAGGCCACGACGGGCGAACTGTTCGGCTTGCGGTGCATCCCCCTGGGCCAAACGCACCTGGGCGAGTCGATACAGCACTTGCGGCTCGCGAGGTGCAACACGTTGGGCACGCTCAAGGCTCGACGATGCGCCGTTCAGGTCACCACCGGCCTGCTGTTGCTGGGCAGTGGTCAGCAAAGCCAATACCGGCCCGTCCAGTTGCTCGTCAGCCGACAGGCCGCCGGCATTCGACGATGGAATGCCGCTCGGCGCCGAAGGCGGCATGTTGTAGGTGCCCTGGTTGATCGGTGCGGCCTGGATCGGCGTCGAATCCACTGGGCCCGAAGTGCTCGGCCCTGGCGTCCACGGCTCGGCACTGATCGGCGCCGAGGTAGCAGCGCCCGCACCCGGCACCATGACGACCACGCCCGAATCCTGCGGCACCGCTTGAGGGGCCTGGGCGGGACGCTTGACGACGGTCTGGCGGAAACCGCCGTTGGCCGAAATCCGGTCGTTATTGGAAACGGTCGTGCTCGAATCCACTACGGGAATGGAGCCACGTTGCACACTGGAGCAACCGTTGAGCAAAGCCAGAGCTGTAATAGCTGGAATCCACCACTTGTTCACTTGAAACCCTCTTTGCTTAATTCATCCAGCCCTTGACCCAATCCATCACCGACTCCGCATCAGCAGGCGCACTGCCACCGCACGCGGCGCCAGGTGGTGGCTCGCTGCCGCGAATATACGGCATCTGTACCGCACCCGGACAGTTGGCATCGGAACCCTGGCCGGTGTGCGGATCAATCCATGCCTGCACGATATTGTCCGGCTGCGGCATGTTCAACGGCAGCGGGTCGGCCTTGCGCATGAAACTGGTCCAGACCTGCAATGCACCAGTGGCACCGGTGAACGGCGTTTTGCCGTTGTCATCTCGGCCCAGCCACACCACCGCCAGCACATCCTGGCCGAAGCCGGCGAACCAGCTGTCGCGAGAGTCGTTACTGGTGCCGGTCTTGCCCGCCAGCGTCAGGTTGGACGGCAATACGCTATAGACCGAGCGCCCCGTACCTTCACGCATTACGCGCTGCATGGCGTTCTGAATCAGATAGATGGAGCCCGCGTCGAAACGCTGCTGGATCTGGAACGGATAACGTTTGAGCGGCTCACCGTCGGCGGTCAGTACGCTGCGAATGCCGCGCATCGGCGTATTGAACCCCCCGTTGGCGAGGGTCTGGTACATCGTGGCCACTTCCATCGGGGTCATCGCACCGGCGCCCAGCAGCATCGATGGGAACGCCGGGAACTCACGGTTGATGCCCAGGCGCCCCAAGGTTTTCAGCACGTTCGGCACGCCCACTTCAAGCCCGAGGCGCGAGGTGGAAATGTTGTAGGAATGCGCCAGGCCTTGATACAGGAACACCGTGCCGTGGGAGCGGCGATCGAAGTTCTGCGGCGTCCATACCTGGCCATCGGCACCCTTGACCGACAGCGGTTCATCCGACAGCCAACTGGTCAGGGTGTATTTGCTTGGTTTCTCCAAGGCCGTCAGGTAGACCGCAGGCTTGACCAGCGAACCGATCGGCCGCACGGCATCCAGCGCACGGTTGAAACCGGCGAAACTGGCTTGGCGACTGCCGATCATGGCCTGGACTTCACCGGTTTCCGGGTTGGTCACAACCATGGCCGCTTCCACTTCATCCGAGCCCTTGCGACCGGTCAGGCGCTTGAAGGTGTCGTTGACGGACGCTTCGGCCTTCATCTGCAGAATCGGGTCGAAACTGGTGAAAATCCGCAAGCCTTCTTCGGTCAAGTCTTCGTCGCGGTAGTCTTCACGCAATTGGCGTTTGACCAGGTCGATAAAGCCTGGGAAGGAACTGTCGGCAAGCTTGCCGCGAGTAGTCACACCCAGTGGCATTTTCTTCGCCGCAGCCACCTGCTCGGCGGTAGCGACGCCCTGCTGTTCCAACACATCGAGCACCAGGTTGCGGCGCTCAAGGGCGCGCTCCGGGTTACGACGCGGGTTGTAATAGGAAGGCCCTTTGACCATCCCCACCAGCAACGCGACTTGATGCAGCTTCAATTCGGACAACGGCTGGCCAAAGAAGAACTGGCTGGCCAAGCCAAACCCGTGCACAGCACGCTGGCCATCCTGGCCGACGAATACTTCGTTGAGGTACGCCTCAAGGATTTCCTGCTTGCTGTAGTGCAGCTCCAGCAACATCGCCATCATGGCTTCGGTGAGTTTGCGGGTCAGGCTGCGCTCGTTGGTCAGGTAGAAGTTCTTGACCAATTGTTGCGTGAGCGTACTGCCGCCCTGAGTCATCTTGCCGCCGGACGTGTTGACCCAGATGGCACGGGCAATCGACTTGGGCGACACGCCCCAGTGGCTGTAGAAGTCGCGGTCTTCTACCGCAACCAGGGTTTCCAGCAGATACGGTGGCACCTGATCGAGCTTGATCAGGATGCGATCTTCAAGGTTTTTCGGGTAAATACCGCCGATCAACAGCGGTTCCAGGCGGACTACAGGCAGTTTCGAGCCATTGAGCGACGAAAGCTCGGCCACATAATCGCCGGAGAAGCGTACGCGCACCGGCTGGGCTTTTTCCAGACCCTCATAGAACTGGAAGCCACGGGTGTTCAAGTCGACGGTATTGCCACTGACGGCAGCCGCACCCGGGCCGTTGCTTACGGGTTCGCGACGATAGCCCAGCGCATCGAGCTCAGTGAGGAAGTCATCCTTGCTCAGCTTCTGGCCGGTGAACAGCTCCAGCGGGCGAGCGTATACCTTGGCCGGGATGGTCCAGCGCTTGCCGGAGAACTTCTCCTGAACCACAGCGTCGAGGTACACCGCGAAGCCGGCAAGCACCACAAGGCCCACCAGGCTGAGCTTGAGCGCCCAGCCCAACCAGGGACGCAGGCCGCGGGAAGGAGGTTTTTTACGGGAACGGGGAGATCGGGTTCGAGTCATGGCGGCGGATTATACGCACTTTATTGATGATCAACATGAGCCGGACAGCGGTTTGCACGACCGGCTGTAGCCGCCATAATGCCTGCCATGATTTCTCCCAGACTTTGAAGGATCGCCCGTGAGCCAGTCCCTGATCGCTGCCCTGCAAAACCCGGCTTTATACCCTCACCCGGTTGAAGCGTTTCAAGTCATCGAGACCCATATTTCCTGGGTGATACTGACCGGCGCTTATGCTTATAAGCTGAAGAAACCAATGAACTTCGGCTTTCTGGATTTCACCAACCTGGCTGATCGCGGCCACTTCTGTCGTGAAGAACTGCGCCTCAACCAGCGTCTGACCAAAGATTTGTATCTTGAAGTGTTGCCTATCACCGGTACCGCTGACGCCCCGAAAATCGGCGGCGACGGCCCGGTGATCGAATACGCGCTGAAAATGCGCCAGTTCCCGCAAAGCCAGATGCTCAGCACGTTGCAGGCGAACGGCGAGCTGACCAGCGCGCACATCGATGAAATGGCCAGGCAAATCGCGCACTTCCACCTCAACGCGCCGAAAGTACCGCAAGACCACCCTGCCGGCACCCCGGATGAGGTGATGGCACCGGTACGCCAAAACTTCGAACAGATCCGCCCGTTCCTCAGTGACAAGGCCGACCTGGTTCAACTGCAAGCGCTGCAAGCCTGGGCCGAAAGCAGCTTCGAACGCCTCAAACCACTGCTGGCACAACGCAAGCTCGATGGCTTCACCCGCGAATGCCACGGTGACATCCACCTGGGTAACGCCACCTTGATCGATGGCAACGTGGTGATCTTCGACTGCATCGAATTCAATGAACCGTTCCGCTTCACCGATGTGTACGCCGACACCGGCTTCCTGGCCATGGACCTGGAAGACCGCGGTCTCAAATCCCTGGCCCGACGTTTTATCAGCCAGTATCTGGAATTGACCGGCGATTATCAGGGCCTTGAAGTCCTGAACTTCTACAAAGCCTACCGGGCCCTGGTACGCGCCAAGGTTGCGCTGTTCAGCATGCCGAGCGAAGCCGACCCGGTGCATCGCGCTACCACTCTGCGCCAGTACCGTAACTACGCCAACCTGGCGGAAAGCTACAGCACCATTCCGTCGCGCTTCCTGGCAATTACCCATGGCGTTTCGGCCGTCGGCAAAAGTCACGTCGCCATGCGTCTTGTTGAAGCCCTGGGTGCCGTGCGCCTGCGTTCGGACGTCGAGCGCAAGCGCCTGTTTGGTGAGCAGCAGATTGAAAACACGCCGCAGGCCGGAATCTATAGCCAGGACGCCAGTGCTGCGACTTACGCGCGCCTGAACGAAATCGCCAACACTATATTGCGCGCGGGCTTCCCGGTGGTGCTCGATGCCACTTTCCTGAAGCGAGAACAGCGTGACGCAGCCGCCAAGATAGCCGAAGCCACGGGCGCGCCTTTCCTGATTCTGGACTGCAATGCACCACAAGCCGTTATCGCCAACTGGTTGGCGCAACGTCAGGCAGATAAAAACGACCCGTCTGACGCAACACTCAACGTTATTGAAGAACAGCAAGCCCACCGCGAACCGCTGACTGCCGAAGAACTGCTCCTGAGCAAACGCGTAGAAACCAATGAGAGCGGAACGCTCGACGCACTCGTGGCGCACATTCGCCAGCGTCTGCCCGGCCTGTAAGAAATATTTCTTGGTCGTGTCACCGACCTACGGTGCACGGCCAAGAAATAGTGGCACTATAATGGCATTATAAATCCAATCGGAGTCGCCATCATGAGTCAGCCCAAGCTTCTTGATACTCCGCTCTTCGCTCTCCTGCATAAAGACGATATCCGCGGCTTTAACCAGGAGCGCCCCAAAGAGGGTGTCATCAACCTGCGCGGTGGCGACTTCCGAGGGCTGGACCTGCGCGACCTGAACGCCACCGGCGTGGACTTCACCGATGCCTATTTCCGCTCGGCCGACCTGCGCGGCCTGGATCTACGCGACTGCTCGCTGGAAGGCGCCAGCCTGGCGCATGCGCAGATCTCCGGCACCTACTTTCCAGCCGAATTGACCGCCGATGAAATCCTGATGTCCGTCAACTTCGGCACCCGGCTGCGCTACCGCACCAAGTAACAGCGCCTGCCCCCCCTCCCCCCGGCACGCCCTCAAGCGCGCCGGTATTCCTCGCCTGCTTGTGGCTGAAGCGTGTTCGTCACTCTTATAGCTTTTCAGCCGTTTCTGCCCAATGAACTACGCTTTTCCTACTGAGCGCTACACTCCTTTCAGGCTTGCCTGGTCACGATACCCACCGCACCATTCGGCCGTCGCAAGGAGGCTTGATGAACGATGAGCTGCAACACCTGAAAAACCTCGGCAAGACCTCCGCGCAATGGCTGCATGCAGTGGGTATCCACAGTGCGTCGGATTTGCGCCGCCTGGGAGCGGTTGATGCCTACCGCGCCGTGCGGACTCGTGGCTTCCGGGCCTCGAAAGTACTGCTGTATGCAATCGAAGGTGCATTGATGGATGTGCACTGGAACGACATCCCCGCGGAGCGCAAGGAGGCGCTGAACCGTCAGTTGGATGCGATTTCAGCGCGCCAGAAGAATTAGATCGGCCACAAACCCCAAGGTTTACAAGCGTTCCAAACAGCTGTTTGAGAAAATTCGATAGGCAGCCAAAACAACTGTTGACTCACAAATGAGAATCGTTATGATTATCACAACTGATCGCGAGATCAGCCGATAACTGAAAGACCCTTGGTTCGGACTCTCAGATTATCTCCTCATCAGGCTAATCACGGTTATTTGACCCGGCTCTTGCCGGGTCTTTTTTTGCCTGATGAAAGCCGCCAGTGAAAGGCTGATTTCAACGCGCAATAATCAACGGATGCCCGAGTTCCGGATGCGGCTGAACCAGCACATCCAAGCCAAACACGGCCTTGAGCAATTCCGGCCGCAACACGTTTGATGGTGTGTCCAAGGCCTGTGGGCAGCCGTTTTCCAGCAACAGGATACGATCGCAGTAGCGAGCCGCCAGGTTCAGATCGTGCAGAATCACCAGTACGGCCGCCCCTCGATCGGCAAAACGGCGGATGGCCTGCAGCGTCGTGTGTTGATGCAGAGGGTCCAGCATCGATGTCGGCTCATCCAGCAGCAAGGTTTGACCCGCTTCCCCCGGCCATAACTGCGCCAGCACTCGTGCCAGGTGTACACGTTGACGTTCGCCGCCGGACAACGCCAAATAGCTGCGACCACTCAAATGCCCGACATCCGCCGCGTGCAAGGCTGCGGCGATGATTTCATCATCGCGCACCCGTCCGGTCTGATGGGGCAAGCGGCCCATGCCCACGACCTCTTCGACACGAAAAGCGAAGTCCAGGGTCGACGTTTGCGGCAACACTGCCAAACGCTGCGCACGATGCGGGCCACTCCAATGCGTCAACGCCTGCTCAGCCAGCCAGACGCTGCCTTGGTCCGGATGCAGCTCCCCGCACAACGCACCGAGCAAGGTACTTTTACCGGCGCCGTTGGGCCCCAGCACACCGAGCAGTTCACCCGGCAACAGATCCAGCGTGATATCCGTCAGCACCACCTTGCGCCCGCGCCGAATCTGCAGCCCTTCCACACGCAGCATCAGGCGCGCCCCCGCAACAACAGATATAAAAAGAACGGTGCGCCAATGAACGCGGTCACGATACCGATCGGCAGCTCTGCGGGTGCCAAGGCCAGGCGCGCCACCAAGTCCGCAAACAACAGCAAACTTGCGCCTGCCAGTACCGAGGCCGGCAACAACACCCGATGGTCCGGGCCCGCCAGCAATCGCACCAGATGCGGCACTACCAGGCCGACAAAACCAATCATCCCCGCCGCCGCTACCGCAGAGCCCACACCCAGCGCGGTGCAGAACACCAATTCGCGCTTGAGCCTTTCAACATCAACCCCAAGGTGACTGGCCTCTGACTCACCCAGCAATAATGCATTCAATGCTTTCGCCCGGCGCGGCAACCACAGCGCGACACCGACACTCACCAACAGCACCGGCCACAACCGTGAATAGCTCGCGCCATTGAGACTGCCCAAGTTCCAGAACGTCAAGGTGCGCAAGGTGGCGTCATCCGCCAGGTAGGTAAACAGCCCCACTGTCGCAGTGGCCAAGGCAGTCAACGCGATACCTGCCAACAGCATTGTTGCGACGTTTGTTTGACCGTTGCGCCGCCCCAGGCGGTAGACAATAGCGGTCACTCCCAAACCACCAAGAAACGAAAAAAGCGACAGTAAATAAGGTCCGAGAGCCTCGGGCAACGAGCCGAAAAAAGCACTCCCGACAATCGCGATCGCCGCGCCCAGTGCAGCGCCACTGGAGACTCCGACCAAGCCAGGATCGGCCAGCGGATTACGAAACAGCCCTTGCATGGCGACACCCGACAGCGCCAACACGCCGCCCACGGCGAGACCAAGAAGCGTACGCGGCAAACGAATTTGCCCGAGGATCAATTCAGCCTGTTCCAGACCTTGCCCATCGATGGGCAAGCCGAGCAGACGCAATGCCGCCCTCAACGTATCCATCAAAGGCAAGCTGACCGGCCCAAGCGCCAAAGACAACCAGAACGCCACTACACACAGCAAACCAAGAAGGATAAATAAAGCACGGGGCTTGACTAATACAGTCATGGAGCTGGTTCGGCCTGGGCAGGATAGAATCCTGCGGATAGCAACATCAGACTATGCGGCAAACGCGGCCCCAAACCGCCCACCAACAATGTCGGATCCAGTTCGATCACTCGTCCATGCATGGCCGCCGGGGTCGATCTCAGGATTGGATTCTCTTTGAATAATGCTGCTTGCGCCTCCTCACCGGTCAATGCGCGGTCGGCAAACACCAAGACGTCAGGGCTCAATCCTGCCAAGGACTCCACCGAAAATGGCTTGTAGCCGGTATGCGTAGCCAAATTGTTGCCACCGGCATGCTGCAATATCCAATCGGCCGCTGTATGTTTGCCCGCGATAAGCAGTTTACCGCCCGAATGTCCGAGCAGCAGCAGCACCCCAGGTGCACTCACTGCGGTTTGCGCCTTGGCCACCCAGGATTTCTGACGATCCAACTGCTGTTGGAAATCTGCAAACAGCAACGTAGCCTTGGCTTCGCTGCCTAACAAGTTGCCCAAGCGCTTCAAATTGGCCTGCAAAGCCAGGAGATCCGGCTCGGCGGAAAACAACTCCACCCTCACACCAGCACCACGCAGTTGCGCCAATACGGGCGGCGGCCCCATCTCCTCGGTACCGACGAGGATCTGCGGGCTCAGGCTGAGAATGCCTTCAGCCGACAGCTGCCGCTGGTACCCGATACTCGGCAACGCCTTGAGCGACTCCGGATGCTGGCTGGTGGTGTCGACACCCACTAATTTGGATTCAGCCCCCAGAGCTACGACCCACTCGGACAATGCGCCGCCCACGCTCACCAAGCGTAGAGGCACTTGCCCAGCCTGCGCCAAAGGGTTGAGCAGCAATCCCACGACAAGTGCAATAGCGCTGGCGCTTAGGCGCATAACAGGGTTTCCTTAATGGCAGTGCGGATGATTCGCTCGACAACGTGGCAATTGAGTCATACCCGTCACGGTGAAACGTAGAATGACTAACGCCAACGCATACATTTGATAATTGTTTGCATTTAAGGTCAAGCGGCACGCTTAGGGGCGAGCAGCTTTAAGGCAAAGGCCGAGCGGTCGTACCAGAGGATAACTATGAGGTTCGTTTGCCCATCCGATGTGCTCGCGCAAAACGCTAGCCTCGGCTTCGATATAGATGGCCAAAAGCTGTTTGGGGTGCGCCGGGAGGGTACCGCCTACTTTTACGTCAATCGCTGCCCACATCGCCGCGTGCCACTGGAATGGAAGCCCGACCATTTTCTAGACCAAAGTACCAGTTTAATCCAGTGCGCCACCCACGGTGCGCTGTTCCTGATAGAAACCGGAGAATGTGTCTCCGGCCCTTGTGTTGGTCAAAGTCTAATCGTCCTGCCCAGCAGGGAGGACGAAAAGGGCTTATGGGTGCAGATATAACTTGATCGGATAAGCTTAAACAAACTACTCAACCAGGCTGATAATTTATTTTATTTCACTGAAGTACTCTGCCAACATTTCAATTTTCTCGTCATCAATATCTTTCATGATTCGGTTCATCACCGTACCGGACAAGACCTTTTGCTTGTAACCTTGCATCGTAGTACGAAGAAACTCTTTCGAGCGCCCTTGCAATGGGGGAATATTACCAGCCACCCCGCCTCGCCCTTCAAACCCATGACAGTTAACGCAACCATTACTCGTCATGACACCGGCGAAATTTTCATCTGCCACTATTGTATTGGCACAAAGAAAAAACGGCAAAATCATTAATCTGCTGTTGAATATCAATCTATTACATCCTTGTACAGTGATTAAACTATCAAGACCTCACCAAGCAAACGTCATACCTGCCTGAACAACCCCCTATATCAATCGCACAAAACAAAAACCAGAAAATCGAGCCGATTATAAAACCAAAACACGAACTGCAGTCTAAACAACAGCGCACGACCAAAACAAGGCGCTCCATATAAACACTGTTTAATTTATCGTGCCAAATCTCATAACGTCAAGGGCAGCAACCACCACAGAAGCGTCGGCCAGAAGTGTATCAATAGCGAATTATACGCATTGATAGTCACCGCAAATGATCACCAGATCTATACACACAAAATGAATTTGCACAGATACACATTCTGAAACACCTTAAAACTTGCCGACCATAAACGCGTTAGCTTTAACTAGCGACCAGCCTAAAAATTTTGCAATGATTAAGACAAAGCAATTTAATTAGGCCGCACATCACCATCGAATAATGCAAGAACGCGGAAAGGGAATTTCATGAAACGACGCATGACGCTGTCTTTAATATCAATCGCACTCAGCCTCGGTGCCACTCAAACCATCGCCGAAAATAGTCTGGAAAACTTAGCGCCTCAAAAAGCTGTGGTCATAGTGTTCACTCCCCCTACAGGCATGGAAAAAGAATTCCTTGAATCTTTTACAAAAGAGCAAGCCGCGAATTTTTCAGCGCACGGCAGTCGCGACAAGAAAACGACTGAGTCCATCAACCTCATTCCGACAAAATTAGGTGAGCCGTTAATTCATATCACAATCCTCAAAGATAAAGCGACCTACGAAAAAACCTACCAAGCATTTGGCCCAAAAGAAAACAGGGGCGCTTATGTGGGCAAGCATTCGGAAAAATACGGCGACCTGAACATCCCTAAAGTATACTTGCAAAACTCGCAATCTTACTTTGCAGATGTCGTCAGATAAGCTCCTCTTCTTTTCCCCATATAAAGATTCGCTGCCTTGTTCAATCAAGAATGCTTAAACCGGCCTTTAACCCGATTAGCGTTATGTAAGCTTGGCCTAGACAAGCACGCACTATGTAGAATGCGCGAATTCGGAAAATACAATGATAGATGATCGACGAACCCTTCTTAAATGGCTGATCACAGGTGCCGGAATAGCTGCATTGGATGCGGTGGCAGGCCCCTCGACAAAGATTGCACATACAAAAACTTTTAACGTTGTCGTAGTAGGTGGTGGGTTTGCAGGTGCCACATTCGCTCGCACGTTAAAACGACTAATGCCCAATACTGCAATAACGTTGATTGAGGAGTATCCGGAATACTTCTCGGGCCCCCTCAGCGCAGAGTACCTAGTAGGAAAACGTAGTGAAGAGACATTAACGTTTGACTATACAAAACTTATATCCGAAGGAATAAACGTCGTACATGAGCGCGCGCTGACAATTGATTCCGCTAAACGAGTAGTAGAAACAGAGCAGTCCACCTACCGGTACGACAGATGCATCGTCGCTGCTGGTATCAGCTTTGATTTTGAATATATAAAAGGTTATAGCAAAGCGCTCGCCGATGTCTTTCCACATGCATGGAAAGGCAAAGAACAGTTGAGTAACCTAAAGAACCAACTGGATGAAATGCCAAACGGCGGCACGGTTCTGATGTCTTCCCCTAACACAGAGTACAGGTGCCCGCCGGGCCCGTATGAACGGGTGAGTCAGATTGCGGAATACCTGAAAGCGCACAAACCAAACTCGAAAATTATCTTCCTTGACTCCAAAGAGAGATTTCCCAAGCAAGCACAGTTCGAATTGGCCTGGAAGCAGTTATATGGATATGGCACCGCGAAAAGTATTATTACTTGGATTGGCGCACAACAAGGTGGAACGGTTACAGAACTGAGGGCGGACACTCGAGAGCTTGTTTGCCAAGCCGGCATATTCAAAGGAGACGTCATCAATATTATTCCCAGACAAAAAGCCGATCTTTTCACTGATGCAAACGGCCTGACTGGCGATAACGGCTGGTGCCCGGTAAATACGCAGACATTTGAATCATTGAAGATCCCGAACGTTCACGTCATTGGTGATGCCGCAGATGCTCACAGCTTGCCAAAATCGGCATTTGCGGCCACGTGTCAAGCACGGGTCTGTGCCCTGGCGGTGTACTCGCTATTCAATAAGTTGCCTCCTATGACACCAGAATACATGAATGTTTGCTTCAGCCTCTGCGCCACTCATTACGCCATTTCGGTGACAGTAAGCTATCGCCAAAATCCACAAACAAATAAAATCGATGTCATCTCGACAAATATCACACCACTCGACGCCCCGAAAACTCAATACATAAGTGAAGTACAGTCGGCCTATGCAATGTTTAACAGCATGGTAATCGGCGCCTTTGGCTAATTCATGAAGTGTGAAGTGACGATAAATGGATTTTCAAAAATACGGATATTAATTCATGGTCTCTATCAAGGAAACAGACTTTTTAGCTACCCTAACAAGTATGGGAATCGCTTACACACTTGCAGTAACGGGCTCAACAGCCAGAGGGGAGGTACGCAAGAATACCTCTCGGTACGACTACGTATCGGACATTGATGTACTTTGCCTCGTAGCCCCTAAAGATATACAGCAAACCCTGCTCTGCAAATGCCTCTGCGAGCAAGGAAGCTCGCTCATATTAATGAGCAGTGAAGCTCTAAAATCCCCCTCGAACGCGGTTCTTTGCATGGAGCCTGATTGGCTTGGGAAAAATGGTCTTTTTTTAAGCAGACCTGACTTTGCCGGATTCCGCACAGCTGAGTTCCTGGCCTACCAGACGCAGCCTTTGGCGTATTATAAAGCCCAATTGAATAATTCAAAAACACAGATCGAGCGTAGACTTTATAGCAAAATTTGCATTACCTGCTTAAAACTACTTTATCTTTCTGAAAACTTAGAAAAACGCAGTTTCGTATTCGAACATGAACTTAAACTTTACAACTTCCCCAAAGTAAATGCCACGCTTGTGAAGAACATTATCAACAGAGAACTTCCAGACGATCTATTGCAGTCTGCCGCACAGCACTTAGAAAACCTAGTTTCACAGTGCTCGCTCATTACTGAAAGTGCAGTTTCCCTTGACTCAACGGCTCTCTACTTCTCAGATAAAAATCAGAATGCCGACAAAATAATCGAAGCCGTGTTCGTCGAAAACAACAAGCTGAGCAGAGCAGAAAGCTTATTTTTAAAGGCCAATTGAATGATAGATATAATAGCGACCCTTGGCCCTGTCGGAACCGACTCACACATCCAAGCTGCGCGCGTTGGATCTACTGTCTCACTTCACTCTACCTTTCATGCTGCAATTGAGCATGCGAAAAAATTTAGAACTGGATTATTGGTACCTGCGGGTTTTAGAGAAGACCGTGACGGAAAACAATTTTCATGGGTGGACTTTCACTTTGAGTATTTAGATTCTTTTGAACTCCAAAGTGTATGGTTTGAAAAAACATTACCCATGGGGTTACTGCACAAATCTTATGATTCGATTGCACTCCATCCTTCGACGTGCTCACTGATAACCGACCTGGACGCCTACAAGGAAATCAAATACACCCGATCAAAAGTTGATGCTTACCAACGTTACAGCCAAGGAGAGGTTGCCTCGGTGTTGGCAAGCACTTCGATGTTTAATCAAATATTTGATCAACCTTATATTAAATCCCGGTTCAATCCAACAATGGTCTGGTGTCTTTACAGAACGCTGACTTGTTTGACGTGAGCACTGTTTAACAGGCAGCCAACTCTCTGCATACTCGAGGACGGTGCAATCCCTGCGAAAACTTCAGCTCCGGACACAATTAAAAGGAAAGGCAGTGAGGCGTACTAAAAACCAAATCATCATACTTCTATGCTTTGTTATATCGCTCACAGAACGATTCACACAGGCATCGATACCGCTCATTGTAAACCATTTGAGTCTGTCGGAATTTGAAATGTCTTTATTTTTAAGCGCCATGTCCGCCTCTACTGTTTTTGTAGGTTTGGCCATAGCACCATCAATTGACAACTATGACCAAAGACGTTTTCTCTGCCTGATAGGCTTATTTACGATAGTTGCATCTTTATCATTTTTTCTATTCAATCAAAACCAAGCACTTTTGTGGGGCTGCCTTCTGACATTCAATATCGGCGCCATACTGCGTATAATAAATTTTCGCCGACTTTCAGCCATAAACCACGAAGTAGATAAATCCAAACTTTCCCAAGCCCACACTCGCATGCAGCTATCGATAACTTTAGCGATGGCTCTGGCGCCCATACTCCTCGCAGTAACGGCTACTGACAACTATTTGCACCTCGCTTTTGGCCTACTTGTAAGTTCCATAATTTTAAGCAGTTGCACGTCATCGATCCCGCCCCGCCCCAAAGACTTAACATCAATAAAGTCAGACCGCATCGCTTCTCAAATGCTTACATCAGCCCATCATTTTATATTTATAGGCATGTTATTGTCCGGCCTTTTTCTCAGCACCTTGCTCAAATACTGTCAAAGCATATCGGCAAACCCAATACAACTTTACTCAAACATTTTACTCTCACAAGTTATAGGCCTAATTATTGCCAATAGTATTTTCGAGCGTTTCTTCGCCGGCCAATTCAACCGATATGGCCTTTTAATAATTACCATAGCTATCGCTGAACTGGCTTTTATTTACGCTACGTCAGATGTCGTGATAATTGCCCTTGCCTTTGTCGTTGGCGTGTCTTTTCAAATTATGTTTCTGAGATCCCACAACCAATTTCAGCGCACAATCCCACATGGCTTGACAGCTAAAGCAAATGGTACCCGTGGACTGTACACTTTCATCGGAATCACCATCGGTTACTTCGCAGGCCCTCTACTATATAAATATGGCGGAGCCCCTTTGGTTTTCACGACATGCTGCGCCGTGGCGTTGCTTTTTTTCTGCGTACTCAATCATCTAACCCCCTCTAATTCACACGCTTCCGCCGGTGACCGCTAGGGACAGATCAATGTCAGCTCGACTAATAGCCAAGTGGAGAGATAAATAATGATAGCGCCTTGGAAGTTTCAATGTGAAAACCTCCACATTCAGTTTGAAGCGGAATTTTCTTCGAGGGTTCCAAAGCCTGCACTCGCGCAAGCGCTACAGTTCTTGCCGAATGATGCTGTAATTGGAAACACTGTACTTCTGACCATTTCCAGAATGCGGTCAACTTGCTTTACCGAAGATGATTTTATTACAAGCCATGAAGCCATTTTAAAAATCGCGATTACATTAAACTCCGTTCGCTATTACTTCCCGGTACTTGCTGTTGTCGACGCACCGCACTCCATTGCACGCGGAGCCTTACTGGGCTATTTGAAAGACATTGGCACCGTAGAAACCAAAAACAATTTTAGTCAATTTGAGTGGAAAAATACTAAAAACTTTATAAGCTTAAAGTCCACACATGACGAGATTGAAGATATCTTACTGCTTCCGCACCTCACCTTTCGAAACTATCGCACACCTGATGTAGAGGTAAAAGGCCTGTCAACACTGGATATCAGTGACTACACATGTACGCCGACTCTACGATGCACCTCGATAGCCGCTGAACTTCCCGTTCTGAAAACTCTGGGAATATCACCCATCACGACGTACAAGCTCGGCATGTTATCAGACTCATTTACGCTCAATGGGTGCACCTATGTATAATATCCTTTTTATTGGAAAAGGTTTGATTACTACGTCTTTGGCCGAACATCTCAGCAAAACCGAGTGGAAAATTGACTACTTCTCTCGGACAATGACAAGATTGAACTTAATTGATTTCTCAGAATATGACTATGTAGTTTCTTGCCTTCCCAGCGCAGAAATTGCCACAAAAGTCTGGAACAATATCTTATCAGCTGCTCTGACCAACCAGGCCTTCCAGACAATATTCATTGAACTTTCAACACTCACCTGCAGCGCCATCGCGCAAATAGGCAACTCCTTTAATGATGAGCAGTTGACTTTTATTGAAGCTCCTTTTACAGGCAGCAAAACGGGAGCATTGAAAGGTAGCCTGATCTATTTCGTGCACTCGGAAAGCGCAGACACTCAACATGACCCATTCCTCAAAGCTACTTCTTCGAAAATTTACACGTTCGACTTTATCAGCACAGCAACACAATTCAAATTATTCTATAACCTTTGGGGACTGACTACGCTTGGACTTCTTGGCCAAATGCTACACCTGATGGAGACACTGCCCCAAAGCGAATTGGCCGTAAAAATAATAACCTCACATGATGACTTCTGGATGAATTCAATCGTCCGACAAAAGCTCAACCAAAGCCTGGCACGAAACCATCAGGACATTCATTGCAAGTTAAAGTATGCAAAAAAAGATATAGAGTACGCCCTAGATGAATTTAGCGGTTATAGGTTGGATTTATCTCGATGCCTACTTTCTATTTTAGAGGCGGATCAAGGTAGGTGTTATGACGATCTAGACTTCACCGCAATGAGTGAGTTTTTCCAGTGACGGAATTACGCCCGATCACTCGCCAAGCGGAAAACACACTAGCACTAGCCAAGTATCCTGAAGCACAACCTCACTGGGTAGCGGATATGGCTTTTGCAACGCCAGACGCCATAATTTCCGCTGTCAGAAAAAGGATTGAAGAGGGACACTTCTCTTATCCTAACATCCCGTATTCCGTTTACGAGTCTATCCAGCACTGGTGCAAAAATCAGTATGATTGGAGCATACAGAAAGAATGGATAGTTATAGTTCCGAATACGATATCGGGTGTCAGGACAGCTATCAAAAGCACGTGTCCTCAGGGAACTGTCATGCTACAGTCACCCAATTACAACAAACTGCTTAATTTAAGCAAGGGTTTTCATTTAACACCTTACACAATTGAGTTGACCGATAACGGCAGGCCTTTTACCCTTAGCGATCTACGTCATATAAAACAGACCAATCCGTCTGCAATTGTTCTATGCAACCCTACTAACCCGACTGGCATTGTTTCAATTCAAGAGGAGCTTGAAAGCCTAGCGTTGAGCATTAAAAACCTTGACACAATCGTCATCTCCGATGAAGCTCACGCAGATATAATTCTGGGGCAGCGCCGCCATCTACCAGCGGGCTCGATAAAAGGATTGGAGAATAAATCCATTACCCTTTTATCCCCAAGCAAAACCTTTAACTTAGCCGGTATATCCATCGCCTACGCTGTTATCCCATGCCCAAAAATTCGCGATAAGTTTAAAGAAACCCAGACATTTTATGCCTCGGGCATAAACGCATTGGGGCTTGTGGCGCTTGAAAGTGCTTACTTCAATTGTTCAGATTGGCTCCAAGCACTTCTGCAACAGCTCAAGAGCAACCAAAAAGTCCTCCACACTACATTACGCCATACGTCCCTTAAGTATAAGCCTTCAGAAGCGACCTACCTCGCCTGGATTGATACCCGCGAGACCGACGGCGATGTTTTCGACAAGCTTCTGCAAGCAGGAATTGCAGTATCCAACGGTGAAGAGTTCGGTTCTCCCGGTTGGATCAGGTTTAATTTTGCATGCCCGCAAGATCAGCTGACAACTGCGACATGCACCTTTTTAGATTTATTCAGGAATATCAAATGAAAATTCTCATTACTGGTGGCGCCGGCTACATTGGTAGCACTATTTGCTTGGCACTCGCCGATGCCGGGCATCAGCCGGTTATTCTTGATGAGCAAGCCCTCCCTGCTAATGAAACCTATAATAAATTCTCATACTATCAAGGGGACATTGCTGACAAACATCTTTTGACACAAATCATCGGCGCCCACCCTGACCTATCCTTGGTCATTCATTGCGCTGCCAAAATTGACGTAGCAGAGTCGATTTCACACCCAAGTATTTATTATGAAAACAATTTTTCAAAGTCGATAAGCATGGTTAGCCACCTGCTTGACCTTGGCGTAAAAAAGTTAATTCTAAGCGGAACAGCAGCGCTTTATAGTGCAGACAATGCGCATAGTTTCGATGAGCATGCCCCCCCTACCCCGATGAGCCCATATGCCAGATCCAAGTACTTTCTTGAACTGGCGCTCAAAGATATCTCTAACACCAAGGACTTTCAGTTTCTCATCTTCCGATATTTCAACCCCATTGGCAGTGATCACACATTCAGAACGGGCTTCAGAGGCAGCAACAAAAGCAGCCTATTAAATTCTCTGATCCAATGCGCCACATTGAGGCAGCCGTTTCAAATCAACGGAACTGACTGGAATACCCGAGATGGCTCTACTGTTCGGGACTTTGTGGACGTCGCAGACCTCGCAGCCGCCCACGTGCTGGCCGCACTCGCCTTTGACAACAATAGCTTAGCGGTGCCATTGAATCAGTTTGAGATGCCGGTCATCAATCTGGGCTCCCAGCGGGGCGTTACGGTTCAGGAGTTTGTGTCAGCGTTCATGAGCGCCACTAAATCTGATTTGGTCGTAAACAGGGCTGAGCGCCGTCCGGGTGATATTGTTGGTGGCTATGCCTCCAGTAGGTTGGCCCGTGAACTATTGGGATGGGCACCTTCAACTTCACTTCAGACATCTATTCTTAATTCGATCCGTTGGGCGTCCACCTTATGAAAACAGGTGGGACGCCACTTCTGCAGAGCGCATCAATGCATCGCCGTCTATCGTGGTGATAATCAGGAAATCCGCAATGACCTTCAATCACCCAAAACTATTTGGACCGACCGATCAATCCGGATTTCGTCGTACGTCACTCGTACACCATACGCCAATATTTCAACGCCGGCCGCTTTGGCTTCGAGCAACGCGGCAGCATAGATTGCGTCGATTTCCTTGGCCGGCCGCACCGCATCAACCCCCGATAGACACACGCAGTACAACTGCACCGCCCGCACACCTTCACGCGCCAAGTGCGCCAGCTCACGCAAATGCTTGGCACCGCGCTGGGTCACCGCGTCGGGAAAGGCCGCCACGGAAGAGCCGTCAAACCCCAGCGTCACGCTTTTCACCTCCACATAAGCTGCGCCCTGGGGATATTCCAGGCGAAAGTCGATACGGCTTTTCTCCTGCCCGTAAGGCACCTCGCGCTTCAGCGCGGTAAAGCCGTTGAGCTCAGTGATTACCCCAGCACGCAACGCTTCTTCGACCAGCTGATTGGCGCGCGCCGTGTTGATGCATGCCAATCGGCCCTGAGGCGTTTCGGCGATTTCCCAGGTACCTGGCAGCTTGCGCTTGGGGTCATCGGAACGGCTGAACCAGACCTGCCCACCCTCTAACATGCAATTGAGCATCGAGCCGGTGTTCGGACAGTGAATAGTCAGCAACTCGCCGGCATCCGTTTCGATATCGGTGAGAAAACGCTTGTAACGGCGAATCAGCCGCCCTTGTTCCAGAGGAGGATGAAAGCGCATCAGCCTTGCCAACTCTGCAAGCCGCGAGCAATGCGCTCCACAGCCTCTTCTAGCCGTTCAAGGTTTTGCGTGTAGGCAAAACGCACATGGTGACCGGCTTGATGGCGGCCGAAATCCAGCCCCGGTGTAAAAGCGACATGTTCGGTTTCGAGGAAGTGGCGACAGAACGCGAAGGCATCCCCGCCGAACGCGCTGATATTGGCATACAAATAGAAAGCGCCCTCAGGTTCTACGGCAATACCGAAGCCCAGGTCGCGCAATGCCGGCAGCAGAAAGTCCCGACGGCGACCGAATTCAGCGCGGCGCGCCTCCAGGATCTCCAGGGTTTGTGGGGTAAAGCAGGCCAGCGCCGCATGCTGGGCCATACTTGGCGCGCTGATATAGAGGTTTTGCGCCAGTTTCTCCAGTTCCCCGACAGCGGCGGGAGGCGCTACCAGCCATCCCAGGCGCCAGCCGGTCATACCGAAATACTTCGAAAAACTATTGAGCACAAAGGCATCATCGTCGACTTCCAGCACGCTGGCAGCCTCAGTGCCGTAGGTGAGGCCGTGATAGATCTCGTCTACGACCACGTGGCCCTTGCGCGCCTTGATTGCCCTCGACAACCCGGCCAATTCGTCACGCGTAAGAATCGTACCGGTCGGGTTGGCAGGCGAAGCCACCAGCGCGCCGACGCTGTCGTGATCCCAATACCGCTCAACCAGATCGGCATTCAATTGGTAACGCACCTCCGGACCTACCGGCACCAGCTGCGCAGCCCCCTCCACCAACCGCAGGAAATGCCGGTTACAGGGGTAGCCGGGGTCCGCCAGCAGCCAGTGCTTGCCGGGGTCCACCAACAGGCTGCTCGCCAATAACAAGGCGCCGGAGCCACCGGGCGTAATCAGAATGCGCTCAGGATCGACATCCAGCCCGTAGCGCTGCTGATAGAACCCGCTGATGGCCTCACGCAGCTCAGGCAACCCACGAGCCGCGGTATAGCGGGTCTTGCCGTTGGCCAAGGCCGCCTGCCCCGCCTGAATGATCGGCTCGGCCGTGGTGAAGTCCGGCTCACCGATTTCCAGATGGATCACATCATGACCCGCCGCCTGCAGCTCATTGGCGCGCGCCAGCAACGCCATGACATGAAAAGGTTCGATGGCGCGACTGCGCGCACTATAGGGCTGAGCCATTAGCCTTCCTTAACCGTGAGGACAAAATCCAGATTCTACCGAACCCACGCCGTAAAACATGTTCTATTGCCTGCTCGGCCACTTGAACGGTGCGGGCACACACGCGCAAAACGACTAAAATCAGTATTCGAGACGATTCATACCCAGCCACGACGGGCCGCTGCTATTTACGCCCCCGTGCGATGGGCCTCGACAACCGGGAGTGGCGCACCCCGAATCTATCTGGTAAGTTCGCCCGCTTGCAGCCGCAGGGCCGGCAGGTGTCGGTGACGTTGCAATCCTGCGCAATGGATTAGAAGAGTGAGAGGCGGTCTATTCATGTCCACCCAAGCAAAGCAACAACAATCCTCAGCCCTCAGCGGCTTCACACCTTATGTCGAGACAAAAGGTGAGGAGTACATGGGTGAGCCCATGCGCAAACACTTCTCCAATATCCTGAAGAAGTGGAAGCAGGACTTGATGCAGGAAGTCGACCGTACGGTTGACCACATGAAGGACGAAGCCGCCAACTTCCCGGACCCGGCCGACCGTGCCAGCCAGGAAGAGGAATTCGCCCTCGAGCTGCGCGCCCGTGATCGCGAACGCAAGCTCATCAAGAAAATCGACAAGACCCTGCAACTGATCGAAGACGAGGAATACGGCTGGTGCGAATCCTGCGGCGTCGAGATCGGTATTCGCCGCCTGGAAGCTCGTCCTACCGCAGACCTCTGCGTAGACTGCAAGACCTTGGCTGAAATCAAGGAAAAACAGGTCGGCAAGTAATTCCTGCCGAACTGAACGAATGGGGCGTGCGAACGCCCCATTTTGGTTTCTGGGATTTACCGAATTCCAGTAGTATCCGGCCCATGACAGCCTCTACCTATATCGGGCGTTTCGCCCCCACGCCCAGCGGCCACCTGCATTTCGGCTCGCTGGTTGCAGCCCTCGCCTCCCACCTCGATGCTCGCGCCAACCATGGCCGCTGGCTGATGCGCATGGAAGATCTCGACCCTCCGCGTGAAGAGCCCGGCGCCCAGGCGGCTATTCTGCATGCCCTGGAAAGCTACGGCTTTGAATGGGATGGCGAACTGGTCCGACAAAGCGAGCGGCATGATGCCTACGCCAAAGTGCTGAATGACCTGTTCAGCCACGGCTTGGCATACGCCTGCACCTGCTCACGCAAACAGCTGGAAACCTACAACGGGATTTACCCGGGCCTGTGCCGCAATGCCGGTCATGATCAGCAGGACGCCGCCATCCGTTTGCGTGTTCCAGAGTTGGAGTACCACTTTACCGATCGTGTACAGGGCGAATTCCGACAACACCTGGGCCGCGACGTGGGCGACTTCATCATCCGGCGTCGAGACGGCCTGTATGCCTACCAATTGGCCGTGGTGCTCGACGATGCCTGGCAAGGGGTGACCGATATCGTGCGCGGGGCCGACCTGCTCGACTCCACACCGCGCCAACTGTATCTGCAAGAGTTGTTGGGGCTGCGCCAGCCGCGCTATCTGCATGTGCCGCTGATCATCCAGCCGGACGGTAACAAACTGGGCAAATCCTACCGTTCCCCACCGCTGGCACCCGACCAGGCCACGCCGTTGCTATTGAGAGCATTGCGTGCCCTTGGCCAGCAACCGGGCGACGAACTGCTCCACGCCAGCCCACGGGAGCTGCTCGATTGGGGCATTGCGCACTGGGATGCCGCAAAGATCCCGCGCACACTCACGTTGGCGGAAGCGCAATTAAGCTGAAGGCGCTTGCAGCTTGCCAGCCATCCGTTACCATCGCCGCACGTTTTCACACAGAGGCCAACATGTACATCTATCGATTGGTCCTGCTGCTGGTCGTCGGGATCTACCTGTTTTCCCCCGCCATCATGGATTGGTGGATCGACGCCACGGGCGCCTGGTACCGCCCTTATCTGCTGTGGCTGATCCTGATCGTCGTGACTTTCATCCTGCAGAGCCAAAAAGATGCCGATGAGCTTTAGCCTCACCCAGATGCTGCTGATCAGCGCCGCCTACCTGGCCGCGTTGTTCGGCGTCGCCTGGATCAGTGAGCGCGGAATGATTCCGCGGGCGATCATTCGCCATCCGCTGACCTACACCTTGTCCCTGGGCGTCTACGCCAGTGCCTGGGCGTTCTACGGCACCGTGGGCCTGGCCTATCAATACGGCTATGGCTTTCTCTCCAGCTACCTCGGGGTCTCCGGCGCATTCCTGCTGGCGCCCGTGTTGCTGTATCCGATCCTGAAAATCACCCGCACCTATCAGTTGTCGTCCCTGGCAGACCTGTTTGCCTTTCGCTTTCGCAGCACCTGGGCCGGCGCACTGACCACCGTATTCATGCTGATTGGCGTCCTGCCCTTGCTGGCCCTGCAGATCCAGGCGGTGGCCGACTCCATCAGCATCCTGACCCGCGAGCCGGTGCAGCATCGCGTTGCCCTGGCCTTCTGTGCGTTGATCACCCTGTTCACGATTTTCTTCGGCTCGCGCCATATTGCCGCCCGTGAAAAACACGAAGGCCTGGTATTCGCGATAGCCTTCGAGTCGGTCATCAAGCTGATCGCCATCGGTGGCGTCGGCCTCTACGCGCTGTATGGCGTGTTCGACGGCCCGCAACAGTTGGAGCTGTGGTTGCTGCAAAACCAGACCGCCCTCGCCGCCCTGCACACCCCCTTGCAGGAGGGCCCGTGGCGCACGCTGCTGCTGGTGTTCTTCGCCTCGGCGATCGTGATGCCGCACATGTACCACATGACCTTCACCGAGAACCTCAACCCGCGCTCACTGGTCAGCGCCAGTTGGGGCTTGCCGCTGTTCCTGTTGCTGATGAGCCTGGCAGTGCCGCTGATCCTGTGGGCCGGCCTGAAGCTGGGGGCCACCACCAACCCGGAATACTTCACCCTCGGCGTCGGTATCGCCGCGAATAACCCGGCCCTGGCGCTACTCGCCTACGTGGGCGGTTTATCGGCGGCCAGCGGCTTGATTATCGTGACCACCCTGGCCCTGTCGGGGATGGCGCTCAACCATCTGGTCCTGCCGCTCTACCAGCCGCCCGCCGAAGGCAATATCTACCGCTGGCTGAAATGGACGCGCCGCGCACTGATCGTCGCCATCATCATGGCCGGCTATGGTTTCTACCTGCTGCTGGGCGCCGGGCAAGACCTGGCCAACCTCGGGATCGTCGCGTTCGTCGCCACCTTGCAGTTCCTGCCGGGCGTGTTGTCGGTACTGTACTGGCCCACCGCCAATCGCCGTGGTTTTGTCGCCGGGCTGCTGGCCGGCATCCTGGTGTGGATCGTCACCATGTTGTTGCCGTTGGTCGGCAACCTCCAGGGTTTCTACATCCCGTTGCTGAATATGATTTACGTGCTGGATGACACCAGCTGGCACATGGCGGCGATCGCGTCCCTGGCCGCCAACGTGCTGATGTTCACCCTGATCTCGCTGTTCACCAACGCCAGCCCCGAAGAAACCAGCGCCGCTGAAGCCTGCGCGGTGGATAACGTACGTCGCCCACAACGCCGCGAGCTGCACGCCGCCTCACCCCAGGAGTTCGCCACGCAACTGGCCAAGCCACTGGGTGCCAAGGCGGCCCAGAAAGAAGTCGAACAGGCATTGCGCGATCTCTACCTGCCGTTCGACGAGCGCCGCCCCTATGCGCTGCGCCGCCTGCGTGATCGTATCGAAGCCAACCTTTCCGGCCTCATGGGGCCGAGCGTGTCCCAGGACATGGTCGAAACGTTCTTGCCCTACAAGGCCGGCGGTGAAAACTACGTCACCGAAGACATCCACTTCATCGAGAGCCGGCTGGAGGACTACCACTCACGCCTTACCGGCCTCGCCGCCGAACTCGATGCGCTACGTCGCTACCACCGCCAGACTCTGCAGGAACTGCCGATGGGTGTGTGCTCCCTGGCCAAGGATCAAGAGATTCTGATGTGGAACAAAGCCATGGAAGAACTCACCGGCATCGCCGCCCAGCGGGTAGTAGGTTCACGCTTGAATACCCTGGGCGAGCCGTGGAAAGAACTGCTGCAAGGCTTCATCAACCTGCCCGACGAACACTTGCACAAGCAGCATCTGGCCCTCGACGGCCAGACCCGCTGGCTCAACCTGCACAAGGCGGCGATTGACGAACCCCTCGCCCCCGGCAACAGCGGCCTGGTGCTCCTGGTGGAAGACCTGACCGAAACCCAGATGCTCGAAGACAAACTGGTGCACTCCGAGCGCCTGGCCAGCATCGGCCGACTGGCGGCGGGTGTCGCTCACGAAATCGGCAACCCGATCACCGGTATCGCCTGCCTGGCGCAGAACCTGCGCGAAGAACGCGAAGAAGACGGCGAGATCACCGAGATCAGCGGGCAAATCCTTGAGCAGACCAAACGTGTTTCGCGCATCGTGCAATCGCTGATGAGTTTCGCCCACTCAGGGGCGCATCAGAACCAGGATGAAGCCGTGTGCCTGGCCGAGGTGGCGCAGGATGCCATTGGGCTGCTGGCCTTGAACCGGCGCAATTTCGAAGTACAGTTTTTCAATCTGTGCGACCCGGATCACTGGGTCGACGGCGACTCCCAACGTCTGGCGCAGGTGTTGATCAACCTGCTGTCCAACGCCCGTGACGCATCACCGGCCGGCAGCGCGGTACGTGTCAAGAGCGAGGCTTTCGAGCACACGATCGACCTGATCGTGGAAGACGAGGGCAGCGGCATTCCACAGAACATCATGGACCGATTGTTCGAACCTTTCTTCACCACCAAGGATCCAGGTGAAGGTACCGGTCTGGGCCTTGCACTGGTCTATTCCATCGTTGAAGAGCATTATGGACAAATCACCATCGACAGCCCGGCTGACACCGAAAGCCAACGCGGCACCCGTATCCGGGTGACCTTGCCGCGTCATGTCGAAGCGACGTCCGCTGTGAACTGAGACCGTCGAGAGAATTGAATCAATGCCGCACATTTTGATCGTCGAAGACGAAACCATTATCCGCTCTGCCTTGCGTCGCCTGCTTGAACGTAATCAGTATCAGGTCAGCGAAGCCGGCTCGGTGCAGGAAGCCCAAGAGCGATTCAGCATCCCCACGTTCGACCTGATTGTCAGTGACCTGCGCCTGCCGGGCGCACCGGGCACCGAGCTGATCAAGCTGGGCCAGGGCACCCCGGTGCTGATCATGACCAGCTATGCCAGCCTGCGCTCGGCGGTGGACTCCATGAAGATGGGCGCGGTGGACTACATCGCCAAGCCCTTCGACCACGACGAGATGCTCCAGGCCGTGGCCCGCATCCTGCGCGACCGGCAGTCGGCCGGCAGTGCACAGGCCGAACCGCGCCCCGCTGGCAAGGCCGCCAACGGCGCGGACAAGCCTGGGGTCGACAACAGCAATGGCGAGATCGGCATCATCGGCTCGTGCCCACCGATGCAGGACCTTTACAGCAAGATCCGCAAGGTCGCGCCGACCGACTCCAATGTATTGATCCAGGGCGAATCGGGCACCGGTAAAGAACTGGTGGCCCGTGCGCTGCACAACCTGTCCAAGCGCGCCAAGGCACCGATGATTTCGGTGAACTGCGCGGCGATCCCCGAGTCGCTGATCGAGTCCGAACTGTTCGGCCATGAGAAAGGCGCGTTCACTGGCGCCAGCGCCGGGCGTGCGGGCCTGGTGGAAGCGGCGGACGGCGGCACCTTGTTCCTCGACGAAATCGGCGAACTGCCCCTGGAAGCCCAGGCGCGATTGCTGCGGGTACTGCAGGAAGGTGAGATTCGTCGCGTCGGCTCGGTGCAGTCACAGAAGGTCGACGTGCGATTGATCGCCGCGACCCACCGTGACCTCAAGAGCCTGGCCAAGATCGGCCAGTTCCGCGAAGACTTGTATTACCGCCTGCACGTCATCGCCCTCAAGCTGCCGGCGCTGCGCGAGCGTGGTGCCGACGTCAACGAAATCGCCAACGCGTTCCTGCTGCGTCAAAGTGCGCGCATCAACCGCACCGACCTGAAATTCGCCGCGGACGCCGAGCAGGCGATTCGGCATTACTCGTGGCCGGGTAACGTGCGAGAGCTGGAAAACGCTGTCGAGCGTGCGGTGATCCTGTCGGAAAGCCCGGAAATTTCCGCTGAACTGCTGGGCATCGATATCGAACTCAGCGATCTGGAAGATGATGACTTCCTCGACCTGGCTCCACAGGCGGGCGGCGGTAGCAATACCAGCCATGAGCCGACGGAAGATTTGTCACTGGAAGACTACTTCCAGCATTTCGTCCTGGAGCATCAGGACCACATGACCGAGACCGAACTGGCCCGCAAGCTTGGCGTGAGCCGCAAGTGCTTGTGGGAACGGCGCCAACGCCTGGGTATTCCACGGCGCAAGACCGGGGTAGCCAGCGAAAGCTGAGTGCGCGCGCCTGCGGGTAACACCCTCAGATGTGAAAAAACTGTTACCGCAGAATTTTTACGTAACAAAAGCCGGGGCTTACGGTAACGAAGCCCCGGCTTTTTTTCGTCCGAAAAAACCTCGAAAACCCACCAACCCCCCGTTTTTGCTGGGCGGTGCAAAAGTTGGCACGCACCCTGCTATATGCTTAGTACAAAAACAATAACAAGCTTTGTACAAGACAATAAAAATAAGACGAATCGACTCACGCATAACAAAAACAACACGGCGGAGGCGCAGCTAACTGATTCTTTTGGAGAGGCGTTGCATTTGGGGCTTGCCCCGCAACCAGGCCGAGAACAACAAAAAACTGCCCTAAGGCAGAGCCTGAACTGGTTGGATCGTAGATCAGCAACACAGCGACCAAAGCAATCCGTTTGCTCTTGACTCCCGATTGGGAGTGTCATGAAGGTAAAGCTTCCTGACGAGGGCGATCAACAAAAACAAGAAGCCCGCAATCAATAATAAAAATAGAGCACGCAACTACTTCTGGGGGAGCTTCGGCTCCCCTTGTAGTTTCCGGCGTTTCGCTTGAGCGCTTTGACGATTTAAGGCTTATGGCGCAAGGCCGCAGCTTGTTCCTACACCATCCCCCGACTAAATGCTAGAATCCCCGCCCATCATGCGGTCATTCTTCGTTATGGCCGAACATTCCTTCAAACAGTGCATCCCATGCTGAAGAAGTTGTTCCAGTCATTCCGTTCTCCCTTGCGTCGTACGCAACACAAACGCAGCACGCCTGAAGTGCTCAACAGCAGCCAGCATTCGCTGCAACGCGCTCAATTCAGCCGTTATGCGGTGAATATCGTCGAACGGCTGCAGAACGCCGGCTACCAGGCTTATCTGGTGGGCGGGTGCGTACGCGACATGCTGCTCAATATCACGCCCAAGGACTTCGACGTCGCCACCAGCGCCACGCCTGAGCAAGTGCGCGCCGAGTTTCGCAATGCGCGAATCATCGGCCGACGCTTCAAGCTGGTGCACATCCACTTTGGTCGCGAGATCATCGAGGTCGCGACGTTCCGTGCCAATCACCCGCAAAACGATGAGGAGGAAGACACCAACCAGTCTTCCCGCAACGAGAGCGGGCGCATTCTGCGGGACAACGTCTATGGCACCTTGGAAGAAGACGCGCAACGCCGCGACTTCACCATCAACGCCCTGTATTACGACCCGGTCAGCGAGCGCATTCTCGATTACGCCAATGGCGTCCATGACATTCGCAATAACCTGATTCGCCTGATCGGCGATCCGGCCCAGCGCTACCAGGAAGACCCGGTCCGTATGCTGCGCGCGGTGCGCTTTGCCGCCAAGCTGAACTTCGGTATCGAGAAGCACACGGCCGCGCCGATTCGTGAACTGGCGCCAATGTTGCGCGAGATTCCTTCCGCGCGCCTGTTCGAAGAAGTACTCAAGCTGTTCCTCTCGGGCTACGCCGCCGACACGTTCGAAATGCTGGTCGACCTGCAGTTGTTCGACCCTCTGTTCCCGGCCAGCGCCGAGGCCCTGGAATACAACCCGACCTACACCCATACGTTGATCAGCGAAGCGCTGATCAACACCGACCTGCGCATCAAGCAGAACAAGCCGGTAACCCCGGCGTTCCTGTTTGCCGCCCTGTTGTGGCCTGCCCTGCCCAAGCGTGTACTGCGCCTGCAAGAGCGCGGCATGCCGCCGATTCCTGCCATGCAGGAAGCCGCTCACGAGCTGATCGCCGAGCAGTGCCAGCGCATCGCCATCCCGAAACGCTTCACCATGCCGATCCGCGAGATCTGGGACATGCAGGAACGCCTGCCACGCCGCAGCGGCAAACGCGCCGACCTGCTGCTGGACAACCCGCGTTTCCGCGCCGGCTACGACTTCCTGTTGCTGCGCGAAAGCGCTGGGGAACAGACCGACGGTCTGGGCGAATGGTGGACTGACTATCAGGACGCCAATGACAGCCAGCGCCGCGACATGATTCGCGACCTCGGCAGCAAAGGTGACACAGAAGGCCCGAAAAAACGTCGCCGCAGCGGTGCCAAACGCAAGCGCAGCGGCGCCGATGCCGCAGGCGAATAACCGTGGAACGCATCTACATCGGCATGGGCAGCAACCTCGCTGCCCCGCAGCAGCAATTGCGCAACGCCTTGCAGGCGTTGGCGCTATTACCTGGTACCACCCTCGCAGGGGTATCGGCGTTCTATCAAAGTGACTCCCTGCTCCCAGGCCAGCCGCGCTACACCAATGCCGTTGCGGCGCTGGACAGCAGCCTGGCGCCACTGGAGCTGCTGGATGCGCTGCAAGCCATCGAGCACAACCAGGGCCGCGAACGCCTGGAACGCTGGGGGCCGCGCACGCTGGACCTGGACATCGTGCTGTTTGGCGATCGCCTGATCGACGAGCCCCGCCTGAAAGTACCGCACTACCAGATGCATGTTCGACCGTTCGTGCTGTACCCATTGGCGGAATTGGCCCCTGCCGATCTGCAACTGCCGGATGGCCAGCGACTCAGCGCGCTGCTTGAAGCTTGCCCGTTTGTCGGCCTGGAGCGCCTGCCTGCGGCTGAATCGCATCAGTAACACGGGTAACACTCCACTCGTAACAATGCGGTAACACATCCAATTGACTTCCCGTGTCCTCCTCACGACTATAGGCGTCCCGCCGCCGCCAACCCGGCGCTGAAGGGCGCAATCCAGGCCATATAAGCACTGCTTTCAAGACAGTGCGCCTGTATAAACGAAGACTCACGCGCGTTACTCGCTGTTTCCAAGCGCCTGAACGAGGACCCTTTTCATGCCAAGCATTACCCTGACCACCTTGCAGAGCCTCAAGCTCAAGGGTGAAAAAATCACCATGCTGACCTGCTACGACGCCACCTTCGCCCACGTCAGCTGCCAGGCCGGGGTCGAGGTGCTCCTGGTGGGCGACTCCCTGGGCATGGTTCTTCAAGGGAATGACAGCACCCTGCCGGTGACCACCGATGAACTGGCCTACCACACCGCCAGCGTCAAGCGCGGTAACGACGGCGCGTTCATCATCGCCGACCTGCCATTCATGGCTTACGCCACCCCCGAGCAGACATTCCAGAACGCCGGCAAACTCATGCAAGCTGGCGCGCACATGGTCAAGATCGAGGGCGCCGTATGGCTCGCCGACTCGATTCGCCTGCTGGCTGAACGCGGAGTTCCGGTGTGTGTGCACATGGGCCTGACGCCGCAGTCGGTGAACATCCTCGGCGGCTACAAGGTTCAAGGCCGCAATGAAGCCCAGGCACGCCAGATGCGCGCCGATGCCATTGCCCTGGAACAGGCCGGCGCCGCGATGATCCTGCTGGAGTGCGTACCGAGCGAACTCGCCGCTGAAATCACCCAAGCCGTCAAAGTGCCGGTGATCGGCATTGGTGCCGGGTCCGCGACCGATGGTCAGGTACTGGTAGTGCACGACATGCTCGGCCTGTCCATAAGCGGCCATGTGCCCAAGTTCGTAAAGAACTTCATGGACGGCCAGGACAGCATCCAGGCAGCACTAAGCGCATACGTTCGTGAAGTCAAAGCGGTCACTTTCCCAGGCGCCGAACACGGGTTCTCTGCATGAACACTGTCAAGACCGTACGTGAACTGCGGGCCGCCGTGACCCACGCGCGCAGCGCCGGCAAGCGCATCGGCTTCGTGCCGACCATGGGGAACCTGCACAGCGGCCATGCCACCCTGGTCACCAAGGCGGCTCAGCAGTCGGACTTCGTAGTCGCGAGTATCTTCGTCAACCCGCTGCAATTCGGCGCCGGCGAAGATTTGGACAAATACCCTCGCACCCTCGCCGCCGACCAGGAAAAGCTGCTGCAAGCCGGCTGCAACCTGCTGTTTGCACCGACCGTCGAGGAAATGTACCCAGGCGGCATGACGGGCCAGACCCGCGTCAGCGTCCCGCAGTTGTCCGAAGGCCTGTGCGGGGCCAGCCGCCCCGGGCACTTCGAAGGCGTGGCGACGGTGGTCAGCAAGCTGTTCAACATGGTCCAGCCGGACATGGCCGTATTTGGCCAGAAGGATTACCAGCAGTTGGCGGTGATCCGTGCCATGGTCCATGACCTGAACATGCCGATCCAGATCATCGGCGAGCCCACCGTACGTGCCGAAGACGGCCTCGCGCTGTCTTCGCGCAACGGCTACCTCACCGAGGAGCAGCGCGCTATTGCTCCGGTGCTCTATCGCAGCCTCAGCCAGATTGCCGCCTCAATCAATGCCGGTGACAAAGACTTCGCCACGTTGCGTGCCGAACAGGTGCAGCAGATCGAAGCTGCCGGCCTGCGCGTCGACTACCTCGAAGTGCGCCAGGGCGTGCATCTGCGTCCAGCCACGGCCGAGGACCGCGATGTGGTGATTCTGGTAGCCGCCTATCTGGGCGCCACTCGCCTCATCGACAACCTGCATTTGACCCTCAACTGAACACCTTCATTTGCCCTCCTCGCTGGGCCGGTATAAAAAAGTACCGGCTACAGCGCAGACAAAGCCAAGACATATCGACACGCTAGGTTTAATGTAATCGCCCTGCGCTCTTGGTTAGCGCTGTCCGGCATCGGCCGCTTGATCAAAGACAGGACGTTCCGGACTTTGAAGTGTCCTAAAGGCAGTCCCCGTAATAAAAAGGAAACCCGCAGCGATGGCGTACTACCGCACTCCTCATGACGTTACCGCTCTGCCCGCCTGGCAAGCGCTCAATCAACATCGCCAAGCCATGCAGGATTTCAGCATGCGCGAGGCATTCAATGCCGATCCCCAGCGCTTTTCCCAATTCACCTTGAGCAGCTGCGGGCTTTTCCTCGATTACTCGAAAAACCTGATCACTCGCGAAACCCGTGACCTGCTGGTGGGCCTGGCCAACGAAGTCGGCCTCAAGGACGCGATCAACTCGTTGTTCGCCGGTGAGCCGGTCAACTCGTCCGAAGGCCGACCTGCCCTGCACACCGCCCTGCGCCGCCCGGTGGGCGACAAATTGTCGGTCAACGGCGTGAACATCATGCCGGACGTGCACAAGGTGCTGAACCAGATCACGGACCTGGTCGGCCGCATCCACGACGGCCTGTGGCGGGGTTACACCGAGAAGCCGATCACCGACGTGGTGAACATCGGCATCGGTGGCTCGTTCCTCGGCCCGGAGCTGGTCTCCGAAGCGCTGTTGTCCTACGCCCATAAAGGCGTGCGCTGCCATTACCTGGCGAACATCGACGGCAGCGAGTTCCACGAGCTGACCATGAAACTGCGCGCCGAAACCACGCTGTTCATCGTCTCGTCGAAATCCTTCAACACCCTCGAAACCCTGAAAAACGCCCAGGCCGCCCGCGCCTGGTACCTGGCCCAGGGTGGCTCGGAAGCGGAGCTGTACCGCCACTTCATCGCCGTGTCGAGCAACAACGCAGCGGCGGTAGCTTTCGGTATCCGCGAAGAAAACATCTTCCCGATGTGGGACTGGGTCGGCGGCCGTTACTCGCTGTGGTCGGCCATCGGCTTGCCAATCGCCCTGGCCATCGGCATGTCCAACTTCAAGGAACTGCTGTCCGGTGCGTACACCATGGACCAGCACTTCCAGAACGCGCCATTCGAAGCCAACATGCCGGTACTGCTGGGCTTGCTGGGCGTGTGGTACGGCAACTTCTGGGGTGCGCAGAGCCATGCGATCCTGCCGTACGACCACTATCTGCGTAACATCACCAAGCACTTGCAACAGCTGGACATGGAATCCAACGGCAAGAGCGTGCGCCAGGACGGTACACCGGTGTCCACCGATACCGGCCCGGTGATCTGGGGTGGCGTAGGCTGCAACGGTCAACACGCTTACCACCAGTTGCTGCACCAAGGGACCCAACTGATCCCGGCCGACTTCATCGTGCCGATCGTCAGCTTCAACCCGGTGTCCGACCACCATCAGTGGCTGTACGCCAACTGCCTGTCCCAGAGCCAGGCATTGATGCTGGGCAAAACCCGCAGCGAAGCCGAAGCCGAACTGCGCGACAAGGGCCTCCCGGAAGCCGAAGTACAGAAACTGGCTCCGCACAAGGTGATCCCGGGCAACCGCCCAAGCAACACCCTCGTGGTTGAACGCATCAGCCCTCGCCGCCTGGGCGCCCTGGTGGCGATGTATGAACACAAAGTGTTCGTGCAAAGCGTGATCTGGGGCATCAACGCCTTCGACCAATGGGGCGTGGAGCTGGGTAAAGAGCTGGGCAAAGGCGTCTACAACCGCCTGACCGGCACCGAAGAGACCTCCGCCGAGGACGCTTCGACCCAGGGCCTGATCAACTACTTCCGTGGTCGTCACCGCGGCTGATAGCGGTAATACAGGGCCAACGTCCGCTTGGACGTTGGCCTTGAACCCTCCCCCCACAGGGTGCATCTTTATGACTTGTCGCAAAACAAGAATAAGGAGCGCTCATGTTCGATATCAGCCAGTATCCCCACGCCGATGCCGTCCGCCGGGCTGCGCAACTCAGTCAAGAGGACTACCAGCGCCTCTATCGTCAATCCATCGAGCAACCCGATACCTTCTGGGCTGAACAAGCCAAGGGCTTTCTCGACTGGATCACCCCCTGGCATACCGTGCACAGCGCCGATATCCGCAGCGGCGCCGCCCAATGGTTCGCCGGCGGCCAACTGAACGTCAGTTACAACTGTATCGACCGTCACCTGGCACAACGTGCCGATCAACCGGCCTTCATCTGGGAAGGCGATGATCCTGCCCATGCTTGCAGCATTACCTACCGCCAACTCCACCAGAAGGTCAGCCGCCTGGCCAACGTACTGAAAAGCCGTGGTGTGAAGAAAGGCGACCGGGTGTGCATCTACATGCCGATGATTCCCGAGGCCGCCTACGCCATGCTGGCCTGCACGCGAATCGGGGCCGTGCACTCGGTAGTGTTTGGCGGGTTCTCGCCGGATGCCCTGCGCGACCGCATTCTCGACGCGGACTGCCGCACCGTGATAACCGCCGATGAAGGCTTACGCGGCGGCAAGCCGATCGCACTGAAGAAGAATGTCGACAAAGCCCTGGCCAGTTGCCCGAACGTCAGCACGGTGCTGGTGGTACAACGCACGGGCGCTGCCGTGAACTGGAGCGAGGGCCGTGACCTTGCGTACCAGCAAGCCCTGGATACCGCCAGCGAGCACTGCCCGCCCGAGCCGATGGATGCCGAAGACCCATTGTTCATCCTGTACACCTCCGGCAGCACCGGCAAACCCAAGGGCGTCCTGCACACCACCGGAGGCTACCTGCTGCAGGCGGCGATGACCTTCAAATACGTGCTCGATTACCGCGACGGCGAAGTGTTCTGGTGCACGGCCGACGTGGGTTGGGTCACCGGGCACAGTTACATCGTGTATGGTCCGCTGGCCAACGGCGCCACCTCGCTGATGTTCGAAGGCGTGCCGAGCTACCCCGATAGTTCGCGCTTCTGGCAGGTGATCGACAAACACCAGGTCAATATCTTCTATACCGCGCCCACCGCGCTGCGCGCCCTGATGCGTGAAGGCCACGGCCCGCTGGAGCACACCTCACGCGCCAGCCTGCGCCTGCTGGGCAGCGTCGGCGAGCCGATCAACCCGGAAGCCTGGGATTGGTATTTCAACGCGGTGGGCGAGCAGCGCTGCCCGATTGTGGATACCTGGTGGCAGACAGAAACCGGCGGCATCATGCTCAGCCCACTGGTCAGCGCTCAGCGCATCAAACCCGGCTGTGCGACCCGGCCAATGTTTGGCGTACACCCCGTGCTGCTGGACGAGCACGGCAAGGAACTCAGCGGCGCCGGCAGCGGCATTCTCGCGATCAAAGCCAGCTGGCCGGGGCAGATCCGCAGCGTCTACGGCGACCCGCAGCGCATGATCGACACCTATTTCAAACCTTACCCCGGCTACTACTTCACCGGCGACGGCGCACGTCGCGATGAAGATGGCGACTATTGGATCACTGGACGCATCGATGACGTGATCAATGTCTCCGGGCATCGTATCGGTACCGCCGAAGTGGAAAGCGCCCTGGTGCTGCATGACCAGGTGGCCGAGGCCGCAGTGGTGGGCTACCCCCATGATGTCAAAGGCCAGGGTATCTACGCGTTCGTTACGCCGATGAATGGCGTCGAGCCCAGCGACGCCTTGAAGCAACACCTGCTGGACCTGGTAAGCCAGGAAATCGGCAGCTTTGCCAAGCCGGAATTGATCCAATGGGCGCCGGCCTTGCCGAAAACCCGCTCGGGAAAGATCATGCGACGCATATTGCGCAAGATCGCCTGCAACGAACTGGACAGCCTCGGTGATACCTCGACCCTGGCCGACCCCAGCGTCGTGGACGGCCTGATCGACAAACGCCTGAACCGATAGGAAATCCCGAGTCGCCATGGAATTTATCCGCAGCCGCATCGAAACCCAACTGATGAGCCTGACCGGCCTGTCGCTAGGCCAGCTGGATCTGGAAAACCCCAAGGGCGATCCGGGCCTGTTCGGGCCGAACTCGGTGAGCTGGCAAGTGCATGGCGACTTCAGCAGCATGCTCATCGGCGGCATCAGTGCATTGATGCTGCAAGCCTTGCATCCCCTGGCGCTGGCCGGCGTGTGGGACCACTCGAATTTCCGCCAGGACATGCTCGGGCGCCTGCGCCGGACCTCGCAGTTTATTTCCGGCACCACCTTCGGCTCGCGTAAAGATGCTGAATGGCTGATCGAAAAAGTCCGCACCATTCACCTGCAAGTGGTCGGGCATGCCCCGGACGGGCGGCCCTATGCGGCCAGCGACCCGGAGCTGTTGACCTGGGTGCATGTGGCTGAGGTCAGCAACTTCCTGGCCGCGCACCTGCGTTATTGCAACCCGCATCTGTCGGGGCGTGATCAGGATCGTTATTACAGCGAAATCGCCTTGGTCGCCGAACGGCTGGGCGCCAGGCATGTGCCGCGTTCACGGCAGGACGTTTCAGATTATCTGGCACGCATACGTCCGCAGTTGCTGTGCGACGAACGCAGCCGTGAAGTGCTGCGCCTGCTGCTCAACGCTCCCGCCCCAAGCACCCTAGCCAAACCCTTCGGCAGCCTGATGATGCAAGCCGGGATCGACCTGCTACCGGACTGGGCCAGTACCCTGCTTGAACAACAGCAGAGCCCGCTGCAGCGTCAGATGATCCGCGCGGGGGTCAAGCGCAGCGCGCCGCTGCTGCGTTGGGCAATGCGCAATGGTTCGGTGCAACGCGCCCATCGACGGATGGGGCTGATGTAGGCCGGCGCCTATAGCTGTTAAACTCCGCGCCCACCTTTACCCCCATTGACCCAGCACGCAAGGCGCGTTCCATGTATTCCCTGAATCAGGCGCTGCGCGCCGCCCTCGATCAACGCCAAGACCTGATCCATGAGCTGCACGCCCAAGGCACTGACTGCTACCGGTTGTTCCACGGCAGCCAGGAAGGCGCCGGCGGCCTGACCATCGACCGCTATGGCCCGCAATTGCTGGTGCAGAGTTTTCACCAGCCGTTGGAAACGGCCGAGTTGCTGGACATGCATCAACTGATCAATCAGTTCATGGGGTTGGAATTGCTGCTGGTGTACAACGACCGCTCCCGGGGCAATTCACGGATCGACCGCGAAGACACGGTGTATCGCGCCGAACCTGCGGCACTGGAAGACTTGGTCGGCCATGAGTGGGGCCTCAACTACCGCGTGCGCGGGCGCCATGCCGGGCAAGACCCGCTGCTGTTCCTCGACTTGCGCAATACCCGCGGCTGGGTCAAGGACCACAGCGCCGGCAAGAGCGTGCTGAACCTGTTCGCCTACACCTGCGGCGTGGGCTTGAGCGCAGCCGCCGGTGGCGCACGCGAGGTGTGCAACCTGGACTTCGCCGAGGGCAACCTGGCAGTCGGTCGTGAAAACGGCCTGCTGAACCCGCAGCTGCCGAGCATGCAGTTCGTGCAGTCCGATTACTTCCCGGCCATCCGCCAACTGGCGGGTTTGCCGATTACCCAGCGGCGTGGGCAAAAACTGCCGAGTTATCCACGCCTTGAGCCGCGCCAATATGACCTGGTATTGCTCGACCCACCGGCCTGGGCCAAGAGCGCCTTCGGCACCGTCGACCTGTTGCGCGACTATCAAAGCCTGCTCAAGCCTGCACTGCTGGCCACCGCCGACAACGGCGTGCTGATCTGCTGCAATAACCTGGCAAAAGTCAGCATGGACGATTGGCGCGAGCAGGTGCTGCGCTGCGCCGAAAAAACCGGCCGCCCGGTACGCGACTGGCAGATCATGACACCGGGGGCGGATTTTCCCTCACAGGACCAACAGCCACCGCTGAAGACCCTGATCCTGCAACTGTAGGCCTTATCCCAATAGCCCCGGTTCTTCGGAACCGAAATCCCGTGCCATACTCCAAGGCACTCTCGTTCGATATAGATGCTGCCACCCATGCCCAAAGGATTGATTCGCGCCATCGGCGCCGTGTTGACTGCTCTTGCTCTGTACAGCTTGCTGGGCTTCCTGATTTTGCCGGGCATCGCCCTTCGGATCGCCAATCAACAGCTGGCCAATTACGCCACGGTGCCGGCACGCCTCGAGCGTCTCGAACTCAACCCGTTCAGCCTGGAAGTCACGGCATGGGGCCTGCAGATCGGCGAACCGGGCAAGGAACAGGTCGGTTTCGAACGCCTTTACGCCAACCTGCAGGTCGACAGTCTCTGGACTCGCGCCCTGCACCTGGCCGATGTCCAGTTGGACAAGCCCAAGACCGAGTTGCTGTTCGACAAGTCCGGCCAACTGAACCTCGCGCAGTTGTTCAAACTGCCGCCGAGCGAACCCACTCCAGCCGACCCGAACGCCAAACCATTCCCTTTGCGCATCGACAGCATCAAGCTGGCGAGCGGTTATGTGCACTTCCAAGACCTGCGCCCCAGCGAGGCCATCGAGTTTCTCTACGACAAACTCGACTTCGAGCTGAAAAACCTCAGCACCTTGCCCGAAGACAACGCGGACATGACCTTGGTGGCCGCAGGGCCTCAGGGTGGGCAGATCGACTGGAAAGGTAATTTCAGCCTGGTACCGATCACGTCCGAGGGCACGCTGAAAGTCACCGATGGCAAGATGAAAGCCTGGTGGCCCTATGTCCGTGACGCCTTGCCGCTGGTGCTGGAAGACGGCGTGCTGAACTTCAGCACCGAGTACACGTTCAGCCTGGCCAAGGAAACCGAACTGAAACTGACCAATACCGCGGCCAGCATTGCGCCCTTTGCAATCAAGGCCCCGGACGAACGCCCATTGGCACGCCTGGAGCGCCTGGACGTCAGCGAGACCACGGTAGACCTGGCCAAGCAGCAAGTGGTGGTTGGCAAGATCCGCAGTAACAAGCTGGAAACCTGGGCGGCCCGCGAGGCTGACGGGCAATTGGACTGGCAGAAACTGTTCGCCAGCCAACCGAGCAAACCGGCCAAGACCCCGGAGCCGGCAGCCGCGCCGGCCACTGCCGACTCGCCAAAAGCTGAACCCGCAGCCCCAAGCAAACCCTGGCAAGTGCTGCTCAAGGACGTGCAACTGCGTAATTACCAGGTGCACCTGGCTGACCGCGCGGCCAAGCCTGCGGTAGCGCTGGAGTTGGGCCCGTTGAACGTCGACATGCAGAACTTCGACAGCCTCAACCAGAGTCCCTTTACCCTGAAGGTCGACAGCGGCCTGGGCAAGCAAGGCAAGATCCAGGCAACCGGCGAGGTCAACCTCAACCCGGTCAGCGCCAAGCTGAAAGTGAATACCCAGGACATCGACCTGCGGGTCGCCCAGGCCTATATCAGCCCATTCATTCGTCTGGAACTGCGCAGCGGCATGCTGGGCAGCAACCTGGATGTAAACCTCAAAAGCACCGCACCGCTGGCGTTGCAAGTCACCGGTCGCGCGCAAGTCGACCAGTTGCATACGCTGGACACCCTCAAGACCCGCGACTTCGTCAAATGGCAGCGCCTGATACTGGAAGGCGTGAACTATCAGCACGGCGAGAGCCTTTCAATCGACAAGGTCAACCTGCTGCAGCCGTATGCACGCTTCATGATCAACGATGACCGTACCACCAACATCGACGACCTGCTGATACCACAACCGGCCGACAGCGGCGCCAAGTCTGGTGCCAAACCTGCAGCAAGCAACGAGAAGCCGTTGGGCATTCATATCGGGCAAATTGCGATCAACGATGGCTCGGCCAACTTTGCCGACTTCAGCCTCACACCCAATTTCGCCACGGCCATTCAACAGCTCAACGGGCAGATCGGCACCATCGACAGTCGCCAGGCCAAACCGGCCAGTGTCGACATCAATGGCAAGGTCGATCGCTACGCGCCTGTGACCATCAAAGGCAGCGTGAATCCGTTTGATCCCATGGCGGCATTGGATATCGCCACCAGCTTCAAACGGGTCGAACTGACGACATTGACGCCCTACTCAGGCAAGTTCGCCGGTTTCCGCATCCGTAAGGGTCGCCTGAACCTGGACCTGCACTATGTGATTACCAAAGGCAAATTGAAGGCCGAAAACAAAGTGGTGGTTGAACAACTGCAACTGGGCGAGAAAGTCGACAGTGCCGACGCCGTGGATTTGCCGATTCGCCTGGCGATCGCGTTGCTCAAAGACAGCGACGGCAAAATCTCTATCGAACTGCCGGTGAGCGGTGATTTGAACAACCCGCAATTCAGCGTAATGCCGATTGTGTGGCAGACCCTGCGCAACCTGGTGGTGCGCGCGGCAACAGCACCATTCAAATTCATTGGTGGGCTGATCACCGGCAGCGGCTCGGAAGACCTCGGCAGCGTGTCCTTCGCCGCCGGTTCCAGCGAGTTGAGCAAAGACGCAGAAGGCGCCCTGAACACGTTGGCCAAGGCCCTCAAAGAGCGCCCTAGCCTGCGCCTGGAAATCGAAGGCACGGCAGCGGCCAGCAGCGACGGCCCGTTCCTTGCCGCCGAGCGTCTGGAGCGTGAATACCAATACAACTACTACAAGATGCTGCAACGCCGTGGCGACAAAGTCCCGGCCCAAGCCTCGTTGCTGGTTGTACCGGAGAAGGAAAAAGCGCCTTTGCTGGAAGCCATCTACCGCACGCGCCTGAAACAACAACCACCAGCCGAATGGAAAGACCTGAGCAGCGATGAGCGTACCGCCAAGCTCAAAGACGGCGTAATCAAGTTCTGGAGCGCCAGTGACGTGCTGCTGCGCCAACTGGGGCAGGACCGGGCCAGCACCATCAAGGACTACCTGGTGGATAAGGCGAAACTGGAAGATGACCGGGTGTATTTCATTGATGCCAACCTGGGGCAGGCCGAGAAAGACGGCCGCGTAGTGACGCCGATGCATCTGGATGCCGAATAATCTTCCCAAATAGAACAGGCCCCGACACAAGTGCCGGGGCCTGTAATGACCACATCCGTGTGGTCGGTCGCATGAACCTCGGAGGTGCATTGAGTGGATATCTAACTCACGCGCCGCCGCCGCCTAGTTCAGACGATTCCTCAAGCGTTACTGAACGGTAAGACCATCAGCCGATACAGATTTAACGCCTTTGATTTTCTTGGTAATCGCTACTGCAGTCTCTTTCTGCGCTTGGGTCAGAGCGGCAGTGGACGACAGCGATACTACGCCGTGGTTGGTTTCGACTTTGATGTCGGTACCAGGAATACCTTTTTCGGTAACCAGGTCGGATTTAACTTTGGTAGTAATCCAGGTATCCGAGGTGCTGGTCTTGGCTTTGTCGATGTTGTCAGCTTTAACTGCGCCGCCTGCCAGCAGGCCATCAGCAGAAACAGCGGTTACACCTTTGATTTTCTTGGTAATGGCTACAGCGGTCGCTTTCTGCGAGTCCGAGATAGCGACTTCGGAGGACAGGGAAACCACGCCTTTGTTGGTTTCAACCTTGATATCCGAACCAGGAATACCTTTCTCGGTCAGCAGATCAGCTTTCACTTTGGTGGTGATCCAGGTGTCCGAAGTAGACTCTTTAGCCTTGGTCATTTCACCGGCCGCCAAAGTCATAGGGGCTTGGGAAGTCTGAGCAAAGGCTACGTTAGCACCCATGGCCAGGGTCAGAGCGGTAGCAGTAGCGAGAGCGAACTTCTTCATACGAGTAACTCCTGTTTTATTGAAAGTCTGCAGCGCATAGACCTTGATGCTGCAGTGTTAAAAGAGTTATTGCAGGCAGTATGCCAATTCTTGATGCCAGATTAATTCTTTATAAAACAATAACTTATGAAATCAGGCTTTTTTCGAAATCGTGCAACTTGCATGAAGTCACTCACGCCTGCATGCAAGTTGCGGGTTTCAGGATTTACTAAGCGCCTGATTTCCTGACCTTTTCCCACGCGCATAAAAAAAGGACTCCTGAGAGTCCTTTTTTCAGCTTAGCGCTAAGGCTGGGTGGTTAAACGCCCGACGCCTTGGCTGCTGCTACGTCCTTGATGGACAGCTTGATACGGCCGCGGTTGTCCACGTCCAGTACCAGCACTTCCACTTCCTGGCCTTCTTTCAGAATGTCGGTCACTTTCTCGACACGAGCATCGCTCAGCATGGAGATGTGTACCAGACCGTCTTTGCCCGGCAGGATGTTGACGAATGCGCCGAAGTCGACGATGCGCTCAACTTTACCGACGTAGATCTTGCCGATCTCGGCCTCGGCGGTGATGCCCAGAACGCGCTGACGTGCAGCTTCAGCCGCTTCCTTGGTTTCGCCGAAGATCTTGATCGAGCCGTCGTCTTCGATGTCGATCGAAGCCTTGGTTTCTTCACAAATCGCACGAATAGTCGCGCCGCCTTTACCGATGACATCACGGATTTTGTCGGTGTCGATTTTCATCGCGATCATGGTCGGAGCGTTTTCCGACAGTTCGGTACGCGACTGACCAATGATCTGGTTCATCTGGCCGAGGATATTCAGGCGCGCTTCCAGGGCTTGGCCCAGGGCGATTTCCATGATCTCTTCGGTGATGCCTTTGATCTTGATGTCCATCTGCAACGCGGTCACGCCTTTGGCGGTACCGGCTACTTTGAAGTCCATGTCGCCCAGGTGGTCTTCGTCACCCAGGATGTCGGTCAGGATGGCGAACTTCTCGCCTTCTTTAACCAGGCCCATGGCGATACCGGCAACCGGCGCCTTCATCGGCACACCAGCGTCCATCAATGCCAGGGAAGCACCGCAAACGGAAGCCATCGAGCTGGAACCGTTGGATTCAGTGATTTCCGACACAACACGGATGGTGTACGGGAACACGTCAGCGGCAGGCAGCATGGCCTGAACCGAACGGCGCGCCAGGCGGCCGTGACCGATTTCGCGACGACCAGCACCACCCATGCGACCGCACTCGCCCACCGAGAACGGAGGGAAGTTGTAGTGCAGCATGAACGGGTCTTTTTTCTCGCCTTCCAGGGTGTCCAGCAGCTGTGCGTCACGGGCAGTACCCAGAGTCGCGACTACCAGGGCCTGGGTTTCACCACGGGTGAACAGAGCCGAACCGTGGGTTTTAGGCAGAACGCCGACTTCGATGTTCAGCGGACGTACGGTGCGAGTGTCACGGCCGTCGATACGTGGCTTGCCGTTAACGATGTTTTCGCGAACGGTACGGTATTCGATTTCACCGAATGCAGCTTTGACGTCGCTGGCGGAAGGCTGGCCTTCTTCACCGGACAGCTTGGCCACAACCTGGTCCTTCAGTTCGCCCAGGCGAGCGTAACGGTCGGCCTTGACGGTGATGGTGTAGGCATCGGAGATCGCAGCACCGAACTCGGAGCGGATAGCGCTCAGCAGTTCAGTCGCTTCAGCTTGTGGAGCCCAGGTCCAGGTTGGCTTGGCAGCTTCGGCAGCCAGCTCGGTGACGGCCTTGATGACAGCCTGGAACTCGTCGTGGGCAAACAGTACAGCGCCCAGCATCTGGTCTTCGGTCAGCTCTTTGGCTTCCGATTCAACCATCAACACGGCTTCCGAAGTACCGGCAACGACCATGTCCAGGCTCGAAGCTTTCAGTTGTTCGTAAGTCGGGTTCAGCAGGTAGCCGGTGCTTTCGTGGAATGCAACGCGGGCAGCGCCGATCGGACCATCGAAAGGAATGCCGGAGATGGCCAGGGCCGCCGAGGTACCGATCATCGCAGCGATGTCCGGATCGGTCTTCTTGCTGGTGGAAACGACGGTGCAGACAACCTGCACTTCGTTCATGAAGCCTTCTGGGAACAGCGGACGGATCGGACGGTCGATCAGTCGGGAAGTCAGGGTTTCTTTCTCGGAAGGACGGCCTTCACGCTTGAAGAAACCGCCAGGAATCTTACCGGCAGCGTAAGTCTTTTCCTGGTAGTGAACGGACAGAGGGAAAAAGCCTTTGCTCGGGTCAGCGGTCTTGGCACCTACAACGGTCACCAATACGGTGACGTCGTCGTCAACGGTAACCAGCACTGCGCCGGAGGCTTGACGGGCGATACGGCCTGTCTCGAGGGTAACGGTCGACTGACCGAACTGGAATTTTTTGATAACCGGGTTCACGGTGTCCTACCTTCTTTGTGGCTCTTGGGGGAACGTGTCTTCTTGCGAAATTCTTGGGCAATGCCGGGAATCGGCCCGACTCTAGTCCAGGGTAAAACGTGTATCCAGATAAAACTTGAGGCTGGGAGCCTGCCATGGGCCAGCGGGAATCCCACTGACACACGGCAGACAACCAACCTCTAGCGCAATCGCTTATTAGCGACGCAGACCCAGGCGACCGATCAGAGTCTGATAACGACCCAGATCCTTGCCTTTCAGGTAGTCCAGCAGCTTACGGCGCTGGTTTACCATGCGGATCAGACCACGACGGGAGTGGTGATCTTTACCGTTGGCCTTGAAGTGACCTTGCAGCTTGTTGATGTTGTGGGTCAGCAGTGCAACTTGCACTTCTGGCGAACCAGTGTCACCAACAGCTTGCTGATAGTCAGCTACGATTTGTGCTTTTTCTTGAACGTCGAGAGCCATGAGGCAATCCTTTTTTTCAGGAAACCACCCAAGGGTGATCTCAACAGGCCAGGGACAAATCCCTGTATCTAAAAATGAGTGTTGACCGTGCCTGTTAACAGCCACACTCGTCCGGTCATTCTGACCGAATCAGTCGACGTGGCGCGATGCGCCCGTCTTCGCTCACTTCACCGATACCGATAAAGCGACCGTTATGATCCTGTACCCGCACCATACCGAACTTCGGAGCGTCCGGGGCACGTACCGGCTGGCCGTTGAGCCAGTAGAACGCGCTGTGCTCCGAAAAGTGCAGCAATGGCCAATCCTGCAAACCGCTGTCCGATGGCATGAGGAAGCGATCAACCGCTTCGTTGCCGCCTTCGGCGTGTACGGCTTCCAACTCTTCCAGCGTTACGGTCTGCGCCAGGCTGAAAGGTCCGGCCTGCGTGCGTCGCAGTTCTGCAACGTACGCGCCGCAACCGAGCTTTTCACCAATATCTTCCACCAGGGTACGGATATAGGTGCCTTTGCTGCAGTCCACCGCCAAACGAGCGGTATCGCCTTCACAGGCGAGCAATTCCAAGCGGCTAATAGTAACAGAACGCGGTTCGCGCTCCACTACTTCACCGGCACGTGCCAACTTGTAAAGAGGCTGCCCATCACGCTTGAGCGCCGAGTACATCGGCGGTATCTGACTGATTTCCCCACGAAAAGCGGGTAAAGCGGCCTCGATATCAGCACGACCAACGGTCACGTCACGAACCTGCAAGACATCACCTTCGGCATCGGCCGTGGTGGTGGTCTTGCCCAGTTGCATCAGGGTTTCGTAACCCTTGTCGGAGTCGAGCAAGTATTGCGAGAACTTGGTGGCCTCGCCAAAGCACAACGGCAGCACGCCGGTGGCCAGGGGATCGAGGCTGCCGGTGTGCCCGGCCTTCTCGGCGTTGAGCAGCCAGCGGACCTTCTGCAACGCGGCATTGGAAGTAAAGCCAATGGGCTTGTCGAGCAGAATGATGCCGCTGACGTTGCGACGGATACGTTTGACCTGAGCCACCCGCTTACTCCTTGGCGTCTTCAGGTGTGGACGAATGCTGGCTGTCTTCAGCCACGGCACGCTCGATCAGGGCCGACAGGTGCGCACCACGCACGACGCTTTCGTCGTAGTGGAAGTGCAACTGAGGAACGCTGCGCAGCTTCATTTCACGGGCCAACTGCATGCGCAGGAACCCTGCGGCGGAGTTGAGCACTTTGATGCTTTGCGCAATTTCTTCGCTGCTGTCCTGGCCCATCACGGTGATGAAGATCTTGGCGTGCCCGACGTCACGGCTCACTTCAACTGCGGTGATGGTAACCAGGCCAACGCGTGGGTCTTTGACTTCGCGACGGATCAGTTGGGCCAGCTCGCGCTGCATCTGATCGCCGATACGCTGGGTACGGCTGTATTCTTTTGCCATGTCTTGTTACCTGTTACTGCCACACGGTGAAACCCGTGGGGTCTGAAAGCGGCAAACGCCCGGCCTGACAAAAGCCAGACCGGGCGTTGCGTTTAGAGTCCGTACGCGGTGTTGGGCATCTGCATGCCCACACGCTGCGTGGCTCCTGAAGTGCGCGAGTTAGAGGCTGCGAGCAACCTGAACCTTCTCGAAGACTTCGATCTTGTCGCCAACCTTGACGTCGTTGTAGCTCTTGACGCCGATACCGCACTCCATGCCGGCACGTACTTCGGAAGCGTCATCCTTGAAGCGGCGGAGGGATTCCAGCTCGCCTTCGAAGATAACGATGTCTTCACGCAGTACACGGATCGGACGGTTACGGTACACGGTGCCTTCGACAACCATGCAGCCAGCGACCGCGCCGAATTTAGGCGAGCGGAACACATCACGCACTTCGGCGATACCCAGGATGTTCTCCCGGACGTCACTGCCAAGCATGCCGGTGAGGGCTTTCTTGACGTCTTCGATGATGTCGTAGATGACGTTGTAGTAACGCATGTCCAGGCCTTCCTGCTCGACGATCTTGCGAGCGCCGGCATCGGCACGCACGTTGAAGCCGAACAGTACAGCGTTGGAAGCCAGTGCCAGGTTGGCGTCGGACTCGGTGATACCACCGACACCGCCACCGACGACACGCACTTGCACTTCGTCGTTACCCAGGCCGTTCAAGGCGCCGTTCAACGCTTCGAGGGAACCACGTACGTCAGACTTGAGGACGATGTTAAGCGTCTTCTTCTCTTCCTGGCCCATGTTCTCGAAGATGTTTTCGAGCTTGCCGGCGTGAGCGCGAGCCAGTTTGACTTCGCGGAACTTGCCTTGACGGAACAGAGCCACTTCACGGGCTTTCTTCTCGTCGGCAACCACGCTCATCTCGTCGCCGGCGTCCGGAGTACCGTCCAAGCCGAGAATCTCGACCGGGATAGCCGGGCCGGCTTCCTTGATTGGCTTGCCGTTCTCGTCGAGCATGGCACGTACACGGCCGTAGTTCGAACCGACCAGCACCATGTCGCCTTGGCGCAGGGTACCGTCTTGAACCAGAACGGTGGCAACCGGGCCACGGCCCTTGTCGAGGCGCGATTCAACCACCACACCACGGCCCGGGGCCGAAGGCGTAGCGGTCAGTTCCAGAACCTCGGCTTGCAACAGAACGGCCTCGAGCAGTTCGTCAACGCCAGTACCCATCTTCGCGGAGACTGGTACGAATGGAGTGTCGCCACCCCACTCTTCGGACGTCACGCCGTGAACCGACAGTTCGCTACGGATGCGATCGAGATCAGCGCCCGGCTTGTCGATTTTGTTCACGGCAACCACCAGTGGCACGCCAGCCGCCTGAGCGTGCTGAACAGCCTCGATGGTTTGTGGCATCACGCCGTCATCGGCTGCAACCACCAGGATCACGATGTCGGTCGCCTTGGCACCACGGGCACGCATCGCGGTAAACGCGGCGTGACCAGGGGTGTCGAGGAAGGTCACCATGCCACGGTCGGTTTCAACGTGGTACGCACCGATGTGCTGGGTGATACCGCCGGCTTCGCCAGCAGCCACCTTGGCACGACGGATGTAGTCGAGCAGGGAAGTCTTACCGTGGTCAACGTGGCCCATTACGGTCACAACCGGCGCACGGGAAACCGCCTCACCTTCAAACTTCAGGGACTCGGCCAGGGAATCTTCCAGGGCAGTGTCGCTGACCAGGGTCACTTTGTGGCCCAGCTCTTCAGCAACCAGCTGGGCAGTTTCCTGATCCAGTACCTGGTTGATGGTGGCCGGAGTACCCAGCTTGAACATGAACTTGATGATTTCAGCAGCCTTGACCGACATCTGCTGGGCGAGATCGCCCACAGTGATGGTCTCGCCGATCTTCACTTCACGCACGACAGGACCGGTTGGGCTCTGGAAACCGTGGGCGTTGCGTTTCTTCAGCTTGGCCTTGCCGCGGCCACCACGACGGAAGCCATCGCTTTCTTCGTCAGTGGTGCGCGGGGCAACGCGTGGAGCAGGTGCTTTCTCTTTGACCGAAGCGCGATGTGGAGCATTTTTACGCTCACCATCGCCGCCGCCACCGCGACGATTGTTATCGTCGGCACGTGGCTTGTCCGGACGACGAGGTTCGTCACGCTTGCGCTCTGCTGCAGGCGCAGGTGCAGCGGCAACCGGAGCGGTCTCACGTACAGCCTCAACAGGCGCGCTAGGTGCGGCAACCGCTTCGGCAGCAGGTTGCACAGCCGCAGGCTGGCGACGCGCTTCTTCTTCGGCGCGACGCTTGGCTTCTTCTTCAGCCTTCTGGCGAGCAGCATTTTCTACTGCGCGACGTTCTTCCAGCTCGCGTTTGCGCTCGGCTTCGATTTCTTCCGGGCTGCGCTGTACGAAGACTTTCTTCTTGCGTACTTCAACGCTGATGCTTTTGCTACCAGCAACACGCAAGGTGCTGGTGGTTTTGCGCTGCAATGTAATCTTGCGCGGTTCTTCCACTTTCGCCTTGTGGCTGCTCTTCAAGTGAGTCAGCAAAGACTGCTTCTCACTGTCGCTCACACCTTCATCGGCGGCGGTGTGCGGCAGACCTGCCTCACGCATCTGCTGCAACAGGCGCTCTACCGGTGTTTTGACCTCATCGGCCAGTTGTTTCACCGTGACTTGCGTCATGCACTTCTCTCCTCAGGCCGCGCCTATTACTCGAACCAATGGGCTCGGGCGGCCATGATCAACTTGCCGGCACGATCATCGTCAATGCCGTCGATGTCGAGCAGATCGTCAATAGACTGCTCGGCCAGGTCTTCGCGGGTAATTACGCCGCGCACCGCCAGTTCCATCGCCAAATCCTTGTCCATACCCTCAAGCGAGAGCAGGTCTTCGGCCGGATGGGCGTCTGCCAGCTTTTCCTCAGTAGCGATGGCTTTAGTCAACAAACGATCCTTGGCCCGAGCGCGAAGCTCGTTGACGATGTCCTCGTCAAAGCCGTCGATGTTGAGCATTTCTTCCAACGGTACGTAGGCAATCTCTTCCAGGCTGGTGAAACCTTCATCTACCAGCACCTGAGCCAGTTCTTCATCGACTTCAAGCTCTTCGATGAAGTTGCGCAGGATGTCACCGGTTTCAGCTTGCTGCTTAGCCTGGATGTCCGATTCGGTCATCACGTTCAGGGTCCAACCGGTCAGTTGGCTCGCCAGACGCACGTTCTGACCACCACGACCAATGGCCTGAGCCAGATTGTCTGCGCCAACAGCGATGTCCATTGCATGGGCATCTTCGTCAACGATAATTGCCGCCACTTCAGCCGGCGACATGGCATTGATCACGAACTGCGCCGGGTTATCGTCCCACAGAACGATATCCACACGCTCACCGCCCAATTCGCCCGACACTGCCTGGACACGCGAACCGCGCATACCAATGCAAGCGCCTTGCGGATCGATGCGTTTGTCCTTGGAACGGACCGCGATCTTGGCGCGCGAACCCGGGTCTCGGGACGCAGCCATGACTTCGATCAGGCCTTCGGCAATTTCCGGCACTTCGATACGGAACAGCTCGATCAGCATTTCTGGCGCGGTACGCGACAGGATCAACTGAGGGCCGCGGTTCTCGGTGCGGATTTCCTTGAGCAGCGCACGCAGACGCACGCCGACACGGAAGGTTTCGCGAGAGATGATGTCTTCGCGAGCCAGCAACGCTTCGGCGTTGTTGCCCAGGTCAACGATCACGTTGTCACGAGTCACTTTTTTCACGGTGCCGGAGATGATTTCACCCAGGCGCTCGCGATAAGCGTCAACGACTTGAGCGCGCTCGGCTTCGCGAACCTTCTGCACGATGACCTGCTTGGCGGTCTGTGCAGCAATACGGCCGAATTCGATCGATTCGATCTTTTCTTCGACGACATCACCGACCTTGGCACCAGGATGCGTTTCAGCAACCTTGCTTGGCCAGGTTTCGATGGCCGGATCATCAAGATCGGCCTCTTCGACGACCGTCCAGCGACGGAAAGTCTCATAGGCACCGGTGTGGCGGTTGATTTCCACACGCAGATCAACTTCGTCTTCAAAACGCTTTTTGGTCGCAGTGGCCAGGGCCAGCTCCAGCGCTTCAAAAATCACGTTTGCCGGTACGCCCTTTTCATTGGATACCGACTCAACAACCAGCAGTACTTCTTTGCTCATCGTACGCCTCGCCTTTCGCAAGCCATTGGATCCGCGGGATCCGCGTCTCAGTCAAAACTGGGAATAATGTTGGCCTTGTCGATCATATCGATCGGCAACAGGAACTCATGGTCTTCTACCTGCACCACGACATCCTGCTCTTCTACACCGCGCAGAAGGCCCTGAAAGTTGCGTCGCCCTTCAAAGGGAGATCGCAGCCTGATCTTCACTTGTTCACCGGCAAATTTTGCAAACTGCTCAATAGTGAACAGTGGGCGTTCCATGCCTGGCGAGGAAACTTCGAGGGTGTATTCAACGGAGATCGGATCTTCAACATCCAGCACACCGCTGAGCTGACGGCTGACAATGGCACAATCGTCCACCAGCACGCCGCCCTCTTTATCGATATAAACGCGCAACATTGAGTGGCGACCTTGAGCCGAAAACTCAATACCCCAGCATTCATAGCCTAGGGCCACGACCACCGGGGCCAACAAGGCCTGCAACTCTTCTAGCTTGCTCGACACCTGAACCCCCTCGTGCATGTATGTGCATGCTGTGCAAAATAAAAAAATGGGCGAAACGCCCATCCTTGAAACGCCGTCGAACAGCGGCGTTGAAAGTGTCCAGCTAACAAAAAGCCCCTTAAAAGGGGCTCCGCTAAAACTGGTTGCGGGGGCCGGATTTGAACCGACGACCTTCGGGTTATGAGCCCGACGAGCTACCAGACTGCTCCACCCCGCGACAAAGCTGGGGCGGAAGTATACGACCGATCCCTTACAGGGTCAATGTAACCTTCCACCTACAAGAAAGCCCGCAACAGCGGGCTCTCCTGATAATTGGTACCGAGAAGGGGACTCGAACCCCTACACCCTATGGGCACAACCACCTCAAGGTTGCGTGTCTACCAATTCCACCACCTCGGCAATACAGCGTTTACAACCCTTCTTACTTCTGCTCTTGAGCTGGAGGTACGTCAGTCGCTGGAGTAGCCGACTTTTGCTCTTGAAGCACCGGGACATCATCAGAAGCCGGTTTTGCTTTTGGTACTTCCAACACTGCCGGATTTGGGAGACCTACTTGAGTCAGCACATGAGCTTTCTCTTTAGCAAAGTAACCTAACCCTAAGCTGGTTATGAAGAAACCTGCGGCAAGTATAGCAGTAAACTTACTAAGAAAGGTAGAGGAACCTTGGCTTCCGAACACAGTATTTGAAGCACCTGCACCGAAAGACGCACCAGCATCCGCACCTTTACCCTGTTGCAACAAAACCAGGGCAACTACGCCCAGGGCAGCCAACAGATGAAAAACGACTACGACTGTTTCCAGCATTTTTTCAGTTTCCCGCGGCGCGACAAATCGCACCGAACTCATCTGCATTCAGGGAAGCTCCACCAATGAGCCCCCCATCGATATCCGGCATGCCGAACAGTTCGACCGCATTGGCCGCCTTCACGCTGCCGCCGTATAGAAGACGCACACCTTGTGCAACTTCAGAATTCTCTGCCGCCAACTGTGCGCGAATGGCTGCGTGCACATCCTGCGCTTGTTGCGGCGTAGCAGTCAGCCCGGTGCCAATGGCCCAGACCGGCTCGTAAGCAATTACCGCCTTTGCAAATGCACCAACACCCAGCTCCTCGATGATGCTGCCCAGCTGACGCGAGACAACTTCAAGAGTCTTGCCCGATTCACGCTGCTCAAGGGTCTCCCCTATGCACAACACCGGAACCAAGCCACAAGCCTGTGCGGCAGCGAACTTGCGATTGAGTGTCCCATCACGCTCGCCCATCATCTGACGACGCTCGGAGTGCCCGACAAGCACATAGGAACAACCCGCATCAACCAGCTGACTCGGCGATATCTCGCCGGTCAACGCACCTTGCATGGGTTCCACCGCAGAGTTCTGCGCGCCGACCTGAATCGACTTGCCCTTCAAACCATCAATCACTTGATTGATATGCAAGCAAGGCGGGAAAACCGCAACATCAACACCGCTAGGCAAGGCCAGGTGACGAAGGCCATTGATCAGCTCAGCGACACTGGCGCGGGTACCGTGCATCTTCCAGTTACCAGCTACCATAGTGCGACGCATGCTGTACCCCGTCGGTCAAAGTGGGCGCAGATGTTACCCAACCACACCCTCACTGGCAAGCCGAATTCAGCCGCAAACTTCAGTTACCAGTTTTGCCAGGTCTTCGGCATGGCCGCGAACCTGATTTTCATCATCACCCTCGACCATAACGCGCACCAAAGGCTCTGTGCCGGACTTACGCAGCAGCACACGGCCACGCCCCGCCATCGCCAGGGTCACGCGCTCGCAAGCCTCCTTGACAGAAGGGTGTTCGATTGGGTTTTCACCCCCAGCGAAACGCACATTGAGCAAAACCTGCGGGCACTTGCGCAGAGCCTGACGCGCTTGAGCCAGGCTCTCATCACGACGGCGCAGGGACAGCAAAACCTGCAAGGCCGCAATAATCGCATCACCCGTGGTGGTGTGATGGAAGCAGACCACGTGCCCGGAGTTCTCACCACCCACCTGCCAGTTGCGCTCAAGCAACTCGGCGATGACATAGCGATCCCCCACGTTGGCCCGCACGAAGGGAATTCCCAGATCCGCCAGTGCCAATTCCAAGCCAAGGTTGCTCATCAGCGTACCGACGACCCCCCCTTGCAGCTTATTACGCTCATGCAGGTCGCGAGCAATGATGAACAACAGGTCATCACCATCGACCACCGCACCGGTGTGGTCCACCATCAGAACCCGGTCGCCATCACCGTCAAAAGCGATCCCCAGGTCAGCATGCTCCGCAAGAACTGCGGCCTGCAGCTGTCCCATGTGGGTGGAGCCACAGTTTTCATTGATGTTCAAACCGTTGGGCTGGGCCGACAGCACCGTCACATCAGCGCCCAACTCCTTGAACACGCTTGGCGCTACCTTGTAGGTAGCCCCATGAGCGCAGTCCACAACAATCTTCAGCCCAGCGAAATTGGTACTGGTGGGTACGCTGCTCTTGCAAAACTCGATGTAACGGCCGGAGGCGTCGTTGATACGCGATACCTTACCCAGCTTGCTGGATTCGACCACCGTCATTGGCGCGTCCAGCAACTCCTCAATCATCAACTCGATCTCGTCCGGCAGCTTCGTGCCCTGCCCCGAGAAAAACTTGATGCCGTTGTCATCATGAGGATTGTGCGAAGCACTGATCACGATACCGGCTTCAGCGTGAAATGTACGGGTCAGGTAAGCGATTGCCGGTGTCGGCATAGGCCCCAGCAACATCACATCGGCACCTGCGGCGGACAAACCGGCCTCCAGTGCAGACTCAAACATGTAGCCCGAAATACGGGTGTCCTTGCCTACCAGGATGCGGCACGCGCCCATGCTACGGAACGCCATACCTGCCGCCCAACCTAGCTTCAGCATAAAGTCAGGAGTAATAGGGAATTCGCCGACACGACCACGAATGCCGTCGGTGCCAAAATACTTTTTAGTCATAAATACTCCATCATTCTTATTTGGCGGACTCTACAGCCTCGATCATGCGCACCACATCGACAGTCTCTGCGACGTCATGCACACGCAAAATACGCGCGCCCTTGGCCACTGCGAGCGCTGCAAGCGCAAGACCGCCATATAGCCGCTCGCCCACCGGGCGATTCAAGGCCAGCCCTATCATGCTCTTACGCGAAACACCGACCAACAAAGGCCGACCCAGCACATGCAAGGATTCCATGTGCTTAAACAGACTCAAATTGTGCTGTAACGTTTTGGCAAAACCAAAACCGGGGTCAAGGATGATCTTCTCGGGTGCAATGCCCACAGTGACACATTGAGCAATACGCTCAGCAAGAAACTCACTGACCTCACCGACCAAGTCATTGTAATGAGGACTGTCCTGCATATTGCCGGGCTCCCCCAGCATATGCATCAAGCAGACCGGCAAACCGGTCGCCGCCGCCGCATCCAGTGCGCCATCCCGCTGAAGAGATCGCACATCATTGATCAGCCCCGCCCCTAAACGCGCCGTTTCGCGCATCACAGCCGGGGTCGATGTATCGACCGAGATGATCACATCCAGCTCGCGTGCAATACGCTCGACGATCGGTGCTACCCGCTCCAGCTCCTCCAATGGAGAAACCACGCGAGCACCAGGCCGAGTCGACTCACCGCCGACATCGATCAGCGTCGCCCCCGCAGCCACCATTGCTTCAGCGTGACGCAATGCGGCATCCGACTGGCTGAAGCGGCCGCCATCGGAAAAGGAGTCGGGGGTTACGTTAAGAATACCCATCACATGAGTATGGGCCAAATCAAGAACCCGGCTGCCGCAAGGCAACCGGGTGGTAGAGGACAACGCAGAAGTCATTTCAAACCTTAGTGGTCAGCTGCCGGGCCGCCGATCGGGGTTTCAGGGCGCTCATTCTGTACCACTGGCGGGGTGCCCGAGGTACCCGAACCACCCTCCCAATCGCGAGGTTCACGCGGTGCGCGCCCGGCCATGATGTCGTCGATCTGGTCGGCATCAATGGTTTCATACTTCATCAGCGCATCAGCCATCGCATCCAGCTTGTCGCGATTGTCGGTGAGGATCTGCTTGGCCGTGCCATAGCACTGGTCGATGATGCTGCGCACTTCGGAGTCGATCAGCTTGGCTGTCTCGCCGGAGAAGCTGGCATTCTGACCACCACCGCCACGTCCCAGGAACACTTCGCCTTCTTCCTCGGCATACATCAGTGGGCCGAGTTTTTCCGACAAGCCCCACTTGGTCACCATGTTCCGCGCAATCTGGCTGGCACGCATGATGTCGTTGGAGGCGCCGGTCGTTACACCATCGAAACCAAGGGTCATTTCCTCAGCGATCCGACCACCGTACAGCGAGCAGATCTGGCTGATCAATGCACGCTTGGAGAGGCTGTAACGATCCTCTTCCGGCAGGAACATGGTGACACCCAGCGCCCGGCCACGAGGAATGATCGATACTTTGTAGACCGGGTCGTGCTCAGGCACAACGCGACCGACAATAGCGTGACCGGCTTCGTGATAAGCGGTGTTCTGCTTCTCTTTTTCGGACATGACCATGGTTTTGCGCTCTGCGCCCATCATGATCTTGTCTTTCGCCAGTTCGAACTCTTTCATTTCGACGATGCGCTTGCCGGTACGAGCAGCGAACAATGAGGCTTCGTTCACCAGGTTGGCCAAGTCAGCACCGGAGAAGCCTGGAGTACCACGGGCAATCACCGCCGGAGCGACGTCATCGCCCATCGGTACTTTGCGCATGTGCACTTTAAGGATCTGCTCGCGGCCACGGATATCCGGCAGACCGACGACAACCTGACGGTCGAAACGCCCCGGACGCAACAGCGCAGGGTCCAGCACGTCCGGACGGTTGGTCGCGGCAATGACAATGATGCCGTCATTCATCTCAAAGCCATCCATCTCGACCAGCAACTGGTTGAGTGTCTGCTCACGCTCGTCATGACCGCCGCCCATGCCAGCACCACGATGGCGACCAACGGCGTCGATTTCGTCGATAAAGATGATGCATGGCGCGTGTTTCTTAGCCTGTTCGAACATATCGCGAACACGGCTGGCACCAACACCGACGAACATTTCGACGAAGTCGGAACCGGAAATGGTGAAGAACGGCACCTTCGCCTCGCCGGCAATCGCCTTGGCGAGCAAGGTTTTACCAGTACCTGGAGGACCTACCATCAGCACGCCACGAGGGATGCGACCACCCAGGCGCTGGAACTTGCCCGGATCACGCAGGAACTCGACCAGCTCACCCACTTCTTCCTTGGCTTCATCGCAACCGGCAACGTCAGCCAGTGTGGTTTTCACTTGGTCCTCGGAGAGCAGGCGCGCCTTGCTCTTGCCGAAGCTCATCGGCCCGCCCTTGCCTCCCGCGCCACCTTGCATCTGGCGCATGAAGAACATGAACACGGCGATAATCACCAGGATCGGGAAGCTCGCCACCAGGAGTTGAGTCCAGATGCTCTGCTGTTCAGGCTGCTTGCCTTCGACAACCACGTGGTTATCCACCAGGTCGCCGATCAGACCGTTATCCTGAATGGCCGGACGAATGGTCTTGAAGCTGTCGCCATCGTTGCGTTTGCCGGTGATCACGTAGCCATCAACCGCCACGCGCTCGACCTTGCCATCCTTAACTTGCTGGATGAAGTCGGAATAGTTGAGGGTCTGCGGCTCGTTAGGGCTGGAGAAGTTGTTCATCACCGTCACCAGGACAGCCGCGATGATCAACCACAGGATCAGATTCTTTGCCATATCGTTCAATTAACTACCCTCTGAAGCAAGCTCCGCTACTGGCGCGCGCTTCGCATGATATTCACCGGCCTAACTTACTACATTACCTACAACTCTGGCAGGCGCCGTCTGTAACCCTTTGTGAAACTTTGACTACACAATATTCGTAAAGCTTCGTGACGAAAGCGATATAAAAAAACCTATCGGCTCTCTTAAAAACCTCAAAGACGCTCATCACTGGCGGCGCCTTCGATACCGCGGAACCCCCGCGCCAACAGATACTGCTCGCGAGATCGGTCCCGGGAGGAGTCTGGTTTGCGCATCTGCACCTTGTCGAACAGCTTGCGGATGTTCTTGTGGTACTCGTCGAAGCCCTCCCCCTGGAAAACCTTGACCAGGAAATCACCACCCGGACGCAATACCCGCCCCGCCAGGTCCAGTGCCAACTCGCAGAGGAACATGGCTCGCGGCATATCAACAGCCGGTAATCCACTCATATTGGGGGCCATGTCGGAAATCACAAGGTCTACCTGCGAATTTCCCACAGCCTCCAATATGTCGGCCAGCACGGCATCCTGGGTAAAGTCGCCATGCACGAAGGTCACATCCGGGATGCTGTCCATCTCAAGGATGTCGGAAGCGATCAACCGGCCTTGCCCACCAATCAGACGACTGGCCACCTGGGACCAGCCACCCGGGGCAGCCCCGAGGTCGATCACGCTCATGCCGGGGCGAAACAATTTGTCCTTGTCCTGGAGCTCCAGCAGTTTGTAACTGGCCCGGGAACGATAGCCATCCTTTTGCGCCTTTTTGACGTAAGGATCGTTGAAATGCTCTTGCAGCCACTTAAGGCTAGTTTTGGAACGGGCCACGGGCCACCTCGAAAAATAAAACGGGTCGTGATTAACTGGGCGGTCCCGGACTCGCTCGGGTAAACTGGCCGCCGCTTTTTTACAAGATCAGACGCAGGGGTCAGATTATGCCGCTCACTCAAGAGCAGAAGAAACAGTACAAATCCATTGGCCACCATCTGAAACCAGTTCTGATTGTGGCAGACAACGGTTTGACTGAAGGTGTGTTAGCCGAATTTGAACGCGCACTGAACGATCATGAACTGATCAAAATCAAGGTCAACATCCTTGATCGCGAAGCACGCCTGGCCGCCATTGCAGAACTGTGCAAGGTCGGTAAAGCGGACCTGGTTCAGGTCATCGGCAAGATGGCGCTGCTGTATCGCAAGAATTTCAGCGTCAACAAGCAATTGTCGAACGTTCATCGCTTCAAGTAACAAGGGTCACGGGCGCGCCTCGCGCGCCCCGCCACTCCACCCTGGCGCCGGCTGTAAAACCAGCACCAACCCGCAGAACCCTAGCACAAGATAGCTGAATAGCTGCCAGCGCAACGCTTCCGGCAGCCACACATGCACCACGCAAAACATTGCGCATGCATACAGCGCCATCAACAGCAGTTGGCCGCGAACATCCCGCCACAAACTCCCCAAGCCTTCGGCCTTGATCAGCACCAGCACCTGGAGCGTCACGCACGCCGCCGCAAAATCCACCAGCAGCGCACTGAGCAATCCGTCGATCTCATCGATCAGCAACGGCGCCAGGCCAATCAAGCCCAGCACCGGTAATACGCCAACATGAAACAGCCACAGGCCACCCACCCAAAGCATCTGGGCGAGCTGCCAAAGCATGGCGCCCACACTAAATGGGCGCCGTCTTTCAGATGTGACGAACTTCAACAATCTCGTACTCGATCACGCCACTTGGCGTTTTCACAGCCACCACATCACCCTCTTCCTTGGCGATCAAGGCACGGGCAATCGGCGAACCTACAGAGATCTTGCCCTGCTTGATGTCAGCTTCGTCCTCACCCACGATGTGGTAAGTCACGCTTTCATCGGTCTCGACGTTGGCGATTTCAACGGTGGTGCCGAAGATCACCTTACCCGTATGGGGAATGGTCGTTACATCGATAACCACCGAGTTCTGAAGACGGCCTTCGATATCGCGAATACGCGCCTCGACCATACCCTGCTGCTCACGAGCAGCGTGGTATTCGGCGTTCTCCTTCAAGTCACCCAGCTCACGGGCCGTACCGATGTCCTGGCTCAGCTTCGGACGGACGACCTTGGTCAGATGGGCGTGCTCCTCTTCCAGGGCCTTGAAGCCCTGGACAGTCATGGGGTATTTGGTCATGCCTTCAATCCTGCGTGTAGATCCTGCAAGCGACGCACGGTCTTTTCCGGACCGAACTTGAGCGCTTCGCAGATGGCTTCGCCAGCAGCAATAGTCGTGGTGCAGTAGATCTTGTGCTGCAAGGCGTTACGACGGATGGAGTAAGAGTCCGCGATCGACTGGCGACCTTCGGTAGTGTTGATGATCAGAGTGACTTCGTCATTCTTGATCATGTCGACCACGTGCGGACGGCCTTCCGTCACCTTGTTCACGCGACGCACTTTCAGGCCTGCAGCCTCGATCAGCTTGGCGGTCCCGGCAGTGGCCACGACTTCGAAGCCCAAGTTGATCAGATCACGGGCCACGCCTGCAACCAGTGGCTTGTCATCATCACGCACGCTGATAAACGCAGTACCGCCGGTCGGCAGCACTTCGCTGGCACCCATCTGGGCCTTGGCGAACGCTTCACCGAAGGTATCGCCCACACCCATCACTTCACCGGTGGACTTCATCTCTGGGCCCAGGATCGGGTCCACACCAGGGAATTTGGCGAATGGGAACACCGCCTCTTTCACACTGTAGAAGTTCGGAATGATTTCCTGGGTGAAGCCGATTTCCTTCAGAGTCTTACCCGCCATCACGCGGGCAGCGATCATGGCCAGAGACACACCGATGCACTTGGAAACAAACGGTACGGTACGCGAAGCACGCGGGTTGACTTCGATGACGTAGATGTCCTCGCCTTGCAGCGCCAACTGTACGTTCATCAAGCCGACTACACCCAGCTCCAGGGCCATTTTCTTGACCTGTTCACGCATCACGTCCTGGATGTGTACCGGCAGCGAATAAGGCGGCAGCGAGCAAGCGGAGTCACCGGAGTGAACACCGGCCTGTTCGATGTGCTGCATGATCGCGCCGATCACTACGTCGGTGCCGTCGCAAACAGCGTCCACGTCCATTTCGATGGCGCAGTTGAGGAAGTGGTCCAGCAGCACCGGGCTGTCGTTGGACACTTTCACCGCATCACGCAGGTAACGCTTGAGTTCTTCTTCTTCGTAGACGATTTCCATCGCACGACCGCCCAATACGTAGGACGGACGCACCACCAGCGGGTAGCCGATCTTGCTGGCTGCACGGATCGCTTCGTCTTCGCTGCGCACGGTGGCGTTTGGTGGCTGGCGCAGGTTCAGGCGCTCGACCATTTGCTGGAAGCGCTCACGGTCTTCAGCGCGGTCGATGGCGTCAGGGCTGGTACCGATGATCGGCACACCGGCAGCTTCCAGGGCACGCGCCAGCTTCAGCGGGGTTTGGCCGCCGTACTGGACGATCACGCCCTTAGGCTTCTCGACGCGCACGATTTCCAGCACGTCTTCCAAGGTCACTGGCTCGAAGTACAGGCGATCGGAGGTGTCGTAGTCGGTGGAAACGGTTTCCGGGTTGCAGTTGACCATGATGGTTTCGTAACCGTCTTCGCGCAGAGCGAGGGCGGCGTGCACGCAGCAGTAGTCGAACTCGATACCCTGGCCGATACGGTTCGGACCACCACCCAGGATCATGATCTTGTCGCGGCCCGACGGCGCGGCTTCGCACTCTTCCTCGTAGGTGGAGTACAGGTAGGCGGTGTCGGTGGAGAACTCGGCAGCACAGGTGTCAACGCGCTTGTAGACCGGGAAGATCTCCAGCTTGTGACGATGGGTGCGCAGGTTTTTCTCGGTCACACCCAGCAGTTTGGCCAGGCGCTGGTCGGAGAAGCCCTTGCGCTTGAGGCGGAACATCATGTCGCGGTCGATGCTGGCCAGGCCCAAGGTCTTGACCTTCTCTTCTTCCTTGATCAGATCTTCAATCTGGACCAGGAACCAAGGGTCGATCATGTTCATGCCGAAGATGTCTTCAACGGTCATGCCGGCACGGAAGGCGTCAGCCACGTACCAGATACGCTCGGCGCCCGGCACGGTCAGCTCGCGCTTGAGCACGCTCATGCTTTCCGGGCTGGCCAGGTCGAGCTTCTCGTCCAGGCCGCAAACGCCCACTTCCAGGCCGCGCAGGGCTTTTTGCAGGGATTCCTGGAAGGTACGGCCGATGGCCATGACTTCACCCACAGACTTCATCTGAGTGGTCAGGCGCGCGTCGGCCTTGGCGAACTTTTCGAAAGCAAAACGTGGCAGCTTGGTCACGACGTAGTCGATCGACGGCTCGAAAGACGCCGGGGTCTTGCCGCCGGTGATGTCGTTCGACAACTCGTCCAGGGTGTAACCCACAGCCAGCTTGGCCGCGACCTTGGCAATCGGGAAGCCGGTGGCTTTCGAAGCCAGGGCCGACGAACGCGATACACGCGGGTTCATTTCGATCACGACCATGCGGCCGGTGTTCGGGCAGATGCCGAACTGTACGTTGGAACCACCGGTTTCCACGCCGATCTCGCGCAGTACCGCCAGGGAGGCGTTACGCAGGATCTGGTATTCCTTGTCGGTCAGGGTCTGTGCCGGAGCCACGGTGATCGAGTCACCGGTGTGCACGCCCATCGGGTCGAAGTTTTCGATAGAGCAGACGATGATGCAGTTGTCCTTTTTATCGCGGACAACCTCCATCTCGTACTCTTTCCAACCGATCAGGGATTCGTCGATCAGCAGCTCTTTGGTCGGCGACAGGTCCAGACCACGGGCGCAGATTTCTTCGAACTCTTCACGGTTGTAGGCGATACCGCCACCGGTGCCACCCATGGTGAAGGATGGACGGATGATGCACGGGAAACCCAGGGTCTCAAGGACCGCATTGGCTTCTTCCATGCTGTGGGCGATACCCGAGCGTGGGCATGCCAGGCCGATGGACTTCATGGCCTTGTCGAAACGCGAACGGTCTTCAGCCTTGTCGATGGTGTCGGCATTGGCACCGATCATCTCTACGCCGAATTTCTCCAGGACGCCTTCGCGCTCCAGGTCCAGGGCGCAGTTCAGAGCAGTCTGGCCGCCCATGGTCGGCAACAGCGCGTCCGGACGCTCTTTCTCGATGATCTTGGCAACGGTCTGCCACTTGATCGGCTCGATGTAGGTAGCGTCGGCCATGGCCGGGTCGGTCATGATGGTGGCCGGGTTGGAGTTCACCAGGATGACGCGGTAACCCTCTTCGCGCAGTGCTTTACAAGCCTGGGCGCCGGAGTAGTCGAATTCGCAGGCCTGGCCGATCACGATCGGGCCAGCGCCGAGAATCAGGATGCTTTTTATGTCTGTACGTTTTGGCATGGGTTTGTCACTCAAATCCGCAGGTCAGTCGGCAAGCCGTCTTGAACAATCTTTGAAGCGCCTGCGGGGGCCACCGAGGTCCGGGGCCGCCCGCAAGCCGCTCAGTCAGCGTCGCTTGGCCATCTCATTGATGAAACGGTCGAACAGCGGCGCGACGTCGTTCGGGCCCGGGCTGGCTTCAGGGTGGCCCTGGAAGCTGAACGCGCTCTTGTCGGTGCGCTCGATACCCTGCAGGGAACCGTCGAACAGCGACTTGTGAATAGCGCGGACGTTGCTCGGCAAGGTTGCCTCATCCACCGCAAAACCGTGGTTCTGGCTGGTGATCATCACAACGCCAGTGTCCAGGTCTTGTACCGGGTGGTTGGCACCGTGGTGGCCGTGGCCCATTTTCAGGGTCTTGGCGCCGGAGGCCAGGGCCAGCAACTGGTGGCCCAGGCAGATGCCGAATACCGGAATCTCGGTTTCCAGCACGTCCTTGATCGCCTGGATAGCGTAGTCGCATGGCTCGGGGTCACCCGGGCCGTTGGACAGGAACACGCCATCCGGTTGCAGGGCGAGCACATCGCTGGCCGGGGTTTGCGCCGGAACCACCGTCACGCGGCAGCCGCGCTCGACCAGCATGCGCAGGATGTTGTACTTGACGCCGTAGTCGTAGGCCACTACGTGGTAAGGCAACTCAGCGGCTTCGATGGTCGCATGGTCATCAGTCTTCAAATCCCAGACCGTGGAGCGCCACTCGTACTTCTCTTTGACGCTGACGACCTTCGCCAGGTCCATGCCTTTCAGGCCAGGGAAACCTTGCGCCGCGGCAATCGCCGCCTCTTCGGAGATATTGTCACCGACCATGATGCAGCCGTTCTGCGAGCCTTTTTCACGCAGGATGCGTGTGAGGCGGCGAGTGTCGATACCGGCGATCGCCACAACGTTGTTGGCTTTCAGGTAATCGGACAGCGACATCGTGTTACGCCAGTTGCTCGCAACCAGTGGCAGGTCACGAATCACCAGACCCGCCGACCAGACACGATCAGACTCGACGTCTTCCGGTGTAGTACCGGTGTTGCCGATGTGCGGATAGGTCAGGGTAACGATCTGCTGGGCGTAGGAAGGATCAGTAAGGATTTCCTGATAGCCGGTCATGGCAGTGTTGAACACTACCTCTCCAACGGTTTGACCGTCGGCTCCAATGGCATCGCCGCGAAAAATGCTGCCATCAGCAAGGGCGAGTATGGCTGGCTTAGTCAAGAAGACCTCCCGTAAATAAAGCCTGAAAGGGCGATCGCAGGTTGTAAAAAAGCGGAGTGACGTATGGACACGTCACCCCGCTTGTTCACTGAATTATTCTGCGCGCTTTTAGTGGACACACTAAAGCTGTAGCTTACAGAAAAAGGCTTTTTTGGTCCACCGCTAATGAGCCTTAAAGGCAGGGGAATGCGACAGGACGTCGCCTAGCGGGTAAAAACGGGGCCTAAGCATAAGCTTGAGACCCCCTTTTAGCTACTGATTAGTGCAGATCCAGCACGTCACGCATGTCGTAAAGGCCAGCCTGACGCCCTTCCAGCCAAAGCGCGGCACGCACCGCGCCCTTGGCGAACGTCATACGGCTAGACGCCTTGTGAGTGATTTCCAGGCGCTCGCCTTCAGCGGCGAACAACACAGTGTGATCTCCCACCACATCACCACCGCGAACCGTGGCAAACCCGATAGTGTCATGCGCGCGCGCACCGGTATGGCCTTCGCGACCGTAAACGGCGACTTTCGACAAATCACGCCCCAACGCATCGGCAATTGCCTCCCCCATACGCAGTGCGGTACCGGACGGCGCATCGATCTTGTGGCGGTGATGAGTCTCGATAATCTCGATATCTGCCTCATCACCCAGCACGCGAGCCGCCAGATCCAGCAGCTTGAGCGAAAGGTTCACCCCCACGCTGAAATTGGCGGCGAAGACGATAGGAATATCCTTGCCCGCCTCCACCAACAACTGCTTCTGCTCGGCACTCAAGCCCGTGGTACCGATCACCATGGCCTTGCCGGCCTTGCGGCAGAACGCCAGGTTCTTCAGCATGACGTCCGGCAGGGTGAAATCGATCAATACGTCGAACTCGTCAGCCACCTGTTCCAGGTTGCCGGACAGCGAAACGCCGATACGCCCCAACGAGGCCAGCTCACCGGCATCCGCACCGATCAATGTGCTACCGGGGCGCACGATGGCCGCGGTCAGCCCGGAAGCCGGCGAGCGCTGCTGCACCGCCTCGACCAGCGTCTTGCCCATGCGCCCTGCAGCGCCCATTACGGCTATACGTCGCATACTCACTTCCTTACAGGTCGCCGAAGAAGCGCTTCACGCCATCGAAAAAGCCAGTGGTCTTCGGAGAGTGGGAGTGATCCCCCTCCAACGAACTGCGGAATTCTTCAAGCAATTCACGCTGACGGCGATTCAGGTTGACCGGCGTTTCCACCGCCACGCGACACATCAGGTCTCCGGCGCCACCGCCGCGCACCGGCGCAACGCCTTTGCCACGGATGCGGAACTGTTTGCCGGTCTGCGTGCCTTCAGGAATCTTGAGTTTCACACGCCCATCAAGCGTCGGAATCTCGATCTCGCCACCCAAAGCCGCATCGACAAAACTGATCGGCACTTCACAGAACAGGTGCTTGCCATCACGCTGGAAGATCGAGTGCTCACGCACGTTGATCACCACGTACAAGTCACCCGTAGGGCCGCCCTGAGTACCCGCCTCGCCCTCGCCCGACAGACGAATACGATCACCGGTATCCACACCCGCCGGCACTTTCACCGACAGGGTCTTGTACTCTTCGACACGCCCTTCGCCGTGGCAGGAGTCGCACGGGTCGGAAATGATCTTGCCCTGGCCATGGCAGCGCGGGCAGGTCTGCTGCACCGAGAAGAAACCTTGCTGCATGCGAACCTGGCCGATACCCCCACAGGTCGGGCAAGTAATCGGCGAGGAGCCCTTCTTGGCACCCGAGCCATCACACGGCTTGCAGTTGACCAGCGTCGGCACACGGATATTGACACTGGTACCGCGTACCGCTTCTTCCAGGTTCAGTTCCAGGGTGTAGCGCAGATCGCTGCCGCGCTGGGCACCGCCACGCTGGCCACCACGGCCACCACCAAAGAAGTCGCTGAACACATCGCCGAAGATATCGGAGAAGTTCTGACCACCAAAACCGGCGCCACCACCGCCCATGCTCGGATCGACGCCGGCATGGCCGTACTGGTCGTAGGCCGCACGCTTGTTAGGGTCAGATAGGCATTCGTAGGCTTCGTTAGCCTCTTTGAACAGTTCTTCGGATTCCTTGCTATCCGGATTACGGTCCGGGTGATGCTTCATCGCCAGGCGACGGTAGGCCTTCTTCAGGTCCGACTCGCTGGAGCTGCGCTCCACACCCAATACTTCGTAATAGTCACGCTTTGCCATAAGTCTTTGCACTCTTAAGGACGTTCAGCCAGACCCTCCTGAGCCCCGCCAAACTCGTTGAGCCCCAATACAGGCCCGGACCCAACTCACGTCAATTCAACGATCCTGGTCATTACTACTTTTTAACCGGAGCCCCGATCAAAAACGCGGTATTTACTGCTCGGGAAGCAGGAGCATTCCCGATCACACCGCCAGCACCCGAACGCTGTCGCATGCTGTAAAAATTCGCGTACCCCAGACACGCCAACGCGGGAGCAAGCTCCCGCGCGGCGACATCCTACCAGTCACCGCTTGATAGCGGTCAACCGGACGACCAACTTACTTGTTGTCTTTGACTTCTTCGAACTCAGCATCGACAACGTCGTCGTGCTTGGCTTCAGGCTCAGCGTGTTGCGCGCCGCCTTCAGGCTGGGCCTGTTGTTCGGCGTACATTTTCTGAGCGACTGGCGCGGAGACTTTCGACAGCTCTTCGATCTTGGCTTCGATGGCAGCCTTGTCGTCGCCTTTGACAGCGGCTTCCAGGGCAACCACGGCAGCTTCGATTGCAGTTTTCTCTTCAGCAGTCACTTTATCGCCAGCATCAGCGACCATTTTGCGGGTCGAGTGAACCAGGGCATCGCCTTGGTTACGCGCACCGGCCAATTCTGCAAACTTGGCGTCCGCGTCGGCGTTCGCTTCGGCATCACGAATCATCTGTTGAATTTCTTCATCAGACAGGCCGGAGTTGGCCTTGATGGTGATCTTCTGCTCTTTGCCGGTCGCCTTGTCTTTCGCACCTACGTGCAGGATACCGTTGGCGTCGATGTCGAAGGTCACTTCGATTTGTGGCACGCCACGTGGTGCTGGCGGAATCTCGGACAGGTCGAACTTGCCCAGGGATTTGTTCTGTGCAGCCTGCTTACGCTCACCTTGCAGCACGTGAATAGTCACGGCGCCCTGGTTGTCGTCGGCAGTCGAGAACACTTGCGATTTCTTGGTAGGAATCGTGGTGTTTTTCTCGATCAGCGCAGTCATCACGCCGCCCATGGTTTCGATACCCAGGGTCAGCGGGCTGACGTCCAGCAGCAGTACGTCTTTCACGTCACCAGCCAGTACCGCGCCCTGGATAGCAGCACCCATGGCAACCGCTTCGTCCGGGTTCACGTCTTTACGTGCTTCCTTGCCGAAGAACTCGGTGACTTTCTGCTGCACCAGTGGCATACGGGTCTGACCACCCACCAGGATCACGTCGTTGATGGAGCCAACGTCGATACCTGCGTCTTTCAGGGCGATGCGGCAAGGTTCGATAGTGCGCTGAACCAGGTCTTCAACCAGCGCTTCCAACTTGGCGCGCGAGATCTTCACGTTCAAGTGCTTCGGACCGGTGGCGTCTGCAGTGATGTACGGCAGGTTCACGTCGGTCGACATGCTCGAGGACAGCTCGATCTTGGCTTTCTCAGCGGCTTCTTTCAGGCGCTGCATGGCCAGCGGGTCACCCTTGAGGTTCATGCCGCTTTCTTTCTTGAATTCGTCAACGAGGTAGTCGATCAGACGAATGTCAAAGTCTTCACCACCCAGGAACGTGTCACCGTTGGTGGCCAACACTTCGAACTGGTGCTCGCCGTCGACTTCCGCGATCTCGATCACGGAAACGTCGAAGGTACCGCCACCCAGGTCATAAACGATCACAGTGTGGTCGCCTTTGGCCTTGTCCATACCGTAGGCCAGAGCCGCCGCGGTAGGTTCGTTGATGATACGTTTTACGTCCAGGCCCGCAATGCGGCCGGCGTCTTTGGTCGCCTGGCGCTGGCTGTCGTTGAAGTAGGCCGGAACGGTGATCACCGCTTCAGTCACGGTTTCACCCAGGTAATCTTCGGCAGTCTTCTTCATCTTTTTCAAGACTTCAGCCGAGATTTGCGGTGCAGACATCTTGTTGCCGTTTACTTCAACCCAGGCGTCACCGTTGTCAGCCTTGGCGATTTTGTAAGGCACCATCTTGATGTCTTTCTGTACGACTTCTTCGTCGAACTTACGACCGATCAGACGTTTTACCGCATACAGCGTGTTATGCGGGTTAGTCACGGCCTGACGCTTGGCCGACTGGCCGACGAGGATTTCACCGTCGTTGGCGTATGCAATGATCGACGGCGTGGTACGCGCGCCTTCGGCGTTTTCAATGACTTTTGCAACGCCGTTTTCCAGCACGGAGACGCAGGAGTTGGTAGTCCCCAGGTCGATACCGATAATTTTGCCCATGATTTACTCTCCCGAAACTTGAATTTGGATGCCGCAGCAGTGGTGGCTAACCGCGGTAGCACTTAAACGCTTGACTTATAGATGGGGCCGTTACGACTGATTTCAAGCCTGCTCATCAATAGAAGGTGAAACGGGTGCAGGAGCCTTGCTCACCACCACCATTGCCGGGCGCAGCAAGCGACCGTTAAGCAGATAACCCTTCTGGAACACTTTCAACACACTGTTAGGCTCAAGGTCATGGCTCTCTTGCATGGCCATGGCTTGGTGATGCTCGGCGTTGAACGGCTCGCCGCCTTGTGGATCGATCGCTTCCAGCTGATAACGCTTCAGGGTGTCCTGGAACATTTTCAGGGTCAGCTCGATCCCTTCACGCATCGCACGGATGTTTTCGTCGTCCGGGTTGGACAGCTCAAGGCCGCGTTCCAGGCTGTCGATAATCGGCAGCAAGTCGCCGGCAAATTTTTCCAGCGCGAACTTGTGAGCCTTTTCTACATCCTGCTCGGCACGGCGGCGGACGTTCTGCAGATCGGCGGCAACACGCAAAGACTGATCCTGCGCAGCGGCCAATTGCTCTTCAAGCACTTGTACACGAGTTGCCAGCTCATCGCCGACAGCCGAATTGGCGTCTGGAGTTTGCGTATCCTGCGTCTGTTCGTCAGCCATAGATTTCTCCTTTCAAAATCATGCGCGAACTCGACTCGCGCTTCTGTTCCGGTATATGGGGTCACAATTTCCAGGTTCAAGGGCGCAGGCGTTACCAAAAGTCTTTCACAGGCCCGGGAGCATTTCCGTCGCATTCATTCCGTATCGCACTAAGAAAAAACAATACTCAAGCAAATCGAGCTAAGCGCCAGGATTGTCAGGCCCGAACAAAACACTGTATAAATAACCAGACCTAAAGCCTGGGAGCGGCCGTCATGCTGGTGCACCTGTCCGTACATAACTACGCCATTGTTGAACACCTTGATCTCGAGCTGGATCGCGGGATGAGCGTAATCACAGGCGAAACCGGCGCCGGCAAGTCGATCATGCTCGACGCGCTGGGCCTGACCCTGGGCGACCGTGCCGACAGCGGCGTGGTCCGCCCCGGCGCGGACAAGGCCGATATCCTCGCCACCTTTGATCTGGCGGACATCCCGGAAGCGGAAGCCTGGTTGGCCGAACGCGACCTCAATAACGAAGGCCCATGCATCCTGCGCCGGGTCATCACTGCCGAAGGGCGCTCACGCGGCTATATCAACGGCACACCCTGCCCCCTTGGCGACCTGAAAGCGCTGGGCGAGCTGCTGATCGACATCCACAGCCAGCACGAACATCAGTCTCTGCTGAAAACCGATACCCACCGTCGACTGCTGGACGAATACGCCGGGGCCACCGACCTGGCCCGCCAAGTGCAGCTTGCCGCCCAACGCTGGCGCCAGACCCGCCAGGAGCTGGAGCGCCTGTCCAACTCCGGCGACGAACAACGCGCTCGCCACCAGTTACTCAGCTATCAACTTGAAGAACTGGAAAGCCTGGGCCTGGGCGAGACGGAGCTGGAGCAGCTGGAACAGGAACACAAGAACCTCACCAACGCAGAAACCCTGCTGGGCATTTGTCGCCAGGTAGTGGAGCAGTGCAGCGAGAGCGATTCGGGCAATGTGCTCAATGCACTCACGGCCAGCCTCAATCGGCTGTCCAGCGTCAACAGCGCATCCGGCTCATTGAGCGAAGCCACCACCCTGCTGACCAGCGCACAGATCCAGGTTGAGGAGGCGGTGGGCGAACTGAATCGCTTCCTGGATCACTTTGATGCCGACCCTGCTCGCCTCCAGGAAATAGAAGAACGCCTGGACACCATCTACACCCTGGCGCGCAAACACCGGATCCAACCCACCGAAGTGGCGACGATGCAGCAGAAATTGCTGGATGAAATCGAAACCCTCAACGCAAATGACGAATCCATCGAACGCCTGGGTGAAGAGCTCGCTTCGTTTGCCCGTCATTACCAAGAGAAAGCACGAGAACTCAGTGACCTGCGCCGTCAAGCGGCCACTGGTCTGGCCGCTGCGGTGGAACAGGAAATCCAGCGCCTAGGCATGCCGGGCGGCCGCTTTACCATCGAGTTGCGCACCAACGCCACCAATGAACTACAACCCCACGGCCTGGAGCAGGTAGAGCTGCTGGTCAGCGCCAACCCAGGGCAGCCGCTCAAGGCACTGGCCAAAGTGGCGTCCGGCGGCGAGCTGTCGCGCATCAGCCTGGCCATACAGGTGATAACGGCCCAGACCTCACGCGTCCCCACCCTGGTGTTCGACGAAGTGGACGTTGGGATCGGCGGGCCGACTGCGGAGATTGTTGGCCAGCTGTTGCGACGTTTGGGAGATCGCGGCCAGGTACTGACGGTGACTCACTTGCCGCAGGTAGCTGCCCAAGGGCATCAGCACCTGTTTGTACATAAAGTGCGGGGCAGTGATGCAACGCATACCGCAGTGTCCAAGCTGAACAAATCGGAACGCGTGGAAGAAGTGGCACGCATGTTGGGCGGTATAGACTTGACCAAAGAGTCCTTGGCTCATGCCAAGAAAATGGTGGTAGCCGCCAAGGCTTAGCCAAGCCTTTCTTTATATAGAGGTAGAAAACACGAAGGCGACCCTGAGGTCGCCTTCGATCGTTGCGCGGAGTGAATCCGCGTCATTTTTACTTTTTCTTACGGATGTACAGAACCAGATTGTGGTCGACCAATTCGAATCCATGGTCCTCGGCAATCTTATGTTGCAGAGCTTCGATCTCGGGGCTGGTGAACTCGATAACCTCATTGGTATCCAGGTCAACCATGTGGTCATGGTGACCACCGTCAGCCAATTCAAACACCGCATGACCGCCGTCGAAATTATGGCGAACCACCAGCCCTGCGGCTTCAAACTGGGTCAGCACACGATAAACCGTGGCCAGGCCAACGTCCTCGTTAGACTCCATCAGCGCCTTGTAGACATCCTCGGCACTCATGTGGCGCTGCTCAGCAGAATCGAGCATTTGTAGAATTTTGACTCGTGGCAGAGTCACTTTGAGACCGACTTTGCGTAGTTCGCTATTTTCAACCATGGTTAGCTTTCTCGCGGATGCTGCTTCGCAGCTTCTCTTAATACGGGTATGATCGGCGTTTAACGTTGTCCCAGCCAAGATAGTGGAAGTCGCCCACCGATGCAAAACACCAAGCTCTTGCTAACCAGTTTCACCTTTGTGGGACTGCTCGCACTCGCCGGTTGTTCATTCCCCGGGGTTTACAAAATCGACATCCAACAGGGCAATGTCGTCACGCAGGACATGATAGACCAGTTACGCCCGGGAATGACCCGACGGCAAGTACGGTTTATCATGGGCAACCCCCTGTTGACCGACACTTTCCATGCCGATCGCTGGGATTATCTCTACAGCATCCAGCCTGGTGGCGGTGAACGCCAGCAGGAACGCGTCAGCGTTATTTTTAATGGCAACGACCAGCTTGTCAGCCTGTCAGGTGACTTCAAGCCCGGTGTAAGCCGCGATGACGCCCTGCTCGGCAAGGATAACGGCACGAACGTGAGCGCGCCTGCACAGGACGCCGAGAAGCCGAAGTCCGAAGAGCCTGCCAAGCCCGGCTCCTTGCTGGACCAGATCCAGAAGGACGTCGACGGCGTGAAGACCGTCCCGGTCCCGACACCAGAACCTCTGGACGCCAGCCCGCAGTAACTGCGCGGCAAGCAACAAAAAAGCCCGGCATGCCGGGCTTTTTGTTGCGTGTCATCTGGCGAACTTATGTGCCTTGCTGCCTGGCCATCGCAGCCTTGGCCGCACGCAGCCTACGCACCTCTTTAGGGTCTGCCAGCAACGGCCGGTAGATCTCGATACGATCACCCGCGCTGACGGTACGCTCATCCGGCTTTTCGACCACCTTGCCGAAAATACCCAAGGGATACTCAGCCAACTCCACCCCGGGAAATTGCGCCGCAATCCCCGACGCCCGCACCGCACCCCTTAAGCTCGTGCCCACCGGTACCGTTACCGCCAACAACACCTGGCGATCCTCGGCGGCATACACCACTTCAATCTCAACCATGCAGTTGTTTGGCTCGCTGGCAAAATGCGTCCACCAGCGTATTGGCGGCCTGATTGAACAGAGGGCCCAATGTCGCCCGCACAACCGGGCCCGCGTAATCGAAGGACAGGTCCAGGCTGATCTTGCAGGCTTTGTCGGTCAGCGCCTTGAAAACCCACACTCCGTGCAATTGAGTGAAGGGGCCTTCCTGCAGGTTCATTTCGATGGATTGTCCAGGCACCAGCACATTACGCGTAACAAAGTGCTGGCTGAGACCTCCCTTGGCCACCCCGACACTGGCAACCATATGTTCATCAGTACTTTCCAACACTTGCGCAGTAGAACACCACGGTAGGAACTCCGGGTAACGCGCCACGTCGTTGACCAGGTCATAGAGCGCCTGCGCCGGATAGGGCAGCAGAGCCGAACGTTGAATATGCGTCGTCATGTGAGCGTGATTTCCACTGCTGAGGCAAACATCGCGAAAAGAACAGCCGGATCCGCGAGCGAAAAAGATCAAAGAACTGTCTGCATTGTCCGGGATTCGTCGAACACGCTCAAGCACGCAGGTTGACCGTAGCCGACACGCTCGCAACTCCCTATAATGCCGCCCCTATGGCTAAACAAAAGAAACACCCCACAGGGACCATCGCGCAAAATAAAAAGGCGCGACACGATTACTTCATCGAACATCGGTTCGAGGCTGGTCTGGTCCTGGCCGGCTGGGAAGTAAAAAGTCTGCGCGCCAGCAAGCTGCAACTGGTCGACAGCTACGTATTGCTCAAGGATGGCGAGGCATGGCTGCTTGGCAGTCATATCACCCCGCTGACCACCGCGAGCACCCACGTGATTGCCGACCCGGTACGCACGCGCAAACTGCTGCTCAATGCCCGCGAGATCGATAAACTCGCGGCAGCCGTACAGCAGAAAGGCTATGCCTGCGTCTGCTTGTCCTGGTACTGGAGCAAGCACCTGGTCAAGTGCGAGATCGCGCTGGGCAAGGGCAAGAAGGAATACGACAAGCGCGATACCGAGCGCGAACGCGACTCCAACCGTGAGTTGCATCGCGCCGTGCGCAACAAGGGCAAGGAAGAGTAGCCCTTGCGAGGCTGTAGCCTGGGGTGGCTCACCCCGGCTACATGCCTTTACGCCGCTCCGCCCGCGCCACGCGCTGAACCTCCTGACGCACTTCCTCCAACACTTCCTGCACATACAGCAGGTGACGTGTTGAGACTTCCCGTGCCTGCTCGGCCCGCCCCTCGATAATTGCCAGATACAAGTCCCGATGCTGGCTGATCAGCATGTCGCGCGTCTCGGTACGTTGCTGGTACATGCCACCGATATTGGTCACCACGTTGCGCTTGAGCAGATCGAACAGCCCCCGAATGGTGTGCAACAGCACCGCGTTATGGCTGGCCTCGGCAATCGCCAAATGAAACCGCGCATCGGCCGCCCCCTCTTCCAGGCGGCTTACCTCGTCGGCCCGCGTGTAGCAATCCTGCAACGCGTCAAACGCTGCGGTCAGCCGCTCACGGTCGACCTCGGTGGCGCGCAGCGCCGCGTAATAGGCGCAGGACGCCTCAAGCGTCTGGCGAAACTCCAACAGGTCACGCTGCGCCTCGGGGTTGTTTTCCAACAGATGCAGCAACGGATCACTGAAGGTCGACCCCAGCGACTCCGCCACATAGTTACCCCCGCCCTGGCGACTGACCAACAACCCTTTGGCCGCCAGCTTCTGGATCGCCTCACGCAACGACGGACGCGACACGCCAAACCGCTCCGCCAGAGCACGCTCTGCCGGCAAGCGTTCGCCTGACTTCAACGTGCCCTCGAGGATCATGCCCTCAAGCTGCTCGACAATATCGTCAGACAAACGGCGCTGCCGCACCTGATCAAATCCCATAACTCACTCCCCACAACCCCGACCATTCGCCGGGGCCTCTATTCTCGCCTATCGCCGCGCTTGCAGCACCTATCAGAACACCCTCGATTGACCCAACCAGAACCCCCTCGCCGACGACGCTACGACCAAAGTTTGCCAAGCGGCAAATTGACACACCCACGCCAAGGCTTTTACTCTAGCCGACAGCGCTTGTAAATTGGTCTTACCAATTATCCAAGATGACTGAATCGCGCCTGACCAACAACAATTAGGGGCCACCCCATATGCAAACCTGGCAACAGCTCTACAGCCCTCTCGGCAGCCTCGGCCTGTCCGCATTGGCCGCCGTTATCCCAATCGTATTCTTCTTCCTGGCCCTGGCCGTGTTTCGCCTCAAAGGCCATGTCGCCGGGAGCATCACCCTGGCGCTGTCGATACTGGTGGCAATCTTCGCCTTCCAGATGCCGGTAGACATGGCGCTCGCCGCCGCAGGTTACGGTTTTGCCTATGGGCTGTGGCCAATCGCGTGGATCATCGTCGCCGCGGTCTTCCTCTACAAACTGACGGTCAAAAGCGGCCAGTTCGAGATCATCCGCAGCTCGGTGCTGTCGATTACCGACGATCAACGCCTGCAGGTATTGCTGATTGGTTTCTGCTTCGGCGCCTTCCTGGAAGGCGCTGCCGGTTTCGGTGCGCCGGTGGCGATCACCGCCGCCCTGCTGGTAGGCCTGGGCTTCAACCCGCTGTACGCTGCCGGCCTGTGCCTGATTGCCAACACCGCGCCGGTCGCCTTCGGTGCGCTGGGCATTCCGATCATTGTCGCCGGCCAAGTGACCGGTATCGATGCGTTCAAGATCGGCGCCATGACGGGCCGCCAACTGCCGCTGCTGTCGCTGTTCGTTCCGTTCTGGCTGGTGTTCATGATGGACGGCCTGCGCGGCGTTCGCGAAACCTGGCCGGCAGCGTTGGTGGCGGGCGCAAGCTTTGCGGTCACGCAGTACTTCACCTCCAACTTCATTGGCCCTGAACTGCCGGACATCACCTCGGCCCTGGCCAGCCTGATTGCTCTGACCTTGTTCCTGAAAGTCTGGCAGCCCAAGCGCACTGCCGGCGCACAGATCGCCGGTGTCACCCCCAGCGCGACGATCACCGCCAGCGCCGGGGGCTTCGGCCAGCCGCGCAGCACAGTGGCCTCGCCTTATAGCCTGGGGCAGATTTTCAAAGCCTGGTCGCCGTTCCTGATCCTGACCGTACTGGTCACCATTTGGACCCTCAAGCCCTTCAAGGCAATGTTCGCTGCAGGCGGCTCGATGTACAGTTGGGTGTTCAACTTCGCCATTCCCCACCTGGATCAAATGGTGATCAAGGTCGCGCCGATCGTCACCAACCCGACCGCCATTCCGGCCGTCTTCAAACTGGACCCGATTTCGGCTACCGGCACCGCGATTTTCTTCTCCGCGCTGATCTCAATGCTGGTGTTGAAAATTGACATCAAAACTGGTCTGACCACTTTAAAAGAAACCTTTTACGAACTGCGCTGGCCGATCCTGTCCATCGGTATGGTGCTGGCGTTCGCCTTCGTCACCAACTACTCCGGCATGTCGTCGACCATGGCCCTGGTATTGGCGGCCACCGGCGCCGCTTTCCCGTTTTTCTCGCCGTTCCTCGGCTGGCTGGGGGTTTTCCTGACAGGCTCCGACACCTCGTCCAACGCGCTGTTCAGCTCGCTGCAAGCCACCACCGCGCACCAGATCGGCGTCAACGACACCCTGCTGGTGGCCGCCAATACCAGCGGCGGCGTGACCGGCAAGATGATTTCGCCGCAATCGATCGCCGTGGCCTGCGCCGCGACGGGCCTGGTGGGCAAGGAATCCGACCTGTTCCGCTTCACCCTCAAGCACAGCCTGTTTTTCGCCACGATCGTGGGGCTGATCACCCTGGCACAGGCCTACTGGTTCACCGGTATGCTGGTGCACTAAAGACCTGCACGTAATAGGGTAAGCATCGACGCCGGACCAAGGTGCGGCGTCAACTATTCCTGGAGGACCGATGAGCCTGCCTGCTGCTTTTCTGCGCGACGTCGCACAGCTGATTTCGAAAGATCGACGCTTCGACGACCCGCTTTCCACCCTGGCCTTCGGCACCGACGCCAGCTTTTATCGACTGATCCCACAACTGGTGGTCCGTGTAGAGTCGGAAGACGAAGTGGTGGCGCTGCTGCAACTGGCCCAACGCGATCACGTTCCCGTGACCTTTCGTGCGGCAGGCACCAGCTTGTCTGGCCAAGCCATCTCTGACTCGGTGCTGATCGTGTTGGGCGACAACTGGAACGGTCGCGAGATTCGTGGGCAAGGCACGCAGATCCGCTTGCAACCCGGGGTGATCGGCGCTCAGGCCAACGCCTGGCTGGCGCCGTTCGGGCGCAAGATCGGCCCTGACCCGGCGTCGATCAACGCCTGTAAAATCGGCGGTATCGTTGCCAACAACGCCAGCGGCATGTGCTGCGGCACGGCACAAAACACCTATCACACCTTGGCGGGCATCCGCCTGGTACTGGCTGACGGCAGCCGCCTGGACACCGAAGATCCAGCCAGCGTCGCAGCCTTTGAGCAACAACATGGTGCACTGCTCGAGCGCTTGGCGACATTGGGCCGCGAGACGCGAGCCAACGCCGAACTGGCAGCCAAGATCCGCCACAAATACCGTCTGAAAAACACCACCGGCTTGTCACTCAATGCCTTGGTCGACTTTGACGAGCCCCTGGATATCCTCAGCCACCTGCTGGTGGGCTCCGAGGGCACGCTGGGCTTTATCAGCGCGGTCACGTACGACACGGTGATTGATCACCCGAACAAGGCGTCGGCGCTGATTGTCTTCCCGGACGTCGAAACCTGCTGCAACGCAGTGACTGTCTTGAAAACCCAACCGGTCTCGGCGGTCGAATTGCTCGACCGGCGCAGCCTGCGCTCGGTACAGAACAAACCGGGTATGCCGGCTTTCGTACAACACCTATCGGAAAGCGCCTGCGCGTTGCTGATCGAATCCCGTGCGGCATCGCCATCGCTGCTGCAGGAACAGATCAGACTGATCATGGCCGCCCTGGCGCCTTTCCCTGTGGAAAAACAGGTCGACTTCACCGAAGACCCAGTGGAGAACGCCCGGTTATGGGCCATCCGCAAAGACACCTTCCCCGCCGTCGGCGCCGTGCGCAAAACCGGCACCACGGTGATCATCGAAGACGTGACCTTCCCGGTCGAACAACTGGCCATCGGCGTCAATCGCTTGATCGAACTGTTCGACAAGCATCACTACGACGAAGCGATCCTTTTCGGACACGCCCTGGAAGGCAATCTGCACTTTGTCTTCACGCAAGGCTTCAACAGCAGCGAAGAAGTCGCACGCTACCAAGCGTTCATGGACGACGTCGCGCAGCTGGTGGCCGTGGAATTCGGTGGCTCGCTGAAAGCCGAACACGGCACCGGCCGTAATATGGCGCCCTTCGTCGAACTGGAATGGGGCAGCGACGCCTATCAATTGATGTGGCAGCTTAAACGCCTGCTCGACCCCAACGGCATTCTCAATCCAGACGTGGTGCTCAGCGAAGATCCGCAAATCCACCTCAAACACCTCAAGCCCTTGCCCGCCGCCGATGAGCTGGTGGATAAGTGCATTGAGTGCGGTTTCTGCGAGCCGGTGTGCCCGTCGAAGGGGCTGACCCTGAGCCCGCGCCAGCGCATCGTGATCTGGCGCGACATCCAGGCCAGACGGCGCGCCGGCGTCGACACCACCGAGCTGGAAGCGGCGTACCACTACCAGGGCATCGACACCTGCGCCGCCACCGGGCTATGCGCCCAACGCTGCCCTGTAGGTATCAATACCGGTGACCTGGTGAAAAAGCTGCGTTCTCGCGACGCCAACCGTACGAAAACCGCCGAATGGCTGGCCAGCCATTTCGCCACCGCCCTGCAAGGTGCACGCTTCACCCTGCACGTTGCCAATGGTGCGCGCATGCTGCTGGGCGCACCGCGTCTTGCAAAACTCTCGGCGAACCTCACCCGGTTGTCCCAAGGCCAGATCCCGCAGTGGACCAACGCCATGCCGCAGCCGGAGAAAGCCATTCGCTTCAGCCCGCCTATGACCGACGAGCGCCCCCGCGTGGTTTACCTGGCGGCTTGCGTCTCGCGTGCCATGGGCCCCGCAGCCGGTGATAAAGAGCAGATGTCGCTGTACGACAAGACCCGTGGCCTGCTGGAAAAAGCCGGCTACCAAGTCGTATTTCCCGAGCACCTGGACAACCTGTGCTGCGGGCAGCCCTTCGCATCCAAGGGCTACGCCGAACAAGCCGAGCACAAGCGCCAGGAAATGCTCGGCGCCCTGCTCCACGCCAGTCGTGGCGGCCTCGACCCGATCTACTGCGACACCAGCCCCTGCACCCTGCGGCTGATGCAGGACCTCGGCGAAACGCGCCTGGACCTCTACGACCCGGTCCGCTTCATTCGCACCCATCTGATGGACCGCCTCGACTTCACCCCCCAGGAAGCGCCCATCGCCGTACACGTCACCTGCAGCACCCAGCACCTGGGCGAAAGCCAGGCGCTGATCGACCTGGCGCGACGCTGCGCCAAGACCGTGGTGATCCCGGAAGGAATCCACTGCTGCGGCTTTGCCGGCGACAAGGGCTTCACCACGCCGGAGCTCAACGCCCACTCACTGCGAACCCTCAAGGACGCGGTGCAATACTGCAGCGAAGGGATTTCCACCAGCCGCACCTGCGAAATCGGCCTGAGCCAGCATGGCGGCATCGATTACCACGGGTTGGTATACCTGGTGGACCGCGTCACCCAGGCCCGCGCAGATTAAACCTGCAAAAAAACAGAACCCCAGCGCGCCGGCGTAGTCATCTGCATAGGTCTTCGTGACGAAGGCCTCAACGACTTCGCTGGCTGCCCCAACCCGGGAGCAGCATCGAGCCTTACGTGTACAAGGAGAATACCGATGAAGCGCACTGCTCTTGCTGGCTTGTTCATCACTGCGGCGATGCTGGCCTCCCCTGTTTTCGCGGCCGGTGAGCCTGATTTGTGCAAAATCAACCTCGACAAAATCAACAACGGTAAAGCTCTGCTGGCCACCGACACCTCCGGCAAAAGCGGCGAAATCGACACCGCCGTCTCCCAAGCCAAGGCAGCCCACGCCGCCGGTGATGACAAGAAGTGCATCGAGATCACCTCCAAAGCCCTGCAAGACCTGCAGAATAGCGACAAAGGTGGCAACCAATAGCGCGCCGACGCTCAAGGCCAACCTTCGGGTTGGCCTTCTGTGACCGTTTGGCGTACACTGCACAAGCTTGTCACTCACTATGAAACAACGAGTTACAAGCACGGGGCCGTTTAGGATTCGACGCCGGTCGCGAAACTTTAGGTGCATGCCGAGTTGGTAACAGAACTCGTAAATCCACTGTTGCAACTTCTTATAGTTGCCAATGACGACCAATACGGTGCTGCTCTCGCTGCTTAATTGCAGCTGACATGCACTCCTGATGCCTTCGGGCTCAGCAATCATCAGGGGATGTCTGTAAACCCAAAATGATTGTCATATAGAACAGAATCGCCGTGCAGTACGTTGTGGACGAAGCGGCTAAAACTTACACAACTCGCCCAAAGCACCCTGCCCGTCGGGTCGCTGAGGGTTAACTTAATAGACACGGCTACGCATGTAGTACCGACAGCGGAGTACTGGCGGACGGGGGTTCAAATCCCCCCGGCTCCACCAATTCATCATCTAAAGACGTCCACGGACGTCTTTTTTTGTGCCTGCGACCCAGTAAAGACGCGGCATCCTGTACGTTTTTTTCGATCTTTTGAGAGCTTTTGAGTTCCGGCCATTCGGGTATTCCAGTCCGTCCGATGCTAATCCTTGGAATACCGAATCAATGCCTGAGGACAATCCCATGCCTGCTCAAAACCTCCGCCTCTCCGATCGACAGCTCAAGGGAATCAAACCCGCGTCCAAGGATTACGTCCTGACTGACGGTGACGGTTTGCAGCTCCGCGTTCACAGCAACGGCTCGTTGGTGTGGAATTTCAACTACCGCGAACCGGTGATCAAAAAGCGCATCAACGCCGGCTTCGGGATCTACCCCGAACTATCGATGGCGAACGACCAAAATCTGGCAGTCGAAGCATGCAACTGCTCGCGCAGAGCATTGATCCGAGGACGAGGCCACCGCTAGGTTCGAGATTAAGAAATGAGGATCGCCAACCCGAGCCAGGCGTCGGGACAGCAGTGCTCGAACATACGCACCCGAGCGCCGGATGACCAAGACTGCCAGCAAGTACAGCGAGTGATTGAAGAGCTCGGCGAACAGCACCACGAGCGGGTGGCGGCAATTGTTCTGTTGATCCGAACAACCGGTATGCCTGCGCGAAGCGATTCTGGCTGACTTACTACGACTGCAACGCGAGGCCGAACACTTGAGACGTATCGACATCCAGGACGGCACCAAAGGCAGCCGCCTGGGGGCATCAGCACCGTGCTGGGTCATGGCCGATGAAGTGGTGAAAACAGTGCAGCAGTTTGCTCGTTATGCGTCGCAGCCTCGCAGCCGTAACTTTCTGGCCCGAGACGACAGCTACGCCGCACTCCTGCAACAAACCTTACTCCCCGCCCGCGAAGTGCTGGATGAACAAGGGCTGAAGACCTTTCATGAACTGCGAGCGGCCGATGCTTGCGAGCGTACGAATAGCTCACTGGCCACGCGGCCCTAGTCAATGATGACCACTGCTATCGAATTAACCGCGACCTTCTTGATCAACGGGCGAGCCAACAAATCATCCTTGAGCTGGGGCATAACCGGATTGATGTGGTTTCGGCTTACATTGGAGATAGAACGTGACCAAGCCCTCCGATATGGCGCTGTTCCTGAGCGGCATACTGATCAGCTCGAAGAGCACATAGCAACGCCACCTACGGCAAGCCAAAATCATGCAAGCTGCCATTCAACAACGATGGCAGCACGATAAATCCCGGTCCTGGCAACTGAACACGTGCATTGGTTTTTTGCTCAGTATCTCAACGACCGTTCCGGATCTACTCAATATTATTATCGACTAAACGCCGCCATGATCTGGATGAGGATGGGGTGGACCTATCCATGAAAGCGAATACTGACAGTAGCTCCAGTTCTAACGTAAGCTAAGTCATGGCTATAGGCCACGCTCCAAATCTACGGAGCGATCAGGCCGGAGATAGCAAAACACCGGACGCAAAGCTTAGGAGGAGCGTTGATGAGCACAGGAAAGCCCAAAAGGATTACGCTGAACGTTTACTTACTCAAAGAGGCACCAAATTCGGCGTCTTACTGGACAGATAAAGATTTTATAGCGAGCCCTATAGGCTCGAACGGAAAGCCTAAAAAAATTGGGACAGAACAGTATCCTCTTGGCCCTGAAGGGGAATACGGTACTCTTTTTATTCGGAAACCTTTTGTAGAGGCCGCTCCAGAATGGTTGAACTTCATTCAGAAAGGCCTAGATGATGGAGTGAAAACCTCCAAGTGGAAAAATAAAAGCATCTCCGCCATTCTGATTGTGAAAAATGGCTCTCGCCAGTTTGCTATTTCTTTTGGATATGGGCGTTATCTGATTGAACCGAGGTTAATCGAGGATAGATTTGGCATAAAAGTCGTTTTAAACAGTGTCTCCCCCGACAAAATAGCATCAATTGATCGTCAGACATTCGACGCATCCCCGCGACTAAGTAGGACACAAACGATCAAAGCCGCATCAGTGTCAGATTATATGATTAATGCTGAGCAGGATTTGCTACGCGGACTAGTAGGACACACAAAAAGCGCTTACTCAGATATTTTTGGAAAAATAATCGCCGGCATTGACTCATTCAAGGCGTCTATAGCGATAGATCTATCTGATCTAAGCAACTTCCTGCAACTGGCTTTAGAGCGCTCCGCATCAAAAGAGTACCTCGCTAAAGATGCCGACGGACATGCCAGTGAGTTTTCTTGGGTTGAAAACTTACTCCCAGTTAAAGACAAAGATCTTTCCGAGGCTCTCGACATTCAACTTTGGAACTCTCTAATTTCTAATCAAACCCAAAATATGTGGCTCGCCATACCGGATCTAATTGACTGGACCTCCATTACAGGATTCGCATACAGTCAAACTCCTGACAGTGACGATATTGACCCTGTGCTAGATCTGGGAAGATTTTTTTCTACTTTTAGAAAAGGAGCGACTTTAGATACGCTAAAGCGACGCGAAATTTTTCTGATCCTTTCAAGTGGCAGTCCTCCAAGGTCATTTCCTGCATTCAAATGCATCTATGCGGAAGTTAAGCACAATGCAAATTTATATATTTTAAATGCAGGAATTTGGTTTAAGGTAGAAGCGTCCTTTCAGACAGCAGTAGAGAAATATTTCTCGGAACTACCGAGAAAACAGTTCGCGCCACCCTTTACAGAGTATTCGCACGCTGGTGAAGGTCCGTACAATGAGTACGTTTGCGCCCAAGCGCTGAGTACCCATGCAATGCTCGACAGACAAATGATCAGATTTGGTGGTAGCTACGATAAAATTGAGGTATGTGACATTTACAAAGTTAAAACCCAAAACGAACGAGGTGAGTTTATTCATGTTAAACGCGGTCGTGGTTCATCGACGCTAAGTCATCTATTCGCGCAGGGTTTTGTGGCCTCGACCCTCATGGTAAGAGAGCAAGACTTTGTAAAGGATGTGAACTTGCAACTAGCGAAGAATGGGTTTGACGAAATTCCTGTTAATTTCGAGGCGCGTGGCAATGACATTGTTTATGCCATAATTGATGGACCAGCCTCGAAAGCTCTAGATATACCTTTTTTCAGTAAGGTAACACTACAAAACTATGGAAAGACCATCACCTCATACGGCTACGGGGTAAAGTTGATGCATATTCCAGAATCTGCCGCCCACCTTGCTAGTGTCGCCCAGAAAACTGCAGCAAAAGCCTCCAAAAATAAAAAAACAGACCGCAAGAAGACCGTCCGACCAAAACCAGGCGTTTGACCTAAAATCCCTGTTCCCAATGGTACAAAGCCCTCTCTCAATCAGAAAACGGCCCTTTTTACTTTTTAAAATCGGGCTTAATGGTCGAGGAGACTTTAGCGTTTTTCTTGTGAAGTGCAGCGTTGGGTCGAAAACTGCCAGTTGTGACCCACAGCTGCGTCCCAAAGCAGATGTAGCATGTATTTCGTCGATACAATGTAAGCGCTTCTAAATCCCACCGTCTTCACGGTGGGGGGCGTTTCGCTAACCTCATTTCACGGCCGTACGTCATCATCGAATTAGTAATGTTCTTCAATATAGGCGTATGCTCTTTCAAACAGGTCCTTGTCTTTGCTTAGGCCAAACTGCGCCAGAGTTAGCATCAGTGCTTTCTGGATTTCGCGTGGGCCACTGTTGGAGTTCTGCCAGCCGTCAAAGCGGGTAGCGTTCACAATTTTGTCGATCTGCTCTACCACATCACCAATCAGCTTCGGCGTTGTTTCCGGGCGGGTTTCTAGAAAGAGTTTGGTCAGCGCCTGCTTGTTATCTGCCTCAGTCACCACAGATTCACCGATTTCACGCTCGGCCTGCACCGTATCCTTGGCGGCATCCAATAGACCCTTGAGCCAGTCGATGGCCTTGATTACGCCCGCTTCATATTCTCGACGCAGTTTCTCCAGGCGCTCGCCCAGCTCGACGAATACAGCCTCATCATGGGCCCGCAGGCGTCCCATCAAGTCTATTTCCAGCCGACGAGCACGTTTCTCCTGCTCTTTCTCGGTCAGGGTGAAGACCGCGTGTTCATCCATGATCAGCTCATCGATATCATCGCGTATGCGACTGATATCAGTGTGCTCATGAATCATTTTGATGGTTTCCGGCCCTAACGCGGCCCAGACCAGCGCCCCCGTTTGACCAACCGGGCGTACTGATTCATAGATTTGCGCCAGCCATTTGTAATCTTGGCGGTAGGGCGTCAGGAAAGGGTCAGGGTTGATGGCCGACCAGAGTTTGGCCAACACACCAAAGGCTGCGGCAAACTCATCGCGGCTTTTATTGTCCGGCAAGCATTCCTGTGCGGCCAGGATGCCATCGAAGCCTGCCAGAGTACGGTCCACGTTCGGGAAGAAGGCAAGACAAAGCTTCAACTGCTCTGGCAGCAACTCCTTGAATTTCTCGATGCCTTCGACAATCCCGTCGATCTCTTCCGGGTTATAGGCCAGCGCTGTGCGCAGGTTTTCGAATACGCCCAGATAATCGATGATCAAGCCCATACGCTTGACCACCCCATCCGCTTCATACAGGCGGTTGGTACGGCACATGGCCTGCAGTAATGTGTGGTCGCGCAGTGGTTTGTCCAGGTACATGCAGTAGCAGATCGGCGCATCGAAACCGGTCAGCAGCTTGGCGGTCACGATCAGCAGTTGCAGGGATTGCATCGGGTCTTTATAGGTTTCCAGCAGGTTTTTCTGCGCCTGCTCTTCACCATCGAATTTCTGCCAGCGCTCAAAGTCGACTTGATTGATCGGTAGTTCGAGCTCTTCCTTCCACTTGTTCCAGTCCTTGTTGAGCTTGCCGTTATCATCCTTCACCGGCGCCTGGTCGAGATTCATGACCACCTCTAGTGCGTCGAAACCCAGCTTGTTACCAAGCAGGTAATACATCTGCACGCAGGCATCGCGATCATAGACCACCACCATGGCCTTCATCTTTTTCGGCTGTACATGGCTGGTGAAGTGTTCGGCAATGTCGGCGCTGATGGCCTCCATGCGCTTCGGTGCCTTGAGCATCACGGCCAGCTTACCGGCGCGTTTGGACAGGACGGATTTTTCATCCTCGTCCAGGTTGTTGTCTTTAACCAGTTGCTCGAACTCTTCATTGATCGCCGCACGGTCGACACGCAATTCGGCCAAACGGGGCTCGAACTTAACCGGGTTCGTGGCACCGTCGCGGATCGACTGTTTGTAGCTGTAGCGGTTCATATAGCGGCCGGGGTCTTCATTGGCGCCGAACAGCTTGAAGGTATTTCGCTCGATACCGGATATTGGCGTGCCGGTCAGGCCGTAGAAGTGGGCATTGGGCAGCGCCCAGCGCATCTTCTCGCCGAGCCCGCCTTCTTGGGTGCGGTGGGCTTCATCCACCAGTACGATGATGTTGTCGCGATTGTTCAGGCCATCCGGGTTGAGCTCATCAACCTCGACATCCTTGAACTTGAAAATGGTCGTAATCAGAATCCCGCGACTGTCTTGCTCGATATGTTCACCGAGCTTTTTGCAGCTCTGCACCTTTATTAGGTTTTTCACATCGGCACCGCCGAAGGTCTCGCTGATCTGGCTGTCTAGGTCGCGGCGGTCGACAACGATCAGCACAGTAGGGTTTTTCAGCTCGTTGTCGGCACGCAGCATCTTGGCTGCATAGAGCATCAGCAGCGACTTGCCAGAACCTTGGAAGTGCCAGATCAAGCCTTTTTTCGGGTAACCCTGCTTGACCCGCTCGACAATCTGCTTGGCTGTCTCGAACTGTGGGTAACGTGGCAGCAGTTTAATGCGTTTGGGCGGCGTGTCTTTACCGGTTTTATGGGTAGAGAACAGCGAAAACGAAGCCAGCAGTTGCAGCAGGGTTTGCGGGTTCAATAGACCTTCGGTACTCGCCAACACGGAGGCCAGGGTGGCGGGAATGTCCTCACGCTGATCGGTGTGGTGCCAGGGGCCCCAATCCTTGACCCGGGCGTTGATCGCTCCGTAGGCAAAGGTTTTGCCCTCGGTAGCGAAACAAAGCAGGTTGGGCACGAAGAAGGCCTGCACATGCTGCCAATAGTGCTTCTTTCCGCCCATAAAGTCAGCAGCACCGTCTTGCCAACTGACACTGGGGCGAGTGGCACTTTTCACTTCCCCAACCACCAGCGGGATGCCGTTTACATACAGCACGATATCAAAGAACACCTCTCCAGCCGCCACATAGTGCACTTGTTGGGCCACCACAAAGTGGTTGCTGTTGAGGTTGTCGAAGTCGATCAGATTGATGGTGACGTGCTCGCCGTTCTCGCCAAAGGCCAACGTTTTTTCAGCCAGCAGCCACGCCTGGAAATTTTCGTTGGCCCGGACCAAGCCACTATGCGGAGCCTCCAGCAGTATACCGCGTAACTTGTGAATCACTTCATCGGCGTAATCCGGCTGTTTGCCGATCGCTGGGTTTAACGAACATAACGCATCTTTTAGCCATTCGTCGACAAAGATATCCTGCGCCTTCTTCGGCAGGCTCTCGCCATGACAGTAGGCCCACTTTATCCCGCTTAAATTTTTTAAGCGATCAACAACTCCATTTTCGGTGACGGTTTGTTCGTTAAACATATAGCAGTCCTTATAGCGAACCCATTAACATCTCTAGATCACCAATATTGTCTGACCTCAAACTCAACAAGCCAACCTGCCTCTCAAAACATTCAAGCACCGAGACAATGCTATCCTGATACTCTAACGAGGGAAAAACAAATCTCATTTTTTTCACTATAGAGGTTGTAAGATTAACAAAAGTCCCACCATGGGTTGCCAGATTGTATATTTGCCGCTGATTTAGTAGCAACAAATAATACAAATAATCCCTTCTTACAATGGTCTCATCAATTTTATCTAGCGATATAATTCCGTCATGTATACATGCAGGAAAATTAAGAATCGCCGGTCTACCCACAGTTCCAGGAGTACCACTACAAACGATCACCAAAGCTCCTTCTTCTTTTAACCGGCTTTTCTGTGCACCCTCTTCTGTAAGATAGTCAATACAAGGGCTTACATATTTACCATCACGAACAATGTCCTCAACCATCAATCTAGGTATATTTCCACCATAGTACCTTGCATCCCCCTTGGGCCTAGGTGAGCTCCCCCTAGCTATAGTACATACATCCTCTAGACTTTTTTCATTCCCCTCAGCTTTTAGTACCAACTTCTCCTTAAGTAACGAAGTAAAAAGAATTTGAAAATACGATTGTGCTTCTGCTGCGCAGAATTTTGCGGACTGAAAGGCGTAAAACACGGAGAGCTTACTCTTTTGCCAAAGCTCATCTCCGAGCTCCAACTTGTAATTAGCTAATAGCTTAAATTTCGTACGCGGCGACAAGGAACCTGACGAGTTACTTACAGCATAGTTCCAGAAGCCTTGCGACTGAACAATCACCTGAAGAATATCCGGGTACGCCAATCTCGCCGTTGACTCCAGAACGATAATATCTCCCGAGCAGATCCCATCAAACTCTGCAACTGCCGCTTTTTTTAAATATGGACGACGCTTACCAAAAAGAACATGCCCCTTCTTAAACACACGCGTAAATCCTGGATTATCTTCAGCGATTTCCCCCCAACGTTTTATTTTTAATGACCCAGAGTCCAAATGCTCCAACCCAATATAGCGCTCATACCCGTCAGCAATTGGATTTTTGGTAGTCAGCTTGATCTCGCGACAGAGATCACCAAAGCTCACTGTCTGTTTGTCACTAATCACAGAGCTTCCTCGCCATCAATCTGATACCCCAACTCACTTAAGCTCTTTAATAGTTTCCTGTTATTTTTACTCAGTTGTAACCGACCCACCTTCCAAACTTCAATGGTATGTTCAATGTCATGCACGTCTTCATCGCAGAGCGCCTGCACATAGAGCGGAATCGATAAATTGTGTTGATTCTCGCGAATCGCCTCTATATCCACTAACGCGGTAATGGCCTGCTGGTTGCTCGGTTCAAAGTATGCTTCGGTCAGTACAACCAGATCATCATCCGAGAGACGGCTATGCGCGCGCTCGCGCGTGACATGCTTAACTCCATTGATAAACAGGACTTTGCCTTTGCGCTCAGTGGGCTTACTGCAGTTGAGCACCACCACGCAGGACTCCATCGGCGAATTGTAGAAAAGATTGGGGCCTAGGCCGATCACTGCTTCGATAATGTCCGACTCGATCACCTGCTTACGGATGGCTTGTTCCGAGTCACGGAACAGTACTCCGTGGGGCCAGAGCATGGCGGCACGCCCTGTATCAGGCTTAAGGCTTTTGATAATATGGGTGTAGAAGCCATAGTCAGCGCAGCCCTGCGGTGGTACGCCGTAGAGATTGCGACCATAAGGGTCAGCGGCGAACTTTTCGCGGTTCCATTTTTTAATGGAGTACGGCGGGTTGGCGAAAATCACGTCAAACTGCTTAAGTTGGTCGTCCTCGATAAATTTAGGCTCACCCAAAGTATCGCCGCGTAACACCTCGAACTCTTCTATTTCGTGCAGGAACATGTTCATTCGGGCGATGGCGGAGGTAAGCAGGTTAACTTCCTGACCATAGAGTTTGACACTCCGCCACTCCTGGTTCTGCGCTGCTGCCCCCTTGCTTGCCGCACGCAAATCCATCACCGCATTAAGTAGCATACCGCCAGTGCCGCAGGTAGGATCATAGGCGGTCTCACCGGGTTTGAGCCCCATGATTCGGGTCATCAGGTGCACCACAGTGCGGTTGGTGTAAAACTCGGCGGCAGTGTGACCGGAGTCGTCGGCGAACTTCTTGATCAGGTATTCGTAAGCTTCGCCCAGGTCGTCCTGAGCCACCGACTTGATGCCTAGGGGGATCTTGCTGAAATGCTGAATCAGGTCAGCCAACAGATGGTCGGGTAGACGCTCTTTGTTGGTCCACTGAGCATCGCCGAATACGCCGTGCAGACGTTCGTTGTGGGTCTCGATCATGCGCAGGGCATTCTGGATGGTTTCGCCGATGTTCTTGCTGGTGTGGCGCACCTTTTCCCAGAGCGCCTCTTGTGGAATATGGAAGCGGTGAAACATAGGCATAATGGCGTAGTCAGCGTCGCCTTCGCTGACCTCCATCGCTTCGACATACTCTTCCAGGTAAACGTCGGACAAGCGCTTATAGAACAGCAATGGGAAGATGTACTGCTTGTAGTCGGAGGCGTCGATCTGCCCGCGCAGAAATTCGGCCGCCCCCCAGAGCAGGTCTTCAAGTTTCTTTTTGCCGAGCTGGGAGGCTTGGTTCTTCTGGTAATCAATCATTCTTGTGAGTCTTGTTTGATAGGTGACGAGCAAGCTGGCTCAGGTCGGCGAGACGTTTATCTGCGCGAGCGGTTTCGCCCTGGTAGATGATGAACTGCGAGGTGTTGCTGTCGGCGCTATCCCTACTCATAGCTCGAACCCTTCCTTGATCAGCAACTTTTCCAGCTCCTGCTCGGCCTGCTCTAACGTGGCCAGTTTCTGCTGAAAGACTTTCAACGCCTTTTCGACGGTGATGGTTTCTTCTTCCACTGGCTTTTGCACATAGCGGGCAATGTTCAAGCTGAAGTCGTTTTCAGCAATTTCACCCAACGGCACCCAGCGCGCTAATCCTTCCAATGCTGTGGCAGAAGGGCCTTGCTGATACCGATCCAAGTAGATCTGGTAAATCCGGTCCGCCTGGGTATTGCTCAGGGTGTTTTGCGCACGGCCTCTGGTGAAAATCTCCTCGGCATTGATGATCAGTACATGGTCACGATGCTCATCAAGGCGCTGCTTGCGCAGCAACAAGATGCAAGCTGGGATAGAGGTGCCGTAAAACAGGTTCGGGGCCACGCCGATAACGGCTTCGATGTAGTTCTCTTTGAGCAGGCGGGTGCGGATTCGGCCCTCGGCTGCACCGCGAAACAGCACGCCATGGGGCAGCACAACTGCCATGCGCCCATCGGCATTGAGGGAGGCGAACATGTGCTGCACCCAAGCGAAGTCACCGTTGGTTTTAGGGGCCAGGCCGTATAAGTTGCGGCAGTATGCGTCCGCCGCCCACTGCTCATGTCCCCACTCGCTGAGGCTAAACGGCGGATTGGCGATCACGCAATCAAAGGTTTCGAGCCGGTCATAGATTAGGAATTTTGGCTCACGCAGGGTATCGCCGCGGACAATCTCAAAGTCTTCCTGGCCGTGGAGAAACAAATTCATGCGGGCAATAGCTTCAGTGGTCAAGTTCTTTTCCTGACCTTTGAGCTTCAGCAGCCGTGGATCACCCGCGTTTTCTCGAACGTGGTGAATGGTCTCCAGCAACATGCCGCCCGTACCGCAAGCCGGGTCATAAACGCTTTCACCCGCTTTGGGGTCAAGAATGTTGACCATCAGCCGCACAATGGTGCGCGGGGTGTAGAACTCACCGGCTTTCTTGTTGGCTTTGTCGGCAAAGCGCTTGATCAGGTATTCGTAGGCACGACCCATATCGTCGTTACGAACGCTGGCAACCCCGAGATCAACTTTGTTGAAGTGGTTGAGCAGCGTGGCTAGCAGTTCATCCGGCAAGCGCTCCTTATTGGTCCAACTGGCATCTCCGAAGATGCCATGCAACTGGGTGTTGGCTTGCTCTATGCCTAGAAAAGCATCCTTAAGTGCCTTGCCGATATCGTGGGACTTGGCGAAGACGTCATCCCAGTGGCTGCCAACAGGAACCTGGATGCGGTGGAAGATTTTCTCGCGCGCCAGGTCCGCGCTACCGACCTTAGCCAGCACCTCTTCAAACTCTTCGTCATATACATCGCAGATCCGTTTGAAGAACAGGATCGGGAATATGTAGGTTTTGTAGTCGGAGGCGTCGATGGGGCCGGTGATGATGTGTGCGGCGTGCCATAGGTGCGCGTCAAGGTCTTTTAATTTAATCAGGGTCATTTTTACTCGAAAAAACTTGAGCAGCTGTTCGGGTAGCCTGCTCCGCTGGCGGGCTAGGGATACGGCAAGTGTACTGGATATCACTGAAGCGAAGGTCCGCATGTCGAAACTACGGAGGCCTTAGCACTGTGAGGGTGGAAGCGTTTCAGCTTAGTCAAGACAATCGGCAGAGATATCGCTGAAAATCTCAACAACCTGCGGAAACCTCTGGTATTCCAAAAGGTATTCCACACAAATACATAGAATAAAATTACCTATTAAAATCATAAGCTTAAAAGGCCCATTCAACTTGCCCCGGCTCAACAAAAAAAAGACGTCCAAGACGTCTTTTTTTGTACCCATCATTCAATGCTCCCAACCTCCACCATCAAACGCACCCGCGCATAAATACCAAGCCAACCTCCTCGATGCACCTCACCCCGCCAAAAGGTTCACCCAATGCTCCGCCGCCTCATGCGCCTCCAGGAACGCCTGCTCATAACTGTCCCAGTGATCACCCTCCACATAAACCGTGAGTGGCCTTGGGCCGACCAGGGTCAATGTCGCACCGACAGGAACATCCAGCGGCGGGCTCCAGCTGAAGCCGATCTGTACCGTGACACCCCTCTTCGTCTTGTATTCAACAGGATGGGATTTATCAATGCGTGCCGACATAAGTGCCTCCTTGAGCCGGCGCCACCTCTGGCGCCGGATCTTGATTGGGTTAGATATGCCTCAATGGCTGGTCATGCCGGCCATGTGCATCATCCAGCGCATCGCACTGGCGACGATGCCGAGTGCAATCACGCTGAGGAACCAGATAGCGACCAGCCAAAACACGCGCTGGTACCAGGGGCCGGCCTGACGTGGCCTCTGTTTTTTGGTCTCAATGGTAGCCATCGCCGATCCTCACTTTTCCGCGGAACACGTAGTAACTCCAGCAGGTGTACATCAGGATGATCGGCAGGATGAACAGCGTGCCGATCAGGATGAAGAGCTGGCTGGAAGGTGGTGATGCGGCGTCCCACAAGCTAATGGACGGCGGCACGATGTTTGGCCAGATGCTGAAGGCCAGGCCGATGTAGCCCAGGAAAACCAGTACCAGGGTCAGTACGAATGGCCAATGGGAGTGATGCTGGCGCAAGGTCTTCAATAGCCCGACCAATGCCAGTACGCCCAGCAGCATCAGTGCCCCGAACACCACGATGTGCGCATGGGTGAACCAGCGCGTGGCGATCTCCGGGTGCAACCAGGGTGTCCATACACATAGCACGGCCACCACTGCCATCAAGGCGAATGCCAGGTAGTGGCTGAACAGGCGCATCCGCGATTCCAGCATGCCTTCGGTCTTGACCAGCAGCCAGGTGCTACCCAGCAACGCGTACGCCACCACCAGCCCGACGCCGCAAAACAATGGGAAGGGTGACAGCCAGTCCCAGGTGCCACCGGCAAATTGGCGGTTCACCACTGCAATGCCGGCGATGTAGGAACCGATCACCACGCCTTGGCAAAAGGTCGCCAGGAACGAGCCGCCGATAAACGCCATGTCCCAGATATGCCGCTTCTGCGGGCTGGCCTTGAAGCGGAATTCAAACGCCACCCCGCGAAAAATCAGCCCTGCCAGCATGAAGATCAGCGGTAAGTACAACGCTTCCAGGATCACCGAGTAAGCCAGCGGAAACGCACCATACAACGCCGCCCCGCCAAGGATCAGCCAGGTTTCGTTACCGTCCCACACCGGCGCCACGGTGTTCATCATCACGTCGCGCTCCTGCTCGTCCGGGATCAACGGAAACAGGATGCCCAACCCCAGGTCGAAGCCGTCCATGATCACGTACATCATCACGCCGAAGGCAATGATCACGCCCCATATCAACGACAGGTCTATGCCTTGAATGCCCATGTTCAATCCCCTTGATCAGTTGGTGTGGTCGCCGGACGCCAGCGTCTCGGTGACAGCGGACAGGGGACGGCGTGGTGTGCGCTCCTGGCCGGGGCCGCCATGGGGCGGGTGGTCTTGATGGGGCTGCGGCCCCTTGCGTACCAGCTTCATCATGTAGCCGATGCCCACGGCGAATACCGAGAAGTAGATCAGCACGAATAACGCCAGCGAGATGCTCAGTTGCGTGACGGTATGATTGGACGCCGCATCAGCGGTGCGCATCAGCCCGTAGACCACCCACGGCTGGCGACCCACCTCGGTGGTGATCCACCCGGCCAGCATCGCGATCAGGCCAGTTGGCCCCATGAACAACACCAGGCGCAGAAACAGGCGGTTGCGATACAGCGCGCCATGACGCCGCAAAGCCAGCCCAAGCAATCCGGTGACGATCATCAACATCCCCAGCCCGGCCATGATCCGGAAGCTGAAGAAAATGATGGTCGAGTTCGGCCGGTCTTCTTTGGGGAAGCTCTTGAGCGCCGGGATCTGCTTATCCAAGCTGTGAGTGAGAATGAGGCTGCCCAAGTAAGCTACCTCGATCGCATAACGCGTCTTCTCGGCCTCCATGTCGGGAATACCGAACAACACCAGTGGCGTCGCCTGGTTATCGACGTTTTCCCAATGCCCTTCAATCGCGGCAATTTTCGCGGGTTGGTGCTCCAGGGTGTTCAGGCCATGGGCGTCGCCGACCACTGCCTGGATCGGCGCCACGATCAACGCCATCCACATCGCCATCGACAACATGGTGCGGATTGCCGGCGTGTCGTTCTTGCGCAGCAAATGCCAGGCCGCAGAGGCCCCGACAAAGAACGCCGTGGCGACAAAGGCGGCGATCGCCATGTGCATCAGACGGAACGGGAACGACGGGTTGAAGACGATGGCGAACCAGTCCAACGGCATCACCCGACCATCCACGATGGAAAAACCTTGCGGTGTCTGCATCCAGCTATTGGAGGCCAGGATCCAGAACGTCGAGATCAACGTACCGATGGCAACCATCACCGTGGAAAAGAAGTGCAACCCACGCCCTACCCGGTTCCAGCCAAACAGCATGACCCCAAGGAAACCCGCCTCGAGGAAGAACGCCGTCAGCACTTCATAGGTCAGCAAAGGCCCGGTGATACTCCCGGCGAAATCCGAGAACCGGCTCCAGTTGGTGCCGAACTCGTACGCCATGACCAGGCCCGAGACCACGCCCATGCCGAAGTTGACTGCGAAGATTTTCGACCAGAAGTGGTACAGGTCCTTGTAGACCGAGTTGTTGGTTTTCAGCCATAGCCCTTCCAGCACGGCCAGGAAACTGGCCATGCCGATGGTGATGGCGGGAAAAATAATGTGAAACGAGACCGTAAACGCGAACTGAATCCGCGCCAGGTCGAGCGCCCCAGGATTTAACATGACGATACCCTCATTGAGCCTCGCGGCCCGCAGCGAACAGATGTCTGGTGATCAGCAAAACCCGGAGCGGCGCCGAGGCCGCCCCGGCCCGGCTCATGCGCCGATAGACTGAATCAGGTTGCTGGCCGGCGCGGGCTCAAGGCGGATCGCGATGAACTTCGACGTCGGGGTATAGGTGCGGTCGCCGTAGCTCTCCAGCGGCACCAGAGGGTTGGTCTCCGGGTAATAGGCCGCCGCCTGGCCAGGCGGGATATCGTAGGCAATCAAGGTAAAACCACTGACTCGACGCTCCAAGCCATCCCCCCAGAGCGAAACCATGTCGACCTTCTGCCCAGGCTCGTAACCCAGCTTGCGAATGTCCTGCTCGTTGACGAACACCACATCGCGCATGCCATAAACACCGCGATAACGGTCATCAAGCCCGTACAACGTGGTGTTGTATTGGTCGTGGGAGCGCATGGTTTGCAGGATCAGGTCCGGTTTTACATCAAGGTCACGCACGCCTTCGCTGACCAGGTGTGCGGGCAGCACACTGGAGGCAAACTGGGCTTTCCCACTGGCGGTTTTCCAGATGCGCTGAGCGGCGTTGTTGCCCAAGTGAAAACCACCTGGGTGCAGCAGTTTCTTGTTGAAGTCCTTGAAACCAGGAATGGTGTCGGCGATCAGGTCGCGGATGCGCGAGTAGTCGGCCACCGCCCACAGCCAGTCGATCGGGTGTTTCCCCAAGGTCGCATTGGCGATCCCAGCGATAATCGCGGGTTCCGAGCGCATCAAAGATGACTTGGGTTTCAGTTGGCCGTGGGAAATGTGCACCATGCTGAAGGTGTCTTCCACCGTCACGCCCTGCGGGCCTTCTTCCTGCATATCAATATCGGTGCGCCCCAGGCACGGCAGGATCAAGGCTTCGCGGCCCGTCACCAAATGGCTGCGATTGAGTTTGGTGGCGATATGCACGGTCAGGTCGCAGTTGCGCAGTGCCTCGTGGGTGCGTGGACTATCTGGCGTCGCTTGCGCGAAGTTGCCGCCCAGGCCGATGAACACCTTGGAACGCCCCTCCTCCATGGCGGCAATCGCCATCACTGTGTTGTGGCCATGGTGACGCGGCACCTGGAAGTTAAAGCGTGCCTCCAGTGCATTGATCAGTTCCGGTGGCGCCAGTTCGTTGATACCCATGGTGCGGTCGCCTTGCACATTACTGTGCCCACGTACCGGCGACAGCCCGGCCCCTGGCCGTCCGATATTGCCGCGCAACAACTGCACGTTAATGATTTCCTGCACAGTGACTACGGAGTGTTTGTGCTGGGTCACCCCCATCGCCCAGCACATGATCACGCGTTTGGCACGGCGATACATGCGCGCGGCCAGCTCGATCTCTTCAAGGCTCAGGCCGGATTGCTCGACGATGTGCTCCCACGAGGTCGCGTCCACTTGTTCCAGGTAGCTGTTCAGACCCGAGGTGTGTTCGGCGATGAAGGCGCGGTCGAATACCGCCTCGCCATTGTTTTCCAGGGCCTCGCGCTCCCACTTCAGCAAAAACTTGGCGATGCCACGAAAGGCCGCCATGTCGCCGCCCAGTGCCGGACGAAAGTATGCCGACGAGGTAGGTTCGGAGCCGTTGGTGAGCATCTCCAGCGGGTGCTGGGGATGCTGGAAACGCTCCAGCCCACGCTCTTTAAGCGGGTTGAAGCAAATCACCTGGGCACCGCGCTTCACCGCCTCGCGCAATGGTTCGAGCATGCGTGGGTGGTTAGTGCCGGGGTTCTGCCCGATAACAAAGATCGCGTCGGCTTCCCCCAGGTCTTCAAACGTTACCGTGCCTTTACCCACACCGACGCTGTCGTCCATGCCCAGGCCGCTGGCTTCGTGGCACATGTTCGAGCAGTCGGGAAAGTTGTTGGTGCCATAGGCACGAACGAACAACTGATAGAGATAAGCGGCTTCGTTACTGGCGCGTCCCGAGGTATAGAACTCTGCCTGGTCCGGCGACTCCAGCTCTTTCAGGTGCTTGGCGATCAGGGTAAAGGCGTCGTCCCAAGTGGTTTCGACATAACGATCCAGCGAGTCGTCATAACGCATGGGGTGAGTCAGGCGCCCTTGGTACTCGAGCCAATAATCACTTTGTGCCGCCAGCGACGACACCGTGTATTTATTGAAGAATGCCGGGTTGACCAGGCGCCCGGTGGCCTCCCAGTTGACTGCCTTCGCGCCGTTCTCGCAGAACTTGACCATACCGTTTTCCGGCGACTCGCCCCAGGCACAACCTGGGCAGTCAAAGCCGCCATTCTGGTTGGTCTTGAGCATCGCGCGGATGTTCTTGAAGGCGTTTTCACTGCCCAGCCAGTTTTTCGTCACCGCAATCAGCGCGCCCCAACCTGCGGCCGCCCCCTTATACGGTTTATAACGCTCAACTTCGCTCATGATTTTTCTCCAAGACTTCACGCATAGACGGCCTAACTGAAAGCCATTATTGATGATTGTTTTTCAGCCGGTGCGGAACGCAAACCTATTTGAAACTTGTCCAACATGGTTCGCACCGGCCTGTTCCACGGGCTTGCTATCGGGTTACGCTTTTAGACTATGCCGCGTGCAAACAAGCTGTCTAATCACAAATAATGACCAAACAATCGAAACAATCTATCAAGTAAATTATTTTTATTTTTCAATCACTTATTTAATTAAAATTCACAAAAATAGCCCAATCAAACCCTCATAGATTCCCTCGATCATCCAGTTGTTAATAGTGATTAGACGGCGATAAAAAACAACTTTAGCCTCCACTCAAAGATTCACTTACTTACACCCCCAACACTCATACAGTGCGTACATGCACTGAGTCGCTGCCGGAGGTTTTAATGACCGCGCCGATTTTGACGGACCGTTTTTCTCGTCAGGTTGACTACCTCAGGATGTCGGTGACCGACCGCTGCGATTTCCGCTGTGTCTATTGCATGGCCGAAGACATGAAGTTCCTGCCGCGCCAACGCGTTTTGACGCTGGAAGAGCTTTATCAACTGGCCGAACGTTTTGTGGCGCTGGGCACGCGGAAAATTCGCCTGACCGGCGGAGAGCCTTTGATTCGTCCCGGCGTCGTTGAATGGTGCAAGCGCATCGCCGCACTCCCGGGCCTGCGCGAGTTGTGCATGACCACCAACGGCTCGCAGTTGAGCAAGCTGGCAGCACCGCTGTTCGAGGCGGGCCTGAAACGTTTGAACATCAGCCTCGATAGCCTTGACCCCCAGCGTTTTCGTGAGCTGACGCGCACGGGCAACCTGGCCACCGTCATCGCCGGAATCGACGCTGCGAATGCCGCGGGCTTTCAACGCACCAAACTCAACTGCGTGGTGATGAAAGGACGCAACGATCATGAGATCAATGACCTTGTAGCGTTCGCCATCGACCGTGGTTTGGATATTTCGTTTATTGAAGAAATGCCCTTGGGCGTCATCAGCGAACACAGCCGTGCCGAGGCGTTCTACTCCAGCGCGCAGGTACGCGAGCGTATCGCCGAGCGCTACACACTGATCGACTCCGCAGAGTCGACCCAAGGGCCCTCACGCTACTGGCGCCTGGCCGAGGCCCCGACCATTCGCTTGGGCTTTATTTCGCCCCACAGCCACAATTTCTGCGGTACGTGCAACCGCGTGCGGTTGACCGTTGAAGGCCGCCTGCTGTTGTGCCTGGGCAACGAGCACTCGGTCGATCTAAAGGCGGTATTGCGCCGCTATCCGGGTGAACCGAAACGCCTGGAAAACGCAATTATCGAGGCGATGAAGATCAAACCCTATCGGCACAATTTCGAGCTCAACGATGACGTGCAGGTTGTCCGTTTCATGAACATGACGGGCGGCTAGCCGTTCTGAACTCCCCTTTGCTGGAGGCTGTTGCCCATGATCGTCAGAGCCCAACCCAACCTGATCGGCGTATTGATTTCACTCAAGGGTTCCGTGGCCAGGCGCATTGCGCTGCGCAGCCTGCTGGTAACCCTATTGGCCTCGGCAATTGTGCTGATCGAAACCCTTCACCCGGCGTACTTCTCCAAGGTCAATGCCACGCCCTTTACATTGCTGGGCTTGTCGCTCTCGATCTTCATGAGTTTTCGCAACAACGCCTGTTATGACCGCTGGTACGAAGGGCGCAAAGCGCTTGGCGCCATGGTGATGGATATACGCGCCATGATCCGGGAAACCCAGGTTATCGAGGATGCGCACCAGCGCAGCGCCATCCTGCGCAACCTGTGCGGGTTCGCCCACGCCTTGAACGCCAGGTTGCGCCACGAGGACGAGTCAGGCGTGGCAGAGATCTGGCTGGACAGGCTGCCGTCGCCCGGCACTCCCAATATCCCGGAAAGCATCCTCAGCCGCGTCACCCAACAGTGCTCAGCGCTGGCCGTATCAGGCGCCATCAGTGAATGGCGCTATCAGCTGATGGCCGGCCATTTGAGCAACCTGACCCGGACACAGACGATGTGTGAGCGCATCAAAAATACCCCGTTGCCCTTCCCCTACACACTCTTGCTGCACCGCACCAGCTACATGTTTTGCATCTTGCTGCCCTTCGCCATGGCCGAGCCATTGGGTTGGCTGACGCCGCTATTCACGGCGATCGTGAGCTACACATTTTTCGGCCTGGACGCGATTGGCGATGAGCTGGAAGACCCGTTCGGCTACGACGAAAACGATCTGCCGACCGATGCGATTGTGCGCACCATCGAACGCGAAGTCCTTCACGCCAACGGCGCGACGGAGCTGCCCGCAGTGCTTCAACCCATCGACTTTATCTTGAACTGATCCGAGGTCACTCATGAACCAAAGCTCCTCTACATTGACGCACCTGGACACCGCAGGGCGGGCCAGCATGGTCGACGTCACGGACAAGGCTGCAACCACGCGTGAAGCGCAAGCCCAGGCCTGGGTGCGTATGCAACCGTCGACATTGCGCCTGATCCAGCATCATGGGCACCCCAAGGGCGACGTGTTTGCGGTCGCCCGTATCGCCGGAATCATGGCGGCAAAGAAAACCCACGAACTGATCCCGCTCTGCCATCCGTTGCTACTCAGTTCGATCCACCTTGAACTGAGCGCCGTCGCACCCGACCGCGTGAAAATCGTCAGTACCTGCCGGCTCAACGGCCAGACCGGCGTCGAGCTGGAAGCCCTGACCGCCGCGAGCGTGGCGGCATTGACCCTCTATGACATGTGCAAGGCCGTGGATCGCGGGATGATCATCGATCAGATCCAATTGCTCAAAAAACAAGGTGGAAAGTCGGGCACCTTTATCGCTGGAGACGCCTGATGATTCTGATCAGCTACTTTGCGCGCTATCGGGATCAGTTGGGGATAGGCGGTGAGAAGATTGCGCTGGACAGCTCGTTGCGCACGATTGAAGACGTGAGACAGCAGTTGTGCGCCAGAGGCCCGATCTGGCAGCAGGTGCTTGGAGAAAGCAGCCTGATGTGTGCGCTGAACCATGAACTGTGTACGCCCGCCGCGGTGATAGAAGACTTCGACGAAGTCGCGTTCTTCCCTCCAGTGACAGGAGGTTGAGCCATGCCGGTTCACGTTCAGACCGCGCTGTTTGACCTCGACGAACTGACCCGCAGTGTCCACGCCGGCGACACGGGCGTGGGCGCCGTCGCCACGTTTGTGGGGTACGTCCGCGATATCAACCAAGGGGATCAGGTTAGCGAGTTATTCCTGGAGCATTACCCGGGGATGACCGAGCGCTCCTTGCAACGGATCGTCGATCAATCCCAGGCACGCTGGCCCTTGCAGCGGGTAACCGTCGTGCACCGCGTGGGGGCGTTGAAGGTGGGCGAACCCATCGTGTTTGTCGGCGTTGCCAGCGAACACCGCCAGGCGGCTTTCGACGCCTGCGCGTTCCTGATGGATGCCCTGAAGACCCGCGCGCCCTTCTGGAAACGTGAACAGACGCCGGCCGGTGAGCGCTGGGTAGAAGGCCGGGAAAGTGATCAGCAGGCCGCCAAGCGCTGGGACGCATAAGCCTCAGAACAAATCGCAGAACGGAATGAAACGCGCCGTGTCACCGGAGCGCAGGGTGCAGCCCTCGGGGATTTCCACCAGCCCATCCGCCCAAGAGGCCCCCAACAGCACACCTGAACTCTGGTTCGGATACAGCACGGCCTGCCCGTGCTCCAGCCTGGCGCGCAGGAATTCGCGGCGGTTGCCAGCTTTCGGCCAGTCAAACCCTACGCTGACCGCAAAGCTCAGGGGTGTGACGTCTTCGACACCCTGGATACGCAGCAAGTAAGCCCGCGCCAACAGACCGAATGTGACCAGTGCCGAGGTCGGATTACCGGGCAGGCCGATGACCGGCACATTACCGAAATAGCCCACGGTCAGCGGTTTGCCCGGTTTGATCGAGAGTTTCCAGAATAACGGCTTACCGCACTCGCGCAGCACTTGGCCAAGGTAATCGGCATCGCCGGCAGAGACGCCGCCAGTGGTCAGGATCAGGTCGGTTGCAGGCGGCAATTGTTCCAATTTGAGCCGGGTAAGTTGCGGCTCGTCAGGAAGAATGCCGCCATCGATCACTTCACAACCCAATTCGCTCAACCAATGGCTGAGCAATGTGCGATTGCTATTGTAGATACCGCCCGGCCGGAGGGGCGCCCCCGGCTCCACCAGTTCGTTGCCCGTGGACAGCAGAGCCACCCGTGGCCGGCGCACCACCGGCACATGCGTGCAACCCTGTGCCGCCGCGATGGCCAGTTCGAAAGGCCCGAGGCGCTTACCGGCGTTGAGCAACACCTCGCCCGCTTTGTTCTCCTGGCCTCGGGGGCGAATATTCTGCCCCACGCGCAGCGGCTGCCTAAAACGCACACGACCGCCCTGCAGCACCTCGACGTTTTCTTGCATCTCGATGCAATTGGCGCCTTCGGGCAGCGGAGCGCCAGTGAAGATGCGCGCGCAGGTGCCAGGCAGCAGGGCCTGGGGCGCAACACCGGCAAATATCTGTTGCGATACCGCCAGCGGCTCACCTTGCCAATCGCCGAGATTCAGGGCGTAGCCGTCCATGGCACTGTTTGGCCACAGCGGCAGGTCCAGGGTCGCAACCAGGTCACTGGCCAGGACCCGTTGCCGTGCATCACTCAGGGCCACCGACTCGCTGTCTTGCAGGCAGTGCTCCTGCGCCATAGCCAGCAGTGACGCAATGGCCGCCTCCACTGACATCAACGGCGCCCCCTTCATCCTCGCGTCCCGCACAGCGCCACGGGCTTGAGGTGTGGCACAAAATTGCACGGCCGGTGGCGGGCATCGAGCTGCTCGGCAAGGATGCCTTCCCACGCGGTGCGGCAGGCCCCCGTGGAACCCGGCAGGCAACACACCAACGTTCCGTTGGCCAGCCCGGCCAAGGCGCGGCTTTGCACTGTGGAGGTGCCGATATCGAGAATGGAGATTGCGCGGAACAACTCACCGAAGCCCTCAATCTGCTTATCCAACAAGCAGCTCACCGCCTCGGGTGTACTGTCGCGGCCGGTGAAGCCGGTGCCGCCAGTAATCAACACCACCTGAACCTGCTCGCTGGCGATCCAGGTCGCAACCTGTGCGCGGATCTTGTAGAGGTCATCCTTGAGCAGGTTGCGTTCACTGAGGCTGTGCCCCGCTTCCAACAGGCGGCTGACCAGCAATTGCCCGGAAGTATCGTTGGCATATTCCCGGGTATCACTGACGGTTAACACTGCAATATTCAACGGTACGAACAACGCATCCGACGTTACGCTCATGGGACCCTCCGGCAGACTTTTAACAAAACCATTTGCTTGAGGCTAAGGCGCTCAAACCAAGGCTGTCTAATCGTTACGGCTGACTGAGTTATCGAGCGTTTCTATCACTGGTTTTCCTGCAATGAATTCTTCGGTTATCGAGCGAATCGATCACGCCTTCAATACAGGCGATTGGACGCACGGGCCTTACAATGAGATGGTCTGCTCTCTCGCTCGCTGCGCTTTGCAAGCTTCAGACACTGGCACTCATAACGACCTCTTACTTACCCAAGCAGGCGCCTTAATGGACATAAAGCAACTCAAATTCCTGATCGCACTGGAGCAAACCCGTCACTTCGGCCAGGCGGCCGCGCGCTGCCATATCACGCAACCGACACTGTCGATGCGCTTGCGCAATCTGGAAGATGAGTTGGGCCTGGAGCTGGTTACCCGTGGCCAGCGCTTCGAAGGCTTCACCGAAGCCGGGGAGCGCGTGTTGGCGTGGGCCAGGACGTTGCTGGCCGCGCATGATGGGTTGTTCGCCGAAGCGGCGGCGTGTCGTGGTCAGTTGGTCGGTAACTTGCGCCTGGGCCTGGTGCCGCTTAGCGGGTTCAACCCGATCAGTTACATCCAGGGCCTGTCTCATACGTTCCCCGAACTCAAGTTCAGCTTGTCGTCCATGAGCTCGGACAAGATCATCGAAGCCTTGGGCACCAACCAACTGGACCTTGGCGTGTGTTACCTGGAGCACGTGAACCCCAATTACCTGGACTTTTTCGAGCTGGGTGAGACCCGCGTCGGGCTGTTGTACGACACCCGGCACTTTCATTTCGAAGGCACCGAGATGAGTTGGGAAGACGCCGCCGAGTTGCCCCTGGGGATGATCAGCAATGGCATGCACTATCGTAAGTCCATTGACCTGAGTTTCCGCAGTCGCGGTCTCGACCCCCAGCCCATCCTGGAGAGCGATTCGACCTATCAGTTGTTCCAGGCGATCCACGAAGGGTTTTGCTGTGCGATCATGCCGTTGGACAGCGGCCTGGAAAGCCCTATCGAGAATCTGGCGTTTATCAACCTGCCCGATGCCAGCGTGCTCGCGCCGTTGGGCATGGTCATGCGCAAGACCGAGCCGCGCTCGGCCATCGCCGAAAAATGTTTTGCCGAGGCCAGGAAATTGCTCATCGCCAAGGGCGCAGGCGAGTAACGGAGGTTTGCCCATGATTTGCCGAGTCGAACACGCCGCTGAAGCAGGCGATGCCAATGCACCGGCACCGCAGCCTCGCAACGTTGCCTATCGGGAGTATGACGAAGGCGCGCAGGTCGCCGAGGCGGCGCTGGCGGCGGAAATCGCGCTGGCCATCAGTTACAACGGCTTAAGCCAGGCGGTGATGATGGTTTCACCTGGCGACATCGAGGACTTCATCCGCGGCTTCAGCGTGAGTAATGGGATCATCGACAACCAGGGTGAAATCTACGATATCCAGCTCACGCATTTTGATCAGGCCTGCCAGGCCGACGTCAACATCTCCAGTCGGGCGTTCTGGGCGCTGAAAGATCACCGGCGGCAGATGGCGGGCACCAGCGGCTGCGGATTATGCGGCGTGGAGGCGCTGGAACAGGCACTGCCCCAACTGGACATCCTGCAACCGGCGCCCCTGCCGCCCGCGCATCACCTCAAGGGCCTGCGTGAGCGCATCGACGCCGCCCAGGTCATGGGGAAAAGTACCGGCGCCCTGCATGCGGCGCTGCATTTCGACGCTGACGGCTCAGCCTTGTTGTGCCGTGAAGACATTGGCCGGCATAACGCACTGGATAAATTGATCGGCGCTATGCAACAGGCACAGGTCGATGCGCGCAGCGGGTTCACGGTCGTCACCAGTCGTTGCAGCCTGGAGCTTATTCACAAGGCCGTGAGGGCCGGGCTTGGCACCTTGGTCAGTTTGTCGGCGCCCACCAGCCTGACGGTGCAATGGGCACGCAAACACCAGCTCAACCTGATCCACGTACCGCATCGAAGCGCACCGCGGATCTACAGCCCGGCCTGAAAGGACGGCTGGAATCCGGCCCCACGACGCATTACCCTGACGGCCTCTATCAGACAACCGGAAGTCAGATACCCGTGCTCAAGCCCCTCGCCGCCATTGCCCTCGCCTGTACGCCTTTGTTGACCAACGCCGCCGACCTGGCCGGGGTGTGGAAAGGCACCCTGGGCAAATCCGCCATCGTTGCCTGTTTCAACGGCGCCGATGGCGAGCACGGCAGTTATTACTATCAGCGCATCCTCACACCTATCCAGCTGACTCAAGCCAGCGACAACGCGCCCTGGGTGGAAGCCGCAAATACCGGTTTCTGGGCGCTGCAACCCCCGCAAGGCGATAGGCTTTCAGGCGCCTGGAGCAAAAACCCGGGCGGCACACCGCTGCCACTCAACTTGCAACGCGTCGACACGCAAGGCTGTGGCAGCGACGCCTACAACGCGCCCATGGAAGCCGCGCCGCTACCGATCAAGACTGAGAAGAAAACCTTCGGTGAGCACCGCTATCAGCTCAAGACCCAAGGCGCCCAGGTCACGCTCAAGCTCGAGGGCGATGGCCAGGCCATCCAGAAGATCAACCAGCAACTCGCGGCCCTGGCCGTGAGCGACGATGATCAGAAGGAGTATTTGCAGGAACGGCGCGAGTACCTGGGCCGCAACGGCTCGGCCTACACCAGCGAAATTGAAGTGGCGCCCACGTATTGGTCATCTCAATTCATGACCGTCAGGTTTTACCGATGGGCCGCAGGCACCGGCGCCGGCGGTATCAGCTGGGGCCTGCACTCATGGGACCTGCAAACCGGTGAAAGCGTCGATCCCTGGGCATGGCTCGGCGGGCGCCAGGAGTGGTATGACGCCTACGCCGGGCACGTGAAGCTGCCGGCCAAATTCAGCCAATGGCTGGCCCGGCAGACCACTACCGACGAAGGCTGCCCGGCGATCACCAGCTATTCCACCTTCGACCTGACCTTCAACACCCAAGGCTTGCAGCTCGCGACGCGCGCCACGGGTGACGGCTGCGATAACGAGCTGAATTTCACCTGGGAGCAATTGACACCGGTGCTGACCGAGGCAGGCAAAGCGGCGTTGCCCCGCTTGAAACAGCCCTGAACGGCAGGCTCGGCCAGCCTTACAAAAACCCCACATTGATTCACCAAATATTAAGAATCGCTTTCGTATACTGCTGGATCGCCCAGGACCGATCCCCCGATCGGTCCCCTTTCCCGGTAGCCAGACTCCATGACGCGCCCCGCCTCTCTGCTGCTTCTTCTCGCTGGACTGTTATTTTTCTGCGCCCTTGGCGGCCATGAGCTGCAAGGCTCCACCGAAGCCCGCGTCGCCGGGATCGCCATGGCTATGCACCTGGACAATGACTGGGTGATCCCACGCCTGTTTCGCGAACCCTTCCTGGAAAAACCGCCCCTGAGCCTCTGGCTGGATGCCGGCGCCATTCGCCTGTTTGGCGCGTCGACCTGGGCGGTGCGCCTGGCTTCGGCGTTTGCCGGCTTGTTCAGCGTGATGCTGTTCTACGGCATGCTGCGCAAGTTTGGCCGGCCCAAGTCGCTGGCGTTCTGCGCCGCGTTGATCCTGGCAACCATGGCCAGCTACTGGGGCAATGTGCGCGGCGTGGGTGAAGACTCATTGCTCAGCCTCGGTGTGACCACCGCGTTGCTGGCGTTCTACCAGGCGATGCGGCCCGAGTCCGAGCGCCAGGGCTCCAACACATGGGCCTGGGCACTGTTTACGCTGGGCATGGTCATCGCCACCCTGAGCAAGGGTGTGCTGGGCCTGGCGATGCCGGGCATCGTGATCTTCGTGTACCTGGCCGCGACCAGCCTGATGGACAAGCGCTTGCGCATCGGCGATTGGCTCAAGCCGGCGCTGTTTACGCTGTTGGCGTTGGTACCGCTGCTGATCTGGCTGGGGTTCCTGTACCAGCGTGGCGGGATGCAGGCGGTCGGTGAAGTACTGTGGACCAACAGCGTCGGGCGCTTCAGCGGCTCATTTGTGGAAGCCGGGCATTACGAGCCGTTCTACTACTACCTCGCGAAATTGCCTCAAGCGTTTTTGCCCTGGAACATCCTGGTGTACCTGGGCCTGTGGCACTTTCGCAAAAGCCTGGTGCGCAATCGCTACCGTCTATTTTTCAGTGTGTGGCTGGTGGCGCAATTCACCCTGCTGACCCTGGCCTCCAGCAAGCGCACCGTGTACCTGATGTCGCTCACACCGGCCGCCGCCGTACTCGCAGCCGAATATGGGTGGGTGCTGCTGGAGCGCTTGAAAGAGCGCAAGCCTGGCGTGTACCGCTACCACTGCCAGGTGATCGGCGGCGTATTCGGCGTGCTCATTGCCTGCTATATGAGCGCTGCATTCTGGTTCGCGCCCAAGGCGGACGCCGTGGAGTCATTCGTGCCAGTGATCAGCCAGCTCCAGGCACTGCAGGCAGAAGGCCGGGAAGTGGCAATATTCCAACCTAACGAACGGATCTTCGGTGCCGGGGTGTTCTACATGCAAGCGTACGTGCCCATCCTGCAAACCGAAGACGAGTTGCGCGCCTTCCTCACGGCCAAACCGGGTAATGTGGCGCTGATGGATCACACCGACCGGCTGAATGAAAAGGTCACGGTGATCAAGCAGATGGCAATCGGCCGCCAGCCTTACTACTTCGCGGAGCAGTAAGGCCAGCGCGGGTCATCAGTGCTTGGTGACCTTGTCCAGGTAACCCATGGCGAACGCCGAGATCACGAAGGTCATGTGGATGATCACGTACCACATCAGGTGTTGTGGATCGACGTTCTTGGCGTCCATGAAGATGCGCAACAAGTGGATGGAGGAAATCGCCACGATGGACGCCGCCACTTTCATCTTCAGCGAGGAGGAGTCCATCGTGCCCAGCCAGTTGAGCTTTTCCTTGTTCTCATCGATATCCAGCTGCGAGACGAAGTTCTCGTAGCCGGAAATCATCACCATCACCAGCAAGCCGCCAACCAGGGCCATGTCGATCAACGACAGCAGTACCAGGATCAAGTCGGATTCGGCCATCGAGAACACGCTCGGCAGCAGGTGCACCACTTCCTGGAAGAATTTCAACGCCAGCGCCAGCAACCCCAGGGACAAGCCGAAATAGATGGGCGCCAGCAGCCAGCGCGAAGCGTACATAGCATTTTCGATAAAACGTTCCATTGGATCTCACACAGCTTGGCTAAAAATGGCCGCGAGTATACCAGCCGCTACCTGATCGCTGTCACCGCGAGAAAACTGACCCAGGTGGCATCTGTAAGAGATTTTTTCTGCTAGTGTCGAGCCCATGAACTCGGCTCGATGATGTCGGACAGGAAGACTCAGATGATGGATGTGCGATCCCCTTTGGCCAGCCTCGGCCTGTGTGCGGCGTTGCTGATAGCCAGCGGCTGCTCACCCAAAGAAGAGCAGAAACAGGCGACCCTCGAAGAGAAAACCGCAAAATTCGAACAGTCACTGGACAGCATCCAAGACCCCAAGCTGCGGGATGCCATCGCCGACCTTGGCGGTTCGCTGCTGCTGCTGGAACGGGCACGCGTCAAGCTCGCCAACAAGCCGATCGAAGCCGAATACGGCGAAGACACGCTGGCCTTGCTCAAGCATTACCCCACGCCCCAAGCCTTGGTGGACACCTACATCAACGGCCTGTTCGTGCTGCGCAAGACCTCCCATTCCGACTACCTCACGGATTTGCAGCCGGTCTTCCCGTTCAGCTTCAACAGCCCCGACCAGTTCCCCTTCCCTCACAGCCTCGAATGGCAGTCGGTGACGTTGAGCAACAACAAGGTGATCCCCTTCCAACCGGAATGGTCGGAAACCGATCCCGGCATTCAACTGAGCCCGAGCAGCTCCAACCTGACCAACCCCGACGACCTGACGGTGAGCTACCCGTTTATCGAAGGGGTCGAGACGGACAACAAGAGCCAGCCCCAACCGGTCAGCCTCAAAGGCACGGTTGACGTGGTGGCACCGGGCAAGGTGCTGACCTTTGACTTGTCAAAAAAGGACGTGGGCCGCAAGCGCACCGAAGGCAACATCACCCTCAACCTGGTATTGCTTGAAAAAAACTACGCCGAGATCGAGCTGACCAACAGCGAGCCCCTGGCCGCCGAAGTCGGCGACGACTCGCCTAACCCGTTGCTGGTGCAGGCACGCGACAGCACCGGGCAGTTTCTGACGCGTTCGGGCTCAATCAACGAAAGTGCCGCGCAAGTGGCGTTCTATGAGCAGCAGTTGGCCGAGATGCGCAAGCAGAAGACGTGGTCCGATGCTTTCGAGAAGCAGCTCACCGACGAGCAAAAAGCCTTTGAGCACAAGCAGACCAGCCATTATGCCAAGGTGTATTTCAATGGCCTGATCGACACGCTGCAGGTCAACGTCCTGGATTTTTCCAAAGCCACACTGACGCATAAGGACCTGGACCTGCCGGTGATGCGCTTTGACAAGAACAGCCTGCAGAATACGGTGCAAGCCTTGCCGATGCCCGTCACGGTGTACGACGACAGCGCCGCCGGCTGGCTCAAAGACGCAAGCATGAGCGAAGACCAGCTGAAAAAAAGCATCACAATCAGCCAGTCGACCGACGATGCCAGCGCCGCCAGGATCGTGTTTGACCACCCCTTCACCTTCAACGACGAACTGGTGGGCAACGACCACAGCAGCAGCGACGAACCCATCACCTTCTTCACTGCGGACGAAAAAGGCGAACGTGGCGAACCCATCGAGCTGCCCAGCGAAGCCTTTGAGCTGGACCCGGCGCGAGGCACGCTCACCTACGACCTCAACCTGTTCCCGGAAACCCCGGCATACGTGGTGGGCTCGATTCCGTTGTTCCTGGCGAACATCGAGAAAAGCACGATGGACGTCGCCAAACTGCCCAAGGGCCTGACACTCAAGGACAACGCCCTGATCGTCGACCAGAAGGCGTTCCCTTCCGACAGCTGGCGCTTCTACGCCAAGGACGCCAGCGGCAACTATCTCAAGGAAATCCTCGGTGTCAGCCACCGCGCAGAGGAATACGGCACGGCCATGTTCGACGTGCATTATTTCTATGGCAAGCCGACCACTCTGGAAAGCTACCAGCGCACCGACCTGAGCACCGTGCAATACGGCTTTGAGGTCAAGTTGGACAAACCTGAGAGCCAATAACCTGGCTACAGCGCCAGGCGTTCCTGGCTACCGTTGAGCTGTCGCAGGTGTGCCTGCATATGCAGGCACCAGATCTGCGGATCGTCCGCCTGCTCGTAACCGTGCAGGGTCAGGCTGTCGACAATCGACTGAAGAATGGTTTCTGCCACGAAGGGTCCATGAAACGGGCCTTGGGACTTGATGGTGGAAGGCTGTTCGCCGGTCATTCCGGCGGCAAACAACAACGTCCACATCCCGTTATCCCCTGCCAGAGGACGAATGGAGCATTCGATACGGGTGACCAGGCCCAGGCACTGGCGGGTAAGGCTGAGGTTGCGCGACATGGCGGCGACCCTCGGTAGATCGGTGTTCAACCTCAGGCACATGGCGAGGCTGTTTCTATCCTGCGACTCCTGTGGATATCCCTTAAGTTCAGAATAGAGGAAAACCACAACAAACCAAGGTTGTAGGGACCAACGGGCATGGCCCCTCAAGAAGCGTCAATTTATTGGCTGGCCACCCCCAAAAAATACACCGCCAACCCAATGTGGGAGGGGGCTTGCTCCCGATAGCGGTGTGTCAGTCAACCTATTCAGTGATGACCTACCGCTATCGGGAGCAAGCCCCCTCCCACACTTCCCGCGTCAAACCCGAATTCAGGTGGGTGGGGTTTCAGCCAGGGCTTGCTGTGCCAGCTCTTTCTCGGCTTCCTTCAGGTCTTCCTCGCTGATCATCTCCGCAATCGCCCGCAGGCGCTCAACCACCCGCGCATTCACGCTGCCTTCCGGGAACTGCCCTTCGGCATCCGGCTCGCCGGCAGGCTCGCCCACCAGCAAGCTCAAGGCCTCATCCGCCTGACGCACGGCATAGATGTGGAATTGGCCGTTGCGCACCGCCTGCAACACCTTCTCGTCGAGCATCAGCGTGGCGACGTTGGCCTGGGGAATGATCGCCCCTTGCTCGCCGGTCAACCCACGGGCCTCGCAGAGGCGGAAGAAGCCTTCGATCTTCTCGTTGACCCCGCCCACCGCCTGCACTTCACCAAACTGGTTGATCGAACCGGTGATCGCAAAACACTGCTTGAGCGGCGTTTTCGACAACGCCGAAATCAACGTGCACGCCTCGCCCAGGGACGCGCTGTCGCCGTCCACGTAACCGTAGGACTGCTCCAGCGCGATACTCGCCGAGATCGCCAGCGGGAATTCCTGGGCATACCGGCTGCCCAGGTAACCGGTGAGGATCATCACGCCCTTGGAGTGAATCGGCTGGCCGAGGTTGACTTCACGCTCGATGTCGACGATGCCACTGCCGCCGGGATACACCGTGGCGGAAATCCGCGCCGGCACGCCGAAGGCCGAATCACCGACTTCCAGCACTGTCAGCCCGTTGCACTTGCCGACGGCTGCACCGGCGGTGTCGATCAGGATCACCCCGGCGAGCATGTCGTCGAGAATCCGCGCCGACACACGCCCGGTGCGCGTGGCCTTGGCCTTGAGCGCACGTTCGATATGGCCGGCGTCGGTCATCTCGTCACCCGCCAGATGGCGAATGAAGTCCGCTTCGCTGACCAGTTGGAACAAATCGCCAATCCTCGCCGACAAACGCCCCTGATGTTCCGCCAGCCGCGCACTGTAGGTGGCCAGCCGCGCCACCGCATCCGACGTCAGCGGTGCCATGCCTTCTTCTGACGTGCGGGTTTTAAGCAACTGGGCGAACTGCTCCAGGCTTTCGTCGACCATCGGGATGTCTTCGTCGAAGTCCACCAGCACGCGGAACATCTCCTGGAAGTCCGGATCGGCGTCCTGCAACGCGTAGTAGAGCTGGCGCGAACCGATGATGATGACCTTGACCTGCAACGGAATCATCTGCGGGTTGAGGGTCACGGTGGCCAAGCGGCCCAGCTCGCCCAGGGGCGACTCCATCTTCAACTTGCGCGATTGCAGGGAACGCTTGAGCGCGTCCCACACAAACGGCTCGCCGAGCATTTTTTCCGCTTCAAGGATCAGGAAACCGCCATTGGCACGGTGCAGGGCACCCGGGCGCAACTGGCGATAAGTGGTGTAGAGCGCGCCCTGGTCGGTGCTGTATTCGATACGACCGAACAGGTTGTCGTAGGTCGGGTGCGGTTCGAAAACCACCGGCGCGCCGCCATTGGTCGGGTGGCCTACCACCAGGCTCGGGCAGTATTGCTCCTCGAGCAGCTTGCGGGCCTGGGCGTCGGTCTTGGCATCGTCCACCAGTTGCTCGACCACAGTCTTGAGCAGGTACACCTGCATGGCCTGCAGGTAACCGCAGACGGCGGCGTTTTCCGCGTACTTTTCCGACAGCGGAGCGAGCAATGGCTGCAGGGCCAGGGTGATGGTTTCTTCGTTGAATTGGCGCAGTTGGTTATTCGACTCACGCTTCCACTGCGGCAGGCTGGCCAGTTCCTCGTTGAGGCGTTCTTCCAACTCGGAAATGTCCGTGTGGAAGCGCTCGCGGTCAGCTTCCGGCAATTGCGAGAACTCGGCTTCGTCCAGCGCCTTGCCGTCGAGCATCGGCGTGAAGGCGATGTTGGAGCTGTCGCGGTACAGCGCTACGTCTTTTTCCAGGGCCAGGCGTTCGATGACGTCCAACGCCTTGTCGTAACGCTGGTTGAAGGCGCGGTCGATGGCGCTTTTGCGCTGTTGATAAGTCGGGTGTTCGAAGACCGCCGGGAAAGTCGCCACCAGGTTGTCGACCAGGCCGTTGATATCGGCGATGAACGCTGCGGCGGCGCCGCCTGGCAGCTCCAGGGCACGCGGTTCGCGCGGCTCATCGAAATTATTCACATAGACCCAGTCTGCCGGGGTCTGCAGGCGTTTGCCTTCGGCCTTCAGGTAGCGTTTGACGAACGAAAAGCGGCCAGTACCGGGCTCGCCCATGACAAACACGTTGTAACCGGGGCGTGGCATGGCCACACCGAACTGCAAGGCTTCGACCGCACGTTCCTGGCCAAGCACACCGCGAAAAGGCTCCAAATCATTGGTGGTCGAGAAGCTGAACTGTTCAGCGGAGAAAGGGCGAGTCAGCGCTTCGGGCGCTAGACGCAAGCTGGCAGCAACAGGATCAGGCATCGGGCTTCCTTACATCAGGCGGGGCAGATGACGGCATTCTGGCTCTCGCTTGCGCGCTATGGCAAGGCGCGCCGTTGGGAAAGCTGCGCTGCGGTAGGCGCCCTGCAAAAAAAATCGCGATAAGGCCGATTGTTTTATAAAAAATAACGGAACCCCAGGATCATGCCTAAACTCCAAACTGCGCGGGTTGGACTAATAACTGGCCCCTTAGGGCGCTGCGAAGCGCCTGAACCCCTTGTCCATTGGTTTGCACACAAAGAGAACAAAGCTATGAAACGGATCCTTCTTGGTACTCTCTTCACCGTTGTCTCCCTCAATGCTATGGCAGAAGCACCAGGCGGCCCGAACTGCGGTTGGGGCAACATGCTGTTCGAAGGCCAGCGCGGTACTCCGGCGCACTTCCTCGCGTCGACCACCAACGGCACCTCGGGTAACGCCACCTTCGGCATGACCTCGGGCACCAACGGCTGTAACACCAACAGCAAGCTGACCTACGGCGGCAAGTCCTGGATTGCCATGAATGGCATGATGAACGAGCTGTCCGAAGACATGGCCAAAGGCAATGGCGAAGCACTGACCACCTACGCGGTGGTACTGGGCGTAGCCCCTGAGGACCGCGAGCACTTTGCGGCAGTGACCCACGAGCACTTCCAGCAGATCTTCAGCAAAGCTGACGTGACCGCCGACGACGTGCACACCAACACCCTCGCTGTACTGAAAGGCGATGCCCGCTTGGCGAAATACGCGACCCAAGCTTAAGCTCGACCCGCCCGCGTCTTGCGAGACGCGGGCCTTATTTTTTGGACCCGCCCCCCTTTGGGTCTCACTTATTCCGACTTAAGTTGCCCCTATGCTCAAACGCTTTGCCTGGTTGGCACTCTTCGCTTGCGCCCCGCTGTATGCGGCCGCGCCTATTGATGATCAACGTTTGCAGCAACTGGCCAACGACCCGTTCTGGCTATCTTTGGGCCATTACGAAGCCGGCAAAATCAGTGGCTGGCGCAGTTATGTCAGCGACAAGAAATTCTTCATTGCTGCCGATGGCGCGCACCACCCGGATGCCGAACTCAAGGCCACCGTCCAGGCGCTGTACCAACCTGCCAGCCTGGGTGAAAAACACGCCCAATGCGTGTACCCCGCACGCACCCGCTGGCTCAAGGACCAGTTGCACCTGACCGACCTGCCCGCCGTGGACTGCACAGAGTTCAAGCAATGGTTCAAGGACGTCGCGCCCCATAGCGCCGTGATGATCTTCCCGGCGGCCTACCTCAACAGCCCGTCGTCGATGTTCGGTCACACGCTGCTGCGCATCGACCAGGCTGACGTGCAAAGCAACAACACCGCCCTGCTCAGCTATGCAATCAACTTCGGCGCCTATATCGAAGGCTCCGACAACAGCATTCTTTACGCCTGGAAGGGCCTGATGGGCGGTTATCCCGGCCTGTTCGCGCTGGTGCCCTACCAGGAAAAACTCTCGGAGTACCGCAGCCTCGAAAACCGCGACCTGTGGGAATACCGCCTGAACCTGACCCAGGTCGAAACCGAACGCATGGTCGAGCATGTGTGGGAGCTCAAGCAGATTCAGTTCGACTACTTCTTCTTCGACGAAAACTGCTCGTACCGCCTGCTGGAGCTGCTGCAAGTGGCCCGCCCCGGCTTGCGTCTGACGGAGCAATTCCCGCTGACCGCCATTCCAACCGACACCGTCAAGGCGGTAAAGGATGCGGGGCTGGTCGAGAAGATCGACTATCGCCCGTCCCGCGAGCGCGAGCTGCTGGAGCGCGCCAAGCCACTGGATGGCGATGAACAGCAATGGGTGCTGAAAATCAGCGACGACCAGAAGCAATTGCAGGCGCCGGCCTTCAAAGCCCTGCCCCGCGAGCGCCAGGCGCTGATCATCGACGCGGCCTACCGCCTCGGTCGCTACCGCGCCAATGGCCTGGAGCGCGACAGCGAACGCTCCCAGCGCAGCTTCGAACTGCTGCGCGCCATCAACCAGAACCCGGCGCCCGACCTCAAGATCGAACGCCCCGGGCTGCCCGAGAACGGCCATGAGTCACGCACCTGGCAGGCCGGTGTCGGCACACGTGGCAGCAAGACCTTCGGCGAATACGGCCTGCGCATGGCCTACCACGACCTCAACGACAACGCCGAAGGCTTCCCGCTTGGTGCACAGATCGAAATCCTGCAAATGAAACTGCGCCAGTACGAAGGCAACCACTGGCAGCTGCAGCAACTGGACCTCGCCACCATCCGCTCCCTGACCCCGCGCAACGCCCTTTTGCAACCCTGGTCATGGCAAGTCACCGGCGGCCTGGAACGCGTGCCGGGCAAGCACGACGACCAAACCCTGGTGGCCCACGTCAACGGTGGCGCCGGCAGCACCTGGCAACTGAGTGACGACATGCTCGGCTTCGCCCTCGGCACCGTACGCGTGGAGCATAACAACGACTTCAGCGAAGCCATCTCCCCAGCGGCCGGGTTCAACACCGGCGTGCTGTGGAAAAATCCGCTGGGGAATTTGAGCCTGGAGGCCAAGGGAGACTTTTTCACCAATGGTGAAGTGCGGCGCAGTATCAGCCTGAACCAGCAATGGGAGTTGTCACGTAACCTCGGATTACGCTTGAGTGCGCAGCGCGAGTACAGCCACCTGTCGACGCCGATGAATGAAGTGATGCTTGAAGTGAAGTGGTACCACTACTGATTCCAAGTGTGGGAGGGGGCTTGCTCCCGATAGCATTGCATCAGCCAAGTAGCCATTGACTGACACACCGCTATCGGGAGCAAGCCCCCTCCCACACTTTCGTCAGCGTTTATTCAGCAGGAATTGGCGGAGTGTGCGGCGCTGACGATCAACCCAACACCGTTCTCACACCCCTTTCACGCCGCCCCGACAAATTCCCTTCTAGACTTCCCCTATCAGCCGTGAAACGGCCAGGGAGCAAGCAATGTGGCGGTATGCGGTAATGCTGTGTGCGGCAGTGTGGTTGTCGGGTTGCCAGTCAACCCATCAAGAGTTGCTGGCCAAGGGTTATCCACCGGCCTTTGCCGATGGCTTCGATGATGGCTGCAGCAGCGGTCGCCAGGCTGCCGGGGTGATCAGCGGGGAGTTTCGCAAGAACGTGCCGCGTTATCTGAAAGAACGCGAATACGCCGCGGGTTGGGAAGATGGCTTTCGCCAGTGCAAGGCCATGCGTGAGAACGAAGAGCTGCGTGACTACAAGGACAACCACTGGGACGAGCGTGAGCGCGCCTGGCAGCAGGAAAAGGACCGCGACGCCGCCCGGGCTTATCGCTCGCAATAGGTCGCTTTCAGACATCCGCCGAAACTAAAGCGCGGCGAACATGGCCCAAGCTCCATAGAGGGAGAATGTCATGAGCCGAGCTTTTGTTAATGAAGACAACGCCGCCGCCCAGGCCGACCAGCCGGTTGAGCGTCAGGTCAGCGGCCAGCCCAATCGCCTTACCGCTCAAGGGCTGGCGCAGTTGCAGGCCAGGGTTGCGCAATTGCAGCACGCGTACAGCGCCGAAGCCGCCAAGGGCGAGCAGGCCGACAAACAGCGCCAGGCCGACCTTGAGCGGGATTTGCGTTACTTCAACCAACGCGTTCAGAGCGCTCAGGTGGTGCCTCCCGCCTTGTCGACCGACAAGGTGCAGATCGGCAGTTGGGTGACCTTTGCCAATGAGCAAGACGAGCAGCAGCGCATTCAACTGGTCGGAGAAGACCAGGCCGATGCCCACGCCCATTTGATCAATTGGGGCTCGCCGCTGGGCCGCGCATTGCTGGGCGCCCAAGTGGGCGACGAGGTGCTGTGGAAGCGCCCCGTCGGCGATCAGTTGATCGAAGTGATGCGTATCGAGCCCGAGGCTTAGACGATGCCTTGGGCCAGCATCGCGTCGGCCACTTTCACGAAGCCTGCGATGTTCGCGCCCTTCACGTAGTTGACCCGGCCGTTTTCTTCGCCGTAGTGCACGCAGGCGTGATGGATCGACTGCATGATGTTGTGCAGCTTGCTGTCCACTTCACCGGCGGTCCACAACAGGCGCATGGCGTTCTGCGACATTTCCAGGCCACTCACGGCCACGCCACCGGCATTGGACGCCTTGCCCGGCGCAAACAGGATGCCCGCGTCGATGAAGAGATCCACTGCCTCCAGCGTGGTCGGCATGTTGGCACCTTCAGCGACGCAGAGGCAGCCGTTGCGCAGCAGGGTACGGGCGGCCTCGGCGTCGAGTTCGTTCTGGGTGGCACACGGCAGGGCAATATCGCAGGCCAGTTCCCAAGGGGTTTTACCCTTACGGAATTCCAGGCCGAAGCGTTCAGCCAGCTCACTGATGCGACCGCGCTGCACGTTTTTCAGCTCCAGCAGTGCCGACCATTGCGCCTCGGTCAAACCGCTTTCGGCGTACAGAGTGCCCTCGGAGTCGGACAGGGAAATCACCTTGCCGCCCAGGTCCATCACCTTACGCGCCGCGTATTGCGCGACGTTGCCGGAACCCGAGATGGCCACGCGCTTGCCTTCAACGCGCTGGCCGTCGCGCTTGAGCATTTCTTCGGCGAAGTACACGCAACCGAAACCGGTGGCTTCAGGTCGGATCAGGCTGCCGCCGTAGGTCATGCCCTTGCCGGTCAGCACGGAGGTGAACTGGTTGCTCAGGCGTTTGTACTGGCCGAACAGGAAGCCGATTTCACGCGCGCCCACGCCGATATCGCCGGCGGGTACGTCCACGTCAGCGCCGATATGGCGGTACAACTCGCTCATGAAAGCCTGGCAGAAACGCATGACTTCGGCATCGCTCTTACCTTTCGGGTCGAAGTCCGAGCCGCCTTTGCCGCCGCCCATGGGCAACGAGGTCAGGGAGTTTTTGAAGGTCTGTTCGAAGGCGAGGAATTTCAGTACGCCGAGGTTCACCGACGGGTGAAAACGCAAGCCGCCTTTATAGGGGCCGATGGCACTGTTCATCTGGATGCGGAACCCGCGATTGACCTGGACCTTGCCGTGATCATCCACCCAAGACACCCGGAAGGTAATGGCGCGTTCCGGCTCACAGATGCGCTCGAGAATGCCCGACGTCAGGTAGTGGGGATTGGCTTCAAGAAACGGCCACAGGCTGCGTAGGACCTCTTCCACGGCTTGGTGAAATTCCGGCTGGTCGGGGTCGCGTTTCTTGAGGCGAGCGAGGAAGGATTCGACGGATTCGATCATGAAAAGTCTCGGCAATTTTATTGTAATCAGGGTCGATTTGACCCGGACCTTAACAATTCATATCGCACCTGAAAAGCGCAAAATGTCGCCTTTGTGAATTTAAATGGTGCATTGAATATAAATAACTGGGCTTATTTGCACCAAAAAAGTGATTTCAACCTGAGGCACGCACCAACAGTTGGAGAGCTATCGGGAGCAAGCCCCCTCCCACACTTGATTGGGTTCCAGACTTTGGAATGCGGTCGTATGTGGGAGCGGGCTTGCTCGCGAACGAAGCCACCTCGGTCTCCCGGATGAAGGTAAAAAAAAACGGAGCCCGAAGGCTCCGTTCTTATATCCACCAGCCAAATCAGGCCAGTTTCTTGTGCCGCACACGGTGCGGCTGGGCAGCTGCTTCGCCCAGGCGCTTTTTACGGTCCGCTTCATACTCGGTGTAGTTGCCTTCGAAGAACACCGCTTGGGAGTCATCTTCGTACGCCAGGATGTGGGTCGCGACGCGGTCAAGGAACCACCGGTCGTGAGAGATCACAATGGCGGCGCCCGGGAAGTCCAGCAGGGCTTCTTCCAGGGAACGCAGGGTTTCAACGTCGAGGTCGTTGGACGGTTCGTCGAGCAGCAGCACGTTGCCGCCCTCTTTCAGGGTCAGGGCCAAGTGCAAGCGACCGCGCTCACCACCCGACAGGTCCTTGACGAACTTCTGCTGGTCACCGCCCTTGAAGTTGAAGCGCCCCACGTAGGTACGCGACGGGATTTCATAGTTGCCGATGCGGATCTGGTCGGAGCCGTCGGAGATCTGCTGGAACACGGTCTTGCTGCCGTCGAGGTCGTCGCGGCTTTGGTCCACACAGGCAAGCTGCACGGTTTCGCCGATCTCGATGCTGCCGGAGTCCGGTGTCTCCTTGCCCATCAGCATGCGGAACAGCGTGGACTTACCCGCACCGTTACCGCCAATAACACCGACGATCGCGCCTTTTGGCATGGAGAACGACAGGTTGTCGATCAACACGCGGTCGCCATAGCCTTTGGTGACGTTCTTGAATTCGATGACCTTGTCACCCAGGCGCGGGCCGGCCGGGATGTAGATCTCGTTGGTCTCGCTGCGCTTCTGGAATTCCTGCGATTGCATTTCTTCAAAGCGTTGCAGACGAGCCTTGGATTTGGACTGGCGGGCCTTGGCGCCTTTGCGCACCCATTCCAGTTCTTCCTTCATGGCTTTTTCGTGGGCCGATTGCTGCTTGGATTCGGCGGCCAGACGCTCGGACTTGGCTTCCAGCCAACCAGAGTAGTTGCCCTCGTAAGGAATACCGGCGCCGCGGTCGAGCTCCAGAATCCAGCCGGCAACGTTGTCCAGGAAGTAGCGGTCGTGCGTGATCGCAACCACGGTGCCCGGGAAATCGTGAAGGAAGTGTTCCAGCCAGGCGACGGAGTCGGCATCCAGGTGGTTGGTCGGTTCGTCGAGCAGCAGCATGTCGGGCGCCGACAGCAGCAGGCGGCACAGGGCCACGCGACGTTTTTCACCACCAGACAGGTGTTCGACCTTGGCGTCCCACGCCGGCAGGCGCAGCGCATCGGCGGCGACTTCCAGCTGGCGCTCCAGGTTATGACCGTCACCCGCCTGCAGGATGGCTTCGAGCTTGGCCTGTTCGGCGGCAAGCTTGTCGAAATCGGCATCCGGTTCGGCGTAAGCGGCGTAGACCTCGTCCAGGCGCGCCTGGGCGTCCTTGATAACGCTGACGGCCTCTTCGACCACTTCACGTACGGTCTTGGCCGGGTCCAGTTGCGGCTCCTGCGGCAGGTAGCCAATGTTCAGTTCCGGCATCGGGCGGGCTTCGCCTTCGAACTCGGTGTCGACGCCGGCCATGATTTTCAGCAGCGTGGACTTACCCGAACCGTTGAGGCCGAGCACGCCGATCTTGGCGCCAGGGAAGAAGGACAGCGAAATGTTTTTCAGGATTTCCCGCTTCGGCGGAACAACTTTTCCCAGCCGATGCATGGTGAAGACGTATTGAGCCATGGTAAACCTAGCGTCAGTGACTGATGGATTAAGCGGGCGAAGCCCGTGCAGGCCATGCGCCACGCGGGCCGTTGACGGAAATCAATGCCTGCGTGCGGAAAAAGCCTGAATGTCTGGGGCTGGAACGCCCCCGCGTAACCGGCAAAGCTACCTCAATGCGCTTGGTCAGTCCAGCCAAGCGGGACTGGCACTTTGCCACAACTCAAGGCATGCTAGCCGCCCTTCGGGCGTCCGGCTTATAGTGCACGTCGCGCGCCAGTCCAGCCAAACCGCAGGATCACAGCTTGTCCAAAGTCACGCCGCCAATTCCCTTGCGCGCCGCTCATATTGCGCCGGGAGCGCCCCTGCACGGCACCCTCAAAGGCGCGTTGGCGACGCTTGTCCTCATGCTGCTCGCCCTATTGTTCTGGCAGTTGCTGGACCAACTGCAGCAAAACCAGAAAAACCAGCAGCAGTACACCATCGATTACAGTGCCGACCTGGCTGAACAGATCAGCCTGAACATGGCCCTGAGCGCGCAGATCGCTCTCAACCTGCTGCCCATTGTCGAGCCGCCAAGCACTCCCGAGCAGCAACAGGCCTTGATGCGCAGCTTACAGCGCTCCTTGCCGGAGCTGCGCAGCTTCGCCCTGCTCGCGCCCAGCGGCGCGATGATCAGCGATACCGCCAGTGACAGCCAGGACGGCGCCTGGCTGGAAGAACTGGTCAAGCGCAGCCATTCCCAGTCCTATTACCTGAGCAACAACAAGGACGGCACCCTCATTTATCTGCTGCTGCACCAGCCCAGCGGCGGCTCGAAGGTGTATTGGGCCTTGCGCCTGGCCCCCAGCTACCTGACCAACCTCACGCCCCAGGACGGCCAGGGCCCGCGCCCGATGTGGGCGATTGAAAACCGCCTGAACCAGCGCGTAGTCAGCCGTGACAGTGGAATGCCGGCTCACTGGCCTGCTGCGCTGACCCCGGACGAGTTGGATAAAAGCGTGCTGGTCACGCCCTTGAGCAAAAGCGACTGGCAATTGCGCGGGCTGTTCGACCGCAGTGCGGTGCTGGAGCAACTGCTGCCGGCGTTTATCGGCAAATGCCTGCTGGGCCTGGCCTTCTCGCTGGTGCCGGTGATCGTGCTGCTGAACATGCGCCGCCGCCAACGCCAGGTGCATGAAGGCCGGCGGCGCTATCAGGACATTTTCGAAGGCACCGGCGTGGCCCTGTGCGTGCTGGACTTGTCGGGCCTCAACAGCTTTTTTGACAAGCCCTACCTGCAGACCCGCGAGCAACTGAATCTTTGGCTGCAAGACAACCCCCACGGGCACAAGCAGTTGCTCAAAGAGTTACGCATCACCGAGGTCAACCAGGTTGCGGTGCGCCTGCTCAATGTGTCGTCCTGCGAGGAAGCCTGGCAGCGGTTGATCAATGACTGCCCGGACAACGCCACGTCCATCGGCCACCAGATACTCGAAGCGTTGCGCACTCACCAGAACCAGCTGGAGCTGGAAATCCGCTGCAAGGACCTGGCCGGCAACGAGCAATACCTGTGGCTGGTCATGCGCCTGCCGGAGCAGCAGGACGATTTTAATGCGGTGATCCTGAGCATCAGCGATATCACCAGCCGCAAGCTGATCGAGCTGTCGCTGGTGGAGCGCGAAAGCTTCTGGTCGGACGTGGTGCGCACCGTGCCCGATCACCTGTATGTGCAGGACGTCATCAGCCAGCGCATGATCTTCAGCAACCACCATTTGGGCCACACCCTGGGCTACAACAAGGCCGAACTGCAGCAAATGGGTGAGTATTTCTGGGAAATCCTGCTGAACCCCGAAGACGCCGAGTACTACCACGACCTGCGCCAGCAACAGCGCCAGGCCGGTTATTCGACCCAATTGCAATGCCAGCTGCGCTTTCGCCATCGCAATAACCAGTGGCGGCGCTTCGATATCCGCGAGCAAGCCCTGGCACGCGACAAGAGCGCAGTGGTCACGCGGATCATCGGCGTGGCCAAGGACATTACCGACCAGATCGAAGCCAGCGAATCCCTGCGCGACAGCGAGCAACGCTACCGCATGCTGGCCGAGAGCATCAGTGACGTGATCTGCTCCACCGACAGCCAACTGGCCCTCAACTACATCAGCCCGTCGGTCAACGCCGTGCTCGGGTATGACGTGGACTGGGTGTTCAAGAACGGCTGGCAGTCGATTATCGCCAACCCGCAGCAATTGACCGGCATTTATACCCTGATGGAGCAAGTCAGCCGTGCCCTGGGTGATGCCGACGCACTGAATACCCTGCGCGATGAGGTACAGACCCAGTTGTTCCTGTTCGACTGCCTGCGCGCCGATGGCCGCAAGGTGCCGATCGAGTTGCGCCTGGTGCTGGTGTGGGATGAGCACGGCGCGTTCGAAGGCATCCTCGGCGTGGGCCGCGATATCAGCCAGCAACGCCGCGCGGAGAAAGACCTGCGCATGGCGGCCACGGTATTCGAACACTCGACGTCGGCGATCCTGATTACCGACCCGGCGGGCTATATCGTGCAGGCCAACGAGGCGTTCAGCCGGGTCAGCGGGTATGACGTGGCGGATGTGCTCGACCAGTTGCCCAACATGCTCACCGTCGACGAACAACAGGAAGCTCACCTGCGCTACGTGCTCAAGCAGTTGCACCAGCACAGCACCTGGGAAGGCGAAGTGTGGCTCAAGCGTCGCAACGGCGAACATTATCCGGCCTGGGTCGGCATTACCGCCGTGTTCGACGATGAAGGCGACCTGGCCAGCTACGTGTGTTTCTTCAGTGATATCAGCGAGCGCAAGGCCAGCGAACAACGCATCCACCGCCTGGCGTATTACGACGCCCTGACCCACCTGCCCAACCGCACGCTGTTCCAGGACCGCCTGCACACCGCGTTGCAGTCGGCCGAGCGGCAAAAGTCGTGGGTGGTGCTGATGTTCCTCGATCTCGACCGTTTCAAGCCGATCAACGACTCCCTCGGCCACGCCGCCGGCGACCGCATGCTCAAGGAGATGGCCACCCGCCTGCTGGGCTGTGTCGCCGAGGACGACACCGTGGCACGCATGGGCGGCGACGAGTTCACCTTGCTCCTGCAACCGCGGGTCAGCCGTGAGATGGCGTTGAACCGTGCGATCACGGTGGCCGAGCAGATTCTCGCCAGCCTGGTGCGGCCTTTTGTACTGGAAGGCCGCGAGTTTTTCGTGACCGCCAGTATTGGTATCGCCTTGAGCCCGCAGGACGGCAACGAGCTGAGCCAGCTGATGAAAAACGCCGACACCGCGATGTATCACGCCAAGGAGCGCGGCAAGAACAACTTCCAGTTCTACCAGGCCGACATGAACGCCAGCGCCCTGGAGCGCCTGGAGCTGGAAAGCGACTTGCGCCACGCCCTGGAGCAGAACGAATTCGTGCTTTACTACCAACCGCAATTCAGCGGCGACGGCAAACGCCTGACGGGCGCCGAGGCCCTGTTGCGCTGGCGCCACCCCCGTCGCGGCCTGGTGCCACCGGGGGACTTTATCCCGGTGCTGGAAGAGTTGGGCCTGGTGGTGGATGTGGGCGACTGGGTGCTCAGTGAAGCCTGCCGTCAACTCAAGACCTGGCACCACAACAAGGTACGGGTGCCCAAAGTCTCGGTGAACATCTCGGCGCGGCAGTTCTCGGATGGCCAGTTGGGTGAACGCATCGCCACCATCCTCAAGGACACGGGCCTGCCGCCGGCGTGCCTGGAGCTGGAGCTGACCGAAAGTATCCTGATGCGCGAGGTCAACGAAGCCCTGCAAATCCTCGCCGGCCTGAAAAACCTGGGCCTGAGCATTGCGGTGGATGACTTCGGCACCGGCTATTCGTCGCTCAATTACCTCAAGCAGTTTCCCATCGACGTACTGAAGATCGACCGTACCTTTGTCGACGGCCTGCCGTCAGGCGAACAGGATGCCCAGATTGCCCGCGCCATTATCGCCATGGCCCACAGCCTGAACCTGGCGGTAATCGCTGAAGGCGTGGAAACCCATGAGCAACTGGACTTCCTGCGTGAGCATGGCTGTGATGAGGTGCAGGGTTATCTGTTTGGGCGGCCGATGCCGGCCAACCGGTTCGAGGCGCAGTTCAGCAATGATGCGCTGTTCATGTTCGACTGAACTGGCCTCATCGCGAGCAAGCCCCCTCCCACACAATGGCACCGCTGATCCGTGGATGAGCCCCACTTGTCCGCGACATGATGTCCTTTCATATGCCATCTAAAACCCATTGAGTTAGAATGCCTTCCTTTTCTGCCCCCCGATCCTTGAGGACCGCCATGTTCAGCCGTGATTTGACTATTGCCAAGTACGACGCCGATCTCTTCGCCGCCATGGAGCAAGAAGCTCAGCGCCAGGAAGAGCACATTGAGCTGATCGCTTCGGAAAACTACACCAGCCCTGCGGTGATGGAGGCTCAAGGTTCGGTTCTGACCAACAAATACGCCGAAGGCTACCCAGGCAAGCGCTACTACGGTGGTTGCGAGTACGTCGACGTGGTCGAGCAGTTGGCGATTGATCGCGCCAAAGAACTGTTCGGTGCCGATTACGCCAACGTCCAGCCGCACGCCGGCTCCCAAGCCAACAGCGCGGTGTACCTGGCCCTGCTGCAAGGCGGCGACACCATCCTGGGCATGAGCCTGGCCCACGGCGGTCACCTGACCCACGGCGCCAGCGTTTCCTCCTCCGGCAAGCTGTACAACGCCGTTCAATACGGTATCGATGCCAACGGCCTGATCGACTACGACGAAGTCGAGCGCCTGGCGGTTGAACACAAGCCGAAAATGATCGTGGCCGGTTTCTCTGCCTACTCGCAGATCCTGGATTTCCCACGCTTCCGCGCTATCGCTGACAAAGTCGGCGCTTACCTGTTCGTCGACATGGCCCACGTGGCGGGCCTGGTCGCCGCAGGCGTCTACCCGAACCCAGTGCCTTACGCTGATGTGGTCACCACCACCACCCACAAGACCCTGCGCGGTCCACGTGGCGGCCTGATCCTGGCTCGCGCCAACGCCGACATCGAGAAGAAGCTGAACTCCGCCGTCTTCCCAGGCGCCCAGGGTGGCCCGCTGGAGCACGTGATCGCGGCCAAGGCGATCTGCTTCAAGGAAGCCCTGCAGCCTGAGTTCAAGGCTTACCAGCAACAAGTGGTGAAAAACGCCCAGGCCATGGCCAAAGTGTTTATCGACCGCGGCTTTGACGTGGTATCCGGCGGTACTGAAAACCACCTGTTCCTGCTGTCGCTGATCAAGCAGGACATTTCCGGTAAAGATGCTGACGCTGCCCTGGGCAAAGCCTTCATCACCGTGAACAAGAACTCGGTACCGAACGACCCACGTTCGCCGTTCGTCACCTCCGGCCTGCGCTTCGGCACCCCGGCTGTGACCACTCGTGGCTTCAAGGAAGCAGAGTGCCAGGAACTGGCCGGCTGGATCTGCGACATCCTGGCTGACCTGAACAACGAAGCCGTGATCGACGCGGTCCGTGAGAAGGTCAAAGCCATCTGCAAAAAGCTGCCGGTATACGGCGCTTGATTGCAGTGGTTTGAATAAGAAGCCCGGCTCCAGAGCCGGGTTTTTTTATGCCAATTTGAATATGAAATGCCATCAACTGTGGGAGGGGGCTTGCTCCCGATTGGCGGTATGTCAGTGATAGATAACTGCCTGGCACCCCGTCATCGGGAGCAAGCCCCCTCCCACAGTTGCCTGTATTTCAAGTCAGGATTGGTAAACCTGCTGGAACCCGTCGCGAATCTTCTGTTCCGGCAACTCATCGGCAATGAACACGATCACACTCTCCCGCGCCTCGCCCTCGGCCCATTCGGTATCCCAATCGAACCCGTACAGCTTGAGCACGCCCTGGAACACCAGGCGTCGATCCTCCCCGGCAATGTTCAGCACGCCTTTGTAGCGCAGCAGTTGCTTGCCGTGATCTTCGAGCAACTCGTTCATGAACGCGCTGAGACGATCGATATCCAGCGGCTGGTCGGTGCGCAGCACCAGGCTTGAGATGCGGTCGATGGAAGGCGCGGCACTCACCGGGCGCAGTGTCATGCCGGCGTTGAGGTTGAAACCGCGCACATCGAGCAGTTCGGCCAGATCGATGGCGCCATGGTCCACCACACGAATCGGCGCACGGCGGTTGATGCGGGTCAGGCGCTGGCTCAGGGCGTCAAACGTCGCGTCATCCACCAAATCACGCTTGCTCACCAACAGGCGATCGGCGAAACCGATCTGCGCCTGGGCGATGGTCTGGGTCAGGTGATGTTCGGCATGGGCGGCGTCCACCAGGGTGATGATGCCGTCGAGGATGTAGCGCTCGCGCAGTTCTTCGTCGATGAAAAACGTCTGGGCCACGGGCGCGGGGTCGGCCAGGCCGGTGCATTCGATCACCAGGCGGTCGAAGGCGATCTCACCGCTGTCCAGGCGTTCAAGCAGCAGGTACAGGGCTTTGGTCAGGTCGGTGTGGATGGTGCAGCACACGCAGCCGTTCGACAGGGTCATGACTTGCACCGGCTCATCACCCAGGAGTTGGGTGTCGATACCGGCGTTGCTGAATTCGTTTTCGATCACGGCGATTTTCAGGCCGTGCTCGGCTTTTAGCAGGTGCCGCAGCAAGGTGGTCTTGCCGGCGCCCAGGAAACCGCTGAGGACCGTGACCGGAATGGGAGAGGACAAGCGCAATTCTCCTGAAGCAATACATAAACAAATGTGGGAGGGGGCTTGCTCCCGATAGCAGTGCTTCAGTTAACACATTCGTCGACTGTCACACCGCTATCGGGAGCAAGCCCCCTCCCACAGTAGAAAACCGCCAACCCGCGCTAACGGGTCAGCAGCACTTGGGCCCACCCTTGCCACCGTAACGGGCCTCCTGGCGTTCCCGGAAGAACGCCTTGTAGTCCATCACCGGTTTGTCCGGGTGTTTGGTTTGCATATGCTCGACGTAAGTGTCGTAGTCGGGCATGCCGACCATCAGGCGCGCGGCCTGACCGAGGTATTTACCGAGGCGACTGATGTCATTGAACATGATTGCAACCCTCGATTACGCGTCTGGTACAGCCTGGAATGGGGCTTCTTTATCCGTACGTTCCTTGTTGCCCCAGGCGGCGACACCCACCTTGAGCGCATAGAACAGGATACTGAACACCACAAACAGGAACAGCGCCGTCAGCGTTGCGTTGGTGTAGGCGTTGTAGATCACGTGCTGCATCTGGTCGATGCTCTTGGCCGGGGCCAGGATCTGGCCGTTCGCCAGGGCATCGCTGTACTTCTTGGCCAGCGACAGGAAACCGATCGCCGGGTTCGCGTCGAACAGCTTGATGAAGCCTGCGGTGGTCGTGCAGATCAGCAGCCATACCGCCGGCAGCAGGGTGACCCAGATGTAGCGTTGGCGCTTCATCTTGATCAGCACCACAGTGCCCAGCATCAGCGCGATACCCGCGAGCATCTGGTTGGAGATACCGAACAGCGGCCACAAGGTGTTGATGCCGCCCAGTGGGTCGATCACGCCTTGGTACAGCAAGTAACCCCACATCGCTACGCACCCTGCGGTGGCGATCAGGTTGGCGGTCCAGGATTCGGTGCGTTTGAGCGCCGGCACGAAGGAGCCCAGCAGGTCCTGCAGCATGAAGCGACCGGCACGGGTGCCCGCGTCGACGGCCGTGAGGATGAACAACGCTTCGAACAGGATCGCAAAGTGGTACCAGAACGCCATGGTGTTTTCACCCGGCAGTACGCTGTGCAGGATCTGCGCGATACCCACCGCCAGGGTCGGCGCACCACCGGCACGGGCCAGGATGGTGGTTTCACCAATGTCGTGGGCCACGGCCTGCAGCGCCTCGGGCGTAATCGCAAAGCCCCAGCTGCTGACGGTTTGCGCCACGGCCATCACATCACCACCGACCACGGCAGCCGGGCTGTTCATGGCAAAGTACACGCCTGGCTCGATCACCGAGGCGGCAACCATGGCCATGATCGCCACGAACGACTCCATCAACATGCCGCCGTAACCGATGTAGCGGGCGTTGGTTTCGTTATCCAGCAGCTTGGGCGTGGTGCCCGAGGAAATCAGTGCGTGGAAACCCGACACCGCGCCACAGGCGATGGTGATGAACAGGAACGGGAACAGGCCGCCCTTCCAGACCGGGCCGGTGCCGTCGATGAATTGGGTCAGGGCCGGCATTTTCAGCTCTGGCATGGTGACCAGGATGCCGATTGCCAGGGCGATGATGGTGCCGATTTTCAGGAAGGTCGACAGGTAGTCACGTGGCGCGAGGATCAGCCACACTGGCAGCACCGCAGCGACGAAACCGTAGCCGATCAGCATCCAGGTGATCTGGATACCGGTGAAGGTAAAGGCTTTGGCCCAGACCGGGTCGGCCGCGATCTGCCCGCCCAGCCAGATCGAACCCAGCAGCAGCAACACCCCGAGGATCGAGATCTCACCAATGCGGCCCGGGCGGATGTAGCGCATGTACACGCCCATGAACATCGCGATCGGGATGGTCGCCATCACCGTGAAGATGCCCCATGGGCTCTCGGCCAGTGCCTTGACGACGATCAGCGCCAGCACCGCGAGGATGATGATCATGATCAGGAAGCAGCCGAACAGCGCGATGGTTCCCGGGATGCGGCCCATCTCTTCGCGGACCATGTCGCCCAGCGAACGGCCATTGCGACGGGTGGACAGGAACAGCACCATGAAGTCCTGCACCGCACCGGCCAGTACCACACCGGCAATCAGCCACAGGGTGCCGGGCAGGTAGCCCATTTGCGCCGCCAACACCGGACCGACCAGCGGGCCTGCACCGGCAATCGCCGCGAAGTGGTGACCGAACAGAATATGTTTGTTGGTCGGCACATAGTCCAGACCGTCATTGTTGAGCACTGCGGGGGTGGCCCGCCGTGAATCGAGTTGCATCACGTTATTAGCGATGAACAAGCTGTAGTAGCGATAGGCAACCAGATAAATGGCCACCGCCGCGACCACAATCCACAAGGCGTTGATCGCCTCGCCGCGGCGCAAGGCCACTACGCCCAGGGCGCACGCTCCTACAATTGCCAGCACCAGCCAGGGTAGGTGGCGTAGCAGGCTATTATTATTTTTCATTTTTATATTCCAGCCAGGGTGGACAGAAGGACAGCCACCCCGAGTTTAGCGCTGTTGGCTTCAAAGACCACCCCCCTACGTTGGTCTAGAGCCTTGCAATGGCAAAAAAAGCAGAAAACCACGCCCGATGATGGCGCAGGGCTACACTGCTTCTATCCACAGAGGGATTCACCATGACCGAACACCCGCCTGAACGTCGCTGCTTCCGCCGGATCGCAATGGACGCTGTGACCGAACTTCGGCAAAACGGCCACGAATGGCCGGTTAAATTAGTGGACTTGTCACTGAAGGGTTTGGCAATAAAACGACCCGAAGCCTGGAAGGGTAACAAGGCATTACCGTTCGAGGTCGATATCCGCCTGGACCCAAAGGCGCACATCAAGATGCAGGTGAAACTGGCCCACGATGGCGACGACCAATTAGGGTTTGTGTGCAAGGAAATCGACCTGGAGTCGATCAGCCATCTGCGCCGGCTGATCGAGCTGAACCTGGGTGACCCGGAAGAACTCGAGCGCGAACTCGGCGCCTTACTGGAAGTGTGATCCCTCAGGGAAATGCGGTTCGTGCCGGGAAGTCGCTTTCCGTGTCCCAGTAACCCTGTTTCTGGCTTGAAGTGCTCTGCCATTGCCCGTCGACAAAGCGATAAGTCTGATAACGGGTGGTGAAATCATCCTCTTCACCTTCACCCTCGCCCTCCATGAAGCATGACACCTGCAATAGCTCATCCGGCCCGCCGCTGGCCGGATGAGCCACTTTCCAGGCCGCCTTGCCCGTGTGGGCCAGGGTCAACGGCTGGACTTTGCCCTCGGCATTCTTGTAGCTCATCGGCTTGAGTTGCTGTGTAGCCGGCTGCAACAGTTGGGTGGCCGGGCCGCTGTAGGTGCCCATCGGCGCGGTTTGATCAACGATCAAAAAATACACAGGTTCGGGCAGCCCGTTGAGCGCAGCTTTCTTGACCTTGGCCAACGGGTAGCCCAGGTCCTGCTGCGCGATCTCCTCACCGGCAGCCGACACCAGCCGCACGCGGGCTTCAAGCAGCGGGTTGTCGACCAGGTCGCCAGGCTCGTCAAACGAGTCTTCAAGCTGCCCGTTGCCCCAACTGTCCTTGTGCAGCTGCGGGCTGATGCGCTGGTCTTCCAGCACCTGCAACTGACGGCCCTCTTCGATCGTCAGCGTCTGCGCCAGGCGGTAACCGGCCGGTAGCTCCACAGCCCAGGCCATGGCGGGTGCGCCGACCAGCAGGACAAACAGGGCCGCGAGGCCCGGGTAACTCAATCGTTGCATAGCGTCCCTTCCCGATTTATTCGAACAGTGCGTCCAACGCCTGCTCCAGGCGCGTGACAGCAATAATTTGCAAACCTGCCGGCGACTCTTTAGGCGCGTTGCCCTTGGGCACGATAGCGCGCTTGAAACCATGCTTGGCAGCTTCCTTCAAGCGCTCCTGGCCACTGGGCACCGGGCGTACTTCGCCAGACAGGCCGACTTCGCCGAACACCAGCAGGTCATGGGGCAATGGCCGGTTGCGCAGGCTGGACATCACCGCCGCCATCAACGCCAGGTCGGAGGCGGTTTCCAGTACCTTGACCCCGCCGACCACGTTGAGGAACACGTCCTGGTCATGGGTGGGAATACCGCCGTGACGGTGCAATACCGCCAGGAGCATCGCCAGGCGATTCTGATCCAGGCCGAGGGTGACCCGTCGCGGGTTGGCCAAGTGGCTGTCATCCACCAGCGCCTGGACCTCCACCAGCATCGGGCGAGTGCCTTCCCACGTTGCCATCACCACGCTTCCCGGGACTTCTTCCTGGGCACGCGTCAGAAAAATTGCCGACGGGTTGGAGACTTCTTTCAACCCCCTGTCGGTCATCGCGAACACACCGAGTTCGTTGACCGCGCCAAAGCGGTTCTTCACCGCCCGCAACAAACGCAGACGACCATCGGATTCGCCTTCGAAATACAGCACGGTGTCGACCATGTGCTCAAGTACTCGTGGCCCCGCCAGCGCCCCTTCCTTGGTCACATGGCCGACCAGGAAGATCGCCGTACCGCTCTGCTTGGCATAACGCACCAGCAGCGCCGCGCTTTCGCGCACCTGGGACACCCCGCCCGGCGCCGATTGCAGTTGTTCGGTGAAAATGGTCTGGATCGAGTCGATCACCATGACCTTGGGCTTTTCGAGACGGGCCGTGGCAATGATGCTTTCGATGCAGGTCTCGGTCATCACCCGCAGTTGGTCCTGGGGCAAACCGAGCCGCCGGGCCCGCATGGCCACTTGCTGTTGCGACTCTTCGCCAGTGACGTACAGCGCCGGCATGCGGCTGGCGATGCTGCACAGGGTTTGCAGCAGGATGGTCGACTTGCCGATGCCCGGGTCGCCACCGATCAACACCACCGAGCCATCCACCAGGCCGCCGCCGAGCACGCGGTCCAGCTCACCGGATGCCGTGGAGAACCGCGGGATCTCCTCGACACTGACCTCGGCCAGCGTCTTGATCTGCGCCTGTTGCCCGGTCCAGCCGGCACGCCCGGCAGGCGCCGCCGCACCGCCGCTTTCGATCATGGTTTCAGTCAGGGTATTCCACGCGCCGCACTCGCTGCACTGGCCGGCCCACTTGGGAAAGGTCGCGCCGCACTCCGTGCAGCCGTACATGCGCTTGGCCTTTGCCATTTGAGAACCTCCAACCGAAAAACCGCGATGATAGCTCAGCGCGGCGCCGGGGTCCGGATTTCACCACTGGCCAATCGTGAAGCACTGTTGCCGATCGGGTCCTCGGCGTTGAGATCAGCGCCTTTGGCTTTCAGCGCATCCAGCAACTCGACGCGCTTGAACAAGCCGGCGTACATGGCCGCGGTCTGCCCGGCGCCATTGCGTTGGTCGGGGTTGCAGTCGGTGGCCAGCAGGCGCTGGGCGATTTTAAGTTCGCCCTTGAAGATCGCGCCCATCAGCGCGGTGTTGCCGCGTTTGTCCTGCACACAGGCGTCGGCGCCGGCGTTGAGCAAACGTTCCACGAACGGGCCCTGGCCGTGGTAGGCGGCGAGGATCAGCGCGGTGTAACCCTTGTCGTCCTGCGTATTGAGGCTGTAGCCGGACTCGATAAAGGTATTGAGCATGTCGAGGTCGCCACGGCGGGCGGCGTCAAAGTAATAATCCTGAAGCTGCGCCTTGAGTGCCGCCGGTTCAGGGGATTCGGCATGGGCGACAAACGCCAGCATGGCCATCAGCAAACCGATGGAAATTCGCATAGGGTTCTCCTGTCAGAGATCGACGCCCCAGGGAGCGTCGATCGGAACCAACGGATCAGTCAGTCAGTTTTTCAGCCAGCGCCTTCACACGCGCCAAATCACCCTTGGCGACCTTGGCCACGCCGGTGCCGTACTCCGGGTCGGCTTTGTAGAGGAACGACAGGATGATGTGCTTGCTCTCGTCATCGGTGGTGGCCAGGGAGCCGCCAAAGTTGTCGATCAAGTCCTGACGTTCTTTCTTGCTGTAGGAGCGGTACAGATCACCGGCCTGCTTGAAGTTCTGCTCACGCTGGATCTTCGCCTGCTGAGTGCTGCCCGACAGCGCCGACTGGCTGTAGCGCGCGGTTTGCGGCTCTTCCCGCGGCATCAGGCGGCTCGGCTGGTAGTTCACACCGGTGGTGGTCTTGCCGGTATTCATCGCGCCATCCTGGTTACCGTTGTTGACGGTCACCCGTGGGGCGTTGATCGGCAGTTGCAGGGCGTTCGGCCCCAGGCGGTACATTTGTGTGTCGGCATAGGAAAACACCCGACCTTGCAGCAAGCGGTCTTCCGACGGCTCGATGCCGGGTACCAGGTTGGCCGGGGCCATGGCGACTTGCTCGGTTTCCTGGAACACGTTGGCCGGGTTGCGGTTCAGCACCATTTGCCCGACTTTGCGCTCCGGTACATTCGGCCAGATCTTGGTGGCGTCCAGCGGGTCAAAATCAAACTTCGCCAGGTCTTCGGGCTTGAGCACTTGCACATACAAATCCCACTTGGGGAAATCGCCCTTATTGATATGGGTGACCAAGTCATTGGTCATATGGCTGTAATCACGGCCCTGTACTTCGGTGACTTGCTTGGGATCAAGGTTCTTGATGCCTTGCAGGCTCTTCCAGTGGAACTTGACGTAGTGCACTTCACCCTTGGCGTTAATCAACTTGTAGGCATGTACGCCATTGCCGTCCATTTCCCGGTAACTGGCCGGGGTGCCGGAGTCAGAGTACAACTCGGTCAACGTACGGGTGGACTCCGGTACATGGGAGAAGAAGTCAAAACGGCGTGAGTCGTCGTCCAGGTTAGTGCGTGGGTCCGGTTTGAAGGCGTGGACCATATCCGGGAACTTGATGGCGTCGCGAATGAAGAACGTCGGGAAGTTATTGCCCACCAGGTCCCAATTACCCTCGGCGGTATAGAACTTGGTGGCGAAGCCACGTGGGTCACGCAGGGTTTCCGGGGAATGGTTGCCGTGAACCACCGCAGAGAAGCGCACAAACACGGGGGTGGTTTCACCGGCGGCGAACACCTTGGCCTTGGTCAGGTCGCTGAGGTTATCCGTGACCGTGAAGGTGCCATGGGCGCCGGTGCCACGGGCGTGTACCACACGCTCCGGAATGCGCTCGCGGTCGAAGCGTTGCAGTTTCTGAATCAATTGCACGTCTTGCAGCAGTACCGGGCCGTTGGCGCCGGCGGTTTGTGAGTTCTGGTTGTCACCGACGGCTGCACCGTTGTCACGGGTCAGGTTGGCGGCTTGCACGGAGAGGGAAAGCAGGCTGGCGGTCACCAGTGCCAGCGCACTGCGCGCCGATACCGGCTTGCGGCGAATGAGAGTGTTCATCAAGGTTTCCTCTGGTTTTTTTAGTGCACATTCAGTTGTGCTTGCCAGAGGCTAGTGACCTGGGAGTCAGAAGATAAATAGAAAAACGCCACAGGGCCGATTAAGAAAATAATGTGGTAAACCACTGAATTCAGGCGTATTTCGCGCGCGATTGATGGCACTTTGCAAACTAATTACGATTTAATGTGTCGATAAAAGCCGTCAGTGTTAACAGTTGTGTCAAGCAAGCCTGCTGTGACTGACTTACACTGACCTCCACCCTTCTCATCTGTAACAAGGAATAACCTATGGGCGTGATCAGTGAGTTCAAGGCCTTCGCGGTCAAAGGCAATGTCGTCGACATGGCCGTCGGTATCATCATCGGTGCCGCCTTCGGTAAAATTGTTTCCTCGTTTGTAGGCGACGTGGTGATGCCTCCTATCGGCCTGCTGATCGGTGGCGTGGACTTCGCGGACCTGGCGGTGCAACTCAAGGCCGCACAAGGCGGCGCTCCGGCGGTGGTACTGGCCTATGGCAAGTTCATCCAGAGCATCATCGACTTTGTGATCATCGCGTTCGCGATCTTCATGGGGGTGAAGGCCATCAATCGTCTCAAGCGCGAAGAAGCGGTGGCTCCAACCTTGCCACCGACGCCGACCAAAGAAGAAGAGTTGCTCACCGAGATCCGCGACTTGCTCAAGGCTCAGAACAACAAGCCGCTTTAACCGATGCAACCCAAAGGCGCCCTTCGAGGCGCCTTTTTTCTACCAGTAGTTTTCCACGGCCACCTGGCCCGGACGACGGCTCAGGCTCAGTTGCAGATCGCGCTGCTTGAGCAATTGGCGTGTGTCGTCGACCATTTGCGGGTTACCGCAGATCAGTACGCGAGAGTGTTCCGGGGTTAACTCGACACCGGCCGCACGCTCCAGCTCACCATTTTCGATCAAGGTGGTGATGCGCCCATTCAGCGCACCCGGATGCTGTTCACGGGTGACAATGGGGATATAAGTCAGCTTGTGGGCGTGCTCAGCCAGGTACTCCCGCTCGCCCAGGGTGTGGATCAACGATTGGTAGGCCAACTCCTTGGCCTCGCGGGCGCTGTACACCAGCACGATACGCTCAAATTTCTCCCAGACTTCGAAGTCCTGCAGCATCGACAGAAAAGGTGCCACACCGGTCCCCGTGCCCAGCAGCCAGAGATCACGCCCATCCACAAAGCGGTTCAGGGTCAGGAAGCCGGTGGCCTGACGCTCCACCATCAGCGTATCCCCCACCTGCAAGCGGCTCAGCTCGCTGGTGAATTCGCCCCCCGGGACGACAATCGAAAAAAAGTCCAAGTGCTCGTCAAAGGGCGCAGACACGATGGAATAGGCGCGCCATACGGTGCTGCCATCCGCCTTGGTCACCCCCAAGCGCACGAACTGGCCGGCGGTAAACCGAAAGCCGGAGTCGCGCGTGGTGCGCAGGGTAAACAGACTGGGGGTCAGCGACTGCACGTCGAGCAAGGTCTGGCGGGTAAATTTCTCAGCACTGGCCGTCATGGGGAACTCCGTTTTGCACAGAGCCCTAGTGTCCCTCAAAGCAGCCTGCGCAAACACCGCTGATTTGTACTGGCATTGCCGAAGGGGTCGCAATGCGCACCGGTACAGATTTTGTCAATATCAAAAACAGTTGCCGATAACGGCACATTAGTTCAAACAAACTATTTAGCTATTAGCCCAGCGAACTTTTAACGACAGATGGAACAGCGCCCCAACGCGCCATCAGTCTGACACTATCCACAACTCATTAAATTCCATAAAGAAGTTATCGGGGAGAAAAATTCTTGTACACGCCAGCAATAGCCGTACAAGACAATACCCAACTCACGTCTAGTTAAACAGAACATTTTTTCCACGGCCCTGTAGGCGATGTCCTACACTAATTTTCGTGCAGCGTCGGGAGGAGGACGTACCCACGCCACGCAAAATTCATGGAGAGTTACAAATGGTGAAATGGCGCAATACCCGGCTCCCCAAACTGGAAGGTGAAAACGAGATTACCAGTGTATTTGACATGGTCCTTAACCGTACCAATGAACTCGGCTTCCAATTCTGTTCCTTTACTATGAGTACCCAACTCGCTGACGACCAAACAAAACCCATTCAAGTCAATAACTACCCAAAGGAATGGAACGAGCTGTATCAACAGGCGCACTTCTTCCCCATCGACCCTGTTGTTGCCCACTGTAAACGCTGTGTACTGCCTATTGTCTGGGAGCAAAAGGCATTCGACTCCTCACCCAACTTATGGTCGTTGGCCCAGACGTTTGGTGTGGATTGTGCCTGGACGCAGCCGGTGCACGACTTCCAAGGTGTCTACAGCATGCTGACCCTTGCACGCAGCAGTGGTGAAGTGAGCCCGCAGGAGCTGTATGAAAAAGCCGGCCAGGTGTTATGGCTTTGCCATGCAATGCACTCGGTGGTTGCACGCAAGTACACCGATGAGCCCAGTGCGTCGCCCTGCTGCAAACTGACCCCTCGGGAGACCGAAATACTCAAATGGTCAGCCTTGGGCAAGACCGCCGGGGATATTGCGACCATTCTGTGCCTGTCAGAGCGCACCGTAGGCTTTCACATCAAAAGCACGTTCAACAAACTGGGGGTCAACAACAAGATCGCCGCCGTCCTCAGAGCCTCCAAAGCGGGGTTGTTTTAGCCGGCACGGAAACACCACATGTCATCAGGCTCAAAAAAAAGTACCATTTACGACCCATTCTGAGTGTTGAGCGGCGCCTTCAGGTGTCACCTCGTAGTTCACTCAGACGGTTCCGCCGATGATCACCCAGAGCCTCCCCCGCCATGCCCCTGCTCCACAGCCCGTTCGCCCAGCTCGATCTGATCCGCCAACCCGAGCAACATAACGATCCGCTGCAAGCCTTCGATGCCGCCGACGAATACCTGCTCGACTATCTGGCGCAGCAGCAACCGGCGGCGACCACTCGCGTGCTGGTGCTCAATGACAGCTTTGGCGCCTTGGCCGCCAGCCTCCAGGGGCAGGTACAAGTGACCTCCAGCGGTGATTCGTTTCTTGCCGCGCTGGGGTTGGAAAAAAACCTGGTACGCAACGACAAGACGTTTGATGCGGTGCCGTTCATCCCGGCCAGCCAGGTGCCCATGGGGCCGTTCGACCGGGTGCTGATCCGCGTGCCGAAAACCCTGGCATTACTGGAGGAACAGTTGATCCGCCTGCAGGGTCAGCTGGCACCGGGTGCCGAAGTGATCGCCGGGGCGATGATCAAGCACCTGCCACGGGCTGCGGGGGAATTGCTGGAGCGCTACATAGGGCCGATGCACGCCTCACTGGCGGTCAAGAAGGCACGCTTGTTGATCGCGACCGTCGACCAACGGCCCACCGCCCTCTCGCCCTACCCCACCCGCTACGCCCTCGACACCCCGGCCATCGAACTGCTCAACCACGCCAACGTGTTCTGCCGTGAAGGCCTGGATATCGGCACCCGCGCCTTCCTGCCCCACCTGCCGAAAAACCTGGGCAACGCCCGAGTGGCCGACCTGGGTTGTGGCAACGGTGTGTTGGCGATCGCCAGCGCTTTGCAAAACCCTGCTGCGCACTACACCTTGGTGGACGAGTCCTTTATGGCGGTGCAATCGGCCGCCGAGAACTGGCGCGCCGCGCTGGGTGAGCGCGATGTGGTGATACGCGCAGGCGACGGCCTGGCCGGCCAGGAGGCACAGTCGCTGGACGTGGTGCTCTGCAACCCGCCTTTCCATCAGCAACAGGTGGTCGGCGATTTCCTCGCGTGGCGCATGTTCCAGCAGGCGCGGGAAACCCTGGTCGTCGGCGGTGCTCTTTACATCGTCGGCAACCGTCACTTGGGCTACCACACCAAACTGGCCCGGTTGTTCCGGGGTGTCGAGCAAATCGCCACCACGCCAAAATTCGTGATTATCAAAGCGCGCAAATAAAAAAACCCTGCCACTCGTGCAAATGGCAGGGCTGAAAGCCGGGCCGTGAGGCCCGGATTGGGATGTCAGTGCGTGGTCAAGCCGGCCGCGTTCATGAACAGGCGCATCAGGCTGGCCACGATGAACAGGGCCAGCACGCTGCCGGTCCAGATCATCGCCAACCACCCCAGGCGCCGCCACAACGGCTGTTTCTCGGCCTGTTCAATCTCGTGCAACGTCGGTTTGCCGGACATGGGACGCTCCCTCCTAGTGGTAACCGTCTTCATGGGTGACCTTGCCGCGGAACACGTAGTAGCTCCAGAAGGTGTAGCCCAGGATGAACGGAATGATGAACAACGTGCCCACCAGCATGAAACCCTGGCTCTGCGGCGGTGCGGCGGCATCCCAGATCGAAACTGATGGCGGGATGATATTTGGCCACAGGCTGATCCCCAGGCCGCTGTAGCCGAGGAAGATCAACACCAGCGTCAGCAGGAACGGCGTGTAATGGGCATTACGTGCCACTGCGCGAATCAGCCCGTACATGGTCACCAACACCAGGATCGGCACCGGCAGGAACCAGAACAGGTTCGGCAAGGTGAACCAGCGCGAGGCGATTTCCGGGTGCGACAGGGGCGTCCACAGGCTGACGATACCGATCACCGCCAACACCACGAAGGCCAATGGCCGCGCCAGGTTGTGCATCTGCTCCTGCAACTTGCCTTCGGTTTTCATGATCAGCCAGGTGCAACCCAGCAGGGCATACGCAACCACCAGGGCGACACCGCAGAACATCGTGAACGGCGTCAACCAGTCCAGCGAGCCGCCGGCGAACTGACGGTTCACCACCGGGATGCCGTCAATGAACGCCCCCAGCGCCACGCCCTGGAAGAACGTCGCGGCAATCGAGCCGCCGATAAACGCCTTGTCCCACAGGTGGCGCTTGTGGTCCTTGGCCTTGAAGCGGAACTCGAACGCCACGCCACGGAAGATCAGCCCGACCAGCATCAGGATCAGCGGCAGGTACAGCGCCGACAACACCACCGAATAGGCCAGCGGGAAAGCGCCGAACAACGCCGCGCCGCCCAGTACCAGCCAGGTCTCGTTGCCGTCCCATACCGGGGCGACGGTGTTCATCATCACGTCACGGTCGACTTTGCCCGGAATAAACGGGAAGAGGATGCCGATACCCAGGTCGAAGCCGTCCATCACCACGTACATCATGATGCCGAAGATGATGATCACGGCCCAGATCAGCGGAAGATCAATACCCATCTCAATTCCCCTTGTGCTGGATGTCGGCGTGTTGGTCATCACTGCCGTCATCGGCCGCCGACAACGGACGCGCCGGTGTGCGTTTCTGGCCAGGGCCACCGTGGGTTGGCTCGGTACTTTCGTGAGTAACCGGACCTTTGCGTACCAGACGCATCATGTAACCCAGACCTGCGCCAAACAGCGCGAAGTACACCACTACGAACAACACCAGGGTGATCGTCATCTGCGCCAAGCTGTGTCCGGAAGACGCATCCGCCGTGCGCATCAAACCGTAAACCACCCACGGCTGGCGGCCGATTTCGGTGGTGAACCAGCCGGCGAGAATCGCGATCAACCCGGACGGGCCCATCCACAACGCCAGGTACAGGAACGGTTTGCACGAGTACATTTTGTCGCCCTTGCGCAGCCAGAGGCTGAACAAGCCGGTGAAGATCATCAGGAAACCCAGGCCAACCATGACCCGGAACGACCAGAACACGATGGTCGAGTTGGGGCGGTCCTCAGGCGGGAACTCCTTGAGCGCCGGCACCTGCTTGTCCAGGGAGTGGGTCAGGATCAGGCTTCCCAAGTACGGAATTTCCACCGCGAACTTGGTTTTTTCGGCCTTCATGTCCGGCCAGCCGAACAGGATCAGCGGCGTCGGTTCGTCGCCGACGTTTTCCCAGTGGCCTTCAATCGCGGCAATCTTTGCCGGTTGGTGCTTGAGGGTGTTGAGGCCATGGAAGTCGCCGATGACCGCCTGGATAGGCGCGACGATCAGGGCCATCCACATGGCCATCGACAGCATGGTGCGGATTGCGGGGTTGTCCTTGCCACGCAACAAGTGCCAGGCCGCCGAGGAGCCGACGAAGAACGCGGTGGCTACGAACGCCGCCGTGGCCATGTGCGCCAAGCGGTAAGGGAACGACGGGTTGAAGACCACCGCGAACCAATCGGTCGGGATCACGCGACCGTCAACGATCTCAAAGCCCTGCGGCGTCTGCATCCAGCTGTTGGACGACAGGATCCAGAAGGTGGAGATCAACGTACCGACGGCCACCATCACCGTGGCGAAGAAGTGCAGCTTGCGCCCCACTTTGTTCCAGCCGAACAGCATCACCCCCAGGAAGCCTGCTTCCAGGAAGAACGCCGTGAGCACTTCATACGTCAACAGCGGGCCGGTAACGGAGCCGGCGAAGTCCGAGAAGCGGCTCCAGTTGGTGCCGAACTGGTAGGCCATGACCAACCCGGAGACCACGCCCATGCCGAAGTTGACGGCAAAGATCTTCGACCAGAAGTGGTAGAGGTCACGGTAGGTGTCGTTGTGGGTCTTGAGCCACAAACCTTCCAGCACCGCAAGGTAACTGGCCAGGCCGATGGTGATCGCCGGGAACAGGATGTGAAACGAGATGGTGAACGCAAATTGAATTCGGGCGAGATCTAGCGCCTCCAAACCGAACATAAGTTTTCCTCTGTCAGGTAATACCGGCTGCTGGCGGGAGCCTGCACCCACTGCCCCCACGGATATGGAGCCTGGCGAATTTCAATTCGTTTCTTTTTTTTACCCACCACGCGGGGATTCTGGCCTTGCGGCCGCCAGAACAATTCCGGGGCCGGTTTTGATCTGGATCAAGCATTGCTGAAAGAGTAGTCCCATTTTCGTTGCAGGACGGCGTGGTCTTTTGCCGCGTGACAGACTGCCTCAGCTCAGTTCCTGCAACCATCTGTTACAACTTGATGATAATCTCGGCCTTTCTCCGGCCCTGACCTGAACTCCCGATGCCAAGCGAACCCCTGTTGCTGTTGCGCCATCACCGCCCTTTCATCGCGTTCTGGCTGGCGCGGATCTTTACCGCCAGCGGCTTCCAGATGCTCACCGTGGCGATTGGCTGGAACCTCTACCAATTGACCGGCAACGTGCTGGACCTGGGCTTGGTGGGTTTGGTCGAATTTGTGCCGCGCGTACTGTTCATGCTGCATACCGGGCATGTGGCCGACCGTTACGAGCGCCGCAAGGTGGCCGCCATCTGCCAGACCGTGCAGGCATTGATTGCCCTGAGCCTGGCCATCGGCGGCCTGACCGGCCACGTGACCCGCGAGATGATCTTCATCCTCGCGTTCCTGTTGGGCGCCGCACGCTCTTTTGAAATGCCCACCACCCAGGCGCTGCTGCCAAGCATCGTGCCCAGCGCATTGTTCCCACGGGCGGTGGCGTCATCCCAGTCGGCCCAGCAACTGGCGACCATCGTCGCGCCGGCGCTTGGCGGTTTGCTGTATGCATTCGGCAGCGTGTGGGTCTACGGGCCTACCGTGGTGCTTTACCTGATTGCCTGCACGCTGACCCTCAACCTGCCCGCCCGCCAGACCCCACTCAATAAAGGCAAGGCCACCCTGGATTCGCTGCTGGCCGGCATCCGTTTCATCCGCAGCCGCCCGGACATCCTCGGCGCCATTTCCCTGGACCTGTTCGCCGTGCTGCTGGGCGGCGCCACCGCGTTGCTGCCGGTGTTCGCCAAGGACATCCTGCTGACCGGTGCCTGGGGCCTGGGCCTGCTGCGCTCGGCACCGGCGGTGGGTGCGTTGTTGATGTCGTTGTGGCTGGCGCGGTTTGCCGTGGACCGGCACGTGGGACGCGTGATGTTCACCGCCGTAGGCGTATTCGGCGTGGCAACTATCGCCTTCGGCCTGTCGACCTCGTTCTGGTTCTCCCTGGGGGTGCTGGTAGTGTTGGGCGCGGCGGACATGATCAGCATGGTGATCCGCGCCTCGTTCGTACAACTGGAAACCCCGGATGAAATGCGCGGGCGCGTCAGTGCGGTCAACGGCCTGTTCATCGGCGCGTCCAATCAACTCGGCGAGTTCGAGTCCGGGATCACCGCCCACTGGTTCGGCACCGTGCCCGCCGTGGTCATGGGCGGGGTCGGGACATTGCTGGTCACCGGGGTGTGGATCAAGCTGTTCCCGACCCTGGCCAACCGCGACCGGATGCATGTTCCGGTCGAAGAGGCCAAGGTTTAAAGCACCTTATCCAGGGTGATCGGGAAGTCCCTGACCCGCTTGCCGGTGGCGTGGTAGACCGCATTCGCGACGGCTGCCGCCACCCCGACAATGCCGATTTCACCGACCCCCTTGGAACCCAGGGCATTGACGATCTCGTCGTGTTCTTCGACGAACAGCACGTCAATGTCACCGATATCGGCGTTTACCGGAATGTGGTACTCGGCCAGGCTGTGATTCATGTAACGACCCAGCTGATGGTCAACCTGGGTTTCTTCGTGCAGCGCCATGCCGATGCCCCACACCACCCCACCGAGAATCTGGCTGCGGGCCATCTTGGGGTTGACCACACGCCCGGCCGCAACGGCGCTGACCACCCGGCTGACGTGGACAGTGCCGAGGTCTTCGTCCACCCGCACCTCCACGAACACCGCTGAATGGGTGGCGGTGGCGTAGCCTTCGCGCTTTTTGTCGGGCTCGCTGTCGACCTGGACTTCCAACGCCTCTTCACCGCTGTCCTTGACCAACTGCGCCAGCGAAACACTGACATCCCCGCAGTGCAGTTGGCCGTCTTCGAAGCGCACCGCTTCAGCCCCTTTAAAAACCGGGTAAGTCTGCCGGGCGACTTTCAGCAACTTGGCGTTCAACGCTTCGCACGCTTGCTGAACGGCGGTCCCGACGGAAGAGACGGTGAACGAGCCCCCTTGCAGCGGCGCCGTAGGCAACGATGAATCCCCCAATAGAAACGCCACGTCCTTGACCGCCACCCCACTGGCCTGGGCCGCGATCTGGGTCATCACGGTATAAGTTCCGGTGCCGATATCCGTGGTGGCGCTGCTCACCGTCAGCTTGCCCTGCGCGTCGATCCGCGCCTTGGCGCTGGCCTTCATCTGCATGGCCTCCCACACACCGCCGGCCATGCCCCAGCCGATCAATTGCCGGCCCTCTCGCATGCTGCGCGGCTCCGGGTTGCGCCGCTGCCAGCCGAAACGTTCGGCGCCTTCGCGGTAGCACTCACGCAGCGCTTTACTCGACCAAGGTTTGTCTTCGTTCTGGTTACGCTCGGCGTAATTGATCAGGCGCAGTTGCACCGGGTCCATGCCCAAGGCACACGCCAGTTCGTCCATGGCGCACTCCAGGCCGATCACCCCCAGGGCAGCGCCAGGCGCACGCATATCCAGCGGGGTGAATACATCGAGCGGCACAAGTTTGTAGGTCAGTTGCACGTTGTCGCAGTGGTAGAGCATGCCGCTCCATTCGACCACGTGCTCACTGAAGTCCTCGAAACGCGAAGTCTGGCCGATTGCGGTATGCCCAAGTGCCAGCAGTTGCCCGTTGGCGGCGGCGCCCATTTGCAGGCGCTGCAAGGTGCGCGGCCGGTAGCCGAAGGTGAACATCTGTTGACGCGTCAGGGAGACCCGTACCGAACGCTTGAGCGCCAGCGACGCCATCACCGCCAGCGGCAATTGATATTGCGGACGCAAGCCCGAGCCGAACGCCCCGCCGACGAAAGCGGCAAAGATGCGCACCTGGCTTTTATCCAGGCCGAACACCTTATGCACATAGGCCTGGCAGTTCTGTGGGCCTTGGGTTTTGTCATGGATATGCAGGGTGCCATCCGGTTGATACAGCACCGTACTGGCATGCGGCTCCATAGGGTTGTGATGCTCGATGGGCGTGCTGTAGTGCAGATCCAGGCTGACGGCGGCGGCGCTCCACTGCGCCTGAAAGTTGCCACGCGGCTTGGGCGGCGTTTGCGGGGAAGCGTGGGCCTGCTCCTGCATCGCCAGCAAGTCGGTGTCGAACGCCTCGCGCTCGTACTCGATATGCACCAGCGAACCGGCGTGTCGCGCCAGCTCCAGGTTATCGGCGATCACCAGGGCCAATGGCTGGCCGCTATAGAGTACGCGGTCGTTGTACAACGGGCGAAACGGCGAACCGTCCGCTGCATCGGCATCGGCAAACGCGTCGTCGTAACTGGCGAGTTTCGGCCGGTTGAGGTGATCGAGCACCATGACCACGCCGGGCAATGCCAGGGCTCTGGACGCATCAATCCTGACCACTCGCCCCTTGGCGATAGTGCTGGATACCACGCTGCCGTGGAGCAGGTCCTGACCGGCAAACTCACCGGCATAACGTGCCTGGCCCGTCACCTTGAGCAGACCATCGACGCGGTCCAGGGGTTTTCCGATAGCGGTCATGGGCGTTCTCCTGCGACAGCGGCATCGCTCAGGGCGCGGATAATCGCCCGACGCGCCAGCTTGATCTTGAAGGCGTTGTGTTCCAGCGGCTCGGCATCCTGCAACAAGGCGTCAGCGGCACTGCTGAAGGTTTCGCGGCTGACCGTACGGCCGATCAGCGCGGTTTCCACCGCACGGTCCCGCCAGGGTTTGTGCGCCACGCCGCCAAGGGCCAGGCGGGCGTCGGCGATGGTGTCGCCATCCAGTTCCAATGCGGCGGCAACCGACACCAGGGCAAACGCGTATGACGCACGGTCGCGCACTTTCAGATAATGACTGTGGCCCGCCAGACGGTCGGCCGGTAACTCAATGGCCGTGATCAGCTCATCATCGGCCAACAGGTTGTCGCGCTGCGGCGTGTCGCCCGGCAAGCGATGGAAATCGGCAAACTCAATCACCCGCGAACCGCCACGCCCCTCCACATGCACCTGAGCCTCCAGGGCGGCCAGGGCGACACACATGTCCGAGGGGTGGGTCGCCACGCACTGCTCGCTGGCGCCGAGAATGGCATGAATGCGGTTCAAGCCGGTTCGCGCCGGGCAGCCACTGCCCGGCTCGCGCTTGTTGCAGGGCACGCCGGTGTCATAGAAGTAATAGCAACGGGTGCGCTGCAACAGGTTGCCGCCAGTACTGGCCATGTTGCGCAACTGCGGTGACGCACCGGCGAGGATCGCCTGGGACAGCAAAGGGTAACGGGCTTCGATCAACGGGTGCCAGGCCAGGTCGGCGTTGCTGACCAGGGCGCCGATCATCACGCCACCACTGGCCGTAGGTTCAACGCCATGCAGTGGCAGGCCGGTGATATCGATCAAGTGTTCGGGCCGGCTGATGTTCTCTTTCATCAGGTCCAGCAAATTGGTGCCGCCGGCAATAAAGCGCGAGGCGGCGCTACTCAGCCGCACCGCTTCATGTACGTCGGTCGGCTTGCTGTACTGGAAAGGGTTCATGGTTTGTCTCCCAGCACGACCGCTTCAATTGCATCGCGGATGTTGCTGTAGGCACCACAGCGGCACAGATTGCCGCTCATCAGTTCCTGGATCTGCGCGGGGTCCTGGGCCCGCCCCTCATTGGCCAGGCCAACGGCAGAACAAATCTGCCCAGGCGTGCAATAGCCACACTGGAACGCGTCATGCTTGATAAACGCCTGCTGCATCGGATGCAGCTCGTCGCCGTCAGCCAAGCCCTCGATGGTGGTCAACTCGGCACCGTCGCACATCACCGCCAGGGTCAGGCAGGCATTCACGCGTTTGCCGTCACGCAATACCGTGCAGGCACCACATTGGCCGTGGTCGCAGCCCTTTTTGCTGCCGACCAGGTCGAGTTGTTCGCGCAGCAGGTCGAGCAAGGTGGTCCAGGGCAACACGTTCAGCTGGCGCTGCTGGCCGTTCAGGGTCAGGTGTATCGGGTGGCTGACGAACGGTCGGGCCGCCGCGTCATTGGGGATTGCGCTCATAAACACCTCACGGGTTGAAGTCCGTTCGCGGCGTTCGGGAAAGTCGCCGTCTCTGGGGTACGACTACCCGTGGTTATGAGCGTTCAAGAGGATTGATCAGCGGATATTGAGCATCACCTTCAAGGTATTTTGCGGGCCGTTGATCGACGTATTGCTGAACTCGAACCACCCCTGGGCTTCGACATTCAAGTCAAACACATAGATGTAGCCCATCAGCGTGCCCACGCCATTGCACGCCTCGCTGATATTGCCGACCTGGCACACCGGCGTGCGCCGCCCGTCCAACTCGGCGCCATTGAAGCGGCCCATGGGGCTGTTACCCAGGCCGACTTCCATCACCGAAACCTGGGTCGGGCCACGGTGCTCGCACATCTGGGTACTCTGGGCGCCTTCCGCGACTTTCTCGCTGCAACGCGCCGACTCGACCTTGAACACCCGCACCTCGCTCAAGGGCGGTGCAGCTGCGCCCCACGCTGGTGCCGCACCCCACCACAGGCTGAGACTGGCGATCAGAGCTAGACTCCACGCGTTGGCTTTTTTCATGCTGTTAACGACCCTGCCTTGAACGTCGGCGCAGTATGCCTCAAGGCCATGATCCACAGCCATGCATCGCCAAGCCAACCCCGTGCGCCACACGGCCTCGGCTGCTGGTATGATGCGCCGCTTTTTCCGATCCTCTCTGAAACCACAGGCGCTTGGCGCAGTTTGTGCTTTGACTTAGAGGTCAACAAATAACGACGCAAGATAGCGTCACAGGGAGCCGGCATGCTGGAAAAGCTGTTTCAACTCAAAGCACACAACACCAACGTGCGCACCGAGATTCTCGCGGGTATCACCACGTTCCTGGCGATGGCCTACATCCTGTTCGTGAACCCGAGCATCCTCGGCGAAACCGGCATGGACAAGGGCGCCGTGTTCGTCGCGACCTGCCTGGCGGCCGCCATCGGTTCGACCGTGATGGGCCTGATCGCCAACTACCCGATCGCCCTGGCACCGGGCATGGGCCTCAACGCCTTCTTTACCTACACCGTGGTGCTGCACATGGGCCACACCTGGCAGGTTGCCCTGGGTGCGGTATTCATTTCGGCAGTGCTGTTCTTCCTGCTGTCGATCTTCCGTATCCGTGAGTGGATCATCAACAGCATCCCGCTGCCGCTGCGCTCGGCGATTGCCGCCGGTATCGGCCTGTTCCTGGCGCTGATCGCCCTGCATAACGCCGGTATCGTGGTCAGCAACCCGGCCACCATGGTCGGCCTCGGCGACCTGAAACAACCGGCGCCGATCCTCGCCACCCTCGGTTTCGCGCTGATCGTGGCGCTGGAAGCCCTGGCCGTGCGCGGCGCGGTGCTGATCGGCATCCTGGCGGTGACCATCGTCTCCATCGTCATGGGCTTCACCCCGTTCGGCGGCGTGACCTCGATGCCACCCTCGCTGGCGCCGACCTTCCTGCAACTGGATATCAAAGGCGCGTTGGATATCGGCCTGGTCAGCGTGATCTTCGCGTTCCTGTTCGTCGACCTGTTCGACAACTCCGGCACCCTGATCGGCGTCGCCAAGCGGGCCGGGCTGATGGGCAAGGATGGCCACATGCCGAAAATGGGCCGTGCGCTGATCGCCGACAGCACCGCCGCCATGGCCGGTTCCCTGCTGGGCACCTCGACCACCACCAGCTACATCGAGTCCGCCGCAGGCGTAAGCGCCGGTGGCCGTACCGGCTTGACCGCCATCGTGGTGGCGATCCTGTTCCTGCTGGCGCTGTTCTTCTCGCCACTGGCCGCCAGCGTGCCGGCCTTCGCCACCGCACCGGCGCTGCTGTTCGTGGCCGTGTTGATGACGTCGGGCCTGGCGGAAATCGACTGGGATGACATTACCGTGGCAGCACCGGTGGTGATCACCGCCCTGGCGATGCCTTTCACTTACTCCATCGCCAACGGCATCGCCTTCGGTTTCATCGCCTGGACCGCCATCAAGCTGCTTTCGGGCCGCTACCGTGAGCTGAACCCGGCACTGGTGATCCTGTCGATTCTGTTCGTGATCAAGCTGGGCTGGTTCAACGCATGACTTTTGACGCCGCACGCTACACCGCTCAACTGCAAGACAAGGTCACGCGCTTGCGTGACCTGCTGGCACCGTTCGACGCACCCGAGCCACAGGTCTTCGATTCGCCGCTGCAGAACTTCCGCCTGCGGGCGGAGTTCCGCCTGTGGCGCGAAGGCGGTGAACGCCACTACGCGATGTTCTCCCAGGACGACAAGCGCACGCCGATCCTGATCGAAGAGTTCCCCATCGCCAGCCACCGCATCAACCAGTTGATGCCGCAACTCAAGGCCGCCTGGCAAGCCAGCGCCGCCCTGAGCCACAAGCTGTTCCAGGTGGAGTTCCTCACCACACTGGCCGGCGACGCGATGATCACCCTGTGCTATCACCGCCCACTGGATGAGCATTGGCACACCGCCGCCAACCAACTGGCCGCCGACTTGAATGTCAGCATCATCGGCCGCTCCAAGGGCAAGCGCGATGTGATCGGCCATGACTACGTGGTGGAAAGGCTCGAAGTCGGCGGCCGTACCTTCAGCTATCGCCAACCCGAAGGCGCGTTCACCCAGCCCAACGGCACGGTGAACCAGAAGATGCTCAACTGGGCGTATGAAGCCTTGGGCGATCGCCCGGATGACTTGCTGGAACTGTACTGCGGCAACGGCAACTTCACCCTGCCGCTGGCCACCCGCGTGCGTAAGGTGCTGGCCACCGAGATCAGCAAAACCTCCGTGAACGCAGCGCTGGCCAACCTCGATGAAAACGCTGTGGACAACGTCACCCTGGTGCGCCTGTCTGCCGAAGAACTCACCGAGGCGCTCAATGAAGTGCGTCCGTTCCGCCGCCTGCAAGGCATCGACCTGAAGAGCTACGAATTCGGCAGCGTGTTCGTCGACCCGCCCCGCGCAGGCATGGACCCGGACACCTGCGAGCTGACCCGGCGCTTCGACAACATCCTGTACATCTCCTGCAACCCGGAGACCCTGGCCGCGAACATCGCGCAACTGCATGACACGCACCGCATTACCCGCTGTGCAATGTTTGACCAGTTCCCGTGGACGCACCACATGGAATCCGGCGTGTTGTTGACCCGACGCTGACCCGTGCGCCGCCCGTATTCGGGCGGCGCACCTTCTGCAGCGACTGCCCTGGATTAATGGTTCGATAATCGAACACATGCCAACCGGGGCATACTGCCGTCGATTGACCAAATTAACCATTCAGTACATTTTACCTCCACAACGAACAATAATTGTGGAGACACCCCATGCCGCCCCTCATCCTGGTGCTCAACGGCCCCAATCTCAATCTGCTCGGCACCCGTGAGCCGGCCACCTACGGCCATGAAACCCTGGCCGACATCGCTGCCCTGTGTGGCCGCAGCGCTGAACAACTGGGGTTGAAACTGGAGTTTCGCCAAACCAACCACGAAGGCGAACTGCTCGACTGGATCCACGGCGCCCGCGCCCGTTGCGCCGGGATCGTGATCAACCCGGCCGCCTGGACCCACACCTCGGTCGCGATTCGTGACGCACTGGTAGCCAGTGAAGTGCCGGTGATCGAAGTGCACTTATCCAATGTGCATGCGCGTGAGGCGTTTCGGCATCACTCCTTTGTATCGCCGGTCGCCACCGCAGTGCTGGCCGGCTTCGGCAGCCACGGCTACCACTTGGCCCTGAGCCACTTCAGCCAGTTGCTAAAAGGATCGACCCGATGAAACCGCGCATTCTCGCCGGCCTGATCGGCTCGGGCATCCAGGCCTCCCGCACCCCGGCGCTGCATGAGCAGGAAGGTGACGCCCAAGGCCTGCGTTACCTGTATCGCCTGATTGATCTTGCACCGCTGCACCTGGACATCAACGCCCTGCCCGAGCTGCTGCGCGCCGCCGAGTTGATGCACTTCACCGGGCTGAACATTACCTACCCGTGCAAGCAGGCGATCCTGCCGTTGCTCGATGAACTCTCCGACGAAGCCCGAGGCATCGGCGCGGTCAACACCGTGGTATTCAAGGCCGGCAAGCGAATCGGCCACAACACCGACTGCCTGGGGTTTGCCGAAGGGTTTCGGCGCAACTTCAATGATGTCGCGCGCCAACGCGTGGTTCAGATGGGCGCCGGCGGTGCGGGAGCGGCCGTGGCCCACGCACTGTTGGCCGAAGGCGTACAGCACTTGAGTATTTTTGACGTGGAGATCAGCCGCGCCCGCGACCTTGTCGATAACCTTGCGCAGCGTTTCGGCAGCGGGCGTGCCCAGGTCGGCAGCCACCTGGAAAGCGCCATGGCCGAAGCCGATGGGTTGGTCAACACCACACCGATGGGCATGGCCAAACTGCCGGGCACGCCGGTGCCGCCCGCGCTGTTGCGGGCTGAATTATGGGTCGCGGAAATTGTGTACTTTCCCCTGGAAACCCAACTGCTGCGCGACGCCCGCGCCTTGGGTTGCCGCACCCTGGATGGCGGCAACATGGCGGTGTTTCAGGCGGTGAAGGCGTTTGAGTTGTTCAGTGGCAAGGCGCCGGATGCCGACCGCATGTTGGCGCACTTCCAGAGCATGAATACCTGACCGGCAAAAAATCCCAATGTGGGAGCGGCTTGCCCTAATGCCAGTCAGTTAAGCGATAGAGCGGACGATGGTTAACCTGTGGGAGGGGGCTTGCTCCCGATAGCGGCAAGTCAGTCGAAAAACTGCTGACTGGCACAACGCTATCGGGAGCAAGCCCCCTCCCACATGCGTCCTGTTTCAGCCTTAGGCCTGCAAGTAACGCATCACCGAATCACAAATCATCTCGCGGTGGCGCTGCTTGATCGCCTCGTCCGACAGCTCGATCTGAAAAATCTCACTGAACGTATGGCGGTTGGACACTCGGTAAAAGCTGAAAGAGTTGATCAGCAGGTGCACGTCCAACGGCTCCAGCCCCTCGCGGAACAGCCCCATCTCGGCCCCCCGACGCAAAGTGGCGCCCAGCGCTTCAAGGATGTTGCTGTTCATCGCCTTGATCGCATCCGAACGCTTCACGTATTCGGCGTTGTGGATATTCTCGATGCTGACGATCCGCACGAAATCCACGTTCTGGTCGTGGTGATCAAAGGTGAACTCCACCAGGCGCCGGATCGCTTCACGGGGCTCCAGCGCGGTGAGGTTCATACGGGTTTCGGTATTACGGATGTCGCCGTAGAGCTTCTCCAGTACTTCGACGTAGAGCTGCTCCTTACTGCCGAAGTAGTAATAGATCATGCGTTTGGAAGTGTGGATGCGCTCGGCGATCGCATCCACGCGAGCGCCGGACAGGCCCTGTTGAACGAACTCGACGATGGCTTCCTGAAGGATGTTTTCGCGGGTCTTTTCCGGATTGTTCTTACGACTCTTGCGCGGTGCTTCGGAGGTCATGGTGCGCTCACGGCCAGTGTTATGCAGGCGGTGATTATGGGCCGCGCCGCCCGCCGAAGGAAGCACCTGACCCGCCGTTATAAACGTGCCTGCCGCGCCGCGCCGCTACGGGATTTGGCCATCGCCGCCAGACGTACCGCCACGTTGGCCGCGCCATAACCGGCGTAACCGTTCTTGCGCTGGATAATCTCGAAGAAAAACCGCCCTTCGAAGGCCTCGGTGTACACATGAAACAACTCACCGCCCTGGGCGTCGCGGTCGTACAGCACGTTGTAATACGCCAACTCGCTGAGGAACTCATCGTCGAAATCAAACCGCGCCGCCAGGTCGTCATAGTAGTTGAGCGGGATATCCAGCAACGGCACACCTGCCGCCTTCGCCCGGCTCACCTCGGCGAAAATATCCGCGCAGTCGAACGCAATGTGGTGCACCCCCGAGCCTCGATAGCTCGATAGTGCGTGGGAAATGGCGGTGTTGCGGTTCTCGGAAATATTCAACGGCAGGCGGATCGAGCTGCAACGGCTACGCAGTGCACGGCTTTTCACCAGGCCGTAAGGGTCGGGCAATACCACTTCGTCATCGGCCTCAAAATCCAGCAGGCTCTTGTAGAACAGCACCCAACTGTCGAGGCTGTCGGCCGGCAAGGCCATCGCCATATGGTCAATGCGCAGCAGGCCGCCGCTGGAAAGCGCTGCCGGCTGCAGGTTGAAATCAGTGTCGTACAAATCGCCTTCGCTTGGGTCCACCAGGTAAATCAGGCTGCCATCCGGTGCGCGAACCGCGCCCAGTTCCAACTCGTTGGGCCCCACCAATCCGCGATACGGCTGGCCTTTGTAGGCCACTGCCCGTGCCATCGCCTTGGCGCTGTCCTTGACCCGAATCGCCGTGGCACACAACGATGGCCCATGGGCCTCGAAAAAATTGTGCGCGAAGGAATACGGCTCACAGTTGAGGATCAGGTTGATATCCCCCTGGCGCAACAGGCTCACACTCTTGGAACGGTGCTGCCCGGCCTTGACGAAGCCCAGGCGCTCCAGCCATTGAGTGAGCCTGGCCCCGAGGTTTTCATCCACGGCGAACTCCAGGAACTCGATGCCACCGTATTCGCTGGCGGGCGGGGTATCGAACAGGATATCGACGGGCTGGGCAGGCGCTTGCTGCTGGAGGCGTTCACGGGTTTTCTCTTCCAGGTACAGCAGCGAGCGCAAGCCGTCCGCCGCATTCGCCCGGGTGGGTGCCGCGCGGAAACCATCGTTGAAGATCTCCAGGGATAACGGCCCGGTGTAACCGCTCTGGATGATCGGTGCGAGGAACCCCGCCAGGTCGAATTCGCCCTGCCCGGGGAAGCAACGGAAGTGCCGGCTCCACTCCAGCACGTCCATGGCCAGGATCGGCGCGTCAGCCATTTGCACAAAGAAGATCTTGTCGCCAGGGATCTGCGCGATCGCGCCCGGGTCGCCCTTGAGCGACAAGGTGTGGAAGCTGTCGAGCAGCACGCCGAGGCTGGGGTGATCGACCTGGCGCACCAGGTTCCACACCTGCTGCCAGGTGTTGACATGCTTGCCCCAGGCCAGCGCTTCATAACCAATGCGCAGGCCACGGCGCCCGGCGTGTTCGGCCAGCAGGCTCAAGTCGTCGAGCAAAATGCGTTCATCGCCCACGCAATCGGCCGAAGCATTACTGCACACCAGCACCAGGTCGGTGCCCAGCTCCTGCATCAAATCGAACTTGCGCTCGGCCCGCTCAAGGTTGCGCACCAGGCGGTCGCGGCGGCAGCCCTCGAAGTCGCGAAAGGGCTGGAACAAGGTGATGGCAATGCCCAGGTCAGCACACATTTGCCTGACTTCCCGCGGGCTGCCGTCGTAATACAACAAGTCATTCTCGAAGATCTCGACCCCGTCAAACCCGGCGGCGGCAATGGCTTCAAGCTTTTCCGGCAGAGTACCGCTCAAGGAAACGGTGGCAATGGAACGTTGCATGGGGCGACTCCCGGCAATTGTTGTTTGTGGCAAATTATTCGCCCCCAGCCTACACGCAGCAATTAAAATGTACGAACCGGTTAGTTTTTGGTGCGATTATCGAACACTAAGCCCCTTTGGCGAATTGACGATTTTTTAACCGCTACGCACCATCGTTCTCGCAGCTACACCCGAAAAAGAAGCCCAGCACACACCATAACAATTTCAAAAACGGGTACCACCTCATGCCTTCGCAAAACTCCGTCCTGGCCGCGCGCCCGGGCAACCCGCACGCCGGCATCGGCGACAAGATCCGCGGCGCCCTGGCCGTGGGTAAAACCCGCTGGGGCATGCTGGCCCTGGTGTTCTTCGCCACCACACTGAACTACATCGACCGCGCCGCCCTGGGCGTGATGCAACCGATCCTGGCCAAGGAAATGAGCTGGACGGCGATGGACTACGCCAACATCAACTTCTGGTTCCAGGTGGGTTATGCCATCGGTTTTGTACTGCAAGGCCGGCTGATCGACCGCATCGGCGTCAAGCGCGTGTTCTTCTGCGCGGTCTTGCTGTGGAGCCTGGCCACCGGCGCCCACGGCCTGGCCACCTCGGCGGTCGGCTTTATGGTCTGCCGTTTTATCCTCGGCATCACCGAAGCCGCCAACTACCCGGCCTGCGTCAAGACCACGCGCCTGTGGTTCCCGGCGGGTGAGCGCGCAGTCGCCACCGGCATCTTCAACGCCGGCACCAACGTCGGTGCGATGGTGACGCCGATGCTGCTGCCGTTGATCCTGCACGTGTGGGGCTGGCAGGCGGCATTCCTGTGCATGTCGGCACTCGGCGGGATCTGGCTGGTGTGCTGGGGCCTGAAGTACTACAACCCGGAAGACCACCCCACCGTTAAACAATCCGAACTGGATTACGTACAGCAGGAACTCGAACCGGAACAACCTCGCGTCCCGTTCAGCCGCATCCTGCGCATGCGTGGTACCTGGGCCTTCGCCCTTGCCTACGCAATGACCGCACCAGTGTTCTGGTTCTACCTGTACTGGCTGCCGCCGTTCCTGAACCAGCAATACAACCTGGGCATCAACGTGACCCAGATGGGCATTCCGCTGATCATCATTTACCTGACTGCCGACTTCGGTAGTGTGGGCGGGGGCATTCTGTCGTCGTTCCTGATCGGCCGCGGGATGAACCCGATCAAGGCGCGGTTGCTGTCGATGCTGCTGTTTGCCTGCTGCATCATCGGAGTGATCATGGCCGCCGGTTCCAGCCAGCTGTGGGTCGCAGTGTTTGCCATTTCCCTGGCCATCGGCGCGCACCAGGCCTGGACCGCCAATATCTGGAGCCTGGTGATGGACTACACGCCCAAGCACATGATGAGCACGGTGTTCGGTTTCGGTGGCATGTGCGCGGCGATCGGCGGCATGTTCATGACCCAGATCGTCGGGCATATCCTCACGGTCACGAACAACAACTACACGGTGCTGTTCACTCTGATCCCGGCGATGTACTTCATTGCCCTGACCTGGATGTACTTCATGGCACCGCGCAGAATTCCTACCGTAGACGTCTGAGCTACCCCCCGGAGCTATCCCCTGAGCTATCTACGCCGCTGCTGCCAGGCGGCGGCCAACCCGCTCATGCAGATCACCCCGATCCCGACCACCGTGGTCAGGTCCGGGATGTGATTGAACACCAGCCAGCCCAACAACCCTGCGAACACGATCTGGCAATAGCCGAACGGCGCCAGCAAGGCCGGCGCCGCGAAGCGGAACGCCTGGGTCAACAGCAGGTGCGCCGTCATCCCGCACGTCCCCAACGCCAGCATCAACACCGCGTGCCATAACGTGGGGATTTGCCAGAAGAACGGCACCATGGCACTCATCACTAGGGTATTGCACAGGCCGGCGAAGAAGTTGCTGGTGGTCGGTGTGTCGTATTGGCTGAGGATGCGCGTGAGTAGTTGATAGAAGCAGAAAAACAGCGCCGAACACAGCGGCAGCAACACCGCCGGGGTAAACAACTCGCCCCCCGGATGGATGATCACCAGCACCCCGACAAACCCGCAGATCACCGCCAGCCACTGGCCACGCGTGACATGCTCGCCGAGCAGCGGCACGGACAGCGCCGTCACCAGGATCGGCGCGAGGAAGTTCACCGCCGTGGCTTCCGCCAACGGGATGTAATGCAGCGCCGTGGTGAAAAACAGGCTGGTGCCCAACAGGCACAAAGCGCGCACCACCTGCATGCCCGGGCGTTTACTGCGCAGTACCCGCAAGCCCGATTGCGGCAGGAAGATCCCGGCCATCAACAGGGTGTGCACCAGGTAACGCGCCCACACCACCATCACGATCGGATAGAACCCGGCCAGGTATTTGGACAAGGCGTCGTGACTGGAAAACAGAAAGGTCGCCACCACAATCAGCAAAATGCCTTTGAAGGGACGGTTGACGCCGGAAAGGGGGGTGCTGACGGTCATTGAATTCTCTTGCATGGCGGGCTGAACGCTGAGCACTGAACACGGCAGCACTCAACCCGGTAATCTAGCAGCCGGGTCGGAGTCTGCCCCAAGAGCATAACCAAACACCGTGCGAACAGCGCACTAAATCACGGTATTCGAGTCCAACGCAGCACGTTTGCCCAAGGGCTGCACACTTTTTGATCAAGGCCATGTCGCTATGAAAAAAATACTCTTTGTTCTGCCTGCCCTTGCCCTGCTCACCGCCTGCAATAAAGAGCCAACGCCCGCGCCCAAGCCCGCTCCCGCCTCGGTACAGGCCACGCTGGTACCGGCAACCCCGCCGACCGATAAATGGGTTGGCAAGTGGATCGGCGTCGAAGGCTTGAGCCTGACCATCGCCAAGGACGACAGCATCGGCCGTGGCCACTACCTGCTGACCATGAAATACGGCCTGGATAACGACGACGCCGGCACCTTCAAAGGGGAAGCCAACGAAGACGGCATTACCTTTACCCGCCCCGACGGCCCGCAGCAATTGAGCGCCGGCGACGGCGAGGCCACCGGCCTGAAATGGCTGGCGGATAAAAAGGACTGCTTGATTGTCGATACCGGCGAAGGTTATTGCCGCGATTAACGGCCATACTCTTTCCCAATTAATGTAAGACCGTTTACCGAGAGGATTGCCCCCATGCTATGGAAAAAAGGCCGACGCAGCGACAACGTGGTGGATGCCCGCGATGACAGTGGCGGCGGTGGTGGAGGCATGCGCTTTGGTGGCGGCAAGGGCCTGAGCCTCACGGCGATTGTGCTGATCGTCGGCATAGGCTGGCTGACCGGCCAGGACCCGCTGCAGATCCTCGGCCAGTTGACCGGCCAGATGGAGCAAGCGCCTTCGGTGAGCACGCAAACCCGCCAGGCACCGCCGGCCAACGACCAACAGGCTGACTTCGTGCGCGCCGTGCTGGGCGACACCGAGGACACCTGGGGCCAGGTGTTCAAGGAAAATGGCCTGGTCTACAAGAATCCCAAGCTGATTCTGTTCCGTGGCCGGGTCAACTCAGCCTGCGGTAGCGCCACCTCGGCCAGCGGCCCGTTCTACTGCCCGGCCGACCAGCAAGTCTATCTGGACCTGGATTTCTTCCGGGAAATGTCGCAACGTTTCCAGGCCGCCGGCGAGTTCGCCCAGGCGTATGTGATCGCCCACGAAGTCGGGCACCACGTGCAGACACTGCTGGGCATCTCGTCCAAGATCCAGGCCGCGCGCCAGCAAGGCCGGCAAATGCAAGGTGACGGCGGTTTGCTGGTACGCCAGGAGCTGCAGGCCGACTGCTTCGCCGGGGTGTGGGCCAACCGTGCGCAAAAACGCCTGAACTGGCTGGAGCCCGGCGACATTGAAGCCGCACTGAATGCCGCCAACGCCATTGGCGATGACCGCTTGCAGCAACAGGGTCAAGGGCGCGTCGTGCCGGACTCGTTTACCCACGGCACCTCGGCACAGCGCGTGCGCTGGTTCAAGACCGGCTTTACCGAGGGGCAGATCACTCAATGCGATACCTTTGCCGCCAAGAGCCTCTAAATGAACCAACGACTGGGTCTACTGCTGGGCTTGATGATCAGCTGTTCCGCCAACACCTCGGCCGCCGAGCAAGCGCACGGCGTCAAAGTGGTCAGCCCCGAGCGTTTCCATCTGCAGGCGGGTGACCTGAGCCTGGGCCTGAGCCAGGACTGGCGCCAGCCGCTGCCCGACGTCACCCGTGCACTGATCATCGTGCACGGTCGCTTGCGCAATGCGCAGACCTATCTCAAAAGTGGCGAAGATGCCGCCGCACACGCAGGCGTTGCCAGCCATACCCTGGTGATCGCACCGCAGTTTCTCAACGAGCTGGACGTGCAACGCAATCATCTGGATAAGCAGGTGCTGCGCTGGCACGGCAATGACTGGATGGCCGGCGAACTGTCGACCGGCCCGGGCCAACTCAGCTCCTACGGTGCGCTGGACCAGGTCATCAAGCACCTGGGCAACCGCAAACTGTTCCCGGCGCTGAAAGAAATCGTGGTCGCCGGCCACTCCGGCGGCGGCCAAGTGGTGCAGCGTTTTGCCCTCACCGGCCACGATCACCCGCTGCTGCAAACCGAAGGCATCAGCCTGCGTTACGTGGTGGCGAACCCCTCGTCGTACGCCTATTTCAGCCCGCAGCGCCCAGTGAAGTTCGATGTGGCCAGTTGCCCAAGCTTCAACGAATGGAAGTACGGCATGCAGCACCTGCCCGCCTACGCAACAGGCCAGGGCGCCGAGCAGCTTGAGCAGGCTTACGTGTCACGCGACATCACCTACCTGCTGGGCCAGCAGGACACCGACCCGAACCACCCGGCCCTGGATAAAAGCTGCGAAGCCGAAACCCAGGGCGCGTACCGGCTGGTTCGTGGGCACAACTACTTTGACTACCTCAAGACGCGCCATCCGCAACTGAGCCATAAGCTGGTGGAAGTACCGGGCGTGGGCCATGACGGCGACAAGATGTTCACCTCGCCTGCGGGCGAGAAGGTGCTGTTTACCCAGTAAGCACTGAATAAACCAACTCAAAATGTGGGAGGGGGCTTGCTCCCGATGGACTGCGTAGCAGGCCCATTTTTGAGGCCGCTGCGCGGCCTATCGGGAGCAAGCCCCCTCCCACAGGTTATCCATCGTCCGCTCTATCTCTTAACTGACAGGCATTAGGGCTTGCCCCCTCCCACACTTCGCTTTTTCAGTGGCTGGCCTGGATCATCTGGTGCAATGCCACACAGTCTGCGGCATGCCAATCCGCCAACTCTGGCCACGGGTTCTCCGGCAAGTTCACCAACACCGTCCGGGCTCCCGCCGCCCGGCCGCAATCCAGATCAAAGCGGTAATCCCCCACCATCACCATCCGGCTCGGCGAAACATCCCAGGCCGCCGCCAGCTTCAGCAAGCCGCCCGGGTCTGGTTTGGGCGGCGCATCATCACGGCCTAATACATCCTCGGCGGCAAAGCAGTCCGCCAAGCCAATCGCCGCCAGGGTGATATGCGCCAGCTCCCGCGCATTGCGGGTCAGGATGCCCAGGCGATAACCACGCCCGGCCAGCTCGCGCACCAGCTCCACCGCGCCTGGCGCGGCAACCGAGCCCACCGCCAACTCGCGCTCATGCTCCAGCAACCAGGCATGCTTGGCCGCTGCAACATCGGCCGGCAACGCCGCCAGGTGGGTGAGGATGTCGTCCTCCGGCGGAATGTCCAGGGCCACGCGAATCGCTGCAAAATCATGCACGGCCACCGTGAGGGTGCCGTCCATGTCAAAGACCCAATGTTGGATATGCGCCAGGCTCATGCCCAATCCTTGCGATGACGAATCAAGCCTTCCTGGGTCACCGAGGCCACCAGCTGCCCGGCGCGGTTGTACACGCTGCCACGGGAGAAGCCGCGGGAGTTGCCCGCCCACGGGCTGTCCATGGCGTAAAGCAGCCAGTCATCGGCACGCAGGTCGGCGTGGAACCACAGCGCATGATCGAGGCTGGCGACCTGCATGTCTTTCTGCCACACGGTCTTGCCGTGGGGCAGCAGCGAGGTGGTCAGCAGACCGAAATCCGAGGCGTAGGCCAGCAGGTACTTATGCAGCGCGGGCAAGTCGGCCAGGGCGCCGTCGGCACGAAACCATACGTACTTGACCGGGTCGGACGGCTGCGGGTTGAACGGGTCTTTCTCGGTCACCGGGCGCACTTCGATCGGCTTGGGGCACAGCAGCTTGTCGCGCATGTGCTCGGGGATCAGGTGGGCGCGTTGCTGGGTCAGTTCCAGCTCGGAGGGCAGGTTTTCCGGGCCGACCACCACAGGCATCGTGCTCTGGTGCGTAAAACCTTCCTCGTCATATTGGAACGAGGCGCTGCAGGTGAAGATCGGGTTGCCCTTCTGGATCGCGGTGACGCGGCGCGTGCTGAAACTACCGCCGTCACGTACGCGGTCCACCGAGTACACCACCGGCAATGCGGCATCGCCCGGGCGCAGGAAATAGCCATGCAGGGAATGCACATGCCGCGCGTCTTCTACGGTCTGGCTGGCCGCCGACAGCGACTGGCCGAGCACCTGGCCGCCGAACAGTTGGCGAAACCCCAGGTCCTGGCTGCGGCCACGAAAGAGGTTTTCCTCGATCGGCTCCAGGGTCAGCAGGTCCACCAGATCTTCCAATACTTGGCTCATAGAGCAACTCCTACAATCTATGGGGCATTCCGGTCTGCTTATCCGTGCAGCGTGTCCAACCATTGGGCGCGGGTGATGCGATACAAAACATGATGGCGCAGCGGGTCATCGGCTGCGACCTTGGGGTGTTCAAAATCTGCCTGGGGATCGTAATGCATACCGATGGCCTGCATGACTTTTTGTGATGGCAGATTGGACTCAGTGGTGAAGGCCAGGATCTCATCCACCTGCAAACGATCGAAGCCGCAACGCAAGGCGGTCCACGCCGCCTCGCTGGCATAACCCAGGCCCCAGTGTTCGCGGGCCAGGCGCCAGCCAATCTCCACGGCCGGGGTAAAGTCGGCCTCGAAGTTGACATTCTGCAGCCCGGTCAGGCCGATAAACTCGCGAGTGTCCTTGCGCTGCAAGGCCCAAAAACCAAAGCCGTACTCGGCAAAGTGCCCGCGAATCCGCCCGATCAACGCAGCCGTTTCCAGGTGGCTCAATTTAGCCGGGAAATAGCGCATCACCTGCGGGTCGGCGCACATGCGCGCAAATTCCGGCAGGTCGCTGTCGCGCCATTGGCGCAGCACCAGGCGTGCGCTTTCCAATTCCAGTATCGGCTCCATGGGTCCCCTCCCTTGCCATGTGCGTGAGTGTACAACGCGGGTAAGATGCGTCGCAGGTTCCCGTCAGAAAATCCCATGCCCTTGCCATTGATCTATCACGATGACTACAGCCCCGAGTTCCCGGCGGACCATCGGTTCCCCATGGACAAATTCCGCCTGCTGCGCGACCACCTGGTCGACAGCGGCCTGACCGAAGACCGCCAACTGCTGCGCCCGCAACTGTGCCCACCCGAGATTCTGGCCCTGGCGCATGACCGTGGATATATCGAGCGCTATATGAGCGGCGAGTTGTCCCGTGAAGACCAGCGGCGCCTCGGCCTGCCCTGGAGCGAAGCCCTGGCCCGGCGCACCGTGCGGGCGGTCGGCGGCTCGCTACTGGCGGCGGAGCAGGCATTGGAACACGGCCTGGCCTGCCACTTGGCGGGCGGCACCCATCACGCCCATTACGATTACCCGGCGGGCTTTTGCATCTTCAACGACCTGGCGGTGATCAGCCATTACCTGCTGGCCAGCGGCCGGGTCAACCGCGTGCTGATCTTCGACTGCGACGTGCATCAGGGCGACGGCACCGCACGTATCCTCCACGACACGCCGGAGGCGGTCACGGTGTCGCTGCATTGCGAAAAGAACTTCCCGGCACGCAAGGCCCAAAGCGACTGGGACATCCCGCTGCCCATGGGCATGGGGGACGCCGACTACCTCAAGGTGGTGGACGACGCACTCAACTACCTGTTGCCGCTCTACCAGCCGGACCTGGTGCTGTACGACGCCGGCGTCGACGTGCACAAGGACGACGCCCTCGGCTACCTGAAGCTGACCGACGCAGGTGTCGCCGCCCGCGACGAAAGCGTGATGCGCCACTGCCTGGGCCGTGATATTGCGGTGATGGGCGTGATCGGCGGCGGTTACAGCAAAGACCGCCCCGCCCTGGCCCGTCGCCACGGCATCTTGCATCACAGCGCCCAGCGGGTGTGGGCGTCATCAGGTTGTCATTGAAACCTGGGCGTTACCCACAATGCCTGTGGAACCACCTGTGGATAACTTGAGCGTAAGCGTCTGAACGCTGCTTTACGTAAGGCCTGTAGGAAGCTGTATGTTTTTTGATCAGGCGTTTGCGCTGTCGTCGGGTAGAATGCTCGGCCTATTCAAGCGACCGTAGCCCTGCCCCATGCCCGATACCCCTTCCCAACACGTCATCATTATCGGTGGCGGCCCTGCCGGGCTGATGGCCGCTGAAGTCTTGAGCCAGGCAGGTGTGCGGGTCGACCTGTACGACGGCATGCCGTCGGTGGGGCGCAAGTTCCTGCTGGCGGGTGTAGGCGGCATGAACATCACCCATTCGGAAGCGTACCCGGCGTTCCTGTCGCGTTATGCCGAGCGCGCCCCACAAATGGCGCCATTGCTGCGCGCGTTTGGTGCCCAGGCGTTGTGCGAATGGATTCACGGCCTGGGCATACAGACCTTTGTCGGCACTTCGGGCCGCGTCTTTCCTACGGACATGAAGGCCGCCCCGCTGTTACGCGCCTGGCTCAAGCGCTTGCGCGACCAGGGCGTGGTTATCCACACCCGCCATCGCTGGGTGGGCTGGACCGCAGACGGCGGGCTGGTTATCCACAGCCCGGACGGCGAAAAAACTGTCCACAGCCCTGCCGTATTGTTGGCCCTTGGTGGCGGCAGTTGGTCGCGCCTGGGTTCCGACGGTGCCTGGCTTAAGCTGTTCGAAGATCAAGGCGTGCCGTACGCCCCTTTGCAGCCGAGCAATTGTGGTTTCGAGGTGTCGGCCTGGAGCGACTTGATGATCAGCAAATTCGCCGGTGCACCACTGAAAAACGTCGCCGTCGGCCTGGCGGATGACAAGCCGCGGCTGGGGGAATGTGTGGTCACCGCCACGGGCATCGAGGGCAGCTTGATCTATGCGCTGTCGGCACCGATTCGCGAAGCGATCCATCGCGACGGTTCAGCCACCGTGCATCTCGACCTGCTACCGAGCAAGCCGCTGGACAAGGTGCAAGCCGCCTTGGCCAAGCCCCGTGGCTCGCGTTCGATGAGCAAGCACTTGCACAGCCAGTTGGGCCTGGATGGGGTCAAGTCGGCCTTGTTGCGGGAGCTGACGCCAGCTGAACGCTTCAATGATCCGACGCAGTTGGCGGTGGCTATCAAGGCGCTGCCGTTGACACTGGTTAAAACCCGGCCAATCGATGAAGCGATCAGCACCGCGGGCGGCGTGCCGTTCGAGGCGTTGGATGAGCGCTTGATGCTCAAGCAGTTACCGGGGGTGTTCTGTGCGGGAGAGATGCTGGACTGGGAAGCACCGACGGGCGGGTATTTGCTGACGGGGTGTTTTGCCAGCGGCAAAGCGGCGGGGCATGGGATGCTGGAGTGGCTCAAGCGCTAAGATTTGTGGTGATTTTAATGCCGCCATCGGGGGCAAGCCCCTCCCACATTTTGAACGGCGAACAGATTCAAAATGTGGGGGCTTGCTTCCGATGAGGCTATCAGCCACGCAGCAAATTACTTCTTCTTACGCGGCCCGGTGTTAAACACCGGCACCTTGCGCACCGGTTTGATCGATGGCTCCGCCGGCGCCACTTCGCCACTGTCCACCCATTTGCCCAGGTTACGTTTGCCGCCACCGCCCGAAGCCTTGGGCTTCTTCGGTTTTTTCGGTTTCTTTACCACCTGCCCACTGGCATCGGTGTCCGGCACGCGGTGCTCGGGCTCGAAATCCGGCTCGACTTTGCGGGTCAAGGTCTGACGCGTCAGCATCTCGATGGCCGACAGCATGTTCACTTCATCGGCGCACACCAAAGAGATCGCCTCACCGGTGTTGCCCGCACGCCCGGTGCGGCCAATACGGTGGATGTAATCTTCGGCGACGATCGGCAGGTCGAAGTTGACCACCAGCGGCAAGTCTTCGATATCCAGGCCACGGGCGGCCACATCGGAGGCCACCAGGATCTGCACCTCGCCGGCCTTGAAGCGGTCCAGCGCCCGTTGGCGGGTGGCCTGCGGTTTGTCACCGTGAATGCCATCGGCATTGACGCCCAGGCCCTGCAACTTATCCACCAGCGCATCCACGCCGTTACGGGTCTTGGCGAACACCAGTACCTGCTTCCAGCGGCCTTTGCGCATCAGGTGCACAAACAGCTCTGGCTTGCGCTTCTTGTCCACCGGCACCACCCATTGCTTGACGGTGTTGGCGGCGACGTTGCGCGGGCTGACTTCGATACTCAGCGGGTCGTTGAGCATCTGCCCGGCGAGCAGGCGGATGTCATCGGAGAAGGTCGCGGAGAACAGCAGGGTCTGGCGCTTTTTCGGCAGCATGCGGTAGATGTTCGCCAGTTCTTCGGAAAAGCCCAGGTCGAGCATGCGGTCGGCCTCATCCAGCACCAGGGTTTGCAGCTGATTGAGTTTCAGCGCGTTCTGGCGGAACAGGTCGATCAGGCGGCCAGGGGTGGCGACCAGAATGTCGACACCTTTGCGCAGCTTCATCATCTGTGGGTTGATACTCACGCCGCCGTACACCGCATAAGTGGTCAGCGGCAGGTGTTGAGCGTACTCGGCGACACTGGCGTGAACCTGCTCGGCCAGCTCGCGGGTCGGGCACAGGATCAGCGCGCGCGCCGAGTTGGGGGCGACTTTCGGCCCTTCCAGGGTCAGCAATTGCAGGAGCGGCACAGCGAAACCTGCGGTCTTGCCGGTGCCGGTCTGGGCCGCGGCCATCAGGTCGCGACCGGCCAGCACCGCCGGAATGGCCTGCGCCTGCACCGGCGTCGGGGTCTGGTAGCCAAGCGTCTCAAGGGCGCGCAGCAAGGGTTCGATCAGGCCAAGGGTGGCGAAAGTCATGTGTCTACCGTAAGAAAATTCAGCGCATGAGCGGGTAAAAAAACCGCAATTCGGCGCAGTTTACCTTATTCCGGCCGGGGCTTTCGCCACTGGGGCAGGCTGATCAACAGCACCGCGCTGATGATCACCAGCATTGCCAAGGCTTCTTCCATGCCGATGGTCTCACCGACGAACACGATCCCCAGCAACACGGCCACTGCCGGGTTCACATAGGCATAGCTGGTCGCCGCCGCCGGCCGCACGTGCTTGAGCAGGTACATGTAGGCGTTGAAGGCAATGATCGAACCGAACACGGTCAGGTAGGCCAGCGCCAGCCAGCCTTCCAGTGGCGGCACGGCCTGCAGGCGCTCACCGGAAAGCGCGCTGACCAGCAGCAGCGCCACACCGGCGACCAGCATCTCCGCAGCACTGGCCATGGCGCCCTGGGGCAGCGGCAATTGCCGGCTCCACACCGAACCGAACGCCCAGGACGCGGCCGCCACCAACAGCAGAACAGCGCCCATGGGGCTCGATTGCAACGTGCTGCCCATGTTGAGCATGGCAATGCCGATAATGCCCAGGATCACCCCGGCCCATTCCAGACGGGTATTACGTGCGCCCCAGAAATACCCACAGAGCAAAGTGAACAACGGCACGGTTGCCACGGCCAACGCCGCCACGCCGGACGACACGCCCATATGTTCAGCCATGCTCACGCCACCATTGCCGATGGTGAGCAACAAGATGCCAATCATCCCGGCCGCTTTCCACTGAGCCCAGGTCGGCGCCGGCACCCCGCGCCACCTGAGGAAGCCGTACATCAACACCCCGGCCGTGCAAAACCGAATCCCGGCCAGCAACAACGGCGGCCAGTACTCCACGCCGACACGAATCACCAGGTAGGTGGACCCCCAGATCACGTACAACGCAAAAAAGGCGGCGATCAACGGTAAGGGAAAGCGACGTGGGCCAGGCATTGGGCGGCTCTATGGCAGGAGGACAGAAGACATATTCTAAAAAGGCAGGTTGATAAACATAAGTTACAAAACCTGTTTAAAACGCCAATACACTTTTCAAAACACGGTTATGAGGGATATAAACCATAGATTCGAAAGCCGCACATTACGGAGCCTTATCATTGGACAAATACGACCGCATGCTCCTCAGTGCCTTGCTCGAAGACGGCCGCGCCTCGTTTGCGCAACTGGCTCGCACGGTCAACCTCTCCGCCCCCGCCGTGGCTGAGCGCGTGGCCAAGCTGGAGGCCAGTGGCGTGATCACCGGGTATCAGGCCAAGGTGGACCTGTCCAAAGTGGGTTTGCCGATTCAGTGTGTGATTGAGCTGCGCCTGACCAATCACGGCAGCCAGAAGGTGTATGACGCCTTATCCGAAATTCCCGAGCTCACCGAATGTCACCGCGTGACCGGTGACCCGTGCGTGATCATGCAAGCCGCCGTGGGCTCGATGCCGGAGTTGGAGAACCTGATCAACCGGATCGCAAAATTCGGGTTCAGCAAGACCTCGATCATTTTGTCGAGCGCGATAGAGCGGCGGGTGCCGCTGGGGCAGTTGGAGGCCAGAAATGCTGGATAAACAGCGCAAGGTCATCAGCCTCAGCCACCCGGTCAGCCCACGTATCCCGCTATGGCCGGGCGACCCTCCGGTGGTTTTTGCAGAGGTCGCCGCCCTGGAAAAGGATGGCTATTTCCTGCGACGTTTCAGCATGGGTGAACACAGCGCCACGCATATGAATGCGCCGAACAGCTTCTACGCCGACGCAATGGGGATCGACGGTTATCAACCCGAAGACTTGGTGCGGCCGGCAGTGGTAGTGGACGTGCGCAGTAAAACCCAGGGCAACCCCGATTACGCAATCAGCCTGCAGGATATTGAAGAGTGGGAACGCCAGCACGGGCCAATCGAGCCCGGCTCGGTGGTCTTGATATACACCGGCTGGCAACACCTTTGGCACGACCCGGCGGCGTTCTTCGGGCTGGACGCGCAAGGCTCGCACTTTCCGGGGATCGGCGAGACGGCGATTGGTTTTTTGCTTGAGCAGCGTCGGATCGCCGGGGTCGGTATTGATACCCATGGGGTTGATCCGGGGCAGAGCACTGCATTCGCGACCAATCGTGCGGTGCTGGCCAGGAATGGGATTGTGCTGGAGTGTTTGACCCATCTCGACCGCCTGCCGGCCAAGGGTGCAACATTGGTGATAGGTGTCTTGGCGCTCGAAGGCGGATCAGGGTCGCCCGCATCGGTGATGGCGTTTATTCCCTGACGACACTGTGGGAGGGGGCTTGCTCCCGATGGCGGTGGACCAGCCCGCTAATCTGGAGCTGACACACCGCTATCGGGAGCAAGCCCCCTCCCACAGTTGGAGTTTCATTGTCAGGGGCTCAGAACCCGCGGTGCTTCTTCAGGTGTTCGGTGATCTTCGCCGCCGGCACTTTCTGCAGGGTGCACAGCAGGTCGTGGGAGAGTTCGCGCAAGCCATGAGTCCCGCGCAGTTCCTGGGCCAGGTACGCCGTGAGGTTGGCCGCCATCTCCGCATCCGCCAGCGCCCGGTGAGCCTTGCCGGTGTGGGGCAACTGGGCGTAGCTGTTGAGGGTGCCGAGTTTGTGGTTGGGCGCCGCGGGCATCAGGCGGCGGGCGAGTAACAGCGAGCAAGCAAATTTCTGCAGGCGGGTGCGGCGGATCAGGCCCAGCTCATAGTCCCAGAACTTCTGGTCGAATGCCGCGTTGTGCGCCAGCAGTGGCGTCGTGCCGACGAACTCGTTGACCTCGTTCATCACACGCTCGGCCGGCGGTGCGCTGCGCAACATGGCGTTACTGATGCCGGTGAGTTGCTCGATAAAGCCCGGCACACGCACACCGGCGTTCATCAGGCTCTGGTAGCGATCCACGATCTGGCCGCGCTCGAGGATGACCACCGCGATTTCCGTGGCCCGGCAGTGGCTGCTCGGGGTGATGCCGGTGGTTTCAAAGTCGATGACCGCTATACGTTCCAAACCCGTTCCAACTCCGTCTAACTGTTTATCAAGCCGCAGCGTGCTATTTGAGCAGCAGCGCGCCTTCGATCGGCACATAGCGGCTGGCGGCGCGTATCAGTGAGTTGGCCGTCAACCCCGGGACACCGTAGGCCACGGCTTCGACGCCATGCTTGTGGATAACGCGCTCGAGCAGCATGTCGAAATCGCCGTCGCCGGAGGCCAGTACGATTTCGTCGACGTGGTCGGCGGCATCCATGATGTCGAGGGTGATGCCCACGTCCCAGTCGCCCTTGGCCGAGCCATCGCTGCGCTGGATGTAAGGCTTGAGTTTTACCGTAAAGCCCAGGTTGCGCAGGATCTGCTGGAATTGCTGCTGCTTGCTGTCGCCACGGTCGATGGCATAGGCATACGCCTCTACGATCTGCCCGCGTGAACCGATGTCAGCCCACAAGGCGGCGTAATTGAAGTGGCAACCATAGGCTTGGCGCACGGTGTAATAGAGGTTTTGTACATCGGCGAACACCGCAATTTTTTTCACCGCACTTCCCCAGGCTTACCACTTGGACGCCGGACACGAAGGTCCGCAAAGGCGCCAGTATGCCAGCCATGGGAAAGTTTCCGAGAAAAATCAGCCCGGGGCGACGAAGCGCCCCGGGTGAATGCGGGTCAGACGTAGGAATCGTCGTCGTCAAAAGACGAGGAATTGTCGGAATAATCGCTGTCTGAAAAGTTGTCAGCGTTGTTGCCGCCCCAACTGTCATTCCCGGCGAAACGCTGGTCGTCATTGCCCCAGTTGCCGTTGTCACTGGCCGGCGCGGGCTCTTCGCGGATGATTTCTTCCACGACCTGCGGCTGTTGAGAGTTGTGGTTGAACAAGCTGCTGATGCCTTCGGCCAGCATCACACCACCGGCCACGCCAGCGGCGGTTTTCAGGGCGCCACCGAGAAAACCACTGCCAATCGGCGCTGCCGGTGCCTGTTGCGGCTGTTGATAGTTAGGCGGCGGTGCAGCGTAGTTTTGTTGCGGCGCAGGCTGGCCGAACGATGGCCGCCCCGGTTCACGCCAGCCGCCACCCGTCGACGCCGGCGCGCTCTGAGCCGGTTGCGGATCGCGGGAACCGCCGCCAAAGATGCTCGACAGAAAACCGCCACTGCTCGGCGCAGGCTGGGCCGCCTGGGAACGGGCTTGTTGCAGCTCATCCTGCAATTGCTGGATCTGCTGTGCCTGCTGCTTGTTCTGCGCGTCGAGACTCTTGATCGCGTGTTCCTGCACCAGGATCGACTGGGTCATGTAGTACCCGGCGGCCGGTTGGCGAGTCATGTGTTCCTTGATCCGCGCTTCGGCCAGTGCGTCGCGGGGGGCTGAGTCCTTTTCGGCTTGTTGCAACCGTGAAAACAGTCCATCGATCAGGGTTTGCTCTTCGCTGTTCATGGCGACCTCGTTAGATTGCCGGTAGAAATCATGGGCCTGCCTGGGACCAGGCAAGCTACGCGACTAGTTATGGGGCTGTTACCAGACGTTTCAATAGTCTTTACGTAAGGTTTACGTTTGCTTAACGCCAGCCCTGATCGGTTAAAGTGTGGGCCTTGCTTTTTGGCCTGCGATGAACCTGATGAATCCGTTAGACGTACTGCGCGACTCCTTCCGTTTCACCCAACGCAACCTGGGCGCCATCGTCCAGCTGTGCCTGCCGCTGGTGATCCTCGAAGCCCTGCTGCAACAGGTGCTGGACCACACGCTGGGGCCGGATGCGTTCCCCGGTTACAGCGTGGTCGTCGGGCTGCTGGTGTATCCGCTGTACACCGGCGCCCTGATCCTGTTTCTGGATGCGCGCACCCGCGGCGAGTCGCCGCGCACTAAAGATGTCTGGGCCATGGCCCTGACCCTGTGGCCACGCTTCGCCCTGCTGACGGCCATGAGCACGCTGCTGATTCTGCTGGGCTTGTCGTTGTACTTCCTGCCCGGCCTGTGGCTGATGGTGGTGCTGGCGTTTGCCGAGTACCTGCTGGTGCTGCGCGGCATGCCGGCACTGGACGCGATGAAGGAAAGCTTTCGCCTGAGCCGTGGGCACTTCTGGCGAATCCTGGTCTGCCTGCTGTGCGTGATGACGCCGCTGTGGTTGCTCAAGGGCGCCAGCGCCGCGGCCTATCCAGACCCGGGTCCGTTACTGGGGCTGTTGATGGACAGCGCCCACAGTTTCCTGCAGTTGTTTACCAGTGTGGTGTTGTTCCGTTTATTCATGCTGATCGGTGGCGACGCCGACGCACGGTGATATGCTCCGTGCCTGTCCTGACACGCTGATAAGCCGAGCCAATGACCCGTTTATTGCGCATCTTCCTGCTGGGCCTGCTGATCATCGCAGGCCTGCTCACTGCCCTGATCTACAGCCTGACCTGGCGCCCTGCCGACAAGCAAACTCTGCCCGTCAGCTGTGGCGCCCCCCGCGCGCCGACCCTGCTGCCGGGGCAGGCGCTCAAGGTGATGACCTGGAACGTGCAATACCTGGCCGGCAAAAACTACGTGTTCTGGTACGACACTCCCGACGGCAGCGGCCCGGACGACCGTCCGACCGTGGAAGACATGGCCTACAGCCTCGATGAAGTGGCGCGGGTGATCCGTGACGAACAACCCGACATCCTGCAGCTGCAGGAACTCGACGAAAACGCCAAGCCATCCCACTATCAAGACCAGCTGGCCCTGTTGCAGGAACGCCTGGTCGACCTTTACCCGTGCAGCGCCCAGGCGTTCGACTGGAAAGCTGACTTCATCCCCAGCCTGCATATTTTCGGCAGTGTCGGCCGCAAACTGGCGACCCTGAGCCGCTACCAGATCGAACACGCCGAACGCCTGCAACTGCCGGTATCGCCCGGCAACTTCATCAGCCGCCAGTTCCAACCCAAACCGGCCTTGCTGCTGACGTATCTGCCGCTGAGCGATGGCGGCCAACTGGCGGTGCTCAATACGCGTCTGGGTCGCGATATGCCTGGGCGCTCGGCGGTGGATGAGCAAGTCAAGGCAACGGTGAAATTGCTGGATAAGCTCGAAGGCCGAGGCACGCCCTGGTTGATCGGCGGGGATTTCAACCTGCTACCGCTGGGGCAGTTCCTGCGCCTGGAAGCGGGCAAGCGCGGTCAGTATTCGCCGGACAGCGAGTTGCATTTGCTGTGGGACAAATACCCGATGATCCCCAGCAACAGCGAAGCCAGCGGCATCGACCGTGCGAAATGGCTGACGCACTACCCCAACGACCCAAGCCTCGACGGCCCGGATCGCACCTTGGACTATCTGTTCTACAGCCCACGCATCAAGCGGGTCGAAGCCAAGGTACGGCAGGAGGATACGTTGCGCATTTCCAACCATTTGCCGGTGATTGCCCGGTTCCTGCTGCCCGCCGCGCCCTGACAGGCACCCCCTCCCACCATTGTTCTTGGTGGTTGCTACTTGCGGGGTTTGATCCGGGCCGTCGCCTCGGCGACCAATGGATCATCCGGCCAGTAATGCTTTGGATAGCGCCCTTTCAAATCCTTCTTCACCTCGGCATAGGTGCTGCGCCAGAAGTTCGCCAGGTCCTGCGTCACCTGCACCGGGCGCCGCGCAGGCGACAACAAGTGCAGCTTCACCACCTGCCGCCCACCGGCAATGCGCGGCGTATCCGCCAACCCGAACAATTCCTGCAGGCGCACCGCCAGGATCGGCGGCTGTTCGCTGTAGTCCAGTCGCACCGACGAACCCGATGGCACCTTCACATGCTGCGGTGCCAGTTCGTCCAGGCGTTGGGGCAGCGGCCAGGGCAGCAGGTTGTGGAGGAAACTGGAGATATCCAGATTGGAAAAGTGACTGAGGCGCGAGACCTTGCCCAAGTACGGCATCAGCCAGTGCTCCAGGCTGGCGAGCAAGGCACTGTCGCTAAGGTCGGGCCATTCGCTGGTTTTTCCAGCGTCCAGCTGGCGCAGCAGCATGACACGGGCCTGCCATTGACGCAGCTCAGGGGTCCAGGGCAACAGCGCCAGCCCCTTGCGGCGGATGAGGTTGACCAACGCCTGGCTGCGGGCGGACTCATCCAGGCCGGTCAGGGGCTCGCGGCTGAGCACCAGTTCGCCGACTTTGCGTTGGCGCTCGGCGCGCAGCACGCCTTCGCGCTCGTCCCAATCCAACTGGTCGACGTTGCGCACTTGTTCGGCCAATACCGTATCGAATAGCGCCGGGTCGAAATCCGCCGCGAGGTAGATGCGTTCTTCCCGCTGGCCCTGGCGGCTGCCGAGGTCGGCGATCACCAGCCAAGGTTGCTTCATCAGGCTGTCAGCCTCGGCGAACAGCGCGGCGCGCCCATTGGCCAGGCGGTATTCGGCGCCACCCGGGCGACGTTGTTGTGCGACGCGGTCCGGGTAGGCCAGGGCCAGCAAGGCGCCGAGCCAGCGCGGGTGGTCGGGATCAGCCACCGCCTGAGTCGCCTTGCCGCGCAGATAACCACGGTACTGCCGGGCCAGTTGCCTGGCTCTTTGCACACCACCCTGGGTGCCGCGTGCGCGCTCTTCGCCGGACAGCAAGGCCAACCGACTGTGCAAATCGGCACCGCCACCGCGCAGGATATCGCGCTCGCCCAACAGGGCGGCCACCTCACAGGCCGTGGCCGCCAAGCCCAGGTCCTGCCCACGCAGCAATAAATGAGCGATACGCGGATGCGCCGGCAACTCGGCCATTTTCTGACCATGCGGGGTCAGCTTGTCGTCCTCCAGCGCTCCCAGGCGCACCAGCAAGTCCTGAGCCTGGGCATAGGCGGCGGTCGGCGGCACATCCAGCCACACCAGTTGCGTCGGGGCCACGCCCCAACGCGCCAGTTGCAAGGCCAGGCCCGCGAGATCCGCCGCGAGGATTTCCGCGCTGCCATACGCCGCCAAACCTTCATGCTGATCCTCGGACCACAACCGATAACACACCCCCGGCTCCAGACGCCCCGCCCGGCCGGCGCGCTGCGTGGCACTGGCGCGGGAGATGCGCTGGGTGTCGAGGCGGGTCATGCCGCTGCCGGGGTCGAAACGCGGCACCCGCGCCAACCCGGCGTCGATCACTACGCGCACACCGTCAATCGTCAAGCTGGTCTCAGCGATGTTGGTAGCCAGTACCACTTTGCGTTTACCGACAGGCGCCGGGTCGATGGCGGCGCGTTGGGCGTTGAGGTCCAGTTCGCCATGCAGCGGGCAGAGCAGCACATCATTGCGCTCGCCCAGGGCGTCCGCCAGTTGCTGGTTGACCCGACGAATTTCCGCCTGCCCCGGCAGGAACACCAGCACACTGCCGGCTTCGTCCTGCAAGGCCTCAAGGATGGTCTGCAGCACACGCGGCTCGATAAATTCACCGGCCTGATACGGCCGCCCCCAACGCACCTGCACCGGGAACATGCGTCCTTCGCTGCGCAGGATCGGCGCATCATCGAGCAGGCTCGCCAGGCGTTCACCTTCGAGGGTGGCCGACATCAACAGGATTTTCAGCGGCTGCTCATCACGAAACAGCTCGCGGCCATTGAGGCTCAGGGCCAGCGCCAGGTCGGCATCGAGGCTGCGCTCGTGGAATTCGTCGAAGATCAGCAAGCCCACGCCCTCCAGTGCCGGATCGTCCTGCAGGCGACGGGTGAGAATGCCTTCGGTGACGACCTCGATACGGGTGTTCGGGCCGACCTTGCTGTCCAGGCGAATGCGATAACCGACGGTTTCGCCGACTTTTTCACCCAACTCACTGGCCAGGCGTTCGGCCGCGGCGCGAGCGGCCAGGCGCCGGGGTTCGAGCATCAGGATGGTTTGCCCGGCCAGCCACGGCTCGTTCAACAAGGCCAAGGGCACGCGGGTGGTTTTACCGGCGCCGGGCGGCGCTTCCAGCACGGCTTCATGGCGAATCGCCAAGGCGTCACGCAGGGCGGGTAAAACTTCATCAATCGGCAACGAATTCATACTGGCTCCAGAACAGAGCGGCGAGTATAACGGCGAACTGCCGGATGCCGATGATGGTCTCAACAACACCACGGTTCTGGGCTGTCGACGCGGTCAACTGTGGGAGGGGGCTTGCTCCCGATAGCAGTGGGTCAGTAGCCAAGCAGTTGCCTGACACATTGCCATCGGGAGCAAGCCCCCTCCCACACTTGATCATCGTCGCCTGACAAAACTGGCTTATATTCACCCTTAAAACGTGTTCAGGAGAGTTTCCATGCGTATCGCTTCCCGCATCATCGGCGGTGTCCTCGCCGTCACCCTGTTGAGCCAGCTGACCGCCTGCGGTTCGATCTTCTACCCGGACCGCCGTGGCCAGATCGACGGCAAGATCGACCCGGCGATTGCCGTGCTCGACGCCGTGGGCCTGCTGTTCTATGTAATCCCCGGCCTGATCGCGTTCGGCGTGGACTTCGCCACCGGCGCCATCTACTTCGAACCGGGCAAGACCGCCCAGGTTGACCCGGCAAAACTCCACGACGCCATTGGCGCAGACGGCAAGGTCGACAACGCCAAGCTGCAAACCATCATCCAGCAAGAAACCGGGCGCAGCCTGCCACTGGATGACCCGCGTCTGATCCAGTTCAAGGGCAGCGTGCAACAACTGGCCGCCCTGGGCCTGCAACCCGCTGCCTAAGGATCGTCCATGACCAGCAGTCCTGAACACGCCAGGCTCCTGCGCCTGGCCACCCGCGCTTCAGTGGGCGTGGCCTCCGCGCTGATTATCACCAAGGCCATCGCCTGGTGGTTCAGCGGCTCGGTGAGCATGCTCGCCGGGTTGACCGACTCGCTGCTCGATGGCGTGACCTCGCTGCTGAATTTGCTCGCCGTGCATTACGCGCTGCGCCCGGCCGATGACGACCACCGTTATGGGCACGGCAAGGCGGAATCGCTGTCGGGCATGGCCCAGGCGCTGTTTATCGCCGGCAGCGCGGTGTTGATCGCGTTCCAGGCGTACCAGCGCTTGCAGCATCCGGAACCCGTCGGCGCGCCGTGGTTGAGCATCGGGGTGATCGTCTTTTCGCTGTTGATGACGGTGGCGCTGCTGATGCTGCAACACCGGGTCATCCGTGAAACCGGCTCCAACGCGGTACGCGCCGACTCGCTGCACTACCGCTCGGACTTGATGCTCAACGGCAGCATCCTGGTGGCGCTGGTGTTGGCGGGTTTTGGTTACCATCAGGTCGACGCCTGGTTCGGCCTGGGCATTGCCGCCTACATCTTGTGGAGCGCCATCCAGATCGCTCGGGAGAGCTTTGCGGTATTGATGGACGAGGAACTGCCACCGGACGTGAGCCAGCACATGCTGGAACTGGCCCGTGGCGTCCCCGGTGTATTGGGCGCCCATGACTTGCGCACGCGAATCTCCGGCAGCCACTGGTTCGTGCAGTTGCATCTGGAATTGCCGGGGGAATTGACGCTGTCAGTCGCCCATGGCATCAGCGATCAAGCCGCCGACGCCATTCACCAAGCCTACCCGCGTGCCGAAGTGCTGGTGCACGCCGACCCGCGGGAAGTGGTCACTGGCAATAAAACCTAATACTGCACCTGATAACCGCGACTGCTCAGGCAGTTGCCCTGGGCCTGACGGTAGGTTTGCACCACCGCAGGCGCCGGGGCGTAGGTCACCGCCTGCGGATCAAAACCGCTTTGCTGCACCGCCCAGCGATAGCAGTCATAACCATCCTGTTGCACCTGGCCCGGTGACTGGCCGTTGGCCGGGTAGGCCACCACGTCGTAACCATTGCCCTGTGGCGCCGGCGGCGGCGTCGGCACTTGGGTCGGCGGTTGCACCACCACGTACTGCTGGGTGCTGCTTTCGTAGGTGTAATAGGCGCCGGCCGCGAGGAAGAACAGCGCACTGCCCACCCACACTTCCCGTGCGTAATCCGGCAGGTATTGCACGCGGATACCGTACGGCGGCGTTACCACCACATAACGCGGGCCTTGCGGGCGATACCAATAGCCACCAGAGTAGAAATAATCCTGGCCACGGTAGGGAACGCGGTAATTACGCTCGGGGAAACGGTCGACGACATAGCCCGGTCGGTATTGCGGGCCTGGGCCCCAGCCGTTGCCGTGCCCATCGGGGCGGCCTGGCCAGCGGTGGTCATCGGGGCGGCCATTGTTGAAACCGCCACCGGGACGCGGCCCGGGGCCATTACCGGGCTGCCAGTGCGGATTGCCGTCATTACGCCGTGGGATGTCCTGATAGTAACCCTGGCGCGGCTCCTGGGTTTGCCGAACGGTGTCCGGGCGCCCCTGGATCGGCAGGTTATTCGCAGGCTGCGGCGCTGGCCGAGGCGATTCGGCGCCTTGCGGCCGGCCTTGCCACTGCCCGTGCCCCTGCTGCTCGCCACGCTCGAAATGCTCGTTTTGCGGGCGCGGCGCATTGTTCTCGAAATGTTGATTCTGTGGACGGGGCTGGTTGTTTTGCGGGCGGGGCGGTTCGTTGCCCTGCCGCCCACCCTCCGGCCCTCTTTCATGTTGGCCGCCGCCTTCAGAACGGGGGTCATCAGCCATCACTTGCGCGCTGACGGTGACCATCAGCAAACCTACACCTGCCAAACGCCAGATGCGTTTCATGCTATTCCTCACTGCGGATTAGGGCCTGGATACCCGGCCTCATATATGAGACTGGAAAAGCCTCACCCGGTTCTGAGACAGGTTATCAGTCACGAGAACAATTTTCTCAAGGCAAAGAAAAAGGGGCGACCCGTCGGCCACCCCTTGAGAATTTTGTCCTGGCTCAACGCTTTTGACGTTGGCTCACCTCACGCCGTCTGGTAGACAGTGTGCAGCCTGGAGGCCGGCTCAACCCTGCTGGGGCGGCGGCCGCAGCGTGCCTGATTGGGCTCGCTGGGAGTGGACTGTTGTCCAGGCGGTGATTCTGTTGATAACGATACCCGCGTGTGCCCGACAGATGATTGCGAAGATTGCGTCAATAAACAGTGCTTGCGCAATTTTTAACCCTTCATAGATAATTCACCGCAATAGTTACGACAAAGGCCAACCCAATGAGCAAGCTTGACCGATACGACCTGAGTATTTTGGCGGAATTGCAGCGCGACGCGAGGATCTCCAATCAGGAGTTGGCCGAGCGCATCGGCCTGTCACCGTCGCCCTGCTCTCGCCGGGTCAAGCAATTGGAAGACGACGGCTACATTGCCCGCCAGGTCGCCTTGCTCGACCGCAAGATGCTGGGCCTGAGCCTCACAGCCTATGTATTGATCGGCATGGACCGTCACACGCCAGAGCGTTTCGAGAACTTCGAAGCGGCCATCCGCACCCTGCCCCAGGTGCTGGAATGCAGCCTGGTGACCGGGATGGATGCGGACTATCAATTGAAAGTCGTGGTGCCGGATATGGACCACTATCAAAAATTGCTGCTGGGCCACCTGACCCGCATCGAAGGCGTGACCAGCGTGCGGTCGAGCTTTGTGCTGAACCAGGTGTTGAACAGCACCGAACTGCCCCTGACCCACCTGCGCACCTGACCCCAAGAACAATGGCGTTCCAACTGTGGGAGGGGGCTTGCCCCCTCCCACAGTTGGAACGGACTTCGATCCAGGTCAATATTGCGTCAGTAGCGCTGCCGTATACTCGCCGCCTTCACTGTCGGAAAAATCCCCATGAACAACATCGACCCCGCCCTGTTTGAAGAATGGATGATGACCGGCCTGGTCACTGTCCTGATTATTTTCATGGGTTTTATCGTCTGGGACCTCGCGAAGAAGTCCAAAGCCGGTCGCTTTGGCTCGTTCATCCTGTTTTTCGTACTGGGGCTGGGCGTGGCGGCGTTCATCATCAAAAGCGTGGTGATCGGCCTGATCGAATCCGGCGCCCTATAAACGCGCCGGCACTTCCTTCCACTGGCCTTGATCCAGGCCATCGATCGACCAGCCGCCAATGCGTACCCGCACCAGGCGCAAGGTCGGCAACCCAACCGCCGCCGTCATGCGCCGCACTTGGCGGTTGCGGCCTTCGCGAATCACCAACTCCAGCCACGACGTCGGCACGCTTTTGCGAAAGCGTACCGGTGGGTTGCGTGGCCACAACTGGGGCTCATCCAATTGGCGCGCTTCGGCGGGCAGGGTCATGCCGTCGTTAAGCTCCACGCCGTCACGCAGGCGTTGCAGCTGCTCTGGCGTTGGCTCGCCTTCGACTTGCACCCAGTAGGTTTTCGCCAGCTTATGCTTGGGGTCGGCAATCCGCGCCTGCAGTTGCCCATCGTTGGTCAGCAACAACAACCCCTCGCTGTCACGGTCCAGGCGACCGGCCGGGTAGATACCGGGGATGTCGATAAAGTCCTTGAGGGTCGCACGCCCGCCTTCGTCGCTGAACTGGGTCAGTACATCGAACGGCTTATTGAACAGGATCAGCTTCGGCTCGGCCGGGGGCGCCTTGGCGACACGCCGCGCAGCGGTATACGGAGGTTTCACGCCAGGGCGGCGCGAATCGGGGCGAGTGGGACGGGACATGGCAAAAAGAACATCTAACGGTCAGGACCGACAATGCTAGTGGCCTGACCGCTAAATGACCATCCCAACCGCTTAGCGGAACGGTGGTTCGTCGAAGCTGCGCAGCTTGCGCGAGTGCAGCGAGTTGAGCTCGGTGCGCAACAGGTCGACCGCCTCGATGCCGATCTTCAAGTGCTGGCTGACCGCACGCTCGTAGAACGCGTTGGCCGAACCTGGCAGCTTGATCTCACTGTGCAACGGTTTGTCCGACACACACAGCAAGGTGCCGTAAGGCACACGCAAGCGGTAGCCCTGGGCGGCAATGGTGCCGCTTTCCATGTCCACCGCCACGGCGCGGGACAGGTTGATCAGCGGCCGTTCCTGGGCCCAACGCAGTTCCCAGTTGCGGTCGTCGTAGGTCAGCACGGTGCCGGTGCGCAGGCGTTTTTTCAGCTCTTCGCCTTTCTCGCCGGTGACATTCGCCGCGGCCTGCTGCAACGCCAGTTGCACTTCGGCCAGGGCCGGGATCGGAATGTTCGGCGGCACGACGCGGTCGAGAATCCCGTCGCGGCGCATATAGGCGTGGGCCAGTACGTAGTCGCCGATGGTCTGGGATTGGCGCAGGCCGCCGCAGTGGCCGATCATCAGCCAGCAATGAGGGCGCAGCACAGCCAGGTGGTCGGTGATGTTCTTGGCGTTGGACGGGCCGACGCCAATGTTCACCAGGGTCACGCCGTGGCCGTCAGCGGCCTGCAAGTGGTAGGCCGGCATCTGATAGCGGTGCCAGACCACACCGGCGGCAATCGCCGAGGCTTCGCCGTGATCCATGCTCTTGTCGATCACCACGTTGCCCGGCAGCACCATGCGGATAAAGCGCGGGTCGCTGCGCAGTTGCTCCAGGCCATGCACGATGAACTGGTCAACATAGCGATGGTAGTTGGTCAGCAGAATCCACGGCTGCACATGGCGCCAGTCGCTACCGGTGTAGTGCACCAGGCGACGCAGGGAAAAGTCCACGCGGGCCGCATCGAACAGTGCCAGAGGCAGCGGGTCGGTGTTTTCCCAATCGTAGAGGCCATCGGCAATGCCGTCGGTGGCGGCGGACAGGTCGGTGCTGGGGAATACGCGAGCCAGGGTCGCAGCGGTAACGCCGGAGCCGGCCAGTTCGTCGCCCTGCTCCACCACGTACGGGTAAGGGATGTTCTGCTGGCTGACGCCCACTTCCACCGTCACGGTGAAGTCGTGCATCAGCGGCACCAGTTGCTCCAGCAGATACTTACGGAACGCCGCAGGATGGGTGACGGTAACGCTGTAGGTTCCCGGCAGCTGGACCTTGGCATATGCCCGGGTGGTCTGTGGGACTTCACCGTGGCAGTGATAGGTCAGGCGCAGTTCCGGGTAGCGAAACAGTGCGCGTTGTTCGGCGTCGGGTTCGACGCGGTTCTTGAGGTATTGCTTGAGAGCCTGATTGAGCGCGCCGGTAGCGCGCTCATGCAGAGCCGCCAGCCGGTCCACGGCTTCTTCAGCGGTTTGAACGACAACAAAAGCTTCGGTCACGGTAAGCATCCTGTGTTCTGACTTGCAGGCCTTTATCTTGCCTGTATCCCTGCTGGACGGAAACCAAGGATTGAAATGCGAGCAAAATGTGTGGGCTTGACCGAGCGCATCAAAGGGCTGGCGTGGAACGCGCAACAATCGCCTCGACCTCCACCCCTCGCGGCAAGGTGCCATACACGCGGCCGGACGATGCCCCCAGCCGGCTGGCGATAAACCCATCACTGACCGCCGCATTCCCCGCTTCCAGCAACAGCTTTGCCTGTAAGGCCAGGGCGATATCCTCGGTCAGTTGCCGTGCGCGGTACTGGATATCCTGGGTGTCCATGAACGCCGTCTTCAACTGTTCGATATGCCGCGCCAGTTGTTTATCGCCGTGACCGCTGCCCAGTTCGACGAACAGTCCCTCCAGCACGCCCGGCTCTTTGGACAACGCCCGCAGCACGTCCAGGCACTGCACATTGCCCGAACCTTCCCACGTCGAATTCACCGGTGCCTCGCGGTACAGACGCGGCAGGATGCTGTCCTCCACATACCCGGCGCCGCCCATGCATTCGGCCGCTTCGTTGATCATCGCCGGCGCACGCTTGCAGATCCAATATTTGCCCACCGCCGTGACCAGCCGGGCGAACTTGGCTTCCTGCTCGTCAGCGAGATGGTCCAATGCCCGCCCCATGCGCAGGCTCAATGCCAGGGAGGCTTCGCTCTCCAGGGCCAGGTCGGCCAGTACGTTTTGCATCAGCGGTTGCTCGCTGAGCACGCGGCCGCCGACCGAGCGATGGGCGCAATGATGGCTGGCCTGGGTCAGCGCCTGGCGCATCAGGGCACTGGAGCCGACCATGCAATCGAAGCGAGTCATGGCGACCATCTCGATGATGGTCGGCACGCCACGCCCCTCCTCGCCGATCATCCAGGCCAGGGCGCCGCGAAACTCCACTTCGCTGGACGCATTGGAGCAGTTGCCGAGTTTGTTTTTCAGACGCTGGATGTAGAACTCGTTGCGCGTGTCATCCGGGCGGTGTCTGGGCAGCAGGAAACAGGTGAGCCCCTTGTCGGTCTGGGCCAGGGTCAGGAACGCGTCGCACATCGGTGCCGAGCAGAACCACTTGTGCCCCACCAGTTCATAGGCTTGCCCGGGGCCGCCCGCGCCCACCGGGTAGGCACGGGTGGTGTTGGCGCGCACATCGGTGCCACCCTGTTTTTCGGTCATGGCCATGCCGATGGTGACACCGCCCTTGTGGGCGATGCCGACATTGCGCGGGTCGTATTGGGTATTGAGCACTTTGGGCAGCCAGGTCTGCGCCAGGTCCGGTTGCAGGCGCAGCGCCGGCACGCAGGCGAAGGTCATGGTCAGTGGGCAACCGGTGCCGGCTTCGGCCTGGCTGTGCAGGTAGGTCATCGCCGCGCGGGCCACATGGGCACCGGGCTGCGGATGGGCCCACGGCAGCGACGGCAGGCCATGTTCGACGGCGGTGCGCATCAGTTCATGATAAGCCGGGTGAAATTCAACCAGGTCGATGCGATGACCATAACGGTCATGGCTGTTGAACACCGGCTTGTTCTGGTTGGCCAGGAACCCGGCTTCCATCAACGGGCCACCGGCCAGCGCACCGTAAGCATCGATACGTGTCTGCGCCCAGCCGGCGCCGAAACGCCGCGACCATTCTTGCAGGGGCAAGTCGACGCGGTAGAGGTTGGTACCGTCCAGGGAGGGCGGCTGGTTGGTGACGTCGTGGGTTTCGGCGAACGAGTGCAGGTTCATGGCGGGCCTCCTGAAATAAAGGCCACGTCGATCAAGGCGGTTTACAGGAGCGAGCTTGCTCGCTCCTGCACGCTGCCTACCGGTAGGGCCGAAGTTTCAGTTAAGCACCGTCATCGGCCTTTAAAAAGTGGCATAAACGCCGAATGTCCGGCGCTTTCGCCCTCTACCGAGCACAGCACACGCCGCTCCAGCACCGCCTGCAAAGCGTCGAAGCGCACGGGTTTTGACAGGCGGTCGCTGACGCCGACACCGTGGCAACGCTCACGTTCCGGCACCTGCAACGAGGTACTCAGGGCAATCACCGGCAACTCACCGCACCCCGGCAAGGCACGGATCTGACAGCACAATGAGAAACCACCTTCGGGCACATCCAGCAACACGGCATCGAAGGTTTCGTCTTGCAGGAGCGCCAGGGCTGACGCGCCACTGTCTGCGGTTTTCACCCGGTAACCGAGCTTGAGCAACATCCCGCGTACCGCCAGTTGGCCCACGCTGTTGTCGTCCACCAACAGCACCGCGCAATCCTGAGGAGCACGCTGCCTGTCGAGGGCGACTTTCGGTTCAGACGGCACTTTCAGTTCAGACGGCGCCGCGCCGACTTCCATCTCCAACTGGAACCGGCTGCCTTTACGCGGCTCGGAATGGTGGGTCAGACGCCCGCCCAGCAACTCGATCAACTGCCGGCAAATCGCCAAGCCAATACCCAGGCCGCCGTATTCGCGGGTGGTCGAACCATCGAGTTGGAAGAAGCGTTGGTACAGCGTGGCCTCGTCCAGAAAGGCGAAGCCCACGCCGGTGTCGGTTACGATAAAGCTCAAGCGCAACCCGCCATCCGCATGGGGCACGCCCACCACGCGCAAACGCACACTGCCTTCGTGGGTGAACTTGAAGGCATTGTCCAACAGGCAATCCAGGCACTGAGTGAGTTTGCCCGCGTCACCGATCATGCGGTCCGGCAGTTCATCGGCGACATCGATGGAAAACGCCAGCCCCTTGCTCTGGGCGCTGGCGCTGAACTGCTGGCGCAAAGTATCCAGGGTGCCGCGCAGGCTGAATACCTGGGGCTGAGCGGTGAGGCGCCCGGCTTGCAGCTCGGTCAAGGTGAGGATGCCGTTGACCATGCGCATCATGTCCCGCGCCGAGCCGGCAGCCGTTTGCTGGTACTGCGCCAAGTCATCGTCCAGCGGCACGGTGTGCATCAGCTCCAGGGAACCGATCACGCCATTCATCGGCGTACGCAACTCGTGGGTCAGCGTGGCGAGGAATTCATCCTTGAGACGGTTGCTGCGGGCCAATTGCTGGTTGAGCACTTCGAGCTTCTGGCTGGCATCGAAGAGGATTTGCGCCTGTTGCTCACGCATGCCGTTGATGCGATCGGCCAGGGCCAGGGACAGCAACGCCACCTCAATGGCCGAGCCGAGTTGGCTGGCGTACATGGTCAGGAACACATTGGGCAGGTAGCCCAGCACCATCATCGTGTTGACCACCCCGCCCAACAGGAACGCCGACCAGGCAATGATGAAATAACGCGCCATGCGCTGGCCACAGAACCAGGCCTTGATGGCCGTGAAAAAGATGGTCACGGTAAACACCAGCGCCAGGCCGGTCGCCAGGCGCAAGGCCAGTGCATAGCTGGTCAGCAGCGCCAGCACCATCACCACCGCGCCGCAGGCCGCCAACGCCAGCAACAGACGATCAAGCCAGCGGCTGTGCTGCGCCGTGTGCAGGAAGCTGCGTGCGAACAGGCTGCCGAACAGCGCTGCCGAGCCGATCAGGAACGGCACCGCCGCATTCGCCCACCACGGGCTGTTCGGCCAGAAATACTCCATCGCCACGCCATTGACCGCCAGCTGATAGAGGCCGAACGAGGCAATGTAGAGGATGTAATAGAGGTAGCTGGTGTCGCGCACGCTCAAGTAGATGAACAGGTTGTAGACCAGCATCCCCAGCAATACGCCATAGATGGCCCCGAGCACGTAAAGGCGCAGTGGTTGCTGTTCCAGGTAGGCGGTGCCGGACCACAGTGTCAGCGGCGCCTGGATCGAACCTTCACTTTGCAGGCGCAGATAGACGGTTTCCTGCTGGTCGGGCACGAAGTTGAGCTTGAACAGGTAGTTGCTCTGGCGGACCTCACGGCTGGAAAACGGCAGGGCGCTGCCCGTGCGCGCCGTCAGGCGGTAGTGACCGGTGCCGTCCTTCTGGTACAGGTCCACATGGTTGAGCGGCGGATAGGCCAGTTCCAGAAACCAGCCACGCGGGGCGCGAGGGTCTTGGGCGAGGTAATGCAGGTCGACCTTGAGCCAGAACACCGAGCGTGAATAGCCGGCATTGAGGGTGGCTTTGTCATGGGTCTTGAACTGGGCAGCGTAAGCCGGGGAACTGACTTCGGCGATGGTGAGGGCATCCGTGGGGTCTTCGAGCACTTGCATGACCCGGCCCAGCGGCAGGCTTCGAGTCTCCTGATCGAAGTCGACGGCGTTGGCGAGCAGCGGCAACCCGCACAACAATAAGATCAGCAAATAGCGCATAGAGCCCCAGCGTGGACTGTCCGGTTATGTCAAAAGCCCCCCATTCCTTTTGAGTAGACGTACACCGGCGATACCGTGAGTTGTTTGAATCCACTCTAGCATAGCCAGTAAAGGCCATTAGACACTATTGAAATAATTTTTTGAAAGCCTCTATCACGAGGCTTTCAGCGCTTTTTCATCGGCTCAGTCAGATCGTTGGCGGGGAATATCCAGGAGGTTTTCAAGCCATTAATTCCCCCCACGCCCGACAGCCACGCCAAAAGCGTTTGGTGGTAAGCTCGCGCACCATGAATATCTACAGCTCTCGTCCCGTTGTCCTCTGTCTCTCCGGCCACGACCCCAGTGGTGGCGCCGGCTTGCAGGCAGATATCGAAGCCCTGCTCGCCCAAGGCTGCCATGCGGCCCCGGCCGTCACCGCGTTGACCGTGCAGAACACGGTCAACGTCAGTGATTTCCGCGTGCTCGACCGCGAATGGGTGCTGGCCCAGGCCAATGCCGTGCTCGGCGACTCCGAAGTGGCGTCGGTCAAACTGGGCATGCTGGGCTCCATCGCAATGGTCGACACCGTGGTCGAACTGCTACAGGCGCATCCGCACCTGCCAGTGGTGTGCGACCCGGTGCTGCGCGCCGGCGGTGGTGGCAGCCTGGGCAAGGACGAAGTCGGCTATGCGATGCGTGAGCGCCTGTTGCCGCTGTCGCTGATCGCCACGCCGAACCTGCCTGAAGCGCGCATCCTCGCCGAGTTGCCTGAGGGGACGGCGGACGAATGCGCCGAGAAGCTGTTGCCCTATATCAAGCACCTGCTGATCACCGGCGGCCATGGCGACGAGCACGAAGTGCACAACCGCCTGTACAGCCGTGACGGCAGCCGCCAGACCTTTACCTGCCAGCGCTTGCCCGGCAGTTATCACGGCTCGGGTTGCACGCTGGCCAGTGCGCTGGCCGGCCGCATCGCCCAGGGCGAAGGCTTGGCCAGTGCCGTGCAATCGGCGCTCAACTACACTTGGCGGACCCTGCGCGACGCCGAACAACTCGGCCAGGGCCAGTTCGTGCCGCGCCGGCTGCCGCTGGATTTCTGCTCGTAACTTTTCGTCCTTAAAAGCAAGAGGCCTGCCCGATGAAACTACGTGGCCTGTATGCCATAACCGACAGCCAACTGTTGGCCGGCAAATTCCTCGCCTACGTCGAAGCGGCGTTGGAAGGCGGTGTGAGCCTGTTGCAATACCGCGACAAAAGCAGCGACGAAGCACGGCGCCTGCGCGAAGCCGAGAAGCTGCGAGAGCTGTGCTCGCGCTACAAGACCCAGCTGATTATCAATGACGACGCCGAATTGGCCGCACGCCTGGGCGTCGGCGTGCATCTGGGCCAGACCGACGGCCCGCTGACCCCTGCCCGCGCCCTGCTGGGTTCCAAGGCGATTATCGGCGCCACCTGCCACAGCCAGATCGAACTGGCGGAGCAGGCCGCCAGGGAAGGCGCAAGCTACGTCGCTTTCGGCCGTTTCTTCAATTCCAATACCAAGCCTGGCGCCCCCGCTGCCACCGTCGAAATGCTCGCCCAGGCCCGCACCCGGTTGCAGTTGCCGATCTGCGTAATCGGCGGCATCACCCTGGAAAACGCCGAACCACTGGTGGCCCACGGTGCCGACCTGCTGGCCGTGGTGCATGGCCTGTTCGGTGCCGAAAGCACCCAGGAAGTCACGCGCCGCGCCCGCGCATTCAACGACCTTCTGCGCCTTAAATAGACAACACACCTGAATTCAGAGAGCCCCGACATGTCCCGTTCCGAAACGCTGTTTGCCAATGCCCAGAAACACATCCCCGGCGGTGTGAACTCCCCCGTGCGTGCGTTCAAGAGCGTGGGTGGCACGCCACTGTTCTTCAAGCATGCTGAAGGCGCCTACGTCACCGACGAAGATGACAAACGCTATGTGGATTACGTGGGTTCCTGGGGCCCGATGATCCTCGGCCACAGCCACCCGGACGTACTCGACGCCGTGCGCAAGCAACTGGAACACGGCCTGTCCTATGGCGCGCCGACCGCCATGGAGACCGAGATGGCCGACCTGGTGTGTGCCATCGTGCCATCCATGGAGATGGTGCGCATGGTCAGCTCGGGCACCGAAGCCACCATGAGCGCGATCCGCCTGGCCCGTGGCTTTACCGGCCGCGACAGCATCATCAAGTTCGAAGGCTGCTACCACGGCCACTCCGACAGCCTGCTGGTGAAAGCCGGTTCCGGCCTGCTGACCCAAGGTGTGCCAAGCTCGGCCGGCGTACCGGCGGCGTTCGCCAAACACACCCTGACCCTGCCGTTCAACGACATCGCCGCCGTCGAGCAGATGCTCAATGAAGTCGGCCAAGACGTGGCGTGCATCATCGTCGAACCGGTGGCCGGCAACATGAACTGCGTACCACCGGCGCCAGGCTTCCTCGAAGGCTTGCGCGAACAGTGCGACAAACATGGTGTGGTGCTGATCTTTGATGAAGTGATGACCGGTTTCCGAGTCGCGCTCGGCGGCGCCCAGGCCTACTACGGCGTCACGCCGGACTTGAGCACCTTCGGCAAGATCATTGGTGGCGGCATGCCAGTAGGCTGCTTCGGCGGCAAACGCGAAATCATGCAGCACATCGCACCGTTGGGCCCGGTGTACCAGGCCGGCACCTTGTCGGGTAACCCGTTGGCGATGGCGGCCGGCCTGACCACCCTGCGCCTGATCAGCCGCCCAGGCTTCCACGCCGAGCTGACCGACTACACCACGCGCCTGCTGGACGGCCTGCAACTGCGCGCCGATGCCGCGGGCATCCCGTTTGTCACCACTCAGGCGGGCGGCATGTTCGGCCTGTACTTCAGCGGTGCCGACGACATCGTCACCTTCGATGACGTCATGGGCAGCGATGCCGACCTGTTCAAACGCTTCTTCCACCTGATGCTGGAAGGCGGTGTGTACCTGGCTCCGAGCGCCTTTGAAGCCGGCTTCACTTCGATCGCCCATGGCGAAGCCGAGCTGAAACTGACCCTGGATGCTGCCGAGCGTGCCTTCGCCGCGTTGAAATAACAGTGACAACACGTCAGGCGTTGCCTTGGGCGACGCCTGATTTACTACTTTGCCTACAGACTTTTCCTAGTTTTTTCGAGAATCTCCCTGCAATCCGGCAGATAACTTGCCCTCGCAGCAGAAAATCGAGTAAAGACTTTGTAAGCAGGGGCCTGCTTATTTCATAATGCGCGCTCATTGGACTCCCCGAGGGTCCACGCGCCCCGTCAGAGGTAAGTCGATTCCCATGAAACGCACCGGCCGCACCCTGGTACTGGGCTGCCTGTTGCTCCTTCAGCCGCTGCTGGCACATGCACAAGCAGGCGGCAACTCGTTGTTAATCCCAGCGATGGGTCGTTGCACCCTCAATACACAGCCAGACAGCCAGGCCGAAGCCTTGAGCGCGTGCCAGAAACAGGCCGACGGCGGTGATGCGCAGGCGCAATACGAGTTGGGTGAGTATTACCACGACAGTAAAAATCCGGCCCGCGACCTCAACAAAGCCTTGAGCTACTTCGAGAAAGCCTCGTTGCAGGGCCACGCCCAGGCGCAATTCCAGCTGGGCAACATGTTCTTCAAGGGCGAAGGCGTACCGGCCAATAACGTCCAGGCGTATATCGTGCTGAAAATGGCCGCGGTCAACGGCGCCGAAGACGCGCTGGACACCGCCGACGAAGTCGCCGAACACATGCAGCGTGATGAGTTGGAAGTAGCCACCCAAGTACTGGGCCAGATCTTCCGCAATTACCTGCAGGAATTGCAGAGTGCCGATGGGCGCTCGCCCTTCTCCCCCCTCCCCTGATCAGAACCTGTAGTGAGCGGGCTTGTCCCGCGCTGGGTGGCAAAGCCGCCCCAAACCCAGGCGCCTCGGTCTACCTGAAACACACCAGCGTCCTTGTTGGGGCGGCTTCGCCACCCAGCGCGGGGCAAGCCCGCTCACTACCACGCTTTATTTCTCAGGCATCGGCATCGGAAACGGCATGACATTGCCCACGCCCCGGGCCTCGCTGATCTTCGGCGTGCCCAGGCGCTCCACCTCGTCGATGCGCACAATCGAATGCATCGGCACAAAGCTGCGCACCACGCCTTCAAACTGCGCCTTGAGCTTTTCCTCGCCCGGGTCGACGACCAACTGGGTGCGCTCGCCAAAGACGAACTCTTCCACTTCCAGGAAGCCCCACAGATCACTTTGATAGATCTGCTTGGCGTACATTTCGAACACCTGGCCCTGGTTGAGGAAAATCACCTTGTAGATTGGAGCTTCACGTTTGGTCATGGCGGGCAAACAACACATCGGGGGATATAAAAGGGGGCGCGAACTATAGCATGCCACCCGATGCACAACGCTAGGAACCCATGGGCATGCCCCCTATAATGCGCGGTTCTTTACCACCAGTTGACGATCCCCATGGCCAAGAAGCTTTACATCGAAACCCACGGTTGCCAGATGAACGAGTACGACAGCTCGCGCATGGTCGATCTGCTGGGCGAACACCAGGCCCTGGAAGTCACCGCCCGCGCCGAAGATGCCGACGTGATCCTGCTCAACACCTGCTCGATCCGCGAACGAGCCCAGGACCGTGTGTACTCCCAGCTGGGCCGCTGGCGCGAATTGAAGCTGGCGAACCCGGAGATGGTAATCGCCGTCGGCGGCTGCGTGGCCAGCCAGGAAGGTGCTGCGATCCGCGACCGCGCGCCCTATGTCGATGTGGTCTTCGGCCCACAGACCCTGCACCGCCTGCCGGAAATGATCGACGCCGCCCGCGTGACCAAGTTGCCGCAGGTCGATGTCTCGTTCCCGGAAATCGAAAAATTCGACCACTTGCCCGAGCCGCGCATCGACGGGCCGAGCGCCTACGTGTCGGTGATGGAAGGTTGCAGCAAGTACTGCACCTTCTGCGTAGTGCCTTACACACGCGGTGAAGAAGTCAGCCGGCCGTTTGACGATGTGCTGTCGGAAATCATCCACCTGGCCGAAAACGGCGTGCGCGAAGTGACCCTACTGGGCCAGAACGTCAATGGCTATCGCGGCCAGACCCATGACGGACGAATGGCCGACCTGGCGGAGCTGATCCGCGTGGTGGCCGCGGTCGACGGCATCGAACGCATTCGCTACACCACCTCCCATCCGCTGGAGTTCTCCGACAGCCTGATCCAGGCCCACGCCGAAGTGCCGGAACTGGTCAAGCACCTGCACTTGCCGGTGCAGTCGGGCTCGGACCGCATTCTGGCGGCCATGAAGCGCAACCATACCGCCCTGGAATACAAATCCAAACTGCGCAAACTGCGGGCGGCGGTGCCGGGCATCTGCATCAGCTCGGACTTCATCGTCGGCTTCCCGGGCGAGACCGAAAAAGACTTCGAGCAGACCATGAAGCTGATCGAAGATGTTGGTTTCGACTTTTCCTACTCGTTCGTCTACAGCCCGCGCCCGGGCACCCCGGCCGCCGATCTGGCGGACGACACCCCCGAAGCGCTGAAAAAAGAACGCCTGAACGCACTGCAACATCGCCTGAACCAGCAAGGTTTCGAGATCAGCCGACAAATGGTCGGCTCGATCCAACGCATCCTGGTCACCGACTATTCGAAAAAAGACCCGGGCGAACTGCAAGGCCGCACCGAGAACAACCGAATCGTCAACTTCCGCTGCGACAATCCGACCCTGATCGGCCAATTCGCCGACGTGCACATCGACGCGGCACAACCGCACTCGTTGCGCGGGTCGTTATTGCCGTGACCTTGTGAACGACACAGATCAAATGTGGGAGGGGGCTTGCTCCCGATGAGGGCGTGTCAGCCCCAGATGCTTTATCTGGACCACTGCTATCGGGAGCAAGCCCCCTCCCACACTGGGATTACGCCGAATTCGGGTTATATAAGTGCTTTCGCACACCGGCGGCTGGCGTTATCCTCTCTTTCACCTCAACAGCCAAAGGGCGGCTAAAAGCGACCTTGAACGCACCCATAGAACCTCATCGTTTTCTCCTCGAGCCTTTTGAGGCTCGCCGTTTCGCCAACCTGTGCGGACAGTTCGACGAGCACTTGCGCCTGATCGAACAACGTCTGAGCATCGAGATCCGCAACCGCGGTAATCAGTTCGAGCTGATTGGCGAACCCCAGCACACCACGTCGGCAGAAAACCTGCTGCGTCGCCTCTACCGCGAAACCAAAGGTAGTGAGCTGTCGCCGGAGACCGTGCACCTGTACCTGCAGGAATCCGCCGTGCAAGACCTGGCCAACAACCCGGTGGCCGAAGCCAGCGTGGCCCTGCGCACCAAGAAAGGCATGACTCGCCCACGCGGCTTGAATCAGCAGCGCTACGTCAAGGAAATCCTCGGCAACGACATCAACTTCGGCATCGGCCCCGCCGGTACCGGCAAGACCTACCTGGCCGTAGCCTGCGCGGTGGATGCCCTGGAGCGCGAGCAAGTACGCCGCATCCTGCTGGTGCGCCCAGCGGTCGAAGCCGGCGAGAAACTCGGCTTCCTGCCCGGCGACCTGGCGCAGAAGATCGACCCGTACCTGCGCCCGCTCTACGACGCACTTTACGAGATGCTCGGCTTTGAATACGTGGCCAAACTGATCGAGCGCCAGGTGATCGAGATCGCCCCGCTCGCCTATATGCGCGGTCGCACCTTGAACAACAGCTTCATCATCCTCGACGAGAGCCAGAACACCACCGTCGAGCAGATGAAAATGTTCCTGACCCGTATCGGTTTCGGCTCCACCGCCGTGATTACCGGTGACATCACCCAGGTCGACCTGCCCAAGGGCACCAAATCGGGTCTGGGCCAGGTGATCGAGGTACTCAAGGATGTGCCGGGCATCAGCTTCACGCATTTCATGCCCAAGGACGTCGTGCGCCACCCGCTGGTGCAGCGCATCGTCGAAGCCTACGAGCGCTTCGAACACCAGGGCGACGCCCCGAAGGACGCACGCCACGATGCTTGAGCTAGACCTGCAACTGGCGACCGACGCGCCCGCGCCCAGTGAAGAACAGTTTCGCCGCTGGTGCGCCCTGGCCCTGCGCCAGCGCACCGCCGACTCTGAGCTGACCATCCGCCTGGTGGACGAGCCTGAGGGCCGTGAGTTGAATCACACCTGGCGGCAAAAGGATTACGCCACCAACGTGCTGTCCTTCCCCGCCGACGTACCGGATGAGTTACTGGATATTCCCCTGCTGGGCGATCTGGTCATCTGCGTGCCGGTGGTGGAGCGCGAGGCGCGTGAACAAGGCAAGGAACTTGAAGCCCACTGGGCCCATCTAGTCATCCACGGCTGCTTGCATCTCTTGGGTTACGACCATATAGACGATGACGAAGCCGAGGAAATGGAAACACTGGAACAAACGTTGCTTGCAGAACTGGGTCACCCTGACCCTTATGCAGATGACGAAAACTGATCAACACTTAACCTATACAACAAAGGATTCAGAGTAATCGCTATGAGCGAAGACCGATCGAGCAACGGGCAGAAGTCATGGCTGGGCAAGTTGACCCAGGCTTTTGCCCACGAGCCGAAAAACCGCCAGGAGCTGCTGGAGCTGCTGCGCGAAGCCCATCAGAACAAGTTGCTGGACAGCGAAGCGCTGGCCATCGTCGAGGGCGCCATCCAGGTCGCTGACCTGCAAGTACGGGACATCATGGTACCGCGCTCGCAGATGATCAGCATCAAGGCGACCCAGACCCCACGGGAATTCCTCCCGGCCGTGATCGACTCGGCGCACTCGCGCTACCCGGTGATCGGTGAAAGCCATGACGATGTCATGGGTGTCCTGCTGGCCAAGGACCTGTTGCCGCTGATCCTCAAGGAGAACGGTGACAACTTCAACATCAAGGACCTGCTGCGTCCGGCCACCTTCGTGCCTGAATCCAAGCGCCTGAATGTGTTGCTGCGCGAGTTCCGCGCCAACCACAATCACATGGCCATTGTGATCGACGAATACGGTGGCGTGGCTGGCCTGGTAACGATCGAAGACGTACTGGAGCAGATCGTCGGCGACATCGAAGACGAACACGACGTCGAAGAAGACAGCTACATCAAGCCCCTGCCCAGCGGTGACTTCCTGATCAAGGCGCTGACGCCGATCGAGAACTTCAACGAGTTCTTCGACAGCGAATTCTCCGACGATGAGTTCGACACAGTAGGCGGCCTGGTAATGAATGCGTTCGGGCACCTGCCAAAGCGTAACGAAACTACCGAAATCGGTGCGTATCGCTTTCGCATCCTGAATGCGGACAGCCGTCGCATCCACTTGATCCGCCTGACACCTATTGCCCGCTAAGGACTGATATGCGCCGCTTTATAGCCCCCGGCTGGCCCGGTAACTTGCTGGCCGTGGTGGCCGGCGCCGTCACCACCCTGGCCCTGGCACCGTTCGACCTGTGGCCGTTTGCCCTGGTGGCCGTCGGATTGTTCTATGTCGGGCTCCGGGAACTGACGCCACGCCAGGCCCTGGGCCGTGGCTGGTGTTTCGGTTTCGGCCTGTTTGGCGCCGGCACCAGCTGGATCTACTACAGCATCCACCATTTTGGTGGTGCTTCGGCGCTGCTGGCCGGCTTCCTGATGCTGCTGTTCACCGCCGCCATCGCCTGGTTCTTCGCCCTGCCCGCGTGGCTATGGGCGCGCTGGCTGCGCCGTAATGAGGCGCCGCTGGCGGACGCGCTGGCCTTTGCTGCGTTGTGGGTCGGCCAGGAAGCGTTCCGCGGTTGGTTCCTCACTGGCTTCCCGTGGCTGTACTCCGGCTATAGCCAGCTCGACGGCCCGCTCAGCGGACTCGCCCCGCTGGGCGGCATGTGGCTGATTTCCTTTGCCCTGGCACTCACGGCGGCCCTGCTGTGCAACCTGCCCCGCCTGTTGGCGGGCAAGCGCAACGCTTTTATCGGCGCGGGCCTGGTGCTGCTGGTTGGGCCATGGGCCGTCGGCTTTGCACTTAAACACCATGCCTGGACCAGCCCTGCCGGCGCGCCACTGAGCGTGGCCGCGATCCAGGGCAACGTCGAACAAAGCATGAAGTGGGACCCCGAGCAACTCAATGCGCAGCTGGCGCTGTACCGCGACATGAGCTTCAGCGCCAAGCGCACCGACCTGCTGATATGGCCGGAAACCGCTGTACCGGTGCTCAAGGAGTCCGTCGAAGGTTACCTGGGCATGATGGGCAAGTTCGCCGCCGAGCGGAATTCCGCGCTGATCACCGGCGTACCGATTCGCCAGGAAGTCCATCACGAGAAGCGCTACTTCAACGGCATCACGGTTGTAGGCGAAGGCGACGGCACCTACCTCAAGCAAAAGCTGGTGCCTTTCGGTGAGTACGTGCCGCTGCAAGACCTGTTGCGCGGGCTGATCGCCTTCTTCGACCTGCCCATGTCGGACTTCGCCCGAGGCCCTTCTGACCAGGCCATGCTCCAGGCCAAGGGCTATCACGTTGCGCCGTTCATTTGCTACGAAGTGGTGTACCCGGAGTTTGCCGCAGGCCTGGCGGCCCAGAGCGACCTGCTGCTGACCATCAGCAACGACACGTGGTTCGGCCGCTCCATCGGCCCATTGCAACACCTGCAAATGGCGCAGATGCGGGCTTTGGAAGCCGGTCGCTGGATGATCCGCGCCACCAACAACGGCGTGACCGGCCTGATCAACCCATTCGGGCAGATCACTGCGCAGATCCCACAGTTCGAACGCGGGATTCTCTACGGAGAGGTCGTGCCGATGCACAACCTCACGCCGTACCTGCAATGGCGTTCGTGGCCGCTGATCATCGTGTGCGTGCTGCTGTTTGGCTGGGCGCTGCTGGCCGGCCGGATGTCCAAGGCGCTCTAACCGAGAATGTGGGAGGGGACTTGCTCCCTCCCACATTTTGATCTGCGGTGTTATCGGTAGAACAACCGATACCCTACCTGCCCCACGGCCTCGTTGAGCAACTGCCCGCTCTGCCACACCGACTTGAACTCGGGCATCCAGCCTCCTAGCGGTCGCGCATTGTCTACGCCAAGGAACCCCACCGGCCCCGGCACCACCGTGAAACCGGCCTTCTCGAAGCTCCACACCGAACGCGGCATATGCCAGGCCTGGGTCACCACGACGACGCGCTTGATGCCCTGGGGCAACAGGATCTCGGCACTCATCTGCGCGTTTTCCCAGGTGGTACGGCTACGCTCTTCCTTCCAGCGTACGGTGACGCCAAAGTCATCCTGCATCGACACAGCCATCAGCTCGGCCTCGCTGGGCGGCGTGCCGTAGTGCAAGCCGCCGCTGGTCAACACCGGCAAGCCGGATGCCTTGGCCAGACGTGCGGCATAACGCTCGCGCTCCAACCCGATCCCGGTCGGCTGGTCGGTTCCCCATGCGGAGTCACCGCGCTCGCGCCCCGAACCCAGCACCACAATCGCATCGGCCCGTTGCGCCAGGCTCGCCCACTCTTCACGGGCCAGGGGTGGTTCGGTCTCCAGCGCATGCGCTCCCCATTGCACCATCACCGGCAGGCTCATCAGCCACATGCCCCCCAAATCCAGGGCAAAGCAAAACCCTGCCAGGCGCGGGCGGCTGCGACGAACCCACCAGGCGAACGCCAGCAACAGCAAGAAGATGCCGGGCGGCAGCAATAGTTGTTTGATGAAATAACGAAAAGGCATCGGGCATCTCCTAAGATGCCCGAAGCCTAGATGCAACGGGGTTCAGCGACAATCCTTACCAGCACATTCCGAGAAAAACCAACGACAGACACGCGGTTTATTTCACTTGCACCTCACCGCCTTGAGTTTGTCGCCTGCCCGCCCGGCGGACAGGTCCTTCAGCCAGATCACCTTGGCTGAACGCGTCGGCTCTTGAGACTGGGACGGCGGGGAAGCCTGCCCAGAAGAGGCGCGATGTTGATTCAATTCCAGGTAGCGCTTGATCAGTTCAAGTTCAGCCTGGCTCAAGCCTCGCAACTCCAGTTCCAGAGGCCGCTCATCACGCAATCGGCCTGCGGTTTTTGCAGCATCCAATGCCCGACCCAAACGGTCGATCAGCCCTTCATACAATTGCGGTTTCGTTAAGGTTCGCTGCGATTCACCCATCCCCTCACCTCATTGAAGAAATACTTGCTCCCCAATAAACAGCGTAGTCTGCGTGACTGTGCCTGCCCGGCGCCGCGACAGACGGCCTCGACCGCGCAATCAGGGTTTCCCTCGATAGAGTGGGGTCATGTATGCTACGGCGCTTCCTGTAACTCCACTTCCCGCAGGGTTTGGGCACAGACGCGCCGCTTTTTGGCGTCGATCACCTGAATGTTGTACCGAAGAGGATTAGGCCACCCCTATTCAGTTCAAAAGTAGCCATGCACGAACAATATCAGCCCCGTGAAATAGAAAATGCCGCCCAAACCTTCTGGGACGAGCAAAAGTCCTTTGAAGTCAGTGAACAGCCAGGCAAGGAGACTTATTACTGCCTATCGATGTTCCCTTACCCCAGCGGCAAGCTACACATGGGGCACGTGCGCAACTACACCATCGGCGACGTCATTTCCCGCTACCAGCGCATGCTCGGCAAGAACGTCCTGCAACCCATGGGTTGGGACGCCTTCGGCATGCCGGCGGAAAACGCTGCGATGAAAAACAACGTGGCGCCCGCCAAGTGGACCTACGAAAACATCGCCTACATGAAGACCCAGCTGCGCAGCCTGGGCCTGGCGGTGGACTGGTCGCGCGAAGTGACCACCTGCAAGCCGGACTACTACCGCTGGGAACAATGGCTGTTTACGCGCCTGTTCGAAAAAGGCGTGATCTACCGCAAGAACGGCACCGTGAACTGGGACCCGATCGACCAGACCGTACTGGCCAACGAGCAGGTCATCGACGGTCGCGGCTGGCGTTCCGGCGCGCTGATCGAAAAGCGCGAAATCCCGATGTACTACTTCAAGATCACCGCCTACGCGGATGAACTGCTGTCGAGCCTCGACGACTTGCCGGGCTGGCCGGAACAGGTCAAGACCATGCAGCGCAACTGGATCGGCAAATCCAAGGGCATGGAAGTGCAGTTCCCGTACAACGTCGATTCGATCGGCGAAGCGGGCGCACTGAAAGTCTTCACCACCCGTCCGGACACCCTGATGGGCGCAACCTACGTTGCCGTCGCCGCCGAACACCCGCTGGCCACCCAGGCCGCGCAGAACAACCCTGAGCTGCAGGCATTCATCGCCGAATGCAAAGGCGGCAGCGTGGCCGAAGCCGACGTCGCCACCCAGGAAAAGAAAGGCCTGCCAACCGGCCTGTTCGTCGAACACCCGCTGACCGGCGAGAAGCTGCCGGTGTGGGTCGCCAACTACGTATTGATGCACTACGGTGACGGCGCGGTAATGGCTGTGCCGGCGCACGATGAACGCGATTTCGAGTTCGCCACCAAGTACAGCCTGCCGATCAAATCCGTGGTGCGCACCAGTTCCGGTGACACCAACCCGGCCCCGTGGCAAGACGCCTATGGCGAGCACGGCACGCTGATCAACTCCGGTGAGTTCGATGGCCTGGATTTCCAGGGCGCTTTCGACGCCATTGAAGTCGCCCTGATCAAGAAAAACCTCGGCGCCTCGCGCACCCAGTTCCGCCTGCGCGACTGGGGTATCAGCCGCCAGCGCTACTGGGGCTGCCCGATCCCGATCATCCACTGCGAAAGCTGCGGTGACGTACCGGTGCCGGAAGACCAATTGCCGGTGGTACTGCCGGAAGACGTGGTGCCGGATGGCGCCGGTTCGCCGCTGGCGCGCATGCCCGAGTTCTACGAGTGCAACTGCCCGAAATGCGGACAGCCGGCCAAGCGTGAAACCGACACCATGGACACCTTCGTCGAGTCCTCGTGGTACTACGCCCGCTACGCCTCGCCGCACTATGAGGGCGGCCTGGTGGAAAAAGCCGCGGCCGACCACTGGCTGCCGGTGGATCAGTACATCGGCGGTATCGAACACGCCATTCTTCACCTGCTGTACGCGCGTTTCTTCCACAAGCTGATGCGCGATGAAGGCCTGGTAAGCTCCGATGAACCGTTCAAGAACCTGCTGACCCAGGGCATGGTGATCGCCGAGACTTACTATCGCCGCGAAGCCAATGGCGCCTACACCTGGTTCAACCCGGCGGACGTGGAGCTTGAGCGCGACAGCAAAGCCAAGGTGATCAGCGCCAAGCTGAAAGCCGACGGCCTGCCGGTGGAAATCGGCGGCACCGAGAAGATGGCCAAGTCGAAGAACAATGGCGTCGACCCACAGTCGATGATCGACCAGTTCGGCGCCGACACCTGCCGCCTGTTCATGATGTTCGCCTCGCCGCCCGACATGAGCGCCGAATGGTCCGACTCGGGCGTCGAAGGTTCACACCGCTTCCTCAAGCGCGTCTGGCGTCTGGCGCACGCCCATGTCAGCCAGGGCCTGCCGGGCAAGCTGGACGTTGCAGCCTTGAGCGATGAGCAGAAAGCCGTTCGCCGCAGCACTCACCTGGCTATCCGCCAAGCCAGCCAGGACGTGGGCCAGAACCACAAATTCAACACCGCCATCGCCCAGGTGATGACGCTGATGAACGTGCTGGAAAAAGCACCGCAAGCCACCGAACAGGACCGTGCGTTGATCCAGGAAGGCCTGGAAACCGTCACCCTGTTGCTGGCACCGATCACGCCGCACATCAGCCACGAACTGTGGAGCCGCCTGGGCCACAGCGACGCGGTCATCGATGCGCGCTGGCCAGTGCAGGACGACAGCGCCCTGGTACAGGACACGCTGCAACTGGTGATCCAGGTCAACGGTAAACTGCGCGGCCAGATCGACATGCCGGCCAGCGCCTCTCGCGAGGAAGTTGAAGCGGCGGCGCGTTGCAACGAAAACGTGCTGCGCTTTACCGAAGGCCTGACGATCCGCAAAGTGATCGTGGTGCCTGGCAAACTGGTCAATATCGTCGCTAGCTAATCGGATCGGGCGCAGGGCTTGGGCCCTGCGCCGAACAAAGCCTTCAGGGCCTCGATAGGGCCCACATGGTTTCAAGGGGAGCAACAAAATGATCAAACGCAACCTGCTGGTAATGGGCCTTGCCGTGCTGCTGAGCGCTTGCGGCTTCCAGCTGCGCGGTACCGGCACCAACGAGCTGTCACTCAAGGAACTCGACGTCAGCGCCCGCAACGCCTACGGCGAAACCGTCAAGCAACTGCGCCAGACCCTGGAAAACAGCGGCGTGCACGTCTACAACGGTGCGACCTACAAGCTGAACCTGATCGACGAGCAGGAAACCCAGCGTAACCTCAGCTACGCCAGCGCCGGTCGTGCGTCGGACATCGAGCTGAATACCAAAGTCGTGTATGAACTGCGTGGCCGTGATCAACTGCCATTGATGGGCGACAAGGTTGAAGTGCAGAAGGTCGTCAGCCACGACGGCAACAACCTGGTGGGCTCGGACTCGGAAATTATCCAGGTGCGCAAGGAAATGCGTCGTGAGCTGATCCAGCGTCTGATGGTCCGCCTGCAACAGCTGACCCCGGAAAAGCTGGCAGCCCTGCAACAGACGGCTGACAACAAGGCCAAGGCTGACGCCGATGCCCTGAAAGCCGCGCAGGAGTATGAAGACAACACGCCGAAACAATCGCCTGTTGAAGTCCCAGCCGAGTAAGCCATACGGGGCGCCCCAGGCGCCCCGTTCGCCCTGCCTATGAAACTCGCTCCCGCTCAACTCGCCAAACACCTGCAAAGTGGCCTCGCGCCTGTCTACATCGTCAGCGGGGATGACCCGCTGCTGTGCCAGGAAGCTGCCGACGCTATCCGCGTGGCTGCGCGCCAGCAGGGCTTCGATGAACGCCAGGTGTTCAGCGCCGATGCCAGTTTCGACTGGGGGACGTTGCTGCAAGCCGGCGCGAGCATGTCGCTGTTCGCCGAAAAACGCCTGCTGGAACTGCGCCTGCCTTCGGGCAAACCCGGTGACAAGGGCGCAGCCGCCTTACTGGAATACTGCTCACGCCCCGCCGAAGACACGGTCTTACTGATCAGCTTGCCCAAACTCGATGGCAGTGCGCAGAAGACCAAGTGGGGCAAGGCGCTGGTTGAGGGTGTGCAGACTCAGTTCATCCAGATCTGGCCGGTAGACAGCAACCAGTTGCCCCAGTGGATTCGTCAACGGCTGTCCCAATCGGGGCTGTCGGCGACGCAAGACGCGGTCGAGCTGATCGCTGCGCGGGTCGAAGGCAACCTGCTTGCCGCCGCCCAGGAGATCGAAAAGCTCAAGCTGATGGCCGAAGACGGGCAGATCACCGTCGAAACCGTGCAAGGCGCAGTGGCTGACAGCGCGCGCTTCGATGTATTCGGGCTGGTGGATGCGATCCTCAACGGTGAGCCCGCCCACGCCCTGCGCATGCTCGAAGGGTTGCGCGGCGAAGGCGTCGAACCGCCGGTGATTCTCTGGGCCCTGGCCCGGGAGCTACGGGTGCTGGCCAATATTGCCCTGCAATACAGCCAGGGTACGCCCCTGGACAGAGCCTTCAGCCAGGCCAAGCCACCCGTCTGGGACAAACGCAAACCCCTGATGAGCAAAGCCCTGCAACGGCACTCGGCGCAACGCTGGGCGCAGTTATTGCTGGAGGCACAACGCATTGACGCGCAGATCAAGGGCCAGGCGGCAGGTTCGCCGTGGATGAGCCTGAGTCGCTTGTCGCTGTTGATGGCGGGTCAGCGGCTCAGCCTTCCCGCCGAATAACCGTCCTTCGCAGATTTTGACTGCGCTTACATTCCAAGAAACTTCTCAGGCTTTACAGCCGCACAACTTCGGCAGATTATTTGCACCGCTTCTTCCCCCCCAACGAGAGTACCCACCATGAGCAAAAAGCCATCCAAGCATGGCCCCAACAAGGCCAAATCCATCATCGCCCAGCCACTGTTCCGCAGCCGTCAGGAACGCGCCGGCAAGGGCAAAGGCAGTTACCGCCGCGAAGCCTTCCAGTCTAATAGCTGGGAGGCTTCTTACTTTCTGGCTGCCTGAAGGCAAGCGCCCCTCCGGCATGATAAGGTCTGCACCTGATCTGTAATTCCTGGACCTGTGCATGCCCTCTAGTCTTTCCCGTCGTTGGCACCTTCGCCAATTGATCGCTGCCTCCAGCCTCATTCTGCTTGTCGCCTGCGCGGAAAAACCCACCGCCGCAGATGCCCAGCCCCTGCCTAAACTCCAGACCGCGCCGGCCGTAGCGCCCGCAGTGGTGGCCCCGTTGGCGGTGGACAATCTCGATATCCAGCCGACCCAAACCTTTGCCGAGTGGATGGCCGGGTTTCGTGCCGAAGCCCTGAAGGCCGGCATCACGCCGGCGGTGTTCGATAACGCCTTTGCCGGGGTCACTCCCGATATGGCGGTTATCCGCGCCGACCGCAGCCAACCAGAGTTTTCCCGCCCGGTATGGGAATACCTCGACGGTGCACTGTCGCCGCTGCGTGTACGTAATGGCCAGGCCTTGCTGATCAAATACGCCGACATCCTGCAACGCATCGAGGAGCGTTACGGCGTTGATCGCCAAGCACTGGTCTCCGTCTGGGGCATGGAAAGCAACTTCGGCCAGTTCCAGGGCAACAATTCGGTGATTCGCTCCCTGGCGACCCTGGCCTATGAAGGCCGTCGCCCGGCGTTCGCCCAGGCCCAACTGCTGGCGGCGCTGCAAATCATCCAGCATGGCGATATCGCTGCCGACCAGATGAAAGGCTCCTGGGCCGGCGCCATGGGCCAGACCCAGTTCATCCCGACCACCTATAACACCCACGCGGTCGACTTCGACGGCGACGGTCGCCGCGACATCTGGAACAGCCCGGCCGACGCCCTCGCCTCCACCGCCCATTACCTGCAGAGCTCCGGCTGGCAGCGCGGCCAGCCGTGGGGCTTTGAAGTACGGCAATTGCCAGCCAACTTCGACTACAGCCTGGCCGACGGCGGCATCCGCAAGACCGTCGCCGAATGGATGCGGCTGGGTATCCAACTGCCGCCCGGCAGCAGTATGCCGCCGAATGTCGAGCAACTCTCCGCCGCCCTGCTGCTGCCGGCCGGTTATCGAGGCCCGGCATTCCTGGTGCTGGATAACTTCCGGGCAATCCTCAAGTACAACAACTCTTCATCCTATGCGCTGGCGGTGGGCTTGTTGTCGCAGCGGTTCAGCGGAGCAGGTGTGATCCTCGGCAGTTGGCCGAAGGACGAGCTGCCGCTGAGCCGCTCCCAGCGTATAGATTTGCAGACAGTGCTCAGCGCCAAGGGTTATGACGCGGGCAACGCAGACGGGATCATCGGCGCGAATACGCGCAAGGCCATTCGCGCGGCGCAGCAGTCATTGGGCTGGCCGGCGGATGGGTATCCGACAGTGAAGCTGCTGGAGTCGTTGCAGAGCCGGTAGATCAGCTTATGGCGACTGACGCCATCGGGAGCAAGCCCCCTCCCACACTGACGGTGTTCACAAATTCAGATATGTGAATACAGCAAGTGTGGGAGGGGGCTTGCTCCCGATGGCGGTTTCAGGGTTTAAACACCACATCCTGTTCCAACACCACCCGCTGCTCCCCCGCATCCAACCGCACCAACGCGCCCATCGGCAGTGTCAGGTTCGGATCGCAATGCCCACTGCGCCAGCCGGACAGCACCGGAATGCACAGCGGCTCGAAGGTTTGCTTCAGCAGGCGCTCTAACGCCGCTTGATCCACCCCGGCGACATCCCCCACCAGCACGCCGGCGACCTGGGCCAACTTGCCTGCCAGGCGCAAATGGGTCAGCAGCCGGTCAATCCGGTAAAGGGGTTCGTTGACGTCTTCGATCAACAGGATGATGCCCTCAGCCTCGATCTCGTAAGGCGTGCCCATCACTGCCGCGATCATCGACAGGTTGCCGCCCAGCAAGCGCCCGCAGGCAATGCCCGGCGAGACGGTGCTCAACGGGTAGGCCACCGGGTGCGCCAGCACGCTGCCGGTGCCCAGTTGGCCGCGCAGCATGGCGAACAATGAAGACTCGGTAGGTGGCAGCTTGTCGCCCAACAGGTCGGCATTGAGCATGGGGCCATGGAAGGTCACGAACCCGGCGTAACGGCTGATTGCCAGGTGCAGCGCGGTAATGTCGCTATAGCCCACGAAAGGCTTGGGGTGGGTGCGTAGCAGGTCGAAATCGATGCTATCGAGCAGCCGGGGCGTGCCGTAGCCGCCGCGCAGGCAGAAGATCGCGTCGATGTCAGGGTCGGCAAACGCCTTGTGAAGATCGTTGAGGCGGGTTTTATCGCTGCCGGCAAGGTAGCCGTCGCGCTCGTAGACCCCAGGAAAGATTCGCAGCTGGTAGCCGCGGGCGCGCATCCACTGGCCAGCTTTTTCGACATCCAGCGCGGCGGGGCCGGCGGGTGCGATCAGGGCAATGGTGCCTTCGGAACGCAGGGCTGGAACGGCTACGGTCATACACAACTCTCCCTAACTGACACGCAACGAAATGTGGGAGGGGGCTTGCTCCCGATAGCGGTACATCTGCAGCACATAAGCTGCCTGATACTCCGTTATCGGGAGCAAGCCCCCTCCCACATTGGGTCTGAATCCCTATCAGGAAACCAGGCTTGCCTTGACCAGCTTGGCCTGCTCATCGGCATGGTACGAGGAGCGTACCAACGGGCCGGAAGCCACGTTCTTGAAGCCCATCTTGTAACCTTCCTCGGCGAACCAGGCGAAGGTGTCCGGGTGCACGAAACGCTGCACCGGCAGGTGGCTGCGCGACGGTTGCAAGTACTGGCCCAGGGTCAGCATGTCGATGTCGTGCTCGCGCATGCGCTTCATGACTTCGATCACTTCCTCGTCCGTCTCGCCCAGGCCGAGCATCAGGCCGGATTTGGTCGGAATGTGCGGCATCATCTGCTTGAATTTCTGCAGCAGGGTCAGCGACCACTGGTAGTCCGAACCAGGACGTGCAGCCTTGTACAAGCGTGGCACGGTTTCCAGGTTGTGGTTGAACACATCCGGCGGCTCGGCAGCGGTGATTTCAAGCGCTACGTCCATACGGCCGCGGTAGTCCGGCACCAGGGTTTCCAGCATCACGTTCGGCGACAGCTTGCGGATTTCACGAATGCAGTCGGCAAAGTGCTGGGCACCGCCGTCGCGCAGGTCGTCACGGTCTACCGAAGTGATCACTACGTACTTGAGGCGCAGGTCGGCGATGGCGATGGCCAGGCTTTCCGGCTCGTTGACGTCCAATGGCTTCGGCCGGCCGTGGCCAACGTCGCAGAACGGGCAACGACGGGTGCAGATATCACCCATGATCATGAAGGTGGCGGTGCCGCCGGAGAAGCATTCGCCCAGGTTCGGGCAGGAGGCCTCTTCGCACACGCTATGCAGCTTGTGCTTGCGCAGCAGGGACTTGATACGGTCGACTTCCGGGGAAACCGGGATGCGCACGCGGATCCAGTCAGGTTTCTTCGGCAGTTCGGTGGTCGGGATGATCTTCACCGGGATGCGTGCAACCTTCTCGGCGCCGCGCAGCTTGACGCCGGCTTCCACCTTGGCACGCGGGGCCGGGGCCGGACGTTCGGTAACGTCCACCGTCGGGATCATGGTTTGCACTGCATCAGTAGTCATAATCAGTCGATTCCGCCCGTCAGGGTCGTCTGCTCAGCATAGTCGAGGTGTTTGACGAGCTGCGCACGCAGCCGGGCACTTACCTCGGCAAATTTAATCGGTGTGGCATGCTCGCTCAATTGGGTCATGGCCAGCCCGGCGTAACCGCACGGGTTGATCCGGCGAAACGGCGCCAGGTCCATGTCCACGTTCAGGGCCAGGCCATGAAAGGAACACCCATGACGAATACGCAGCCCCAGCGAAGCGATTTTCGCGCCTTGCACGTACACACCCGGCGCATCGGGCTTGGCCGCGGCCGTCACGCCGTAACTGGCCAACAGCTCGATCAGGCAAGCCTCCATGCGGCTGACCAGATCGCGTACGCCGAAACCCAGCTTGCGTACGTCCAGCAGCAGGTAAGCCACCAGTTGACCAGGCCCATGGTAAGTCACCTGGCCACCTCGGTCGACCTGCACCACCGGAATATCACCCGGCAGCAGCAGATGCTCGGCCTTGCCGGCTTGGCCCTGGGTGAACACCGGCGGGTGTTCCACCAGCCAGACTTCGTCGGGAGCCGAGGTACCGCGTTCGTTGGTGAAGCGCTGCATGGCATGCCAGACGGGCTCGTAGTCCATCCGGCCGAGCTCGCGAAAGCCCAGGACCTGCGACATCACAGCACCATGTGTACGAAGCCGGTGGCCCGCAGTTCGCTGTTGATGTTGTAGAGCTGGTCCTGATCCGTCGCAACGATGTGCAATTGGATCGTGGTGTACTTACCGTTGGTGCTCGAACGCTCGTCCACCCGGTTGTCGTTGATCGTGGCGTGTTTACGCACGATCTCGAGAATCTTGTCCTTGTTGCCTACACCGGTATCGCTGATCACTTTGACTGGATAATCAGTCACTGGGAATTCGATCTTTGGCGCCTTTACTTCTTTATCGGTCATGGCGTAACGGCCTCGTAAGCGTAAGCCGTGGCGACGGGCAAAGCCCCGTGTCGGGTCGACACGGGGCTTTGCAGGTGCACACTATCAGTTGAACAAGCTGTAGAAGAATAGACGGATGCTATCCCACACGCGGCGGAAGATACCACCTTCATCGACGGCGTCCAGAGCGATCAAGTCGGCGCTGTGCACCACTTTGTCGTCCAGCTTCACTTCGACCTTACCGATCACGTCGCCCTTGGCGATTGGCGCAACCAGATGCGGGTTCATGGTCATGCTGGCGGCGAGCTTTTTCAGCTGGCCTTTCGGCATGGTCAGGGTCAGGTCTTCAGCCAGGCCGGCCTTGACCTGGGAGGTGGCGCCTTTCCATACCGGCGCGGTCGCAAGCTCGGCACCCTTCTTGTAGAAGGTCTGGGTTTCGAAGAAACGGAAGCCGTAAGTCAGCAGTTTTTGCGTCTCGGCCGCACGAGCCTGCTCGCTGTTGGTACCGAAGACTACAGCGATCAGACGCTGGCCATCACGTACAGCGGACGACACCATGCAGTAGCCGGCTTCGTCGGTGTGGCCGGTTTTCAGACCGTCGACGGTCTTGTCACGCCACAGCAACAGGTTGCGGTTAGGCTGCTTGATGTTGTTCCAGAAGAATTCTTTCTGGGAGTAGATCGCGTAGTGAACCGGGTCGACACGGATGATGGCGCGAGCCAGCACCGCCATGTCATGCGCCGACGAGTAATGCTCAGGGTTCGGCAGGCCGGTCGGGTTCATGAAGTGGCTATTGGTCATGCCCAGGTCGCCGGCGGTCTTGTTCATCAGGTCGGCGAATGCATCTTCGCTGCCGGCGATGTGCTCGGACAGGGCGACGCTGGCGTCGTTACCGGACTGGATAATGATGCCGTGCAGCAGGTCACTGACAGTCACCTGCGAACCCACCTTGATGAACATCCGCGAACCGCCGGTACGCCAGGCGTTTTCGCTGACGGTCACCGGGTCGTTCTCGCCGATCTGGCCGCGACGGATTTCCAGGGTCGCGATGTAAGCCGTCATCAGCTTGGTCAGGCTGGCCGGTGGCAGGCGTTCGTCACCGTTGCTCTCGACCAGCACGTTGCCGCTGGCGGCATCCATGAGGACCCAGGCCTTGGCGGCCAGTTGCGGGGAAGCCGGCACCATCTCAGCCGCCCAGGCGGCCGGGGTGATGATCAGCGAAAGAAGCAGGCACGTGCGTTTGGCTAAGGTGGTGATGTTCATCCGTCTCTCGAAATTGCTTATAAAAACTTGCCCTCGCGGGCAAAACTATTCAGACAGCCCGCTTCCAGACTGTCGCGTGTTCGGTTGCCCGCTCACCCCTTGCCCCTGGGTTTTTATTGTTCAACGAGCCAACAACCAAGGCTCGAACCCGCGTGCGGGCCCAAGCCATCAATCCCTTACTTTTACTCTGCGGTGACCACGCTGGGTTGCCCCAGGTTGGCCAGACGCACGCTGTTCTGTACTTGCGCAACCTCGCTCGGCGAGCCGATCGGGCCCATGCGCACACGGTGCAGGGTCTGCTGGTTACGCACGATGGAGCTGATGAATACCGGCGCCCTGACCATACCGCTGAGTTTCGACCTTAGCAGTTCCGCCGCGTCCGGGTTGGCGAAAGCGCCCACTTGCAGGTATTGCCCGCCGGCCATCGAGGCGCCGGGTGCGGCACGCGGTACAACCACGGTATCCGGTGCGTGCTGCGCCGGCGGCGGCGTCCACTGTTCGATCTTGCCGGCCGAAGCGGTGACCTGTGGCTGCGGCGTCTGCGGTTCGTTGAGCATCAACGGCGCCGGCTTGCCACGCTGGGCCCAGTACTGCGCCGGGTCGATACCTTCGACCTTCACCCGCGCCGTACCGGTCTCGGCATAACCGAGCTTCTTGGCGGCCGCGTAGGACAGGTCGATGATCCGGTCGGAATAGAACGGCCCACGGTCATTGACCCGCAGGATCACCGTGCGGTTGTTGTCCAGGTTGGTCACCCGCACATAGCTGGGCAGCGGCAAGGTCTTGTGGGCCGCGCTCATGCCGTACAGGTCATACACTTCGCCATTGGCGGTGTTCTGGCCGTGGAACTTGGTGCCGTACCAGGACGCCGTACCCGTTTGCGAGTAGCTCTTGGATTCCTGCAACGGGAAGTAGTTTTTACCCAGCACGGTATAGGGGTTGGCCTTGTACGGGCCGGTGTGCAGGGTTGGGGTGGCGTCCGGGATCTTCGAAACATCGACATCCCACCACGGTGCGCCATCTTTATGCGCGCGGTTGATGTCCAGACCCGGCTGGGCGCGGACGATAGCCCCGCCCTTCTGCGCCGGTGCGCGACTGGTCGTGGAGGAGCAACTGACAACCAGCAAGGACAACGCGGCAAACGCCACCAGCTTGAGCGGTTTATTGAACGGCGATACCCGCATTACTTGTTGCCCCGTGCTTGGACCAGCATGTCTGACAGCTGATGCACGGCCATGGCGTACATCACGCTGCGGTTATAACGCGTGATTGCGTAGAAATTCTTCAGGCCCATCCAGTATTCCGGGCCATTTTCACCTTCCAGGCGGAACGCCGTCACCGGCATATCATCGCGTGGCGCATTCTGACTCGACCAGCCCAGCGCCCGCAACTCCCCGACCGTCTTGGCAGGCTCGATGCCCTGGGTCAGGCCTTCATCGGCGCGATCGCCGGTCACATCGGCACGGATCACCACAGGTTCGCCGGCCACCCAGCCGTGGCGCTTGAAGTAGCTGGCCACGCTGCCAATCGCGTCGTCGGGGTTGCTCCAGATATTGATATGGCCATCACCGTCGAAATCCACCGCATAAGCCCGGAAGCTGCTCGGCATGAATTGCGGCAGGCCCATCGCGCCGGCGTAGGAACCCTTGAGGGTCAACGGATCAACCTGCTCTTCGCGAGCCAGCAAGAGGAATTCGCGCAGCTCCTTACGGAAGAATTCGGCGCGTGGCGGGTAATCGAAACCCAGGGTCGACAAGGCGTCGATCACCCGGTAACTGCCGGTATTGCGCCCGTAGAAGGTTTCAATGCCGATGATCGCAACGATGACCTGGGCCGGCACACCGTATTCCTGCTCGGCGCGGGCCAGTGCAGCCTCGTGCTGACGCCAGAAGTCCACACCACGCGCCACGCGGGCATCGGTGAGGAACATGGGACGATATTCCTTCCACTGCTTCACGCGTTCGGCGGGGCGCGAAATCGCGTCGAGGATCGCCTGCTTGCGCTGGGCTTCGCGAAACACACCCATCAGCTGCTCGCCAGCGAAACCGTAGTCGCGGGTCATTTCACCGACAAATTCGGCAACCTGGGGTGAACCATCGTAGTCACCGGCCAGCGCCTCCTGCGTCGCGCCCAGCAGCCCGATCAGGCCCATCCAGGACGCGTGCCGAGTCGCCCAGCCGCGCATTACTTGCATTGACATCTTCACCTTATTCAAACCTGTGCGATCCACTTGCGATGCGTATGAATCGACATCAAAACCCCAAACGCTGACAGCAATGTCACCAGCGAAGTTCCGCCGTAGCTAATGAACGGCAACGGCACCCCCACCACCGGCAGCAGGCCACTGACCATACCGATGTTGACGAAAACGTAAACAAAAAAAGTCATGGTCAGGCTGCCGGCCAGCAATTTACCGAACAGCGTCTGCGCCTGGGCGGTAATCACCAGCCCGCGACCGATCAACAGCAGATAGATCAGCAACAGCGCGCAAATGCCCACCAGGCCGAACTCTTCGCCCATCACCGCAATAATGAAGTCGGTGTGGCTTTCCGGCAAAAAGTCCAGGTGCGACTGGGTGCCCAGCAACCAGCCCTTGCCGAATACGCCACCCGAGCCAATGGCCGCCTTGGACTGGATGATGTTCCAGCCGGTGCCCAACGGGTCGCTTTCCGGATCGAGGAAGGTCAAGATCCGTTGCTTCTGGTAATCGTGCATAAAGAAGAACCACATGGCCACGGCCACGGGGATGGCGGCAGCCAATACGCTGAGAATCCAGCGCCAGCGCAGCCCGCCCATGAACAGCACGAACGCACCACCCGCGAGAATCAACAGCGAGGTGCCAAGGTCGGGTTGGCGCACGATCAGGATAAACGGTACGCCGATCAGGATCAGGCTGATGCCCACATGCTTGAGCTGCGGCGGCAAGGTGCGCTTGGACAAGTACCAGGCGATGGTCGCCGGCATCAGGATCTTCATGAATTCCGACGGCTGGAAGCGAATCACCCCTGGAATGTTGATCCAGCGAGTCGCGCCCATGGCGTTGTGCCCCATCACATCCACCACCACCAGCAGCAACACACCGGCCACGTAACCCAGCGGCACCCAGCGCGCCATGAACCGTGGCTCCAGTTGGGCAATCACCACCATCGACAACAGGCCCAGGCCGAACGAGGACGCTTGTTTGATCAGCAAATCCCAGTTCTTGCCGCTGGCCGAATACAGCACGAACAGGCTGCCGGCCGCCAGGGTCAGCAGCAGGATCAACAACGGGCCATCAATGTGCATGCGCTGCAGCAGCGTCGCACGGCGACGCATCACATCGTCGCTGGAGAGGATGCGGTCAAAATTACTCTTCACGGGCCGTAACCTCGGGGCTTGAAGGGGGGCCACCATATTCGGGCTTGAGCCTGCCGTCGTCGGCCAACAACCAGGCGTCCATCACTTGGCGCACCACGGGCGCGGCAACGCCGGAACCGGACTCACCGTTTTCGACCATCACGGCCACCACGATCTTCGGGTCGTCCGCCGGAGCGAAACCAACAAACAACGCGTGGTCACGGTGGCGTTCCTGAACCTTGGAGCGGTCGTATTTCTCGCCCTGCTTGATCGCGACCACCTGGGCCGTACCGCTCTTGCCGGCGATGCGGTATTGAGCGCCGATTGCCGCCTTGCGCGCCGTACCACGGGCGCCGTGCATTACCTGCTGCATGCCGTGATTGACCTTGGTCCAATCGGACGAGTCGCGCAGCACGATGTCCGGGATCGGGTTTTCATCCACCGGCTTCTCGCCTTCGATGGTCTTGGCCAGGTGCGGGCGGTTCCAGATCCCTTTGTTGGCCACCAGCGCCGTCGCCTGGGCCAGTTGCAAAGGCGTGGCCTGCATATAACCCTGGCCGATGCCGAGGATCAGGGTTTCACCTGGGAACCAGGCCTGGCGACGGGTCGCACGCTTCCACTCCCGCGACGGCATCAGGCCGGGGGATTCTTCGAACATGTCCAGGGAGACTTTCTGACCGAGGCCGAACTTGCTCATATAGGCGGACAGGCGATCGATCCCCAGCTTATGGGCCAGGTCGTAAAAATAAGTGTCGTTGGAACGCATGATCGCAGTGTCCAGGTCGACATAGCCGTCGCCGGTACGGTTCCAGTTACGGTATTTGTGATCGTAGTTGGGCAGCATGTAATAGCCGGGGTCGTACACACGGCTGGAGGCTGTCACCACGCCAGCATCCAGGCCGGCAATTGCCACGGCGGGCTTGATCGTCGAACCCGGCGGATACAGGCCGCGCAGCACGCGGTTGAACAGCGGCCGGTCGATGGAGTCGCGCAGCTCGGCGTAGGCCTTGAAGCTGATGCCGGTGACAAACAGGTTCGGGTCGAAGCTCGGCTGGCTGACCATCGCGAGCACTTCGCCTGTCTTCGGGTCCAGCGCTACCACGGCGCCACGACGCCCACCCAGCGCCATCTCAGCCGCTTCCTGCAGCTTGATGTCCAGGCTCAACACAATGTCTTTGCCCGGCACCGGATCGGTACGCTTGAGCACCCGCAGCACCCGGCCGCGAGCGTTGGTCTCGACTTCTTCGTAACCGACCTGGCCGTGCAGCTCGGGCTCGTAGAACCGCTCGATACCGGTTTTGCCGATATGGTGAGTACCGCTGTAATTGACCGGGTCGAGGGTTTTCAGCTCTTTCTCGTTGATCCGCCCCATATAGCCTACGGAGTGGGCAAAGTGCGGCCCTTGCGGGTAATGCCGCACCAACTGCGCCACCACTTCCACACCCGGCAGGCGGAACTGGTTCACCGCGATCCGTGCGATCTGTTCTTCGGTCAGCTCAAACAGGATCGGCACCGGCTCGAATGGCCGACGCCCCTGTTTCATGCGCTTCTCGAAGATCGCCCGGTCTTCCGGCGTCAGTTGCAGCACCTCGACGATCACGTCGAGGACCTGCTGCCAGTCGCCGGAACGCTCGCGGGTCATGCTCAGGCTGAAGCTGGGTCGGTTGTCCGCCACCACCACGCCATTGCGGTCGAAAATCAGGCCACGGGTCGGCGGAATCGGCTGCACATGCACCCGGTTGTTCTCCGACAACGTGGAGTGATAGTCGTACTGGATCACCTGCAGGAAATACAGGCGCGCAATCAGCACACCCAGCAGCGTGACCACCAGAATCGCACCAAACACCACCCGCGAACGTACCAGACGTGCGTCTTTCTCGTGGTCCTTGATGCGGATCGGCTGGGTCATCGGGAGGGGCGCAGACTATTTGTGGTAAGGGTGCCCGGACAGCACTGTCCAGGCGCGATACAGCTGTTCACCGATCAGGATCCTTACCAACGGGTGCGGCAACGTCAGCGCCGACAGCGACCAGCGCTGGTCGGCCCGCGCACAGACTTCCGGGGCCAGCCCTTCGGGGCCGCCGACCATGAAGTTGACGGTGCGCGAGTCCAGGCGCCAGCGATCCAGCTCCACCGCCAACTGCTCGGTGCTCCAGGGTTTGCCGTGCACTTCGAGGGTGACTATGCGCTCGTTGGGGCCGACCTTGGCCAGCATGGCTTCGCCTTCCTGACGGATAAAGCGAGCCACGTCGGCATTCTTGCCCCGGGTATTGAGCGGTATTTCCACCAGTTCCAGCGACAGCTCAGCGGGCAGACGCTTGGCATACTCGTGCCAGCCTTCTTCCACCCACTTGGGCATGCGTGAACCGACAGCGATCAGACGCAGGCGCACAGCCGTTCCTTATTCCTGGTCTTTGTTGAGCTTGTCGAAGTGTGCGTGGCCCACTTCCGGGCTGTGGTGCTTGCCGTCAGCCGCGCGGCTCTGCTCGGCGCCTTTCCACAGACGCTCCAGGTCGTAGAACTGGCGGGCGTTGGACGTCATCATGTGAACGATCACGTCGTCCATGTCCAGCAGCACCCAGTCGCTGTCGCCCTTGCCTTCTTCACCCAGCGGCTTCACGCCCTGGGCTTTGACGGCTTCGCGGACCTTGTCCAGCATCGCGCCGATCTGGCGGTTCGAAGTACCGGTGGCGATGATCATGAAGTCGGTGATGCTCTGCTTGTCGCGTACGTCCAGCACCTGGATGTCCTGGGCCTTGACGTCTTCCAGGGCGGCCACGGCAACCTTCACCAGCTCTTCGCCGGCCAGCTCCGGGCCAACATGGGCTTCAACCGGCAGTGGCGCGCTTTTGAAGGTGCCTTTGCGCTTAACTTTGCTTACGTCTTTGTTCGTCATATAAAACTCGTTTTGCTCGTATGTTCGGGCGCTCGCTGCACGACTGTGCGTGCGTTCAAGCGCGCCTTTTCAGTTCGACGCACGGTAAAGCCCGTGCGCATCGATGTAGGCCAGGACCGCGTCAGGCACCAGGAAACGTACCGACTTCCCGCTGGCCAGCAGTTGACGGATCTGGGTGGCGGACACCGCAAGCGGGGTCTGCCAGACGAATGCAATATTCCCGTTCGGCCCGGTCAGGGCCAAGGGGTCACTTACCGACCGCGCGGCCAGCAGGTTGCGCAAGGCATCCGGCGGTTCGCTGTCGGCATCCGGGCGTTGCAAAACCAGGATGTGGCAATGCTGGAGGAGTTCCTCCCAGCGATGCCAAGAGGGCAGGCCGCAAAATGCGTCCCAGCCCAAAAGCAGAAACAACTGGTCATCCGCAGCCAACTCGGCGCGCATCAGCTCCAGGGTGTCAACAGTGTAGGACGGTTTATCGCGCTTGAGCTCGCGGTCGTCCATCACCAGCGGCGCAATGCCCTCCACCGCCAGGCGCACCATTTCCAGGCGCTGCTGCGGTGACACCTGCGGCGTATCACGATGCGGCGGCCGTGCGTTGGGCATCATGCGCAGCTCATCCAGCGCGAGGGCATCCGCGACTTCCAGCGCGCTGCGCAAATGGCCGATATGCACGGGGTCGAAGGTACCGCCGAGCAGCCCGATGCGTTTAGTCATCAAGTGCGCACATGACCGTCGCCGAACACCACGTATTTCTCGCTGGTCAGGCCTTCCAGGCCCACCGGGCCGCGAGCGTGCAGCTTGTCGGTGGAGATACCGATCTCCGCCCCCAGGCCATACTCGAAGCCGTCGGCAAAACGCGTCGAGGCGTTGATCATCACCGAAGCGGAGTCCACTTCGTTGAGGAAACGCCGGGCATCGCTGAAATGCTCGGAAACGATGGCGTCGGTGTGCTTGGAACCGTAGGTGTTGATGTGTTCGATGGCTTCGTCCAGGTCGTCGACAATCTTGATCGACAGGATCGGCGCGGTGTATTCGGTGTACCAGTCCAGCTCGGTCGCTTCGATCACGTCCGCGCCCAGCAACGCACGGGTACGCACACAACCGCGCAGTTCCACGCCCTTGTCCCGGTAGATGGCAGCCAGCGGCGGCAGCACGCGCTCGGCAATGCCGGCGTGCACCAACAGGGTTTCCATGGTGTTGCACGGAGCGTAGCGGTGGGTCTTGGCGTTGTCGGCAATGCGGATGGCCTTGTCGATATCGGCGGCGACGTCGATGAACACGTGGCACACGCCGTCCAGGTGCTTGATCACTGGCACCTTGGCATCACGGCTGACGCGCTCGATCAGGCTCTTGCCACCGCGTGGCACGATGACGTCGACAAACTCCGGCATGGTGATCAGCGCACCTACGGCAGCGCGGTCGGTGGTTTCCACCACTTGCACCACTTCGGCCGGCAACTCGGCCACTGCCAGGCCCTGCTGAATGCACGCGGCAATGGCGCGGTTGGAATTGATCGCCTCGGAACCGCCGCGCAGGATGGTGGCATTGCCGGACTTGAGGCACAGGCTCGCGGCGTCGATGGTCACGTTCGGGCGCGACTCATAGATGATGCCGATCACGCCCAGGGGCACGCGCATCTTGCCGACCTGGATGCCGGACGGCAGGTAGCGCATATCGCGGATTTCACCGATGGGGTCAGGCAGCTTGGCCACCTGACGCAGGCCTTCGATCATGTCGTCGATACGCGCCGGGGTCAGCGCCAGGCGGTCCAGCAGGGCTGGCTCAAGGCCATTGGCGCGGCCGTTGGCCAGGTCCAGCTCGTTGGCGGCGGTCAGCTCGGAGCGCGAGGCGTCCAGAGCATCGGCGGCGGCCATCAGGGCGCGGTTCTTCTGCGCGGTGCTCGCACGGGCGATCAATCGCGAGGCCTGACGGGCGGCGCGACCCAGGCGGGTCATGTAGTCAAGAACGGACTCAGTCATAGTCAGGGAGTCTTGGCAGGGAGGAAAGCGGCAGATTATAGCTGTGACGCCGCTCGACTGACAGCGGTGAGGGGCGGATGGTCGAAATGAACTGTAAAAATCCGAGGTTCAGCGGTAATTAAGGTGGGAGTTGTTATGATTCCGTCACATTTAGCCGTATTCCCCCCTACCGCCATGTCGATTTTTTTGCCCGAACACCCCGCCAGCGCGCTGCCCGACAGCTTTTTCGACCGCGACGCGCAAATGCTTGCACGCGATTTACTCGGAAAAGTCATACGTCATCGCGTCGGCGATCTCTGGCTTTCAGCGCGAATTATTGAAACCGAAGCCTACTACGTGGCCGAAAAAGGCAGCCACGCCTCACTCGGCTACACAGAAAAGCGTAAGGCTTTGTTTCTGGATGGTGGTCATATCTATATGTATTACGCCCGCGGTGGCGATTCGCTGAACTTCAGCGCCAAGGGCCCCGGCAATGCCGTGCTGATCAAATCAGCCTATCCCTGGGTCGACGAAGTGTCCGGCCCGGCCAGCCTGGCGCAGATGCTGCTGAACAACCCGGACGCCAACGGCCACCCGCGCCCCTCGCACAAGCTGTGCGCCGGCCAGACCCTGCTGTGCAAAGCGCTGGGTCTGAAAGTGCCGATGTGGGACGCCAAACGTTTTGACCCGCAATCGCTCTACGTGGAAGACGTCGGCCAGGCGCCGACGCATATCCTCCAGACCACTCGCCTGGGCATCCCCAGCGGGCGCGACGAACACCTGATGTACCGCTTTGTCGATGCCGGCTACGCCGCTTATTGCACGCGGAACCCGCTGCGCCGGGGCCAGGTCGAAGGCCGCGATTATTTTTTATTGTGAACAAGGCATGTGGGAGTGAGGATTTATGAGCCAATGGCTCGATAGCATTACCGGCTGGCTGACGCTGAACCCCGAATGGCTGGCGGTGGCGGTGTTTGTCGTCGCGTGCGTGGAGTGCCTGGCCATTGCCGGGCTGATCGTACCCGGCACGGTGTTGCTGTTTGCGATTGCCGCGCTGGCGGGCAGCGGCGCGCTGTCCTTGAGTGAAACCCTGTTGCTGGGCTTCCTCGGCGGCTTGCTGGGAGATGGGGTTTCCTACTACCTGGGCCGACACTTCCATCAGAATATCCGGCGCCTGCCCGGCCTGCGCCACCATCCAGAATGGATGAACGGTGCCGAAACCTATTTCCACAAGTACGGCATCGCCAGTCTGTTGGTAGGACGGTTCATAGGCCCGTTGCGCCCCATGCTGCCGATGGTGGCCGGCATGTGCGACATGCCCTTCCCACGCTTCGCCGCCGTGAGCCTTGTGGCGGCGGCAGGTTGGTCGGTGGCCTATCTGTTGCCGGGCTGGGCGACGGGCGCAGCGTTCCGCTTGCCGCTGCCCGAAGGCTTCTGGCCCCAGGCCGGGGTGGTCGCCGCCTGCCTCGCGGTGCTGCTGGGGCTGAGCTTGAACGCCAGCTTGCGCGGCCATCGTCGTGCCACTTTATGGATAGGCTGCGCCAGCCTGACGCTATTGGTTGCACTGTTTATCGGCTACCCGCACCTCGACGCGTTCGATCAGGGCTTGAGCGCACTGGTGCAGGAACACCGCAGCCCGTGGCTGGACGAGGCCATGGTGATGGTCACCCAGTTGGGCGAGTTCAAGAAGATGTTTGTCGCCAGCGCCGTGTTCACCGGCCTGCTGTTCTTGGCGCGGCAATGGCGCCATGCCCTGTTCGTCGGCGCGACCTTGGCCGGGGCGGCGGTGATCAACACGGGCACCAAGTTGTTTTTCGCTCGTGGCCGCCCTGAAATCCTCACCGACCCCTTGACCAGTTTCAGCATGCCCAGCGGGCACGCCTCAGGTTCATTTGCGTTCTTCCTCGCCCTGGCCGTGCTGGCCGGTCGCGGCCAACCCACACGCCTGCGCCTGACCTGGCTGCTGCTGGGCTGCATTCCCGCCGCATTCATCGCGCTGTCACGGGTTTACCTGGGCGCGCATTGGCCAACGGATATTCTGGCCGGCACGCTGCTGGCGATGAGCGTGTGTGCCTTGAGCCTGACCGCCAGCCAATACCGCAGCCCGCTGCCCGCCATGCCGCAAAAAACCTGGTGGTTGCTGTTGCCGGTGATCGTGGCGGTGCTGAGTGTCATCGCCTTCACCGGCACCTCCAGCGCCCTGCTGCGCTACGCCTACTGAGCGAAAAGTTCGCCCTGCAACTCGTCGAGCAACATCTGGATGGCATCCAACCGTTGTTGCGGATCGTCGAGTTGCAGCAGGTCGACCTTGTCCGCCTCGGTGAACGGCAGTAGATAAGCCAGTTGATTGCCCAGGGCCTGCTGGCCCTCGGCCTGGGTGCCCATGTCCAGCGAGGCAACCATCGGGTGTTCGGCCAGGGCCTGCAGCAGCGCCAGCAGGTCTGCATCCTCCTCTTCCAGCGGCTGGTCCGGCAGCTCTTCGAGCCATTGCACCTCGGCCACCAGCAACTGGTCTTTCTGCACACCGGCCTCCCGCACGCGAAAACGCCGCCCGCCTTCGACACGAATGCCCAACAGGCCGTTGTCCTGCTGCTTGAAGTCGCGGATCAACGCTTCACAGCCGATCAGCGCGTAACCGTCGGGCGCCTGGCCGACCTCCTTGCCATCGAGGATGCACACCACGCCGAAGCTTTCGCCCCGTTTCATGCAACGGCTGATCATGTCCAGGTAACGCGCCTCGAACAGCTGCAAATCGAGGGTGCAGCCTGGGAACAGCACGGTATTGAGCGGGAACAGCGCCAGACTCATAAAGGTTTCCTTAACCCCGGTTTAAACGATCACCGACACGGCCAACGGCAGGAACACTGCCGTGGCCACGCCCATCAGACTCATGGCCAGCGCCGCAAAGGCGCCGCACTCTTCGCTTTCCTGCAAGGCCACCGACGTGCCCACCGCGTGGGCGGTCATGCCCAGGGCCATGCCACGCGCTTCAGGGCTGCGCACGCCCAGTGCCGACAGGTACGCCGGCCCGATCATCGCGCCGATCACTCCGGTGATCAGCACAAACACCGCCGCCAACGCCGCCACGCCGCCGATCTGCTCAGCCACCAGCATGGCGATCGGTGAAGTCACCGACTTGGGTGCCATGGTCATCAACATCATATGCTCGGCACCAAACCACCAGCCCAGCCACACGCACAGGCCGGTGGCCAATACCCCGCCTACCACCAGCGTAGTAAAAATCGGCCAGAATAATTGGCGAATCCGCCGCAAATTCAGATAAAGCGGTACAGCCAGGGCGACGGTCGCGGGGCCGAGCAGGATGCCCATGATCTCGGTGCTCTTGCGGTATTCGGTGTAACTCAGGCCACAGGTGAGCAGCACCGCGACCACCAGCAACATGGAGACCAGCACGGGTTGCAAGAAGATCCAGCGGGTTTTCTCGAAACCGGCCAACACCAGTTGATAGGCGCCCAGGGTGATGCCGATACCGAATAGCGGATGATGAATCACCGCCACCCACGCGCCCGACCAGTCGAAGGTCATTGGTCCTTCTCCTTGCGCTTGACCAGCTGTTGCATCAGCACGCCGACAAAGCCCATGGCGATCACCAACGACACCACCAGCGCACCGACGATAGCCCAGAAGTCGGCGGCAATGTCCTTGGCGTACACCATCACCCCCACCGCCGGCGGCACCAGTAGCAGCGGCAAGTAACGCAACAGGCTGCCGGCCGCCAGGCTCAGGGGCTCGCCAACTTCACCGCGCCAGATCAGGAAACCCAGCATCAGCAGCAAGCCAATGATCGGCCCCGGCAGCACCGGCAACAGCAAGTGGTTGATCGCCGTACCGATCAATTGAAACAGCACCAGCCAGGTCAGGCCACGTAACAGCATCCGCTCTCTCCCCCCTCAAGACTCGCCCGCATTATAAGCATGCCCGCCCTATGCTCCGGCATTCGCCAAAGGCATGGTGGGTTGACCGGGCTGATTGCCCATGATGATCTACCATGGATCTGGCCCCCTATAAAAAACCGATGAACCAAGGAGAGTCGCAATGCCCTATGTACCTGTAGCGCAGCTCAAAGATTATGTCGGCAAGGAACTGGGACGTTCCGAATGGCTCACCATCGACCAGGCGCGTATCAACCTGTTCGCCGAAGCCACGGGCGATCATCAGTTCATCCACGTCGATCCGGTCAAGGCCGCCCAGACACCGTTCGGCAGCACCATCGCCCACGGTTTCCTGTCGCTGTCGCTGATGCCCAAGCTGATGGAAGACATCCTGATCATGCCCGAGGGCCTGAAGATGGCGGTCAACTATGGCCTGGACAGCGTACGTTTCATCCAGCCGGTGAAAGTGAACTCCAAGGTCCGCCTGAACGTCACCCTCACCGACGTCACTGAGAAGAAACCTGGCCAATGGCTATTTAAAGCCACCGCCACCCTGGAAATCGAAGGCCAGGAAAAACCCGCTTACATCGCCGAGTCGCTGTCACTCTGCTTCGTGTAACGGCGTGCCTGTGGTGAGGTGATAAACCTTGCCACAGTGTATGTAAATTTATGTATGAACCTCGCAGCTGCGGCATACTCGGCGCTCAATTATCCGGATCCCGCTATGCGCCCACTTGCTCCCCTTGCCCTTGCCCTGTTGCTCACCGCTTGCGGAGACGGCGAATCGCTGTTGCCGCCCGATGCGCGCCTGCCCGATGGCGGCCGCTATCGTGGCGATGTGGTCGACGGTTTGTTGCAAGGCCAGGGCCGTGTGGACTACCCCAACGGCAGTTGGTACGCCGGCCATTTCGACAAGGGCCAGTGGCACGGCCAAGGCGAATGGCATGGCAGCAACGGCGAGGTCTATAAAGGCCAGTTCAAGCAAGGCTTGTTCGACGGTCAGGGCAGCCTGACCACCCCGGGCAGCAGCTACGTCGGCGGGTTCAAAAACGGTCGACGCAACGGCGAAGGCACCCTCAAAGAAGGGCAGATGACCTATCGCGGCGAGTTCCTCGACGACCAGTATTCCGGCCTCGGTCGCCTCGAGCTGGCTGATGGCAGCCAGTACCAGGGGCAGTTCGCCCACGGCAAACCCAATGGCGAAGGCCAGCGCAACGACGACAGCGGCAACCAGTTCAGCGGCCACTTCGTCGATGGCCAGCTCGAAGGCAATGGCACCTTCAACAGCGCCGACGGTGATATCTATGTCGGCCAGTTCAAGCAGAACCAGCTCAACGGCAAAGGCCGCTATGAAAACGCCGACGGCGACGTGTGGATCGGCCAGTTCAAGGAAGGCGCACTGAGCGGCAAGGGCGAGCTGATCGGCATCGATGGCAGCCACTATGTGGGCCAGTTCAGCGAATGGCGCTTTACCGGCGAGGGTCGCCTGAACCTCACCGATGGCAGCTTCTATATCGGTGGTTTCGACAGCGACAACTATCAAGGCAAAGGCACCCTCGTCCTCACCGACGGCACGGTACAGGCCGGCACCTGGGTCAACGGCATGCGCGTGCGTGATGCCGACGGCAAGCTGCTGCCCGACCCGCTGGAAATCGGCGTGCTGGCCCAAGGCCGCTTGCTCGAGGCGGCCCTCGCGGCGGTGCCGCCCTCCACGCCCGCCGTCGAGCTCTACACCTTGGCCATAGCCGGCGATGGCAAGCAAAGCGTGTTCCTGCGCGAAGCCGACTACGTCAGCAATATGCTCGCCAGCCGCTTCGGTGCGCGAGGGCAGATTCGCCTGGTCAACCACCGCGACCATATCACCGACCGCCCGCTGGCCACTCGCGAGAGCCTGCGCCGCGCCGTGCAGACCCTGGCCGAACGCACCGGGCCGGAAGACCTGGTGTTCATTTACATGACCAGCCACGGCACCCACGAACATGAGTTCGTGCTGGACCAGCCGCGCATGGAACTGGCCGACCTGCCCGCCGACGAATTGGCCGCCGTGCTCGAGCCGCTGAAAAACCGTGACAAGATCATCGTAATCTCCGCCTGCTATTCCGGCGGCTTCATTCCGGCACTCAAGGATGAACGCACCTTGATCATGACCGCTTCGCGCGCTGATCGCGTGTCCTTCGGCTGCTCAGAAGAAGCAGACTTTACCTACTTTGGCGATGCCCTTTTCGTACAGGCTTTCAACCAGACCGACGATTTACAACACGCGTTCAAGCTGGCACAACTACACGTGGCCGAGCGCGAACAAGCTGACAACTTCGAAGCCTCGGAACCGCAGATGTGGGCCCCCAAAGGCGTGATTGCCCATTGGCAACTCTTACGTAAACAGCAGGCCCGAAAGGCGCTCGAAAGCGTCTCAATGAATAGCAAGGAAGCCAAAGGCAACTAAGCTGTAACGTGTAACAAGGGGGGAAACACCATGTACCTGACACCTCAACATATCCTGTTGGCCGGAGCTTCCGGGCTGACCGGCGAGCATCTGCTCGACCGCTTGCTCAACGAGCCTACGGTGACCCGCGTACTGGCGCCGAGCCGCAAACCCCTGGCCGAACACCCGCGCCTGGAGAACCCTGTAGGTGACCCCGCCGTGCTTCTGCCGCAACTGGGTGGCCAGGTGGATATCGCCTTCTGCTGCCTGGGCACCACCATCAAGCAAGCGGGCTCGGAAGCCGCCTTTCGCGCCGTTGACCTGGACATGGTGGTGGCCTTTGCCAAGCGCGCACGGGAATTGGGCGCGCGCCACTTGATCGTGATCAGCGCCATTGGCGCCGATCCGAAATCCTCGATTTTCTACAACCGGGTCAAAGGCGAAATGGAGCTGGCGTTGAAGGCACAGGACTGGCCGCAACTGACCATCGTGCGGCCTTCGCTATTGCTGGGGGAGCGCCTGGAGCCGCGATTGGCCGAACAATTGGCCGGGCCATTGTCGCGATTGATCCCGGGCAAATACCGCGGCATCGAAGTCTGTGAACTGGCCCGCGCCATGTGGCGTCTGGCGCTGGAAGAGCAGGATGGCGTGCGGGTGGTGGAGTCGGACGAGCTGCGCAAGCTCGGCAAATAACCCACTTAAAGACCTGAAAACACAAAACCCTGTGGGAGGGGGCTTGCTCCCGATAGCGGCAGGTCAGTTACAGATAAGCTGACTGACATACTGCTATCGGGAGCAAGCCCCCTCCCACAATGGTTTTATGTTGTTTTGAAGCCCCCGACAGTGGCAACAACAGCGTATCCAAGACTGCGCTTGCCGGTAGATCCATGCCAGAGATGGAGTGCGGGTACTGAAGTCGGATGAGCTGCGCACGCTCGGCAAATAACCCATTTAAAGACCTGGCAACACAAAAACCTGTGGGAGGGGGCTTGCTCCCGATGGCGGCAGGTCAGTTACAGATAAGCTGACTGGCACACTGCTATCGGGAGCAAGCCCCCTCCCACAATGGTTTTGTGGGGTTTTGAAGACTCAGGTCAGAGGCCACCCGTTGCGTTGAATCCCACGCCCAGTACCGTCAACACCGACAGTGGCAACAGCAGCGTATCCAGGACTGCGCTTGCCGGTAGGTCCACGCCAGGATAAGCCGGGGCCTCAGCGCCAAACCGGTCCTTGGCGCAGCAACCGCCGTTCATTGCATACAGGTCCAAGCGCGTGCCGGCATACACTACCGGCGCGCCAGGTTGCGCCGCATCCAGCGTGCGTGCGGTCGCGCAGCCCGTCAGTTGCAGCGCCAGTAACAGCAACAGCGCCTTACTCATCATTGCTCAGATGATGTTCACCCCAACGTGGCAGCATGTCCTGGGGAATATTCAGCAGGTTCAGAATGCGCGCCACCACGAAATCCACCAGGTCATCGATGGTCTGCGGCTGGTGATAGAAGCCTGGCGAGGCCGGCAAGATGGTCACGCCCATGTTCGACAACTTCAGCATGTGTTCCAGGTGAATGCTCGAATACGGCGCTTCGCGTGGCACCAGGATCAACTGGCGACGCTCCTTCAGCGTCACATCCGCCGCCCGCTCGATCAGGTTGTTACAAGCACCCGTCGCAATCGCCGACAAGGTACCGGTGGAACACGGCACCACCACCATCGCGGCCGGCGCGCCGGAGCCGGAGGCGACCGGCGACATCCAGTCTTCTTTGCCGTAGACCTTGATCTGCCCCGCCGCCGCACCGGTGTATTCGGTGAGGAACGCCTGCATCGTCTGGACCTTGGCCGGCAGCGCGACATCGGTCTCGGTCGCCATCACCAACTGCGCCGCCTTGGAGATCAGGAAGTGCACTTCACGGTCTTCGCGTACCAGGCAATCGAGCAGGCGCAGCCCATAGGGCGCGCCGGAGGCGCCGGTCATCGCCAGGGTGACGCGCTCGGGGCCGCTCATTTCAGCGCCTCGGCCAATTTACCGTGCAGGCCGCCAAAACCGCCGTTGCTCATCACCACGACGTGAGTGCCAGGCGTGACCCGTTGCTTGACGTGTTCGATGATGCCTTCGATCGAATCACAGACCTTCGACGGCACCGTGCACAGCGCCGCAATGGCCGGCAGGTCCCACCCCAGGTTGGCCGGCGCGTACCAGACCACATGATCGGCGTCGTTGACGCTTTCCGGCAAGCCATCACGGTGCGCACCAAGCTTCATCGAATTGGAGCGCGGCTCGACAATGGCAATGATCGGCGCGTCGCCAACACGTTTGCGCAGGCCGTCCAGGGTGGTGGCAATCGCCGTCGGATGGTGGGCGAAGTCGTCGTAGATCGTCACCCCATTCACCTCGGCGACCTTTTCCATACGGCGCTTGACGCTCTTGAAAGCGCTCAACGCGGCAATCCCCATGGAGGGCACCACGCCCACATGGCGTGCCGCCGCCAGGGTGACCAACGCGTTGGCGACGTTGTGCTGGCCGGTCATGCCCCAATCGACAATGCCCTGGGACTCACCCTCAAACAGCACTTCAAACCTTGAACCATCGCCGCTCAGCAGTTTGACCTGCCACTGCCCGTGCGCGCCGGTGGTTTGCACCGGGGTCCAGCAGCCCATCTCGATCACGCGCTGCAACGCAGGCTCAGTGGTCGGGTGGATAACCAGGCCTTCACTCGGGATGGTGCGCACCAGATGATGGAACTGCCGCTCGATCGCTGCCAGGTCAGGGAAGATATCCGCGTGATCGAACTCAAGGTTGTTCAATATCGCCGTGCGCGGGCGGTAATGGACAAATTTGGAACGCTTGTCGAAGAACGCGCTGTCGTACTCATCCGCCTCAATCACGAAGAACGGCGTATCGCCGAGGCGCGCCGACACCGAGAAGTTCTGCGGTACACCGCCGATCAGGAAACCCGGGCTCATGCCCGCGTGCTCCAGCACCCAGGCCAGCATGCTGCTGGTGGTGGTCTTGCCGTGCGTGCCGGCCACCGCCAACACCCAGCGGCCTTGCAACACATGGTCCGCCAGCCACTGCGGGCCGGAGACATAAGGCAAACCTTTATTGAGCACGTACTCGACCGCCGGGTTGCCACGGGACATGGCATTGCCGATCACTACCAGGTCGGGCACCGGGTCGAATTGCGACGGGTCATAGCCTTGGGTCAGCTCGATGCCCTGTGCCTCGAGTTGCGTGCTCATGGGGGGGTAGACGTTGGCATCGGAGCCGGTGACATGATGGCCCAACTCTTTGGCCAGAACCGCCATCGAGCCCATGAATGTGCCGCAGATACCAAGAATATGAATGTGCATAGTCGACCTCGTAAAACATCGAGGCAGGTTAGCGCAGGGAGGGGCAAATGGCACTCTTTTACCTACACACGGCGCTTGCCCTGGCAGGCTGCCGCCCCCTCCCCCCGGAGTCCGATGCCCGGACACTGCGCCAGTACCCGACCAAACGCTATTATTAAACGACTTGCGCAGATTCCTGAGGCGCCTCTTCCTGCAAGACATTAAGCATACGAACAATCATTTTCTGGATAACTTCGTTTCTCTTATCCAGCACATCAAGGCGCGACGTCATGGAAGTTTCAGGCGTCAGCAATGGATTTTTATAAGGTTTGAAGATGAACTCGTTATGTTCGGCGAGCGCTTTCAAGGAAGTTTCGGCGGCGTCATATAACTTTTCCAGATGATCAAGACGTGCACTCGACTCAGTTGGCCAGCCTGCCGACTTATCCAAAGCAAGCCCCTTACCTCCCTCGGCAAATGACTGGATGGTATTAACCGTCAACAGCAGCTTTAATTCCGCGTTTTCCAGGCGTAACTGCAGATCTTGCGCCGATGGCTTGGGCAGCTCATTGCCCAAGCCTGCCACCCCTTTGGACTGTTGGCTGGGTGCCGGCTGGTGCGCCGCAGGCAACAAGGGCGTATTGGCGGAGAACGCGCCCTTGATCTGCTCACCACTCCAGACGGAGCCTGCATAGGTCGCAATGCTCAGGGGCGTGCTGACCAGCCCATTGACCGCCGCATTGACAAAAGCGTCGCGGGTCACCGTTTTCAAGTCTGGCCCAGTCTTGAAAACACCCGCCTTGACCAAGCGGTCCGCCGTGATCATGTTCTGTACAACGTCACCCATCGTCTTTGGAGCAGGGTGCGAATGTGAAGGAAGCTTGGCACCCGCGGCACCAGGACTCTTCATATCCAACAAGAGTTTTTTGAAGTTCTGATTAGCTAGCACTCGATGGGGATCAGACGGAACGTTGGGCAAGTTCGTACGGGGAACAGGTAGGTACTTACCTGCAGTACCCGCAGCAGGTACCTCAACTTTTGGCGGGCTGATTTTATGGAGAGCACTTTTAAACGGGTTAAAAATAGCGGGAATTCTCATCGCAATCACCTTATTGAGCCAATCATTCAGTGGCACTCAATAAGTGGAAAAAAAAATTCCCCAGTTCCACATATCCACACACAGTAGAAACTACATAATTACCCCTGTTCACGTTTAATACGCAACTCGACGCCATACTTACGCAACTTTCGATAGAGGGTATTACGGCTGACCCCCAACTGCTCGGCGGCACGGGTCATCTGCCAGCGCTGTTGTTCCAGGACGCTGACCAACGCCAGGCGCTCGGCATCCTCCAGCATCGAGCGGGACGGCACATCCGCCACGCCTTGGCGCGGTGACGCCTGGCGAATCATGGCGGGCAAGTCATCCAGGCCGATCCATTCGTCATCGCACAACGCGACCAACGTGCGTAACACCGTACGCAACTGCCGCACATTGCCCGGCCAGGCATACGCCAACAGTGCCTGGCGCGCTGCGGCGTGCAGCGAAACCGGCTGCCCGCTGGCTTCCTGCTCCAGCACAAACGCCAGCAACTGCTCTTTATCAGTGCGCTCACGCACTGCGGGCAAAGAAACTTCCAGGCCGTTCAGTCGATAGTACAAGTCCTCTCGAAAGCTGCCTTCCTGCACGCGCTCAATCAGATTGCGGTGCGTGGCGCTGACAATTCTGACATTCACCGCCTGGGGCTCGCCGCCCAGGGGCACCACCATGCGATCTTCCAGCACCCTCAAGAGCCGCGATTGCAACGCGAGCGGCATGTCACCGATTTCATCGAGGAACAGCGTACCCCCGTCGGCCTGTTGCAACTTGCCCTGCATGCCCTCCTTACGGGCGCCAGTAAAGCTGCCGGCACGATAACCAAACAGTTCACTTTCAATCAGGCTTTCCGGGATGGCCGCACAGTTGAGGGCGATAAAGGCTTTATCGGCGCGCTGACTGGCCTGGTGCACGGCCTTGGCGAACGCTTCCTTGCCGGACCCGGTTTCACCGCTGACCAGCAACGGTACGTCGCGCTCGAAAACCCGCAGCGCCTTGCGAAAATCGTTTTGCAGGGCCGGATCGCCCAGGCAGATCCCCGGTTGGCGAGGCGGCTCGCTCTTCACCGCAGGAACCGGCATGGCGACCGGTACGCTGCGCGACTGCCCCCTCACAGCGGCGAACAACTGCCGGCCATCACGGGTGCGCAGCGGCCAACTGGCCGTGGCATTGGCGCTGGCCCGGCCCAGCAGCAAGTCCAGGGAGCAGTCGAAATAGGCTTCCACCGGCTGCCCCAACAGGCCACTGCGCCCCTGCCCCAGCAGGTTCAATGCGCTCTGATTGACCGCACAGATACGCCCGTCGCCATCGAACGCCACCAGCCCTTCGCTGAACAGCCCCACCGACTCGGCTTGCAGGTGAAAGCGCAACAGCCAGTGATGTTCAAAATGCCGCAGGAAATAGCAGCTCTCGATCATCTTCGCCGACAGGTTCACCAGTGCCATGGTGTGGAACTGGCTCTGGCGCGAGACCGCCTCCCGCGCAGATGACACATCCAGCACCGCGAGCAATTCACCTTGCGGGTCGAACACCGGGCTCGCCGAGCAGGTCAGCCCGGTATGACGGCCGCGAAAATGCTCGTCGCGGTGAATGGTCAGGGACTGGCGCTCCACCAGGCAGGTGCCGATGCCATTGGTGCCCTCACAGGCCTCGCTCCAATCGGCGCCGAGCCACAGCCCGGCGCGCTCGAAAATCTTGCGCTCGGACGGCGCGGTCACACAGTTGAGGATCACCCCGCGCGCATCGGTGAGCAGCACGGCATGGCCGGCGCCCGATAATTGCTGGTGCAGGCTGTTCATTTCGCTGCCCGCAATGTGCAGCACTTGTTGCAGGCGCTCGCGGCTTTCCAGCAGGCGGCCGTGTTCAAGCACGGTGGGGGCGAGGGTCTGGGCGGGGTCGAGGTGATAGTCCTCCAGGCAGCGCAGCCAGGAGCGGGCGATGGACGGGTCGCTGCCCGGGCCCTGGGAAAGGTCTTGCCCACGGGTGACGGTCAAGACTTGCTGGGCATGGCGACTGAAATGATCGTTGTGCATGTTCTTATTATTCTCCCTGCGTGAGAACAGCCAGCATCCCCCAGCCATCCGACCATTGCAATCCCGGGCAGACTCACCGGTCACAGGCTGTATCGCGTGTGGCACAAACTGTCACACCGCCTGTACCAGCTACGTCACAGCAATGCCTTGCAACAAACCCTAACCCCTTGATTTGCCTGGCTCGCGCAGCAGTGGCCCAACCTTTGCTCTACGCTTTATCAAGCGCTTTGCGCTGCACTCCAATAAACATAAAAGCCAGGAGATACCCACCATGCGTTACGCACACCCCGGTACTGAAGGCGCGATCGTTTCGTTCAAGGCCAAGTACGGCAACTACATTGGTGGCGAATTCGTTGCGCCTGTCGAGGGCAACTATTTCACCAACACCTCGCCGGTCAACGGCAAGCCTATCGCCGAATTCCCCCGTTCCACAGCCAAAGACATCGACAAGGCGCTGGACGCCGCCCATGCCGCCGCTGACGGCTGGGGCAAGACCTCGGCCCAGGACCGCTCGCTGGTGCTGCTGAAAATCGCCGACCGCATCGAGCAGAACCTCGAACTGCTGGCCATCACCGAAACCTGGGACAACGGCAAGGCCGTGCGTGAAACCCTCAACGCCGACATCCCGCTGGCCGCCGACCATTTCCGCTACTTCGCCGGTTGCATCCGTGCCCAGGAAGGCACTAGCGCCGAAATCAACGAACACACCGCCGCCTACCACTTCCACGAACCCCTGGGCGTAGTCGGCCAGATCATCCCGTGGAACTTCCCGCTGCTGATGGCCGCGTGGAAACTCGCCCCGGCCCTGGCCGCCGGCAACTGCGTGGTGCTCAAGCCTGCCGAGCAAACCCCGCTGGGGATCAACGTGCTGCTGGAAGTGATCGGCGACCTGCTGCCGCCGGGCGTGCTGAACGTGGTGCATGGCTTCGGCAAAGAAGCCGGCGAAGCCCTGGCCACCAGCAAGCGCATCGCCAAGATCGCCTTCACCGGTTCCACGCCGGTGGGCTCGCACATCATGCATGCAGCGGCCACCAACATTATTCCGTCCACCGTTGAACTGGGTGGCAAGTCGCCGAACATCTTCTTCGAAGACATCATGAAGGCCGAGCCTTCGTTTATCGAAAAAGCCGCCGAAGGCCTGGTGCTGGCGTTCTTCAACCAAGGTGAAGTGTGCACCTGCCCGTCGCGGGCGCTGGTGCAAGAGTCGATCTACGACGACTTCATGAAGGTGGTGATGAAGAAGATCGAACAGATCAAACGGGGCGACCCGCTGGACACCGACACCATGGTCGGCGCCCAGGCGTCCGAGCAGCAGTTCGACAAGATCTTGTCCTACCTGGATATCGCCAAGGGCGAAGGTGCGCAACTGCTGACCGGCGGTAAGGTCGAGCAGCTCAGCGGCGACATGGCCGGCGGCTATTACATCCAGCCGACCCTGCTCAAGGGCAACAACCAGATGCGCGTGTTCCAGGAAGAAATCTTCGGCCCGGTGGTGAGCATCACCACCTTCAAGGACGAAGCCGAAGCCCTGGCCATTGCCAACGACACCGAGTTCGGCCTGGGCGCCGGTGTATGGACCCGCGACATCAACCGCGCCTACCGCATGGGCCGGGCGATCAAGGCCGGTCGCGTGTGGACCAACTGCTACCACCTGTACCCGGCGCATGCCGCGTTTGGCGGTTACAAGAAATCCGGCGTGGGCCGTGAAACGCACAAGATGATGTTGGATCACTACCAGCAGACTAAAAACTTGCTGGTCAGTTACGACATTAATCCGTTGGGCTTTTTCTAACTAATACCCCTCTCCTGCATTTGAAATGCACTCAACTGTGGGAGGGGGCTTGCCCTAATGCCAGTCAGTTAAAGGGTGGGATGTAGAACACATCATCTGTAGTGAGCGGGCTTGCCCCGCGCTGGGTGGCGCAGCCGCCCCAAACCCAGGCACCTCGGTCCTCCTGAAATACCGCGGCGTCTTTGTTGGGGCGGCTTTGCCACCCAGCGCGGGACAAGCCCGCTCACTACAGAGTTTGGTGCGGCAGATTCTCTTAACTGACTGGCATTAGGGCTTGCCCCCTCCCACATTCGGCACACAGAGGCCGAGTTAAAAACAATAAGAATGGAAGGTACTTCCCATGCCTAGCGAACCCACGAGTTCTTCCGTCGACTTCGAAAAAGTCGACTCCGAATACTTCCAACAACGCGAACTGAAAAAAGGCGCCGCCGGCTGGGTGCTGTTGGTCGGCCTTGGCGTTGCCTATGTCATCTCCGGCGACTACGCCGGGTGGAACTTCGGCCTGGCCCAAGGTGGCTGGGGCGGCATGTTCCTGGCGACATTGCTGATGGCCACCATGTACCTGTGCATGTGTTTTTCCCTGGCCGAACTGTCCTCGATGATCCCAACCGCCGGCGGCGGCTACGGGTTTGCCCGCAGTGCCTTCGGCCCTTGGGGCGGGTTCCTCACGGGCACCGCCATCCTGATTGAATACGCCATTGCGCCAGCCGCCATCGCGGTGTTTATCGGGGCTTATTGCGAGTCGCTGTTCGGCATTGGCGGCTGGATGATTTACCTCGCGTTCTACATCATTTTTATCGGCATCCACATCTTCGGCGTGGGCGAAGCCCTGAAGCTGATGTTTGTGATCACCGCCATCGCAGCCATTGCCCTGGGGGTGTTCCTGGTGTCGATGGCGCCGCACTTCAACGTCGCCAACCTGTTGGATATACCGGTGACGCAAGCCAAGGGCGCCAGCACCTTCCTGCCCTTCGGCTACGTCGGGGTGTGGGCGGCGATCCCCTATGCGATCTGGTTTTTCCTCGCCGTAGAGGGCGTGCCCCTGGCCGCCGAAGAAACCAAGAACCCCAAGCGCGACCTGCCTCGGGGCCTGATCGGCGCCATTGTGGTGCTGACCAGTTTCGCCTTGCTGATTCTGGTCATTGCACCCGGCGGCGCGGGCACCTATGCGCTGATCAAGTCGGGTAACCCGCTGGTTGAAGCGCTGGCGCTGTCCTACGGCGGTTCGACCTGGATGGGCGGCTTCGTCAACCTGGTTGGCCTGGCCGGGTTGATCGCCAGCTTTTTCTCGATTATCTACGCGTATTCGCGGCAGATCTTCGCCTTGTCCCGCGCCGGTTACCTGCCGCGCAAACTGTCCCAGACCACCAAAAGCAAAGCACCGGTCTTTGCCTTGGTGATCCCCGGCATCATCGGCTTTGGCCTGTCGCTGACCGGCCAAGGTGATTTGCTGATTCTGGTGGCGGTGTTTGGCGCGACCATTTCCTACGTACTGATGATGGCCGCGCACATCACCTTGCGCATCCGCCGCCCCAAAATGGACCGTCCGTACCGCACACCGGGCGGGATCTTTACCTCGGGTGTCGCCCTGGTGCTGGCCTGCGTGGCCGTGGTGGCGGGCTTTCTGGTCGACCCTCGCGTCGTCATTGGCGCCGCGATCATCTATGGAGTATTAATTGCTTACTTTGCTTTCTACAGCCGGCATCACTTGGTAGCAGGCACGCCGGAAGAGGAATTCGCGGCGATCCAGGCCGCGGAAGCCGCCTTGCACTGAAATGCCGTAAACCTCGACGCGGGCGCCTTGCCCGTGCCGCCAAGGAGACACTGTATGGCAAGTTTTTCTCACGCGGTGGGTACGCAAACCTACCGCTTCGACAGTCTCAAGGACGTGATGGCCAAGGCCAGCCCTGCACGCTCCGGGGATTTTCTTGCTGGCGTAGCCGCGCAGAACGACGGTGAACGGGTGGCCGCGCAGATGGCGTTGGCGAATATCCCGCTTAAGCACTTTCTGCAGGAAGCGCTGATCCCGTATGAAAGCGATGAAGTCACCCGGCTGATCATCGACACCCATGATCAACAGGCGTTTGCCGCCGTCAGCCACCTGACCGTCGGTGGCCTGCGCGATTGGCTGCTCAGCGACGCCGCCGATGAACAATCCCTACGCGCCCTGGCGCCAGGGCTGACACCCGAAATGGCCGCCGCCGTATCGAAGATCATGCGCGTGCAGGACCTGGTGCTGGTGGCGCAGAAGATCCGCGTGGTCACAAAGTTTCGCGGCACCCTGGGCCTGCGCGGGCGCTTATCCACCCGCCTGCAACCCAACCACCCGACGGATGAACCGGCAGGCATCGCCGCGAGCATTCTCGATGGCCTGCTCTATGGCAATGGCGACGCCATGATCGGCATCAACCCGGCCACCGACAGCATCGCCTCGATCTGCGCCATGCTGGAAATGCTCGACGCGATCATCCAACGCTACGAAATCCCCACCCAAGCCTGCGTGCTCACCCATGTCACCACCTCCATCGAGGCGATCAACCGTGGCGTGCCGCTGGACCTGGTGTTTCAGTCGATTGCCGGTACCGAGGCGGCCAACGCCAGTTTCGGCATCAGCCTGAGCGTGCTGCAGGAAGGTTACGACGCCGGCCTGAGCCTGAACCGCGGCACGTTGGGCCAGAACCTGATGTATTTCGAAACCGGCCAGGGCAGTGCCTTGTCGGCCAACGCACACTTTGGCGTGGACCAGCAAACCTGCGAAACCCGTGCCTACGCCGTGGCGCGGCATTTCAAGCCGTTTCTGGTCAACACAGTCGTAGGATTTATCGGCCCGGAGTACCTGTACAACGGCAAACAGATCATCCGCGCCGGCCTTGAAGATCACTTCTGCGGCAAATTACTGGGCGTGCCGATGGGTTGCGACATCTGCTACACCAACCACGCCGAAGCCGACCAGGATGACATGGACACCCTGCTGACCCTGCTGGGTGTGGCCGGGATCAACTTCATCATGGGCATCCCGGGCTCCGACGACATCATGCTCAACTACCAGACCACCTCGTTCCACGATGCCTTGTACGCCCGCCAGACCCTGGGGCTGAAACCGGCACCGGAGTTTGAACAGTGGCTGGCGAAAATGGGCATCTTCACGCAAGCCGACGGCAAGGTGCACTTCGGCAACAGCCTGCCACCAGCGTTTCGCCACGCCTTGGCGCAATTGGGATGAAGGAGCCGCCTGTGCAACCCGTAGAACTCCCCGACAACCCCTGGCTGGAACTGCGCCGCCTGACGCCGGCGCGCATTGCGCTGGGCCGCACCGGCACCAGCATTCCCACCCAGGCGCAGCTGGATTTTCAATTCGCCCACGCCCAGGCGCGTGACGCGGTGCACTTGCCCTTCGACCACGCCGGCCTGAGCCGCCAACTGGCCGAACGTGGCCGTGACAGCCTGTTGCTGCACAGCGCCGCCGTCGACCGGCATATGTACCTGCAACGCCCGGACCTGGGGCGACGCCTGAGCGATGACTCGGCGCAACAGTTGCGCGACTACGCGAGCGCCCACCCTGGCGGGGTCGACCTGGCCGTGGTGGTCGCGGATGGTTTGTCGGCGCTGGCGGTGCATAAACATACGCTGCCATTTCTGACGCGCATGGAAGAACAGACCCACATCGAAGGCTGGTCTTTGTCTCCCGTCATTCTGGTGGAACAGGGCCGTGTGGCGGTGGCCGACGAAATCGGCCAATTGCTCGGCGCCAAGATGGTCGTGATCCTGATCGGTGAACGTCCAGGGCTAAGCTCGCCAGATAGCCTGGGGCTGTATTTCACCTACAACCCCAAGGTCGGCCTCACCGACGCTTACCGTAATTGCATCTCGAATGTGCGCCTGGAGGGGCTCAGTTACGGCATGGCGGCTCATCGCCTGCTTTACTTGATGAAAGAGGCGTGCCGCCGGCAACTGTCGGGCGTCAACCTCAAGGACGAGGCGCAGGTTCAGACCATCGAGTCGGATGATCCGGACCTGATGAAAGGGAATTTCCTGCTTAGCCCAGCGGATGACCGATAGCCGCGTGATTGCGCTTTTTAGCGCCATTAGGCAGCATCGAGTCACGGCCGCTTGCGTGGTCATCCCCCCATTTGACGTCGAGGCCTGACATGCGGATTACTCAAGCGACCCTGGAACACCTGGACCTGCTGACGCCCCTGTTCGTCAAATACCGCGAATTCTACGGCGCACTGCCGTTCCCGGACTCCTCGCGAAACTTCCTGGAAAAGCGCCTGCGGCGCAAGGAGTCGGTGATTTACCTGGCCCTGGCGGATGACGACGACAAGAAACTGCTGGGGTTCTGCCAGCTGTACCCAAGCTTTTCGTCGTTGTCGCTCAAGCGCGTGTGGATTCTCAACGACATCTACGTCGCCGAAGACGCCCGCCGACAACTGGTGGCGGACAACCTGATGCGCACGGCGAAGAAGATGGCCAAGGAAACCCAGGCGGTGCGGCTGCGAGTATCCACCAGCAGTGACAATAAGGTGGCGCAGAAGACCTACGAGTCGATCGGGTTTCGTGAAGACACCGAGTTCAAGAACTATGTATTGCCGATCAGTGAAGACTGACCGCAGAACACCCTCAATCACCTGTGGAAGGTGACCTGTGGGAGGGGGCTTGCTCCCGATAGCGGCAGGTCAGCCAATCGATGTATCGACTGACACTGCGCTATCGGGAGCAAGCCCCCTCCCACATCTCCCGCACCTGAATTGATGTATAGCTTTGATAATCGCGACATCCCCCGCTACAAAACCAACACGCTTTTCACTTGCCGATCCGTATAATGCGGGCCTCTTTCGGTTGTAAGAATCACGACATAAGCTTGTAGCCCAACTTAACCGTAGCCCCCCCGCACTGGCCTGCTGAGCCGGGCCATTCACACAGGTGCCTTTCATGGATTTCAACCCGCTCGACCTTATCCTGCATCTCGACGTGTACCTCGACATGCTGGTGAAAAACTACGGTGTGTGGATCTACGCCATTTTGTTCCTGGTTATTTTTTGTGAAACCGGCCTGGTGGTCATGCCATTCCTGCCAGGTGATTCGCTGCTGTTCATCGCCGGCGCCGTCGCCGCAGGTGGCGGCATGGACCCGGTGTTGCTGGCCGGCCTGTTGATGTTGGCGGCGATCCTGGGGGACAGCACCAACTATGTGATCGGACGAACGGCGGGAGAACGCTTGTTCAGTAACCCGAACTCGAAGATCTTCCGCCGCGACTACCTGCAAAAGACTCACGATTTCTACGACAAGCACGGCGGCAAAACCGTGACCCTGGCGCGTTTCCTGCCGATCCTGCGCACCTTTGCCCCGTTCGTCGCCGGTATCGCCAAGATGCCTTACCCGCGCTTCTTCGGGTTCAGCGTGTTCGGCACCGTGATCTGGGTCGGTGGCCTGGTGACCTTGGGTTACTTCTTCGGCAACGTGCCCTTTATCAAGAAAAACCTGTCGTTGCTGGTGGTGTTCATCATTCTGCTGTCCCTGGTGCCGATGATCATCGGCGTGATCCGCAGCCGCTTCGGCAACGCTTCCTCCGAAGCCAAGCCCTGATCACCGATGTGGTCCCTCAGCGCCTGGCGTCGCCGGCGCCTGCTGGCCAAGCACCCGATTGCCGATGACACCTGGCAGCGGGTGCGCCACCACCTGACCTTCCTCGACGGCATCAGCGCCGAGCAAGACCAGTGGCTGCGCGAAGCCTGCGTGGTGTTCCTCGCCGAAAAGCACCTCACCGCCCTGCCCGGCGTCGAACTGCATCAGGAACAACGCCTGCTGCTCGCCGCCCAGGCGCAACTGCCCTTGATGAATCTGGGAGACCTGGACTGGTACCAGGGCTTCCATGAAATCGTGCTGTACCCCGACGACTTCCTGAGCCCGCAGCGCCATCGCGATGCCAGCGGCGTCGAGCATGAATGGGACGGCGAACACAGCGGCGAGGCCTGGCAACAAGGCCCGGTGATCCTCGCCTGGCCCGGCGTCCTGGCCAGCGGCAACTGGGAAGGCTACAACCTGGTGATCCACGAACTGGCGCACAAACTCGACATGCTCAACGGCGACGCCAACGGCCTGCCGCCGCTGCATCACGACATGCGCGTGCAGGAATGGGCCAGCGTGATGCAAAGCGCGTTTGATGACCTCAATCGCCAACTGGACGCCAACCCGGACGCCGAAACCGAGATCGACCCCTACGCCGCCGAAAACCCGGCGGAGTTCTTCGCCGTCACCAGCGAATATTTCTTCAGTGCCCCGGATTTACTGGTCAGCCATTATCCGCAGGTATACGCGCAACTCAGCCGTTTTTACCGCCAGGACCCGCTGGAACGCCTGGTCCGGCTGCAAGCCCATGACCCGCGCTACTCGCCGCACGGCGAATGAGCTTACGACGTCTGGCGCATGGCATCAGCGTCAGAATATGCCTATAATCGCCGCCACTTTTAGGCCAATCCGGCCAAGTTTCTTGGCCAATTAACGGGGGCAACGCCCAATGAGCTACAGCAAGATTCCGGCTGGCAAAGACCTGCCGAACGACATCTACGTCGCCATCGAGATTCCGGCCAACCACGCGCCGATCAAATACGAAATCGACAAAGACAGCGACTGCCTGTTCGTTGACCGTTTCATGGCCACCCCAATGTTCTACCCGGCCAACTACGGTTTCATCCCCAACACCCTGGCTGACGACGGTGACCCCCTCGACGTGCTGGTGGTAACCCCTTACCCGGTGACCCCAGGCTCGGTTATCCGTGCACGCCCGGTCGGCATCCTGAACATGACCGACGATGGCGGCGGCGATGCCAAAGTTATCGCAGTCCCCCACGACAAACTGTCCCAGCTGTACGTGGACGTGAAGGAATACACCGACCTGCCACCACTGTTGCTGGAACAGATCAAGCACTTCTTCGAGAACTACAAAGACCTCGAAAAAGGCAAATGGGTGAAGATCGACGGTTGGGGCAACGCAGACGCCGCCCGCGCCGAGATCATGAAGTCGGTTGCCGCCTACAAAGGCTGATACCGGCTCTTCATTGCTTAGGCAATACAAAAAAGCCCCGACTATTCGGGGCTTTTTTATGCATGAAATTAAACACCAAGTTCAACTAACAACTACCGATGTTTAATATCCTGAAACTATAGAAAAATCCGGCTACAACCCAGTAAAAGCCTACAAGCGCAATTCAACGCATAGTTTATTTGATTAGTTTTCCCGGCCAGTAAACTCTGCGTTTATGAATACATCAGGTGATCGTTTAAAAGCGCTATTACGGGAAGTTCATCTTTCCGCCTCCGACTTCGCCAAGAACCGCGGCGTCACGCCTCAACACGTGAACAACTGGTTCAAGCGCGGCGTCCCCATGGGCCGACTCAACGAGATCGCAGAGTTGTTATGCGTCTCCAGCCGGTGGCTGAACACCGGCCTGGGCCCCAAACATCCACCGGCCAACTTCCTGTTGGACGGCCCCACTGCAAGGACTGCACTCACCCGCGAAGACACCGGCAAATACCTCACAGGCCCGGCCTGCCCTGCGGAAAAACTCGACGTGGAGATCCCCCTCCACCCCACATTCACCTCCACCGAACGCATCCGCGTCTCCCGGCACACCCTCGACCTCCTCACAGTAAACCCTGACCGCGCCTGTGGCGCCTACATGGTCGACAACAGCATGATCGAGATCATCCAACAAGGCGCCACCCTCGCCGTCGACCGTGGCCGCACCCAAATCATCGACGGCGAAATCTACGCCGTCGAACACGACGGCATGCTACGCATCAAATACCTCTACAACCGCCCCGGCGGCGGCCTGCGCATGCGCAGCCACAACGCCGCCGAACACCCCGACGAATACCTCACCTACGAACAACGCTTCGAACAGAACTTTGAGATCGTGGGCTGGGTATTCTGGTGGTCCACCCTCAACAACCGCCGCCCACCCGTGCCGCTGGATGACCAGCTTTTGGGCTGGGAAGGCTCTAAATCGGAACCGGAGGTGGGCAATTGAGGTGAATGTGGGTATCATGCGCGGCACATTGGGCAGGGGAGGCTTTCAGCCACACACCCTGCCAGGCGAAGCGGAGGAGTTCCCGCGGATGCCCCTACTATTCAGCCAGACGCGATGTTGGCTGAGCGATTTGAAGGCTGCTGAGGTTTGTCAAAAACAAGCTGAGGCAGTCCCCGAGAAGCCGGCCACAAGCCGGCTTTTTAATGTCTGTAAAATCCCCAAACAGTTGTCCAACGACTGTTGGACAACTAAATGATCAATAGTGGATGGCTTGCATACTGCACATCCGCCTCCGAAGGGTGTTAGCCAGGCTGCAAACACTCCACCGCACGATCCGCCACCATCTTCGCCATTTCCACCAAATGCATCACCGCCCTCTGCGGCGCACCCAGCGGCTCTCCGAGCCCCTGCGACGTCGCCACCGCGCACTGCAGCAACTCCGCAACCCGCACCCAAGCGTCCTCAAAGCTCAGCTCTTCATTTACGACAAAAGGCTTGGTGACCGACGACGAATCAGAAACAACGTTACCCATAGCAAATCTCCAATCGATAATTTGGAGCTGCCACTTCGTGCGACTAAACAAAAGGCGGCAGCTGTACGCAGGTTAGTCGACCGGTCGATTGGGCCCGGCGCACCCGGAGGTGCCCTGCGCACAGCCACCATAAGATGCAGGCGAAGGGGTGCCTGACTCATGAGTTGCTAATGCGCCAATCGAATCCGGGCGACTAAACCCGATCACTGAATAAGCAGTGACAAACCGCAGCCTAGTCACGCATCCCCGCTGGCGCAATGCGCTTGGGATTCTCTCGGAAACGTCCCGCAAATGAAAGCGACCCGCCCTGCTGGCCCTTGGAAGTCAGCGCATTCTCGCCCCTGTGTTCCGCCCACCCACCTGTGTTCTCTGGTGACACTTGCCCGCCTTGCCCTTCCCGATAAACGCCAGATGAAACGTCCTACACGCATATCTAAACAAACCGTTTAACTCCAATACCCACGCCTCCCTTCTGCGCTGGCCCAAAACCTGCTTATTGCACACCGTACAATAAAACCGGCCTGAGCCGGATTCATGTCAACCACTGCTGCGCAATGCAGCTCGGGGAATGCTGATGACTACAACACCGCTTCACTCTTCCAACCATGGCCTGGCGCGGTCGCTCAAGGAGCGTCATGTGATGCTGATTGCGATTGGCGGGATTATCGGGGCCGGTTTGTTTTTGGGCTCGGGCAAGGCGATTGCCACGGCGGGGCCGGCGTTGTTGCTGGCGTATGCGTTGTGTGGGGGGATGGTTTATCTGATTGCGCGGGCGCTGGGGGAGTTGTCGTTGTATCGGCCCAGCAGTGGGTCGTTTGCGACCTATGCGGAGGAGTTTCTGGGGCCGCGGGTGGCGTTTATCACGGGGTGGTCGTATTGGATGATCTGGATTCTGGTGGGGGTGCTGGAGGTCACCGGGATTGGTTTGTTGATGAAGTATTGGTACCCGGATTTGCCGCAGTGGATTCCGGCGTTGGTCACCGTGGGCGTGTTGATGGTGATCAATCTGTTTGCGGTGAAGACATTTGGCGAGGTGGAGTTCTGGCTGGCGTTGATCAAGGTGTTGACGATTGTCGGGCTGATTGCGGCAGGGTTGGTAATTCTGTTGTTTGGGTTGGAAACCTCGGCGCAGACGGCACCTTCGGTGGCCAATCTCTGGCGGCATGATGGCTTTTTTCCGAATGGCTGGAGCGGCTTTTGGTTCGCGGTACCTGTCGCCGCATTTACCTTTGCGGGGGTTGAGGTGGTGGGTTTGGTGGCGGCGGAAACGGCGCAGCCGCAGCGTACGTTGCCGCGTGCAATCAACAGCATCCTGTGGCGCATGGCGATTTTTTATCTCGGGTCGACGGCGGTGATCATGGCGTTGTATCCGTGGAATCAGATCGATACGGCGCAAAGCCCGTTTGTGATGGTGTTCGACAGTCTCGGGCTGGGGATGGCCGCCGGGCTTATCAATTTTGTGGTGATCAGTGCGTTGGCGTCTTCGTGTAATACCGGGCTGTTTGCCACCAGCCGGATGTTGTTTGCGCTGTCGCATCTTCAGCAAGCGCCCCGCCAACTGCAGGTGTTGAGCCCACGCCAGGTGCCGGCCCGCTGCTTGATGGTATCGACCGCGATTTTGCTGGTCGGCGTGCTGCTCAACTACTGGATCCCGGAGAGCATTTTCAGCCTGTTGATGACCGGAATCCTGGGCTTGCTGATTTGGGTGTGGGTGGTGATTATCACGGCGCATATGGCCTATCGCCGCAAGGTGCGGCGCAACGAATTGAAGGAGGTGCACTATCGCTTGCCCTGGCCCCAGGTCAGCAGTGTGCTGGTGCTGGGTTACCTGAGCGTGCTGACGGTGCTGGTGATCCGCGACCCGGAGACGCGCGCGGCGTTTTATGTGGCGGCGGCGTGGTTTGCGCTGTTGATGCTGGTGTATCCGAAACGCGCCGCGTCGAAGAAGGGGGTGAGTGATGCCTGGAATGCTTGAGCTTGAGCGCTGCATCCAACGCTACATTCGCGCCAACCCCAACAGTGCCCGCCAGTTGGATTGGGCGGCGCGGGTGATGCCTGGCGGGAATACGCGGTCGGTGTTGTTTTATGAACCCTTCCCACTGGTGATGAAGGGAGGCAGCGGGTGTTTTCTTGATGACCTGGACGGGCATCGCTACGTCGACTTCCTGGCCGAATACACCGCAGCGCTGTATGGGCACTCCCACCCGATCATCACCCATGCCCTGGCGAGCGCCATGGCAAACGGTTTGAACCTGAGTGCCCACACGGAGTGGGAGGCGCGCCTGGCGACGTTGATTGTGGAGCGCTTCGCTTGTATCGAGCAGGTGCGCTTTACCAACTCCGGCACCGAGGCGAATTTACTCGCGCTGGCGGCGGCAAAAGCCTACACCGGGCGCAGTGGTGTCATCGCCTTCAACGGCGGCTATCACGGTGGCGTGTTGAGTTTTGCCGGGGCGCACACGCCGATGAATGTGCCGCACCGGGTGTACCTGGCCGACTATAACGACCTGGGCAGCGTGGAGAGGCTGCTGCATGAACAGGTCGACATTGCGGCAATCCTGGTGGAGCCCATGTTGGGTGCGGGTGGATGTATCTGCGCCGCGCCAGGTTTTCTCCAAGGGTTGCGGGAGCGGAGCCAGGCCCATGGCACGCTGCTGATCTTCGACGAAGTGATGACCTCACGCCTGGGCCCCGGTGGCCTGCAGGAAAAACTCGCGATCACGCCCGACCTGATCACCCTGGGCAAGTACCTCGGCGGCGGCATGCCGTGCGGCGTACTCGGCGGCCGGCAGGAGATCATGGCGCTGTTTGACCCTCGGCGTGGCGGCCTCTCCCATGCCGGCACATTCAACAACAATGTGCTGACCATGGCGGCGGGGATCGCGGGATTGGAGCAGGTGTATACCCGCGACGCAGCCTTGAAACTCAACGCCCGTGGCGACCGGCTGCGCGAGCAACTCAATGCGGTGCTGGCACCTGTATCGATGCAATTTACCGGACAAGGTTCGGTGATGAACCTGCATCCCAGCGGCTTGCCGATCAGGCGCCCCGCGGATATTCCGACGGGCCAGAACCACCTGCGTGATCTGTTCTTCTTTCACCTGCTCGAATCTGGGATCTACAGTGCGCGACGCGGGTTGTTTGCGCTGAGCCTACCCCTGACCGAGCACGAACTGAACCGACTGGTGACGGCCACGCAGTTGTTCGTCGAGCGCTACGCAGGCCACTGACGCCACCCCCCGGAAGAGCGACAGCGAATCGGTGAACCGCTATCCTTTCGCCGTCGCTTAACCGGAGCCCTGACCATGACCAGCAAAACCGCAAACCCACGCGGCAGGCGTAAAAAAGCCGCTGGCGAAGAGGCCAAAAACCCACTCAACAAAGACACCATCATCAGCGCCGCATTGGCGCTGATCGACCGCGAGGGTCTGGAGAAATGCAGCCTGCGCAACCTGGCCGGCAGCCTGGGCGTATACCCGACGGCCATCTATTGGTATGTCTCGTCGCGGGAGTTGTTGTTAAGCGAAGTGCTGGCCAAAGTCCTGGAACATGTAGCCCCCGACCCTCAGGAACGCTGGCAGGATTATCTGCGTGCAGCGATGGTCAACTGCCATGACGCGGTACGCCGGCATCCGAATATCGCACCACTGCTAGGTTCGCAATTGGTGTCCAACGCCAGCACGGATTTCAAGTTGGTCGAAGGCGTGTTGGCCGCGTTGCAACAGGCCGGTTTCAGCGGCCCTTCCCTGGCTGGGGCCTATAACTCCTTTATCGCCGCCCTCGCCGGGTTCACCACACTGGAGTTCGCCCCCCTGCCGGAGAACACCGCTGCCTGGCAGCGCCAGGTGCAGGAAAACCTGCGGGCCGTCGACGCGGAGCAACACCCCACGCTCGCGCAGAACATGGACCAATTGAGCAATCGCGGCTTCAGCCTGCGTTGGCAAAATGGTGTCGACGCGGCGCTGAATGACAGCTTCACGTTCTACGTCGACACCCTCCTCTGCGGCCTGGAAACCCTGGCTGCCCGCCGCTGATCATTCGTACCCCAGCGGATGTGCTCAGTCCAATATCAAGTGCGGCAAAAACCGGCTCGAATCCTTGGTAATCAGACTATTGTCCTCCCGCACGCCGATGCCTGCGGCCTGATCGCCAATCACCCAAGAGCCAATCAGCGTGTAGCTGTCGCCAAACCGTGGCAGCGGCGCAAACTCTTGAAGGATAAACGGCGCATCCGTGTAAGGCCCGTCCTCTTTCACGATCAGGCCGTCAGCGGTTTGCAGCTCAATATTCGCACCTTCCCGCGAGAAGAACGGCTTGCGCACCCAGCCCTTCGGCACGGCCTTGCCGGGGGCGGTATCCAGGTGGGACGCGAGCAGATTCGGGTGGCCTTTGTTGAACTCCCACAACAGCGGCAGGATGCCTTTGTTGGAGAGGATGGATTTCCAGGCGGGCTCGAAAAACTGCGTGTCACTCTGGGCGATCGCCGCACCAAAAGGCTCGTGGAAGATGAATTCCCAGGCGTGCAGTTTGAACAGGTGGGGAATCCAGCGATCTTCGAGATCGACGAAACGGCCTTCACTGGTCAGGCCGATGTCTTCGATGTCGATGTGGCGCGATTCGATGCCGACTGTTTCCGCGACCAGGCGCAGGTAATCGGTGGTGCCCTTGTCTTCGACCGAGTCTTTCATCGAGGCGAAGTAGAATGGCTGCTTGACCTGCAACTGGGCGAAGGCCTGGTGCAGTTTGGTGTCGATGCTGTTGAACTGGTCGGCATGCTTGGGCAGCAAGCCGCGCTCGATGCATTGTTCCAACCAGCCCCACTGGAACGCCGCCGCTTCATACAAGCTGGTCGGTGTGTCGTAGTTGAGTTCCAGCAACTTGGCCGGCCCGGCGCCGTTGTAGGAGAAGTCCATGCGCCCATACAAGTGCGGGTGCCCTTCGAGCCATGAGGTTCGGATCATGTCGAAGAAGGCTGCGGGAATGCTCAGGCGCCCGAGCAGCTCTTCGCTGTGGACCACGCGGGCCACGAGGTCCATGCACATGTCATGGATCTCGGTGGTCGGGTCTTCGAGGTCTTGCTCGATTTGCTTGAGCGTGAACTGGTAATACGCGCGCTCGTCCCAGTAGGGTTCGTCGTCAATGGTATGGAACAGAAAGCCGAGGCTTTCGGCCGTCTGTTTCCAGTCATGACGCTCTGCGCAATGGATCTTCTTCATGGCCAGATTTCCTTAACTGCTCGACCCGCCGCCACCCCAGCCGCTGCGTGCGCTGGCCTTGCTGCCAAAACCGCCACGGGAGGTGGACGATGCAACGGACACCGGCTTGCTCGAAGAGCGCAGCGTGTTCGAGTAGTTGCTGCTGCCGTACCGGGCCTGGTTCGAGCGGCCGAATGTAGCCCCATTGGACACGCGCTGGTTGAGCGTCGAGGAGGCGTAGTTGCCGCGATCATCGCGATAGCGATACACCGGCTCGGAGCTGTAGCTGTTGCGGTTGTTGCTCAGCATGTTGCCGATCAGCAGCCCGGTCAGCAGGCTGCTGGTGGAGAAGCCGGAGCCGCCACCGCTGGCTTGCGCGCCAGCCACTTGGGCGTTGGCAGCGTCGACCTGGGACTGTGTCACCTGGCCCGCCGCGGTCAGTTCGAAACCGCCCAGCCTGGGGATGAACTTGCCGGTGGAGTCCTGCTGGCACCAGTCGGCGACAAAGTCGGCATCGCAATCGGCCTGGCTGTCGTACACCGGCGCAATGCGGCGGTGCTCAGCCATGGCCGTCATGTAGGCATCCGAACAGACGTCCACCGGAAGCTTTTCATCGGCGCATTGCTGAACCGACTGGAAGTTGTACTTCTTCTGCAAATCGTAGGTTTTTTCCGTCGGCCCACAACCGGATATCGCCATGGCGACCGACGCAGCCAGCGACAACTGGACATACTTGCTTCGTTTCATCAAAGGCTCCGTGCGCAATCAGTTCTGGGTAGGCGTCATGCACGCGGCATTCAACATGCCGACGCTGATGGCGACGGCGGCCACGTAGATACCGGCCGCGAGCTCGCCGTTCTTGATGCGCTCGGACGTGCCTTTGAGCACCAGGCTGGTCAGCAGAAACGCCAACAGCTGGACGACGGCTGCGATCACCGCCCAGACGGCGAAGTCGAGGAGGTTGATCGAGTACGCAATCACATTGCTGGCCGGAATCGCGAAACCGATAATCGCACCGCCCAGCGCGACCGCCGCCGACACGTTGTTCGCACGGATCAGCTCGAACTCCTTGTGCGGGGTGACGCGGGTGTAGATGAACTGGAACAGGCCGAACAGCACGGCAGCCCCCAGGATATAGATGACAAACCCGAACACGGCCGCTTTGTTCAGGGAAATAGAGAGAGCTTCGAGCATGGACTTCTTCCTTTTTTAGAGCACATTCAAATCGGTTGTGTACAGCGAGATGCCCAGCGACGTGCTCAGGCTGACGGTGCCTTCAGCGTCTTCCTCGACGGAGAACAGCAGGAACTCCCGGCGATCGGTCAGGCCGGTATCACGGGCATATAGCATCGAGCGGTGCTCGACGCTGTAGGAGGTCTCGGGGTTTATCACCTGCTCGCTCATCGCTACCAGTTCTGTCTGGCCATTTTCGCTGCCCCATACGCGCGCGTATTCAACGCCGTCGTGGGTGTAGGTCGGCAACCCGATCAGGCTTTGCGGGCCGGCCAGCCGACGCAGTTCCGATTCGCTGCTGATAGTGACGTAACTCAGGTAGTTGAACAGGATCACTGACTCCACCTGGCCGGCGATGTCGCCTGTGGTGTGCACCTGCAACCAGTAATCTTCATCGTTCATGTAATAACGCGACAGCCAGGTCGACTGCTCGAGGTCAATGGTGCCGTTGCTCCAGATTTCCTGGGAGCCGGGAATGACCACTGTGGTTTGCCCGTCGAGCAGCAACTTCAGGCTGCTGTCGAACATCACGCCTTTGCCCGGCGCCAGGCCCAGCGGCCCGGTCGTCGGCAGCGGTTCGGCGGCGGCCCGGTTCGCTGGGGTATTCGCGTTCGGGGCCTCAAGCCCCATCAATTGTTTAAACCATCCCATTGGAGATTTCCTTGAGGCGGGTGGAGGCGATGTAGAAAAGTTCGCCGCCTTCAACGCGGGTGGCGCTGGGCGGGTTGATCGACGGTTGCTGGGCATCTTTGGCGCGATAGCCGATGAGCGTGGCGTTGTGCTGTTCTTTCATCCGGGTGTACAGGTCACCGAAGGTGGCTTCAAAGGCTTCGGGCAATTTCATCAGGTATTGGGTGGCACCCTGCCCCACGCACAGCAGCTCATTAATGACCACCGACGAGCCCGGATCCTGAGAGGCGCGCACCAGCATCTCGATGGCCATGCTTGAGGTGCACTCCAGGCGGGGTGCATAGGAGCTGGCCAGTGCGGCGATTTCACTGTCATTGAAGTGGGCGACCACATGCCCGACAGGATTGAGTTGGTTCACCGCCAGCACGGTGGCCAGGGTCAGATCGTCAGAGGGGGTCCGCACCAGTACGCGCTCTGCACCGGGCACCCCCGCACGCAGCAATAACGCGATGGAAGACAGGCTTTCGCCGCGGATGAATGCCGCCTTGCCCGGCATCGGGTTTTCGTCGAGGGTGCAATCGCAGATGACGATCAGGTTGTCGTTCGAGGTCTCGTCTTGCAGCAACAACTCAATGACCCGCTCACTGGATGCGCCTTCCCAGCCGATGAGCACGGTATGGCCGACCTTGCCGGTGAAATCGCCTTTTCCCTTCATGCCTTTTCTCCATGCATCGATGACACTGCTGGTGGTTTTACCGATGGCTGCGGTCAGCAGCGCGATGCCTCCGAGCATGACCCAAGCCGCCACGAACACTCGGCCTGCCGAAGTCTGCGGCGCAAGGTCGCCATAGCCGACGGTCAGCGTGGTGGTGAGATAGAAGTAAACAAATGTGGCGAGAGCGGTCAGGTGTTGCTCGCCCAGATATACCAGGCCCAGATAAGCCGTGCTCATGTGAACGCCCAAGGCAATGACCAGACCTGCCCAGCCGAAACGGTGAAAAAGGGAGGAAGCGTACATGCGCAATAGAAGAAAAATCGACATTTCGTCCCTGGTTCCCTGGGTTCTTGCTTCCTGATGTCGTCGCCTCGGCATCTGGATGCTCGAGTGCGCTCAGCCGGCATTAAACCTGCTACGTGGTTTGGAGAGAAGTACCTTGGCAGCAATAAATCCGGCGAATGCACCAAACAGATGCCCTTCGAAGGAAACCCCTTGGCGAGGAAGAAAGCCCAGGACCAGGCCGCCGTACAGAGCCGCCACGACACCCGCTGTTATGAGGTTGCCCCAGCTCCTGTGAAACCAGGCGCGAGACAACAGGTAGGCCCATAAGCCGAATACCCAACCGCTGGCCCCCACGTGTATGCCCGCAAAACCGAATAACCAGACCAGCGAACCGCCCAGCAGAATAATGATCGCGCTGACGGTCACGAATCGATTGAGCCCTTCGATAATCACCAGCGTGCCCAGTACCAGGAAGGCAATCAGGTTCGCACTCAGGTGGGCGAAAGACGCATGCAAAAACGGTGACGTGAGGATGCCGGCCAACCCCTGCAGTGTTCTTGGGATCAGACCAAACGCCATGAGGCTGTAGCCGGTCGCTACATTCAGCAGTTGCAGCGCGACCATGAACAGAGCCAGGCCTGCGATTGTCTTGAAACCTTTCAGGGCGTCCATCCTGACCTCGACATAAAAGAAGGGCAGACAGCGCCCTTCTTGTTGCGGCTGTATTTACTCGGCCGACTTTTGCTTCAGACGCTCCAGAATCGCATTGGCACTGCCTTCGTTCGGCGTGATGCCAGCTTCGCGAAGCTTGCGCTCGAGGTCGGTACCGGTCGATGCATCGGCCAGTTCGTCCTGGGCTTGCAGCTCAGCGGCGCGTTGCTGCTGCTTGGCCTGCAGACGATTGAGCGTACCGACGGCGGTTTCCAGCTTGCCGTTGGCACCGCCGCTGGCGATGGAAGCGCTGACCTGAGCCTTCTGCACGCTTTCACGCGCCTTGGCCATATCCACTTGCTGGCGCAGGCTTTTGATCCGGCCTTCGGCCTTGGTGATGTCCTTGCGCATGCCGTCGGCATAGCCACCGAACTCGGCCGCCTGCTTTTGCTCGACGTCGCGGTCGTTGGTCAGGGTCGAAATGGCTTCGGCCACTTCAAGGGCCAGGTCTTCACGATTGGCCTGGATCGCGGCCATCGCCTTGGCCTCCAGGTCAGAGATCTTGGCGTTGTACTCATTGACGCGATCAGTCGCCAGTTTGTGCTTGGCCATGATGCTGACCAGTTCACGCTTGGCGTTGGCCAGGGCGCTGTCGGCATCGCGGATTTCCTGGTCGAGGATACGCAAGGCTTGCTGGTCGACGATCGATTCGCCGACTTCGTTGGCACCGCCACGCAGCGCGGTGAACAGTTTGCTCCAGATGGATTGAGTCATTGGATACTCCCGAATACTTAATTGAAGAAACGTTCAAAGGCTTCGCTGGCGCGCTGCACGTTGTCGACGAGGGTTTTCACCTCGGTCACGATGTTGGTCAGGCTGGAGTCGGAGCTCAACGCGCCGAACATGTTGTAGACGACCTGCCCGTTAGGCATGGACTCGATACCGATGGAAGACAGCGGGAACATTTCCCGGCTGCGCAGCACCGCGTCATTGAACCGGGGTACATCGTTGATGGATTCGACGTCGACCAGCACGGTATCCACGATGATCTGCTCGCCCACCACCGCGATGTAAATCGGCAAGCCACCGAAGTCGTTCATTTCCAGCTTGATACTGGACTCGGAGCCTTGAAGCAGAGAAAGCGTGATGTCCTTGTTGACCACCTCGTCCAGGGCCTGAAGCGCGCTGAAGAGGCGATCGATGTTCCAGTTAGTACCTGCGCTCATATAAGTCTCCGACAAGAATGAGCCAGCTAGAATCGGCTGGCGAAGCTGTTTCTCCATTTGCTTGAGCAGGCTTCGATTTTCGGGAAGCACCCAAGTCTCGTGTTTCACATAACCGGCGGCCGCCAGGCCCGCGCGCATCTGCTTCATGTAGAAGCTCGATGGTTTTTTCGCGGACGGTTTCAAGCGCTCTCCCTGAAGGCTTGCTGAATCGGTCTCGGGCCCTGCTGACGGGCTCGATGGAGAGCTGCTGTTCATACCACTGACCTCGCTCTGAAAAACTCACGCGTGAGAAAATCTACAGGTAATGCTTGCCGGGCTCAATAGCTCACGCGTGAGATTTTTAGCCATCCATGATTGTCCCTTTTGAGTTGACGGTATGACTTGTTTCAGCCGATTTATCGCCCAGCACTCCCCCAGTAATCTGTGCCCATGTTGAACGCAACGCCAAACCCACTTAAACAAAAAGGATTCAACCATGAGCACTCTAACCTACAACCGCCTCAACAAAGACGACGCCATCGTTCTGCTGGTTGACCACCAGACCGGCCTGATCTCTCTGGTGCAGGACTTCTCCCCCAACGAATTCAAGAACAACGTGCTCGCCCTGGCCGACCTGGCCAAGTTCTTCAACCTGCCGACCATCCTGACCACCAGCTTCGAGCAAGGCCCTAACGGCCCACTGGTGCCGGAGCTGAAGGAAATGTTCCCGGACGCGCCGTACATCGCTCGCCCTGGTCAGATCAATGCGTGGGACAACGAAGATTTCGTCAAGGCGATCAAGGCCACCGGCCGCAAGCAGATCATCATTGCCGGTGTGGTGACGGATGTGTGCGTAGCGTTCCCGACGTTGTCGGCATTGGCCGAAGGGTTTGAGGTGTTTGTGGTCACCGATGCGTCCGGTACGTTCAACACCACGGTGCAGCAAGCGGCGTGGAGCCGGATGACCCAAGCCGGGGCGCAGTTGATGAACTGGTTCTCGGTGGCGTGTGAGCTGCACCGCGACTGGCGCAACGACATTGAAGGGCTAGGGAACCTGTTGTCCCAGCGCATCCCTAACTATCGCAACTTGATGAATAGTTATTCGGCGCTGACGGCGCGCAAAGACTGAGTCCACTGCTGCACCCACTAAGCCTGCCTTGAACAGCAGGCTTTTTTAGTTGCTAACTAGCCATTCGCCATTAGCACACCCGCCCTAATTGTGACTGGGTAGGCTCATCACTAAAGTCATTTCCTTGTTTCGGGCCTCAAGGAAGGACGCTGTTGAAGACATTAACCAAGGTCGGTCGTTACTTTGCACTGCCGGTAGCATTACTGGCCTGCCCCCCTTTGGCATTCGCCGCCGAGCAAACACCGGTGGGCGACTGGTCAATCATCTACGGCAGCGGCCGGGCGCATCAAAATGTGATGTATGTGGCCGACCGCACTTCGGTGGTTGCATCGAACCATACCAAGGGCGCCCAGTTGGTCGCGGTGACCTTGGTGTATGAGGCACCGGGCAAGCCCATGATCGATGCCTACAACCTCGAGGTGCAGTGCTCGACGCGAAAGCTGCGCTTTCTCAACGGGCAATCGGTCGCGCCATTTTCCTACACCCTCACACACTTGAAAGTCTCGAATACCTGGCAGACGCCGAAGGAGTTCTGGCTCGATCGCACCCTCGCTTTTGTCTGTGAGCCGGGCAAAAGCAAGGACACCATCGCGATGGGCAAGATGACCCATTTGCAGATGATCCAGACCACCAAGGCGATGCTCGAGCAATTGGGGCCAACCCAGGAAAAGAGCCAGATGATCGACGACCTCGACGACATGCTGGGCAATAAACACTGAACCGAGCTACCGACAAAAAGGACTCATGATGCCTACATGGACAAGGCGGTTACTCGCGGGGCTCTTGTTACCCACCACGCTGTTTATCAATGGGTGCCACCTGATCGCACAATCGCGCTGGGAAGGCCGCGACGTCCAGGAAGCGCTGAATTTATTCGGCAAACCCGACTCAATGACGAAGCAAAACGCAGCCAATGGCGAAACCCAGGTGGTGATGACCTGGCACAAATCCGCGTCCTGGACCACCACGGAAGCCGCAGGCACTTCAATGAACCACACCGGCAACGGGATGGTTTATACGGAGTATTACCAGACCGTGGGGCACAGTTCGGATTGCAAACTTGAGGCGACGGTGAACAAGGCCAAGAAGATCGTGCTGTTCCGGATTGAAGATGGCCGCATCCTCCATGGCAAGTGCCTCAATGTGCCGTTCGTGCCGGGGTATATCCCGCCGGGGTTCTGAGGCCACTAGCCGTCCAGCGACTCAGCCCGCCAGTTCCCGTTCGATCTGCTCGATACTCGGCAGATTGGTTTGCAACTCTGCGGGCAACGACTCAACCAACTGGTATTGCGCCACGCCAATCGGTCGATTGTTGTCGCGCAGCGCATATTCGGCGACGACTTCGTCCTTGCTCTTGCACAACAGCAGGCCGATGGTGGGTCCGTCTTGTGGATGCTTAAGCTGGGCATCGACAGCCGCGAGATAAAAGCTCAACTTCCCCAAGTGCTCGGGTTTGAACTTGCCCGCTTTCAGTTCTATCACCACGTAGCAGCGCAGCTTCAAGTGATAGAACAACAGGTCGACGAAGAACTCATCGCCGCCGACGTCCAGCAATACCTGCTGGCCAACGAAGGCGAAACCCGCACCGAGCTCCAACAAGAAATCGGTGACGTGCTTGATCAAGGCGTTTTCGATATCACGCTCCTGCGCGTCCAGGCCCAGGCTGAGGAAATCGAAACGATAGGGATCTTTTAGCGATTCCCGCGCCAGGTCGGATTGCGGTTTGGGCAGGTGATATTCGAAGTTGCTGACAGCCTTGCCACTGCGCTCCAGCAATCGGTTTTCGATCTGCATGACCAGGGTATTACGCGACCAGTTGTGCTCGATTGCCTGGGCGATATACCAGCGCCGGGTTTCGGGGCTGGGGAGTTTGTCCAGTAGCGCAAGTTGGTGATACCAAGGCAATTGTGCAAGCACCTCTTGCACAAATTCCGAGTCTGGCCACGCCTCGGCAAAAGCGCGCATGTACTTGAGATTTCGCGGCGAGAACCCCTTCATGCGGGGAAAAGCCGTGCGCAAATCCTGGGCCAGGTGATCAATGACTTTGCTCCCCCACCCCTGCTCGGCCTGGCGGGTCAAGATGTCGTGGCCAATCTGCCAATAGAGCAACACCAGCTCCCGATTGACCGCCAATGTGGCGCGCTGTTGCGCCGCGTGAATACGCCCTTTCAGGTCCGTCAGCCAGTCGCTGTAGCCCGCTGGAGGCGTAGTCAAGCCGATACAGGTTTCGCTCATGCCGTTTCACTCGTTGAGTTTTGAGGCAGGCTAGTCAGGGGTATTGGCTGTCACAAGGGGCCAAGGGCGGTTCAGGAACAGCCTTCCGAGGATTACCGAAACGTCCTGCTGGCAATGACAAATCGGCGCATTGCGGACCCCACGCTTGACTCTCCCCTATACGGCAACCCTTACCCTGAAACACCTTGTTCAGGACCCCACCTCATGCCGCCGCGCACTCTGGTTATTCTCGGCCACCCCTCTAACGCCAGCTTCTGTTCGGCCCTGGCCGACGCCTACATCCATGCCGCAAAAGCCGCCGGCCATGAAGTACGCGTGTTGCGCCTGGGGGAGCTGGCTTTCGACCCCGTCCTGCACCACGGCTACAGCCAGGCCCAACCACTGGAGCTCGACCTGCTCAGCGCGCAATGCGACATCCTTTGGGCCAACCATCTGACGTTTGTTTTCCCGGTCTGGTGGGGCGGCATCCCCGCCTTGATGAAGGGCTTCATCGATCGCGTGTTCCTGTCCGGCTTCGCCTTCAAATACCGAGCCGGCAAGGCGTTCCCTGACAAGCTGCTGCAGGGCCGGACCGCACACTTGTTGGTGACCCTGGACACACCACCCTGGTATTACCGCTGGTTCTATCGCATGCCGGGCATCCATCAGATGCGCAAGACCACACTGGCGTTTTGCGGCATCAAGCCGGTCAAGACGTTGCAGTTCGGGCCGGTGCTGGGCTCTACTGCGGCGCAGCGAGACAAGTGGCTGAAACAGGCCGGCGCTTTAATAGGAAAAGGGAGCTTTCATGTACATCGGCAAAGCCGCGCAGTTGTCAGGCACGACCATCAAGGCGATCCGTCACTATGAGGCGATTGGGCTGCTGCCAGAACCGCAGCGCCAAGGCCAATACCGGGTCTATTCGGAGCAGAGCGTTGAGTTGCTGATGTTTATCAAGTGCGCGCAACAGCTGGGGTTCAAACTCAAGGAGTTGCAGGAAATCCTCCAGGGCCATCAGGGTGACGCATTGCCTTGGGAACGGGCGGAACAGGCCATCGCCAGCAAGAAACACGAACTGTCTGTGCAGATCGTGGCCCTGCAAAAGATGCAGGCAGGATTGCTTGAGTTCGAAAGCCAATTAAAAGATGCACAAAGACAGTGCTCAACATTGGCAAAGACCGCGTGATAGCCAGTGAGCCGAATAAAGTGGCTAATCGGCTCATTCAGTGAGCCGAATAAGCCGATCATTCGGCTCACTGAATGAGCATCCGCCCCCACTCATTTGCCCCAATCCCCCATGTCTGCTAGTGTCGCGCCGGTTTACCGTCTACCGGAATAGCCGCCATGGCCCGCAAAAAAGTTGCACTCGATTTCGAACAATCCCTCGCCGACCTGCAAGCCCTGGTCGAGCGTCTGGAGAACGGCGAGTTGTCGCTGGAAGACTCGTTGACGGCGTTTGAGCAAGGCATCGGCCTGACTCGCGACTGCCAGAGCGCGTTGGCGCAGGCGGAGCAGAAGGTGCAAGTGCTGCTGGAACGTGACGGGGAGCTGGCCGAGGAACCTTTCGATGCGGAACAGCCGGAATGATCGACGCGTATCAGGCCAGTAGCCAAGCCCGGGTCAACGCGGCGCTGGAACCCTTGTTTGTGGCGCCCAGCCCGGAAATGAACCGCCTGTATGCCGCCATGCGCTACAGCGTGATGAATGGCGGCAAGCGCGTGCGCCCATTGCTGGCGTATGCCGCCTGTGAAGCCCTGGGTGCGCCGGCCGAGGAGGCCAATGGCGCGGCGTGTGCGGTGGAACTGATTCACGCCTACTCCCTGGTGCATGACGATTTGCCGGCCATGGACGACGACGATCTGCGTCGCGGCCAGCCGACGACTCACAAAGCCTTTGATGAGGCCTATGCGATTCTGGCCGGTGATGGCCTGCAGAGCCTGGCGTTCAGCGCCTTGCTGGACCCGCGCTTGAGCAGCGTGAATGCCGAGATCCGGCTGCGCATGGTGACCACACTCGCCCACGCCGCCGGCCCGGCCGGCATGGTCGGCGGGCAAGCCATCGACATGGGCTCCGTCAGCCTCAAGCTGGACCAGCACGCCCTGGAACACATGCATCGCCACAAGACCGGCGCGCTGATCGAAGCCGCCGTGCACCTGGGCGCCCTGGCCAGTGGCCGCGCGCAAGCTGCGCAATTGGCAGCCCTGCAGACCTACTCCCGGGCCATCGGCCTGGCGTTCCAGGTGCAGGACGACATTCTGGATGTGGAAAGTGACACCGCCACCCTGGGCAAACGCCAAGGTGCCGATATCGCGCGGGACAAACCGACTTATCCGTCCCTGCTCGGCCTTGAAGCCGCCAAGGTCTATGCCCTGGAACTGCGCGACCAGGCCCTGGAGGCCCTGCGACCTTTCGACGCGGCCGCCGAGCCGCTGCGCGACCTGGCGCGGTATATCGTCGAACGCCGCCACTGAGCCGCCACTGAGCAAGTGCGGCCATTCGCGCCGCCTAATCAGCCAAGTTCGGCGCTTCGCGTGGGCAGTTTGCGATGCTTGAGGTAAACTGCCGCCTCTTTTATACCTATAACGATTCGCCTGATGCCCACGACGTTTCAAGAGATTCCCCGCAAGCGCCCGTCCACGCCCCTGCTCGACCGTGCTGCCACGCCGGACGGCCTGCGTCGACTGGGTGAAGCCGAGCTGGAAACCCTGGCCGATGAGTTGCGCCTGGAATTGCTCTACACGGTCGGCCAGACCGGTGGGCATTTCGGTGCCGGGCTGGGCGTTATCGAGCTGACCATCGCCCTGCATTACGTGTTCGACACTCCGGACGACCGGCTGGTGTGGGACGTGGGCCACCAGGCGTACCCGCATAAAATCCTGACCGGTCGTCGCGAGCGCATGAGCACGCTGCGCCAGAAGGACGGCGTGGCCGCCTTCCCGCGTCGCTCCGAGAGCGAGTACGACACCTTTGGCGTCGGCCACTCCAGCACCTCCATCAGTGCAGCGCTGGGCATGGCGATTGCCGCCCGCCTGCAAGGCAGCGAGCGCAAGGCGATTGCGGTGATTGGTGACGGCGCATTGACCGCCGGCATGGCCTTCGAGGCGCTGAACCATGCGCCGGAAGTGGACGCCAATATGCTGGTGATCCTCAACGACAACGACATGTCGATCTCGCGCAATGTCGGTGGCCTGTCCAACTACCTGGCCAAAATCCTCTCCAGCCGCACTTATGCGAGCATGCGTGAAGGCAGCAAGAAAGTGCTCTCGCGTCTGCCGGGCGCGTGGGAAATTGCCCGGCGCACCGAAGAGTACGCCAAGGGCATGCTGGTGCCTGGCACCCTGTTCGAAGAGCTGGGCTGGAATTACATCGGCCCCATCGACGGCCACGACCTGCCGACCCTGATCGCCACACTGCGCAATATGCGCGACCTCAAGGGCCCGCAGTTCCTGCATATCGTCACCAAGAAGGGCAAAGGCTTCGCGCCGGCGGAAGTCGACCCGATCGGTTACCACGCGATCACCAAGCTGGAGCCACTGGACGCCCCCGCCGCTGCGCCGAAAAAGGCCAGCGGGCCGAAGTATTCCGGGGTATTTGGCGAATGGCTGTGCGACATGGCCGCCGCCGACCCGCGCCTGGTGGGCATTACCCCGGCCATGAAGGAAGGCTCCGACCTGGTGGCGTTCAGCGAGCGTTTCCCGCTGCGTTACTTCGACGTGGCGATTGCCGAGCAGCACGCGGTCACCTTCGCCGCCGGCATGGCCTGTGAAGGCGCCAAGCCCGTGGTGGCGATCTACTCGACGTTCCTGCAGCGCGGTTACGACCAACTCGTCCACGATGTGGCCGTGCAGAATCTCGACGTCTTGTTCGCCATCGACCGCGCCGGCCTGGTGGGCGAAGACGGCCCGACCCACGCCGGCAGTTTCGATCTGTCGTACCTGCGTTGCATCCCCGGCATGCTGGTGATGACGCCAAGCGACGAGAACGAACTGCGCAAAATGCTCAGCACCGGCCACCTGTACAACGGCCCGGCTGCAGTGCGTTACCCACGCGGCACGGGCCCGAATGCGGTGATCGAGAAGGACCTGGAACCGATCGAGATCGGCAAGGGCATCGTGCGCCGCCAAGGCCGCCAGACGGCATTCCTGGTGTTTGGCGTGCAATTGGCCGAAGCCTTGAAAGTGGCCGAAAAGATCGACGCCACCGTGGTCGACATGCGTTTCGTCAAGCCGCTGGATGAAGCACTCGTGCGCGAGATCGCCGGTAGCCATGAGCTGCTGGTGACCCTCGAAGAGAACGCCATCATGGGCGGTGCGGGCGCGGCGGTCAGCGAGTTCCTGGCGCGGGAGAATGTGCTCAAGTCGGTACTGCACCTGGGCTTGCCGGATGTGTACGTCGAACATGCCAAGCCGGCGCAGATGCTGGCTGAATGCGGGCTGGATGAAGCCGGTATCGAGGCGGCGGTGCGTGAGCGCATGACGCTGCTGGGCCTGTAACAAGCATCAAACTGTGGGAGGGGGCTTGCTCCCGATTGCCGTGTGTCAGTCTCGATATCTATGACTGATGCACCGCTATCGGGAGCAAGCCCCCTCCCACATTTGATGGGTGTTCACTTCAAAACTACGGAAAGACCATGAAACGCCTGTGCCTCGCCCTGCTGCTTCTGCCTTCCTGCGAACTGCTCGCCGACACCCGCGACGACGCCCTGAAACTCCCCGACGTGGTCATCAGCGCCAACCGCCAGGTCCAGGCACGTAGTGACAGCAGCACCGCCAACACGGTCTTCACCCGCGACGATATCGACCGCTTGCAGCCCAGCAGCGTGAGCGACTTGCTGAGCCGCGTGCCGGGCGTGCAGGTAGCACAGAGTGGTGGCCGCGGCAGCGCGACCAACGTTTACATTCGGGGGACCTCCACTGCCCAGAGCCTGGTACTGGTGGATGGCCAACGCATCAGCAGTTCCACCACCGGCACCAGCAACCTGCAATACCTCAATATCGAGCAGATCGAGCGCGTCGAGGTGCTGCGCGGCTCACGCTCGGCGATCTACGGCAGTGATGCCATTGGCGGGGTGATTCAGATCTTCACTCGGCGCAATACGACGTCCGGTCTGCAACCGCGCCTTCACCTGGGCTTCGGCAGCCGCCAGACGTGGGAACGTAGCTTGGGATTGTCCGGGGGCGACTCGCAGACCCGCTTCAACCTCGGCGCCAGCCTGGATGACACCGCCGGGATCAACCGCACCTACACCTCCTACCCCAGCGATGGCGATCATGATGCCTATCGCAACCAGGCCCTCAGTTTCAGCCTGAGCCACGCCTTCAGCGACCAGGTCGACGCCGGCATCAACGTGTTGGATAACCGTGGCAAAAGCGAGTACGACAACCCGTTTGGTCGCTATGACTCGACCACCTTCCAGAGTTTCCAACAGAAACCCTACACCGACTTCAGCGTCAGTAACGTCAGCAGCTTTATCGATGCGCGGATCAACGACACCTGGAAGTCCCGCGTCGAACTGGGCCACAGCGAAAACCGCGAAGAGTCGCTGGATAAACTCAGCGATGAACGCAGTGTGTTCAACACCTACCGCAATTCGCTGAACTGGCAGAACGACCTGACCCTCAATGATCAGAACAGCCTGATCCTGGGCGCCGATGGCTACGAAGATCGGGTCAACAGCAGCACCGCGCTCGCCGAAGACAGCCGTTGGAACCGTGCGGTGTTTATCCAGCATCGCTTTGCAGCGCGGTACTTTTCCACCGAGCTGGGCCTGCGTCGCGACCAGAACCAGCAGTTCGGCGGCCACAACAGCTGGAGCGGCAGCTTGACCCTGCCCGTCAACCCGGACAACGACCTGCTGTTCAGTTATAGCGAGGGGTTTCGCGCCCCGACGTTCAATGACCTGTACTACCCGGACGAATACGGCTTTAAAAACAGCAACCCGAACCTGCGCCCCGAAACCTCGAAAAGTTACGAAGTGCAGTGGCGCAGCCAACTCAGCGACACCGCCCGCCTGGAAGCTTCGCTGTACCGCACCGATATCCAGGACGCGATCGTGTTCGGCAGCGACGGCCCGCAAAACGTCAGTTCGGCACGCATCAATGGCTTCGAAGCCACACTCAGGCAGGATCTGTTCGGCTGGCAAGGCAGCCTGGGCCTGGCCATGATTGACCCACGCGACCGCGATACCGGGCGCACCTTGGCACGTCGCGCCCGGCGTACCCTGAGCCTGGACCTGGATCGGCAATTCGAGCGTTTCGGCGTAGGCGCCAGCTGGCAAGCCGTCAGCAGCAGCTACGACGACCCGAAGAACCAACACCCGTTGGGCGGCTATGGACTGCTCGGGTTACGCGCCAGTTGGGCCATGAGCCGCGAAATCGCGCTGAACATGAAGCTCGATAACCTGCTGGATAAACGCTACAGCCGGGCGTTGTATCAGTATCAAGGCCAGCAATATGGCTACCGCGAAGAAGGTAGGACGCTGATGTTTGGCATCACCTGGACTCCGGAACTCTAACGGGCAAGCACCTCACACAAGCGCGCCACCGCCTCCAGCATCTGCCCGCTGGGCCGCTCAAGGCCCTTGTCCGGCACCACTAGCAACCGCCCCTGCGCCACTGCGGCGACTTGAGGCCATGCTTTCCATGCTTCCAACTGAAGTTGATCGCCGACCAGGATCACCTCGGGATTGCGCTGCAACACCGACTCGATGCTGACTTGCGGCGCGGGCAGCTTGAGGTCATCGAACACATTGCGCGCACCGCACACACTCAACGCATCGCTGATGATCTGCCCGCCACCGACGGTATACAGCGGCTGGTTCCACACCTGATAAAACACCCGCAGCGGCTCGGCCCGTTGGTAGCTCTGGCGCAGGTCGGCCAAGCGCTTATGCAACTGCCCCGCCAACTGCCGACCCGCCTCGGCCCGCCCCAACTGCTCGGCGATGGCTTGGATTTGGCCGGTCAGTTGCTCAAGGCTGTGGGGTTCGGCGACATACACGGGGATATCCAGGCGTTGCAGTTGCTCACGCTGGGCCGGGCCGATGCTGCCGGGCCACAGCAGGATAAGGTCCGGCTTGAGGCTGAGCAGGCGCTCCATATCCAGTTGGCCGTAATGCCCGACCGAGGGCACCTTGGCCAATGCAGCAGGACGTTCGCCGCCGTCGAACACGCCCACCAGCAGGTCGGCCGCCCCCAGCTCCACGACGATTTCAGAGAGAGATGGCGCCAGGCTGACCACCCGTTCAACGGCCAGCCCCGGCACACTGAATGCCAGCAGCAGCACCGCCAGCCAATGACGCCTCATCCCAGCTGACGCGGGATGCGATAAAGGTAGAACAACACCAGGGTCGACAGTGCCAGCAAACACAACGGCACGGCTTCCAGGCCCACGAATACCGCCAGCGTACCGATCCAGGCCGGCAGGGCAGCCACCATCAACGCCGTGCGTCGACGCGCCGCGAGGGTAATCCAGGCGGCCGGTTCATCGGGGGTGTCGAGGGCTTTAGAGGTGGCGATCAGCGCGTGTTTATAGCCGTTGAAGTAGCGCAGGCTCAGAAACATCGAGGCCACGCCGGCGATAAAAAACGGCATGGCCAGCACCGATAGCATGGGTTCGGCCTGGCTGAACAGCAGGTTGATCGAGAACAAGGGCAGCAACGCCAGGGCCAGGTACTGCCACCAATTGAAGGACAGCCGCCGCTTTACCTGGCCACGGGTCACGCGCGGTCGACCTCGCCCTGATGTTCGTTGCCCATCATATGGTCGAGTTTGCTGGCCTTGGTCGCCAGGTAGAGCTTGTTGTGCGGGTTGTGCCCCGTGTGCAGCGGCACACGCTCGGCCACGGTGATGCCCATCTCGGTCAAGGCTTTGACCTTGCGCGGGTTGTTGGTCATCAAGCGCAGGGATTTCACACCCAGATGCTCCAGCATCGGCAGGCAGATGGCGTAGTCACGCTGGTCGGCGGCAAAGCCCAGGCGCTCGTTGGCTTCCACCGTATCGGCGCCGCCGTCCTGCAGCTCATAGGCGCGGATCTTGTTCATCAGGCCAATACCACGGCCTTCCTGACGCAGGTACAACAACACGCCACGGCCTTCACGGGCGATGGCGCGCAAAGCGGCTTCCAATTGCGAACCGCAGTCACAACGCTGGCTGAACAGTGCGTCACCGGTCAGGCACTCAGAATGCACACGGCCCAGCACCGGCGCGCCGTCGGCGATGTCACCCAGGCTGAGCACAACGTGCTCGCGGCCGGTGGCCTCTTCAAGGAAGCCGTTCATGGTGAAGGTGGCAAAAGGGGTAGGCAGCTTGGAGGCGGCGACGAAAACGACGGGCACTGTGTGCTCCTGATTTCTAGATTTCACAGAGGCGGTCATTGTAACAGCAGGTTCCTACAGACGCTTAAGCTGAATTATCGCTGATAAAGATCAATCGGTTCGATTGGCCTTCGTCCTGGTTCTATGCAGGTCAGAACGGATAGGGCTGTTTCCAGCACGCAAAAATCGGCTTCAGCTCACCACTTTTGACCAGGACAGCGATGCGCTGGTCATACACCGCCATCAAGGCACGCCCCCGCTCGTTATCGGCAAAGCCTATAAACACCGGCAGATCGGCGATATGGGTGAGCTTGAATTGGGTGGGATCGTCCGCCTGGGCAAGGACATACTGGGTTTCGGGGAGCGCATCGATGTAAAAATCGGCGCGGCCGTGTTGCAGCATCGGCAGAATGCCGCTGCGCCGCTCAATCGGGTGGAAGCGCTTCACATTGGGCAGGTACGCCTCATATTTATAGCCACGCACCCAGGCCAGACGATAGTTGCCCAGCGTGGCGATACTCGGTGTCGGCGCGGCGGCCAGCCCGAGGGCGTAGATGTGATCCGAGTCAAAGTGCCAGTGGGGGTACAGCACGCCATCGGCTTCGTTGCGGTACGACCCCACCCAGCCATCCACTTCGCCGCGCTGGGCCAGGCCAACGGAGCGCGTATAAGGCACGCTGCGGTGTTGCAAGGTGATGCCTGCCGGCTCGAAGATCTGACGTAACACGTCCCAGGCCAGCCCCGTACCATCCGCGTTGGTGTAGTCGTTCCATTCCTCGCTGGCCAGCATGATCTTGCCTGGGGGCGAAGCTTCATCCGCCTGCACCAGCGGGGCGACGGCACACAACGCAATCAGCAGCCAGTGACGCATAGGCATGGTGACGGTCTCCAACACAGTGTGGACCGTATAAAGGGTAGCGCAGCTCGCCGGTTCATGGCGTTTCGCAAAAATGCTGATAGCCCCGCACGGCCGGGGTGATGTCCTGCCCGTTTACATCGAGCAGCTTCACGCCCTGCCCCGCCTCGACCCGACCGATCACATGGATCGGCCAGCCGTCGGCCTGCAGCGGCGCCAACTGGGCCGGTGGCAAGGTAAATACCAGCACATAGTCGTCGCCGCCACTCAAGGCGGCCACACGCGCCTCGTCATCGCCGACAAACGCCAGCAAGGCCGTGGACAGTGGCAGTTTCTGACGTTCGACCAACAGGCCGACAGATGACGCCTTGGCAATATGCCCGCAATCGGCCAGCAGCCCGTCGGAGATATCCATCGCAGACGTGGCCTTGCCCCGTAACGCCAGCCCCAAGGCCAGCTGCGGTTGCGGCGACCAGTAATGCGCCAGCAACGGATCGGCGATGGCCGCCTGTGCACTGCGTTGGCCCAGCACCAGCGGCAAGGCACCGGCAGCGTTGCCCAACTCACCGCCCACACACAGCAGGTCACCCGGCCGTGCGCCGCTGCGCGTCAACGCCTGCCCAGCCGGGACACGCCCCAATACCGTGAGGGTCAGGCTCAACGGCCCACGTGTAGTGTCGCCACCCACCAGGCTCACACCGCAGCGTTGGGCCATGGCGTTCAAACCCTGGGCATAGCGTTGCAGCCAATCGGCATCGACCGTCGGCGTCGTCAGGGCAAGGGTAAACGCAAGAGGGTTGGCGCCCATGCCAGCCAGGTCGCTCACCGCCACAGCCAACGAGCGCTGGCCGAGCAGGAACGGATCGCAAGGGTCGGCAAAATGCACGCCGGCCACCAACGTATCCGTGGAGATTGCCAACTGCTCCCCAGGCGGGAGCGCCAGCAAGGCGCAGTCGTCGCCGATCCCCAAGGCAATGCCTTCGCCGCCTTGCGCACAGGGCGCGGCGGCGAAGTAGTTGCGGATCAGCTCGAACTCACCCATCAGGGACTCAAGCGCAGATCAGCGCTTGTGTTCCTTCACTTCGGCTTCACGCAGGCGCGGGGCCAGCTTGTCGAGCACGCCGTTGACGAACTTGTGGCCGTCGGTCGAACCGTAGACTTTCGCCAGCTCGATGCCTTCGTTGATCACCACGCGGTACGGTACGTCGACGCGATAGAGCAGTTCCCAGGCCGACAAGCGCATCACGCACAGTTCAACCGGGTCCAGCTCTTCGATGGTCAGGTCCAGGCACGGTGCCAGGGCCGCATCGATCTCGGTCAGGTGGGCATGCACACCGTGCAGGATGTCGTGGAAGTACGGCAGGTCGGCAAAGGTAAAATCGTTGTCGACGCGAAACTGCGCTTCGATTTCGTTCAACGAAGCACCCGCCAGGTGGCGCTGGTACAGCGCCTGGGTCGCCAGCTGACGAGCAGCACGACGCTTCTCGTTCTTCGATGGCTTGCCGGCATCCGCTGGGCGTGGGTCGCGTGGGTTGAAACGATCGCTCTCGTCGGAAATCACTTGGCCTCCAACTGCGACAGCAGGCTGACCATTTCCAGGGCGGACAGGGCAGCTTCGGCGCCTTTGTTACCGGCCTTGGTGCCGGAGCGCTCGATGGCTTGCTCGATGGAGTCAACGGTCAGCACGCCGAAGGCAACCGGTACGCCGAATTCCATGGACACCTGGGCCAGGCCCTTGGTGCATTCGCCAGCCACGTATTCGAAATGCGGAGTACCGCCACGAATGACCGCGCCCAGGGCGATGATCGCCGCGTATTCGCCCTGCTGTGCGACTTTTTGCGCAACCAGCGGAATTTCGAAGGCGCCAGGGGCACGGATGAGGGTGATGTCGCTTTCGCTCACACCGTGGCGAACCAGGGCGTCCACGGCACCGCTTACCAGGCTTTCAACCACGAAGCTGTTGAAGCGGCCAACCACCAGGGCATAGCGGCCTTTGGGGGCGATGAAGGTACCTTCGATGGTCTTCAGGGTCATTCGACAAATCTCTTAAAGAGCCGGGACGCGAAAAAGGCGCCCCTTAGTGATGATTTAACCGCGAACAAGGGGCAAAAATCGCCGGCCTTTATTCGGAGGGCACGTATTCTACAACTTCCAGGTCGAAACCGGATATCGCATTAAATTTCATCGGTGCACTCATCAGGCGCATTTTGCGCACACCGAGGTCACGCAGGATCTGCGAACCGGCACCGACGATGCTGTAGGTGGTCGGTTTTTTCACCGGCGCGTGGTCGGCGGTTTCGCGGATATGCGCCAGCAGCACATCACCATCGAGCGGGTGACCGAGCAGCAGCACCACACCGCTGCCGGCCTCGGAAACCGCAGCCATGGCGGCCCGCAGGCTCCAGCGCCCCGGTTGCTTGACCATCAGCAGGTCACGCAGCGGGTCCATGTTGTGCACCCGCACCAGGGTCGGTTCTTCGGCGCAGATGTTGCCCAGGGTCAGGGCCATGTGCACGTCGCCTTCCACTGAATCACGGTAGGTCACCAAATTGAATTGGCCCAGTTCGCTGTCCAGAGGCTGCTCGGCAATCCGCTGAACGGTACGTTCGTGGATCATGCGGTAGTGAATCAGGTCGGCAATGGTGCCGATCTTGAGGTTGTGTTCAGCGGCAAAAGCTTCCAGCTCAGGACGACGGGCCATGGTGCCGTCGTCGTTCATCACCTCGCAGATCACCCCGCTCGGCTCAAAACCGGCCATGCGCGCCAGGTCGCAGGCCGCCTCGGTGTGGCCGGCACGTGCCAGGGTGCCGCCCGGCTGGGCCATCAACGGGAAAATGTGACCCGGGCTGACGATGTCTTCCGCCTTGGCATCTTTGGCGGCGGCGGCTTGCACGGTGCGTGCGCGGTCAGCGGCGGAGATACCGGTGGTGACGCCGGTGGTCGCCTCAATGGAAACCGTGAACTTGGTGCCGAAACCCGAGCCGTTGCGCGGCGCCATCAACGGCAGCTTGAGCAACTCGCAGCGCTCGCGGCTCATGGGCATGCAGATCAGCCCGCGGGCGTGCTTGGCCATGAAGTTGATGTGCTCAGGCTGGCAGGCCTCGGCGGCCATGATGATGTCGCCTTCGTTTTCACGGTCTTCGTCATCCATCAGGATGACCATCTTGCCTTGGCGGATGTCTTCAACCAGTTCTTCGATGCTATTGAGCGCCACGCGGCACCCCCTTGGTCAGGATTTCAGGTAGCCGTTAGCGGCCAGAAAACTTTCAGTGATGTTACTACCGGTTGGCTCTGCGGCCTTTTCGCCCAACAGCAGGCGCTCCAGGTAACGGGCCAGCAAGTCCACTTCCAGGTTCACCCGGCGACCCGGCTGGTACGAGGCCATGATCGTTTCGCTGAGCGTGTGGGGAATGATGGTCAATTCAAACTCGGCGCCATTGACCGCGTTAACGGTCAGGCTGGTGCCATCGACGGTGATCGAGCCTTTGTGGGCGATGTACTTGGCCAACTCTTTGGGAGCCCGGATGCGAAATTCCACGGCACGTGCGTTTTCGCTGCGCGCCACCACTTCGCCGACGCCGTCGACATGGCCGCTGACCAGGTGACCGCCCAGGCGGGTGGTGGGGGTCAGGGCTTTTTCCAGGTTGACCGGGCTGCCCGCCTTGAGGTCATTCATCGCCGTGCAGTCCAGGGTTTCCCGGCTGACGTCGGCGGCAAAGCCGTTGCCCGGCAATTCGATGACGGTCAGGCATACGCCGTTGACGGCGATGCTGTCGCCCAGCTTGACGTCGCCGAGGTCGAGCTTGCCGGTTTCAACCAGCAGGCGTACATCGCCGCCTTTTGGGGTCATGGCGCGGATGCTGCCGATGGATTCGATAATGCCGGTGAACATGGCCTTCTCCAGGAAAACAGGGCTGCGCCGGGCGCAGGCCGGAAATTATACGCTCGCTACTGGCAAAGGAATGGCAGTGACTCGCCAGTCGTCGCCCACAGCGCGCATTTCAGTGATCTTGAGTTGGGGGGCATCCGCCAGTTTCTCAAGCGGCCAGTCCAACAAAGGCCGAGCGGCGGAGCCAAGGAACTTGCCGGCGACGAAAATCACGTACTCGTCCACCAGCCCCTGCTGGGCGAAGGCGCCTGCGAGGCTCGGACCGGCCTCCACCAGCACCTCGTTGACGCCACGCGCGGCCAGGGCAACCAGGGCCGAACGCAGGTCGACCTGGCCATCAACCCCCGGCACCACCAGGCATTCAGGGCCCCGCGGGAACTGATTCTCCGGAGTGACGCAGGTGATGACCAGGGCCGGGCCGGCCTTGAAGAACGGCGCGTTAAGCGGCACGCGCAGGCGGCCGTCGATCAGCACGCGCAAGGGCGGACGCGACATGGCCAAGGCGGTGGTCGCCTCATCCAGGCCCAGTTCGGCAGCACGCACGGTCAGGCGGGCGCCGTCGGCTAACACGGTGTCGGCGCCGGTCAGCACCACACTGGCTTCGGCACGCAGGCGTTGCACGGCGGCGCGGGCAGCCGGGCCGGTGATCCATTGGCTTTCGCCGCTGGCCATGGCGGTGCGGCCGTCCAGGCTCATTGCCAGCTTGACCCGCACAAACGGCAGGCCGTGCTCCATGCGTTTGAGGAAGCCCGGGTTCAGTGCACGCGCCTGTGCTTCCAGCACACCGCTCTGCACCTCGATACCGGCCTGAGCCAGGCGCTGCATGCCACGCCCGGCCACTTCCGGGTTCGGGTCCTGCATCCCGGCGACGACACGCGCCACACCGGCACTCACCAATGCATCCGCACACGGCGGGGTACGCCCATGATGGCTGCAGGGTTCAAGGGTCACGTACACCGTGGCGCCACGCGCCTTGTCGCCGGCGGCGCGCAGGGCGTTGGGCTCGGCGTGGGGTTCGCCGGTGCGCTCATGCCAGCCTTCGCCGACCACCTGCCCATCGCGCACGATCACGCAGCCTACACGCGGGTTGGGGTGGGTGGTGTACAGGCCCTTGCGCGCCAGTTCCAGGGCGCGGGCCATGTAATGAGCGTCGAGGACAGCCTGCTCGGCAGTGGAAGACGGGTTCATTCTTTGACCGGCTCACGGGCCAGGCGGTCGATCTCTTCGCGGAACTCATTGAGGTCCTGGAAGCGTCGATACACCGAGGCGAAACGGATATAGGCGACTTCGTCGAGCTTTTGCAGCTCGCCCATCACCAGTTCTCCAACCACCAGGCTCTTGACCTCGCGCTCGCCGGTGGCGCGCAGCTTGTGCTTGATGTGCACCAGCGCCGCCTCCAGCCGCTCGACACTCACCGGGCGTTTTTCCAGGGCGCGCTGCATACCGGCGCGCAGTTTGTCTTCGTCGAAAGGCTGGCGGCTGCCGTCGGACTTGATCAGACGCGGCAATACCAGTTCGGCGGTTTCGAAGGTGGTGAAACGTTCACCGCAGGCCAGGCATTCGCGCCGGCGACGCACTTGATCGCCCTCGGCGACCAGACGCGAATCAATGACCTTGGTGTCGTTGGCACCGCAGAAGGGACAGTGCATGGTGGCAGGCAACAAAAAAAGGGAGGGCCATGGTAGCGCATCCCCGTGGCAAGACAAGCCATAGCCTTTACGGTATATAGGCGGGCTATTATGTTTCTTGATTTTCAAACCACGGATTTTGTCACTTCTGGAGCCGTACATGCAGTTACGACCACTGGTTTTACTCGGCCTGTTCAGTTTTCTGGTCGCCTGCAGCAGCGAAGCCCCCAAGCCGACCGCGCCTCAACCGACACCAGCCCAAGAGAAAAAAGTCCCGGGTATTGAAGACCTTGGCCCCTTGCCGGCGTATCAGCGGGAAATCAGCGGCATCCTCAACGGCGTGCCGGCCAATGCCGAAGTCGAATTGGCACTGCTGGTGATCGATGAGCGCAACCGCCCGCAACAATTGCTCGCCAGCAGCGTGTTGTCCGCCAACGGCAAGCCCCTGGCCTTCCGCCTGCGCTTCAACCCCGAGGCGTTCCCGGCCGGTGCGCGGGTTGAATTACGCGGCCGCGCCAGCCAGTCCGGTCAATTGATCCTGCACCTGCCTGCCGTGCGTATCACCCAGGCGATTACCCAGACCACCGGTCCCTTGCAACTCGTCAAGGCACCATGACGCCACCGCTGCCTCTGCAGCGCGCCCTCAGCGAGCTGATCGGCGACGCCCAACTGGTGCCCTGCCCGCTGCCGGGCACCGAGTTGTCATTGTGGCTGCTGGATGCGGACAACATGGACCGCGAATTCAGCCAGGAAGAAACCCGGCGTATCCTGCATGAGCCGCCCTACTGGAGTTTCTGCTGGGCCAGCGGCCTGGCACTGGCGCGATATCTGGCGGCCAACCCCGAGTGGGTTGCCGACAAACGCGTACTGGACTTCGGCGCCGGCTCCGGCGTGGCCGGGATTGCCGCCGTCAAGGCGGGCGCACGCGAAGTGGTGGCCTGTGACCTTGACCCACTGGCGCTGGCCGCCTGCCGGGCCAATGCCGAACTCAACGGTGTGACGCTGGGTTATTCGGCAGACTTCTTCGCCGAAGCCGACCGCTTCGACCTGATCCTGGTGGCCGACGTGCTCTACGACCGGGCCAACCTGCCGCTGCTGGATCAATTCCTCACCCGTGGCCGCGAAGCGCTGGTGGCCGACTCGCGGGTCAGGGACTTCCAGCACCCGGATTACCGGCGGTTGCAGATCCTTGAGGCACTGACACTGCCCGACCTGGCCGAGCCTTGGGAGTTTCGCAAGGTGAGCCTGTACCATTCGCGGCGTTAAACCCGAACGTTACAAATTTCTGGCAATACGTTCGCTGAGACATAAAAGGAATGGCTGTGGAAAATGCCCTCCTTTTGCACGCACTTGGACAATTAATCAGCATGCATTTCCAGACCCCGTCGCCTATCGCCGGTCGTATGAAGGGCTTGCAAAACGCCGGGCAGCTGCCTAGCCTTCGCAGTAATACACCCGCCATGCCTCTGGTTGCGTCAGTAACCAAGCACAAATTGTGCGGTTTTTTTATGCTCGGTATTTTTTGAGCATGAGGACATTCAACAAGCCTGCCATAGACGTTCCTGCTCAATTGGAACTGCTCAAGCAGCGCGGTTTGCACATTCAAAATGAGGCCCGCGCCGAGTAATGCCAGTCAGTTAAGAGAACCTGCCGCAACCAAACTCTGTAGTGAGCGGGCTTGCCCCGCGCTGGGTGGCGCAGCCGCCCCAACAAAGACGCCGCCGTACTTCAGAAGGACCGAAGTGCCTGGGTTTGGGGCGGCTTCGCCACCCAGCGCGGGGCAAGCCCGCTCACTACAGATCATGTGTTCTACAGCCCACCCTTTAACTGACTGGCATCAGCCCGCGCCAAGTCCTTTTTACAGGCCGTCAGTTTCTTTCGATTAAGCCCTTACATGCGGCCTTTCCAAAAGCCGGAAGGTCTCGACCATCGGTTCCGTGAGGGCAGCCAGTTCCGCCAGTTAACCCAACTGTACGATTTTGACCGGCGCCTTCGATTACTAACGATGGATGCCATCGAAAGAGTTGAGATTGCATCCCGCGCCGTTATCAGCAACCCATGGGACCTACCTACGGTAGCCACTGGTATATGGCTGGGACCAACGCTTATATCACCTGATCAGTGAGTTTCCCGCCGTTAACCTTAAGTCGATGGGTTTTCCCCGAGATTGGTATGAAGACGCCTTTTGGCACGCCGCTCGCGAGTGAACGCCAAGCCGCTTCCGGTAGCCCGCGCCAGCCCTTATAGTTGCCCCATTCCCGCTTTATTCGAGACGCCCCATGAGTGAGCCCACGCCGTACATCTTCGATGCCACCACTGCCACCTTTGATCAGGCAGTCATCGAAAACTCGTTCCACAAGCCTGTGTTGGTGGATTTCTGGGCCGAGTGGTGTGCCCCGTGCAAGGCGTTGATGCCGCTGTTGGCGCAGATTGCCGAGAGTTATCAGGGCGAGTTGCTGTTGGCCAAGGTCGACTGCGAGGCCGAGCAGGATATCGTTGCGCGTTTTGGCATTCGCAGCCTGCCGACGGTGGTGTTGTTCAAGGATGGCCAGCCGGTGGACGGGTTTGCCGGAGCGCAGCCGGAGTCGGCGGTGCGGGCGATGCTGGAGCCACATGTGCAGATGCCGCCACCGGCCGCGGCCGATCCGCTGGAACAGGCTCAGGCGCTGTTTGCCGAAGGGCGTATCAGCGAGGCCGAAGCGGTGCTGGTCGCACTGCTGGGCGAGGACAACACCCACGCCGCTGCGCTGATCCTGTACGCACGCTGCCTGGCCGAACGCGGTGAATTGGGCGAAGCCCAGGCGGTGCTGGATGCCGTGAAGAGCGACGATCACAAAGCCGCACTCGCCGGGGCGAAGGCACAGATCACCTTCCTGCGCCAGGCGGCCGATCTGCCGGACGCCGCCGAGCTGAAAAGCCGCCTGGCACAAAACCCGCAGGATGATGAAGCGGCCTATCAGCTGGCGATTCAACAACTGGCGCGCCAGCAGTACGACGCGGCGCTGGAAGGCCTGCTGAAGCTGTTTATCCGCAATCGCAGCTACAGCGAAGGCTTGCCGCACAAGACCCTGCTACAGGTGTTCGAATTGCTCGGCAACGACCACCCGCTGGTCACGGTATACCGCCGCAAGTTGTTCGCCGCGCTGTATTAAGCCTCGACCCAACGGTACAGCGGCGTGTCCCCGCCGCTGGCGACTTTGACATTGGCACTGTGTCGCAAGCGCACCAACAGGCGCTTGCCGGACGCGGCATCGCCGGCCAGCCCTTCCAGTTGATCGAGCAATTCCAGCCCGCTGAGTTGCCCGGCCTGGCGCAACAAGTCCTGGGCCTTCTGCCATAGATCATCGGTCTGCTTGACTGGCGCAGCAGTCGGCGCGAGGGGCGCCGGGGCGGCCTGCAACTGCGCGCCCAGCCGGGCCCAGTCGGCGTCGTCCAGCTCCAGGGTCAAATCCACCGGCAGATCGCCAACGGTCCCACGAATTCGCAACATCGTCCTTCCTCCTGCATTTTTCTGACAGGCATGCTCCCACGCGGCTTGCGCAACGCCAAGCGGGCGGTCAAACTCTGCACACATTGTTATAAGATCACATAACAAAACTTTCATGTTCTGGAGCCTTCTCATGCGCCGTCTGCTGCTCGCTTTGCCGTTTGCCCTGCTGCCATTGGCTGTCGCCCACGCTCATGATGATCACGAACATGAACATGGCAGCCTCGGCGCCCATGAGCACGGGGTCGGCCGCCTTAACGCCGTGCTCGACGGCCAGGCGCTGGAAGTGGAGTTCGACAGCCCGGCCATGAACCTTGTGGGTTTCGAACACCAGGCCAGCACCGCCGCCGACAAGGCCAAGGTCGCCGCCGCACGCAAACAGCTGGAAAACCCGCTGGCGCTGTTCAACCTGCCCAAGGCCGCCGGCTGCGTGATCAGCACCCAGGAACTCAACAGCCCGCTGTTCGGCGACAAGCCGCAAGCCGAGCATGACGACGACGATGACGATGACGACCATGCCACCGACGGCAAAGGCGCCGCCGCCCACGAGCATCATCACGATCACAGCGAGATCCACGCCCACTATCAATTCACCTGCGCCACGCCGACGGCATTGAGCAACCTTGACCTGACGCAAGTGTTCAAGACCTTCCCCGCGACCCAGAAAATCCAGGTACAACTGATCGGTCCGAGCGGCCAGCAAGGTGTTGAAGCGACGGCCGCCGCAGCCACCCTGAAGTTCTGAACACATGACCCAAGCATTGATCGAACTGTCTGACCTGGGCTTCAACTGGCCGGGTCACCCCCAGTTGCTGGACATTCCCGCGTTCCGCCTGGAAGCGGGTGAAACCCTGTTCCTCAAAGGCCCGAGCGGCAGCGGCAAAACCACCCTGCTCGGGTTGCTGGGCGGCGTGCAGAAACCCAGCCGCGGCAGCATCCGCCTGCTCGGCCAGGAACTCACCGAACTGTCGGCGGGTGCCCGCGACCGTTTCCGCGTCGACCACACCGGCTATATCTTCCAGCAGTTCAACCTGCTGCCGTTTCTGTCGGTACGCGAGAACGTCGAACTGCCCTGCCACTTCTCCAGGCTGCGCGCGCAACGGGCGGTTCAGCGTCACGGCAGTGTCGATCAGGCGGCTGCCACCTTGCTCGCGCATCTGGGGCTCAACGCTCCAGACCTGCTGGAGCGCCGTGCCGACTCGCTGTCCATCGGCCAGCAGCAACGGGTGGCCGCCGCCCGTGCGCTGATCGGCCAGCCGGAACTGGTGATCGCCGACGAGCCCACCTCAGCCCTGGATCATGACGCCCGCGAAGCGTTCATCCAGTTGCTGTTCGCCGAATGCCGCGAAGCGGGCGCCAGTCTGTTGTTTGTCAGCCACGACCAGAGCCTGGCACCGCTGTTCGACCGCAACCTGTCGCTGGCCGAACTCAATCGCGCCGCCACGCCCGCAGAGGTTTGAGATGTATCTGTTCCGTCTAGCCATGGCCAGCCTGGCTAACCGCCGCTTTACCGCGATCCTCACCGCCTTCGCCATCGCGCTTTCAGTGTGCTTGTTGCTCGCCGTGGAGCGGGTACGCACCGAAGCGCGCAACAGCTTCGCCAGCACCATCAGCGGCACCGATTTGATCGTCGGCGCCCGCTCAGGCTCGGTCAACCTGTTGCTGTATTCGGTGTTCCGCATCGGCAACGCGACCAACAACATCCGCTGGGACAGCTTCGAGCACTTCGCCGCCAGCCCGCAAGTGAAGTGGGCGATCCCGATTTCCCTCGGTGACTCCCATCGCGGTTACCGCGTGATGGGCACCAACCAGTCCTATTTCGAGCATTACCAGTACGGCCGCAAACAGAACCTCGAACTGGCCAGCGGCCGCGCTTTCGCCACCGACCCGTTCGAAGTGGTACTGGGCGCCGAAGTGGCCGACGCGCTGCATTACAAACTCGGTGACAAGCTGGTACTGGCCCACGGCGTGGCGGTCGTCAGCCTGGTGAAACACGATGACAAGCCGTTCACCGTGGTCGGCATTCTCAAGCGCACCGGCACTCCGGTAGACCGCACGCTGCACATCAGCCTCGGCGGCATGGAAGCGATCCATATCGACTGGCACAACGGCGTACCGGCGCAGGGCAAAGGCCGCATCAGTGCCGATCAGGCGCGCAATATGGACCTCACCCCACAAGCCATCACGGCGTTCATGCTCGGGCTGAACAACAAGATTTCCACCTTCGCCCTGCAACGGGAAATCAATGATTTCCGTGGCGAGCCCATGCTGGCGATCTTGCCGGGCGTGGCCTTGCAAGAGCTGTGGAGCATGATGGGCACCGCCGAAAAGGCGCTGTTCGTGATCTCGTTGTTTGTGGTGCTGACCGGTTTGATCGGCATGCTCACGGCGATCCTCACCAGCCTCAACGAACGACGCCGCGAAATGGCGATATTGCGCTCGGTGGGCGCGCGGCCTTGGCATATCGCCACGCTGCTGATCTTCGAAGCCTTCGCCCTGGCGTTGTCCGGCGTGGTAGCGGGCTTGGGTTTGCTGTACCTGTGCATCGCCGCATCGCGCGGGTACTTGCAGGCCAATTACGGGCTGGACTTGCCGATGTCGTGGCCGAGCGAATATGAATGGACATTGCTCGCCGGTATCCTATGCGCAGCGTTGTTGATGGGCAGCGTGCCCGCGTGGCGCGCCTATCGGCAATCCCTGGCCGATGGCCTGTCGATCCGTTTATGAGGAAGGCTTCGATGCGTCGTGCCCTGTTTGCGCTGTTGCTGCTGGTGAGCGTGCCCGCCTGGTCCGCCGACCAGCCCAAGGACCTGTCCTGGCAGGAGATGATCCCGCCGGATGCGCCACCGGAAATCCCCAACATGAAACCGTTGCACGACCTGTCGAACATGGCCGATGCCTTGTCGGTCGAGGCCGCGCCCGCGGCCAAGCAGGAACTGCCCAACGCGCCGGTAGTGCAAAGCCTGGACGGCCAGCATATCCGCTTGCCGGGCTATATCGTGCCGCTGGAAGTCAGCGAAGAAGGCCGCACCACCGAGTTTCTGCTGGTGCCATATTTCGGCGCGTGCATTCACGTACCGCCGCCGCCGTCGAACCAGATCGTGCATGTGAAAAGCGAAATCGGCGTGAAGCTCGATGAGCTCTACCAACCGTATTGGATCGAGGGTTCAATGCAGGTCAAACCCTCCACCAGCGAGTTGGCGGATGCCGGTTACCAAATGGATGCCGAGAAGATTTACGTCTACGAACTGCCGGACTAGCGCTGATTGCCCATTCATTGAGCTGAGTCAAAAGATCGAACGGAACGATCTTTACCATTGGACGTACAACTTTTAAACGTCCTTTTGGAGCTCCCATGAACAAGTCCCTGCTCGGCGCGTCCCTCTTCGCGCTCGCCCTCGCCGCCCCTGCCGTCCACGCTCACGAAGCGGGCGACATTCTGGTTCGCGCCGGTGCTATCACCGTGAACCCGAAGGCTGACAGCGGCCACGTGAAAGTTGACCAGGGCCCATTGGCGGGCACCAACCTGGGCGGCAAGGCGACCATGAGCAGCGACACCCAGCTGGGCTTGAACTTCGCCTACATGCTGACCAACCACGTCGGTATCGAACTGCTGGCCGCCACTCCGTTCGAGCATGACGTGAAGATCAAGAACACCGCCCTGGGCGCCGCCAACGGCAAGCTCGGCACCTTGAAACACCTGCCGCCGACCCTCAGCGTCGTGTACTACCCGCTGGACAGCAAGTCGGCGTTCCAACCCTACGTGGGCGCTGGTATCAACTACACCTGGATCTACGACGAACACGTCGGCAGCCGTGCACAGCAAGCCGGTTTCAGCAACTTCAAGGCCGAGAATTCCTGGGGCTGGGCCGCGCAGATCGGCGCCGACTACATGATCAACGACAAGTGGATGATCAACGCCCAGGCCCGCTACATCGACATCAGCACCAAGGCGACCGTGGACAACAACGCGCTGGGCCAAGGCACTCGCGCCAAGGTGAATGTGGACGTGGACCCGATGGTCTACATGGTGGGTATCGGCTACAAGTTCTAAGCAACACCGTATCACCCTGTGGGAGGGGATTGTGGGAGGGGGCTTGCTCCCGATCGCGGTGCATCAGTCAAATGTATATTGGCTGACGCACTGCAATCGGGGGCAAGCCCCCTCCCACATTTGGAGCTTTCCCACATGGGGTTTTGTGGTGGGTCAGGTGTGGCGGTAATAGCGGTCCAGCAATGCCGGCAGCCCCGCCCGCCACGCCCTTGGCTTGATGCCGAAGGTGTGCAGGATTTTCTTGCAGGCCAGCACCGCATGTTGCGGTTCATCGCTCGCATCCGGCCGTGCCGCGTGGGCCTGAGCGGTGGGCGATTCGATGGTCAGCGCGTGATAATTGCGCGCTTCGGTGAGGATCGCCTGGCCCAGGGCCAACGGCGTGGTCGCCTCTTGGCCGGCGTAGTGATAGGTGCCCCACAGCGGTGCCGCGCAATCGAGTTGCTTGAGCACTGAAATGATCACCCGCGCAGCGTCATCCACCGGCGTCGGGTTGCCGCGACGGTCGTCCGCCATCAACAACTCATCGGTTTTTTCGGCACGGGCCAGAAAGCGCCCCAGGGTGCCCTCCACACTGTCATCCAGCAGCCAGCCAAAACGCAGCAACACATGCTGCGGGCAGGTCGCGCGCACGCTCTGTTCAATACGCCATAACGCCTGGCCGCGAAGGCCCAAAGGCACCGGCTCGTCTTTTTCGCTGTAGGCGGTGGCGCGGGAACCGTCGAACACGCGGTAGCTGGACGGTTGCAGCAAGGTGATGCCGTGGTGCTGGCACAGTTCAGCCAGGCGTTCGATGGCGAACTCCTGGGCGGCCAGACGGCTTTCGCTGACGGCCTCGGCCTGGAACCAGTCGAAATAGTAGGCGAGGTTGATCAACGCATCGGGACGGGTGTCGTCGAGCAGTTGGGTGAGGCTCGCGGCATCCCAGCCATCTTGGGGCGGTTTGGGTGCGAGGAAACCGATGTCTTCCTCTGCACCGAGGCGAATCAGCGCCTGCCCGAGGGCATTCCCGCCGCCCAGTAACATAAGGCGCATTCGCATAGATTGAGCAGGCCCGGTCTGTGTGGAACGAAGGTTTTTGGATATTTGTAAGAATCGTTGCATTTTGCGGGTTTATCGCGCAACCGTCACGGATAAAAGTGTGGGGTTGCAACTTGTCGGGGCCGGCGCCATAACTGAGCGCATGAACCTTCCTGAATCCACGGACACGGCCCTGGACGGCTTCCACCCCGCCGTCAGCGCCTGGTTCCGCAATACCTTCCCCTCGGCGACCGATGCGCAGGCACAGGCCTGGCCGCTGATCCGCCAGCGTCGCTCGACCCTGATCGCCGCGCCCACCGGCTCCGGCAAGACGCTGACCGCCTTCCTGGCGGTACTCGATGACCTCGTCCATCAGGGCCTGGCCCATGGCGGGCAACTGCCGGATGCAACGCTGGTGGTGTATGTGTCGCCGCTCAAGGCGCTGTCCAACGACATCCAGATCAACCTGCAAAACCCCTTGGCGGGCATCACCGCACAGTTACAGCGCCAGGGCCTGCCGCCATTGGTGATCCGCACCGCCGTGCGCACCGGCGACACCCCGCAGAAAGACCGCGCCCTGATGCGCAAGCGTCCACCGCATATCCTGGTGACCACCCCCGAATCGCTGTATGTGCTGCTGGGCTCGGACTCCGGCCGGCAGATGCTGGGCAGCACCCGCACGGTGATCGTCGATGAGATCCACGCCATTGCCGCCAGCAAGCGCGGCAGTCACCTGGCGTTAAGCCTGGAGCGCCTGCAAGGGCTGTGCACCGAACCGCTGACGCGGATCGGCCTGTCGGCCACGCAAAAACCTATCGAGGCGGTCTCGCGCTTTCTGGTGGGCACGGGCCGCGCGTGCGCCATCGTCGATATCGGCCATGCACGGGCTCGCGACCTGGATATCGAAGTGCCGCCAGTGCCGCTCTCGGCAGTGATGGCCAACGATGTGTGGGAATTGGTCTACGACCGCCTCGCCACACTGGCCCGCGAACACCGCACCACCCTGATATTCGTCAATACCCGGCGCCTGGCCGAACGCCTGGCGCGGCATTTGAGCGAGCGCCTGGGCAAGGCTGCCGTGGCCGCGCACCATGGCAGCCTGGCCAAGGAGCTGCGCCTGGACGCCGAGCAGCGGCTCAAGGCCGGCGAGTTGCAAGTACTGATTGCCACGGCGTCGCTGGAACTGGGCATTGATATCGGCGACGTGGACCTGGTGTGCCAGATCGGCTCACCCGGTTCGATCAACGGCTTTCTGCAACGGGTTGGCCGTTCCGGGCATCAGGTCGGCGGCACGCCCAAGGGCCGTCTGTTTGCCACTACCCGCGATGACTTGATCGAATGCGCCGCCCTGCTCGACTGCGTCAGGCGGGGCGAGCTGGATACGCTGCAGATTCCCGTGGCGCCGCTGGACGTACTGGCCCAGCAGATCATCGCCGAAGTCAGCGCCCAGGAATGGCCGGAACAGGCGCTGCTCGACCTGGTTCGTCGTGCCTCACCCTACGCCGCGCTGGATGAGCGCCATTATCAGGCGCTGCTGCATATGCTCAGCGACGGCTATAACGGGCGCCAAGGCATCCGCAGCGCCTACCTGCACCGCGACGCGGTCACCCATACCCTGCGCGGTCGCCGGGGCGCCCGGCTGACGGCCGTCACCAGCGGCGGCACCATCCCCGACAACGCCGACTACAGCGTGCTGCTCGAACCCCAGGGCTTGAATATCGGCAGCGTCAATGAGGACTTCGCGGTGGAAAGCATCGCCGGGGATATCTTTCAGCTCGGCAATACGTCCTACCGAATTGTGCGCGTGGACGCCGGCAAGGTGCGCGTCGAGGATGCCCACGGCCAGCCACCGACCATTCCTTTCTGGCTCGGCGAAGCGCCTGGGCGCAGCAACGAGCTGTCGGCGGCGGTGGCGCGCTTGCAGGGGCAACTGGACGCCCTGCTCGGCGCCAGCCCGGGCGACTTGCAAGCCGCGCTGGGCTGGCTCACCGACACCCTCGGCCTGAACCGCGCCAGCGCCGAGCAGATTCTCGATTACCTGGCCCGCGCGCGCCTGGCACTGAGTGCCTTGCCGTCCCAGGACACGTTGATCATGGAGCGCTTTTTCGACGAGTCCGGCGGCACTCAACTGATCATCCACACACCGTTCGGCAGCCGCCTCAACCGCGCCTGGGGCCTGGCCCTGCGCAAGCGGTTTTGTCGCACGTTCAATTTCGAGTTGCAGGCCGCCGCCAGTGAAAATGCCATCGTGCTGTCGCTGTCCACCAGCCACAGCTTTGCGCTGGATGAGGTGTGGCGGTATCTCAACAGCCACAGCGCCGAGCACATCCTGATCCAGGCCGTGCTGGATGCGCCGTTGTTCGGCGTGCGCTGGCGCTGGAACGCCGGCGTGGCCCTGGCGTTGCCGAGGTTTACCGGTGGGCGCAAGGTGGCGCCGCAGATCCAGCGCATGAAAAGCGAAGACCTGATCGCCAGCGTGTTCCCCGACCAGATCGCCTGCCTGGAGAACCTGGCCGGGGAGCGCGAAGTCCCCGACCACCCACTGGTCGAACAAACCCTCGACGACTGCCTGCACGAAGCCATGGACAGCGATGCCTGGCTGGCCCTGCTGCGACGCATGGAGCGCGGCGAGGTGCGCCTGATCAGCCGCGACCTGCCGGCGCCCTCGCCCATGGCCGCCGAAATCCTCAGCGCCCGCCCCTACACCTTTCTCGACGACGCCCCGCTGGAAGAACGCCGCACCCAGGCTGTACTCAACCGGCGCTGGAGCGACCCGCAGAGCACCGACGACCTCGGTGCGCTGGACGCCGACGCTATCGCCGGCGTGCGTGAAGAAGCCTGGCCGGCGCCCAACGGCCCGGATGAAATGCATGAGGCACTGATGAGCCTGGCGTGTATCGCCGCCCGTGAAATCACGCCGCAATGGGCCGCGTGGCTGCAGGCCTTGGCCCAGGCTGGGCGCGCCTATCCGTTGCCCAACGGCCTGTGGGTGGCCGTGGAGCGCTTGAGTTGCTTGCAGTCGATCTATCCCGGCAACTGGCCGCTGCTGCCGGGCTTCGATGAACCCTGGAGCTATGATGAAGCGGTGGTAGAAGTGCTGCGCGCACGCCTGGGCGGATTCGGCCCATTGAGCCTGAGCGAAATCGCCGCGCCCCTGGAACTGCCGGTGAGCGATGTCACCCAGGCACTGGCGCGTCTGGAGCAGGAAGGCTATGTGCTGCGCGGTCGCTTCAGCCCCGGCGCCAACGCGGAACAATGGTGCGAACGGCATTTGCTCGCGCGCATTCATCGCTACACGGTCAAGCGCCTGCGCCGCGAAATCGAACCGGTGGCGTTGCAGGACTTCATGCGTTTTCTGTTTGATTGGCAGCACCTGTCCACCGCCACACGCGGCCAGGGCAGCGCCATGTTGGCGCAAGTCATGGCCCAGTTCGAAGGCTATGCCGCAGCCGCATCCGCCTGGGACACCGACTTGCTCAGCGCGCGACTCAAGGACTACACCTGCACCTGGCTCGATGAACTGTGCCGCAGCGGCAAGCTGGTGTGGATGCGTTTGAGTAACAAGGCCAGCGCCAGCGCATTGCGCAGTACCCCGGTCGTGCTGTTGCCCCGCAGCCAGGCGCCATTGTGGAGTGGGCTGACCGAACTGACCGACAGCGCGACGTTGTCGCCCAAGGCGCAGAAAGTCCACCAAGCCCTGCGTGAACAGGGCGCGCTGTTTTTTGATGAACTGGTGCATGAAGCTCACCTGCTGCGCAGTGAACTGGAAACCGCATTGCAGGAACTGGTGGGTGCCGGGTTGGTGAATGCCGACAGCTTTGCCGGGCTGCGTGCGCTGACCACGCCCGCCAGCAAACGCCAGGCGCGCAGCAGCCGGCGCGGGCGTGGCGCCTTTGTCGGTGGCATGGACGATGCCGGCCGTTGGGCCTTGGTGCGCCGCTCAACCAGCGCCGCCGGCGCGCATTCGGCCGAAACGCTGGAGCATGTAGCGATGACGCTGCTGCGCCGTTATGGCGTGGTGTTCTGGCGTTTGCTGGAGCGCGAGGCGGAGTGGCTGCCGAGCTGGCGAGAGTTGCTGCGCACCTTTCACCGGCTGGAGGCGCGTGGGGAAATCCGAGGCGGACGCTTTGTCAGTGGCTTGGCGGGGGAACAGTTTGCGTTGCCGGAGGCGATCCCGTTACTGCGCGAAGTACGCCGCAGGCCACACGACGGCAGCCTGGTTGCCGTATGTGGCGCGGACCCGTTGAACCTGGTCGGTACCCTGTTGCCGGGTAGCAAGGTGCCGGCACTGAGTGGGAACCGGATCGTGTACCGCGACGGGTTGCCCGCAGCGGTGCTGGTGAGTGGCAAGCAGCAACTGCTGGTGGATACGGATCAGCAGGCGGTGCAGGAGAAGTTGATCAGGCATTGAAATGGGGGGCCTCATCGGGAGCAAGCCCCCTCCCACAAGGGGAATGCCGGAAAAAACGACCCGGTCATTGAGGGCGCGGTTGTTCGGTCAGCACCCCTGACGCCGGTGCCTCTTCATCCGGCTCATCCACCTGGGCGTTGCGCTTGGGCAACAGAACCTGCTGTGGATAAGTTTGCGCGAAGTGCACCTGCGCACAGTTATCCACAAGCTTTTTCAGGCGCTGGTTGAACGCACGGCTGACGGCATATTGGCCGCCCGACACCGTGCGGAACTGCGCAGTGAGCACCACGCCATTGAGGTCCATCTTGTCGACGCCGAAGACCTCCAGCGGCCCTTGCAGGTTGTACTTGAGGAACACGTCATCACGGATCGACTGGCCGGCCTCGCGGATCAGCTCCACGGCTTTATCCACGTCGGTGTCGTAGGTGAACTGCACCGAGAAGAACGCATAGGCAAATTGCCGCGACTGGTTGGTGACCGCCTTGATCTGCCCGAACGGCACCGAGTGCACAAAGCCTTTACCGTCGCGCAGGCGCAGGGTTCGGATGGTCAGCCCCTCGACCGTACCGGCGTGGCCGGAGTCCAGCACCACCCAATCGCCAATCGACAGGGTGTCTTCGATGATGATGAACAGGCCGGTGATCACGTCCTGCACCAATTGTTGGGAGCCAAAACCGATGGCCAGGCCGACCACACCGGCACCCGCCAACAGCGGCGCGACGTTGATCCCCAGATTGGCCATGGTGGTGATTGCGCAGATCACCACCAGGATGATTTTCACCGCATTGCGCAGCAGCGGCAGGATGGTTTTGACCCGCGTGCTCGGCTGGCGGCCGGAACGCTTGTTCACCGGTGGCTTCAACGCTTCCTGGATCGCCGTATCGAGGACCACCCAGAACAGCCAGGTCACCAGCAGGATCAGGCCGATACTGCTCAAGGAGTCACTGATCGCCCGGCCGACCGAGTTGCGCTGGGCAAATTCAAACAACGACAGGCCCCAGATACGCCCGAGAATTTCGATAAACGCGATGGCCATGACAATGCGCAGGATCGCGTGCAACAGGCTGAGGAAGCGCTCCTTGTAGGCGCTGCTGCGCTGGATCGCCACTTGGCTGCGAGACTTGAACAGGTGTTGCAGCACCGTACTGAGGAATACCGTGCCAATCAGCAAGATCGTGGTGAACAAGGCGCAGCGCAGGGCCTTCTGACTATCGTCGCCGGCGCCGATCAGGTTGATCGCCGAGACCAGCACCATCAACAGGATCGGCCAGTACCACAAGCCGGAAAACACCCGCAGCGATTGTTGCAGCGCCGGGTGTTTCAGGCGCTGGGCCAATGGCCGATTGCGAATCAAATGGGCCACCGGACGCCGTAGGCGTATCACCAGTACGCCAAAGATCACCGTGGCAAACAGCCCCGTGAACACCGCAATGCTGCTGGTGATATTGCCGCCCAGTTGCCGGGCGATCTGCGGGCTGGTCAAGGCATCGCTGAGGGCGGCCAGAAAGCCGATCAGGAACAACGGCCTGGGCGAGTAACCGCGAATAATCCGCACGGCCGCACGCTTATGCCCGACGTTGAACATGACGATGACGCACAACAACATCGAGGTGGAAAAAATGCCGCTGCTGGTGGCATAGGCGAAACACAGCGCCAGCGCACGCCCCACGGACGAGGGTAAAAAGTGGCTGACATACAGCGTCAGTGGCAGGCACACCAATGCCGGCAGGGTGTAGGGCAGCACGTACCCCAACAGCGCTTGCAGGCGCCCGCGCCGCTCAATGAAGCGCCGGCGACTCAAGCGCCGTACGATCAAGCGTCCCAGCAGCATCAACAGCGCAAAGGCGCCGCCCCATACCCCGGACAGCAGCAGGAAATCCCCGGCCACGCTCCACGGCGAGCGCTGGGCGGTCTGGTCGACCAGGCGCCCGACCTCATCCGCCGCACGGTCGGCGCGAAGCCGCCAGGCATCGATGAGGTTTTGATTGAGGTCGAGTTTGTCTTGCACGTCGTCGATGCTCGAGCTGATGGCGCCGAGCAAGCCTCCTTCCACCAACAGTTCCGGCTTGGCCGGTTCGGCAGGCGCCGCCGCCTGAGCCGGCGCAGTTGTGGCAGCTTGCAGCACGCCGTTGCCGAACAACAGCAGCGCACCGAGCAGTAATGCGGTCTTGAGAGTGGGCAAAACAGCGGCTCCTTCAGCAGGGTCTGTAAGGAACTGACGGGTTTGCGCCCTGATCGTTCCCCTCGCCTTACTTTTGCGCACGAGGCAAATATCAAATGCCAATCCTTGGCTTTTTCCGCACAAGCCAAACCCAGACACTGCGCTCCTGAATCAAACCCACCGGAGTTGCAGCCATGCCCATTGCCTTGCTCGCGCTGACCCTCAGCGCTTTCGCCATCGGGACGACCGAGTTCGTCATCGTTGGCCTGTTACCTACCATCGGCACCGACCTGGGTGTCGACCTGCCGTCCGCCGGCTTGTTGGTCAGCCTCTACGCCCTGGGCGTCGCCATCGGCGCGCCGGTGCTCACCGCCCTCACCGGCAAAGTGCCGCGCAAATTGCTGCTGCTGTCGTTGATGGTGCTGTTCACCCTCGGCAACCTGCTGGCCTGGCAGGCGCCGAGTTATGAGTCCCTGGTGCTGGCGCGGATCGTCACCGGCCTGGCCCATGGCGTGTTTTTCTCGATCGGCTCGACCATCGCCACCAGCCTTGTGCCCAAGGAAAAAGCCGCCAGCGCAATCGCCATCATGTTTACCGGCTTGACCGTCGCCCTGGTCACCGGCGTACCGCTGGGCACCTTCATCGGCCAGCATTTCGGCTGGCGTGAAACCTTCCTGGCCGTCTCGGCCCTGGGCGTCATCGCGTTTATCGGCAGCCTGATCTATGTGCCGAAAAACATCAGCCACAGCAAACCCGCGTCACTGCTGCAACAACTGCAAGTGCTCCAGCAACCGCGCCTGCTGCTGGTGTATGCCATGACCGCCATCGGCTACGGCGGCTCGTTTATCGCGTTCACCTTCCTGGCGCCGATCCTTCAGGATATCTCTGGCTTCAGCGCCAGCACGGTGAGCCTGGTGCTGCTGGTGTACGGCGTTTCGGTGGCCGCCGGGAATATCTGGGGCGGCAAGCTTGCCGATAAACGCGGCCCCATCAGTGCATTGAAAATCATCTTCGCCCTGCTCGCGGCGGTGTTGTTCATGCTGACGTTCACCGCAGCGAGCCCGTGGCTGGCCCTGGCCACCGTACTGGTGTGGGGCGCGGTCGCCTTCGGTAACGTGCCGGGCCTGCAGGTGTATGTGGTGCGCCAGGCTGAGCATCACACCCCGCAAGCGGTGGATGTGGCATCGGGGCTGAATATCGCCGCGTTTAACCTGGGTATCGCCGGTGGCGCCTGGGGCGGAGGTTTGATCGTGGCGCATATGGGGCTGATCCACACGGCCTGGATCGGTGGCCTGGTGGTGCTGGTGGCATTGGCACTGACGGCATGGAGTGGCCGACTGGACCGGTTGGGGCCGGTGTATGCCGAGTCGTCGAACCCTGTCGTCGCCGGGCACTGAAGCCGTCGCAGCGCAAACGCCAGGGAGAGCGGGCTTGCTCGCTCCCTCCTGGGTATGTGCCGTCTGTAGGAACGGGGAAACTTTCCGCCGAGTCTCTCAGTCATCCCTGAACAGCGGTCAACCGACCCATCATTCACGGGAGCAACCATGGCGGCGATACACATCGGCATTTCCGGCTGGCGCTACAAGCCTTGGCGCGGGGATTTCTACCCCGAGGGGCTGACCCAGAAACGTGAGTTGCAGTTTGCGTCACGCGCCGTCAACAGCATCGAAATCAACGGCTCGTTCTACGCGCTGCAAACTCCCAAGCGCTACGCCGAGTGGTATGCGCAGACGCCTGAAGACTTCCAGTTCAGCGTCAAGGCGCCGCGCTATATCACGCATATCCTGCGCCTGCGCGAGGTGCACAAGGCGATGGCCAATTTCTTCGCCTCAGGGGTACTGGAGCTGAAAGAAAAGCTTGGGCCGATCCTCTGGCAGTTCCCGCCCAGCTTCCAGTTCGACCCGCCACTGTTCGAAGCCTTCCTGGCCGAATTACCCACCGATACCCAACAAGCCGCCGCCCTCGCCCGCCAGCATGAGCCGCGCCTGAATGGCAAGGCGAGCATGCAACCCCATGGCAAGCGAGCGTTGCGCCACGCCGTGGAGATTCGCCATAAAAGCTTTGCGGTACCGGAGTTCGTGCAGATGCTGGCGACACACGGCGTGGCGCTGGTGGTCGCAGACACCGCCGGCAAGTGGCCCTATCTCGAAGACGTCACCGCCAATTTCCTTTACCTGCGCTTGCACGGCGACAAAAAGCTGTACGCCAGCGGCTACAGCGACGAAGCCCTCAAGCGTTGGGGCGATCGCATCGACTGCTGGGCGCAGGGCAAGCAACCGGCGGATGCGCATCTGGTCGCCCCGCAACGCAAGCCCCGCGCCCTTAAACAGCGCGAGGTCTTCTGCTTTTTCGACAATGACATCAAGGTGCGTGCGCCCTTTGATGCACGCCAATTGCTGCAGCGTTTCGGGCTGGACAAACACCTGGTGACAACGCCCGGCACATTGCCGGAGCCGGGGGTGTTGCCATGACCCATGCGGAGCTGGTCCCTACCCCACCCACCACGGCCATCACGCATTTCACGGTGCTGACGGTGAATATCCACAAGGGCTTCACCGCGCTGAATCGACGCTTCATCCTGCCCGAGCTGCGTGAAGCGGTGCGCAGCGTCGGCGCCGATATGGTGTTCCTGCAGGAAATCCACGGCACGCACGAACGCCACCCCCAGCGCTACAGCGACTGGCCGAATATGCCGCAGTACGAGTTCCTCGCCGACAGCATCTGGCCGCAGTTCGCTTACGGGCGCAATGCGGTCTACCCCCATGGCGATCACGGCAACGCACTGTTGTCGAAATTCCAGATCGTGCGCTACGACAACCTCGATATCTCGCAAAGCGGGCATGAAAACCGTGGCCTGCTGCATTGCGTGCTGCGCTTGCCGGGCACCGGGCAGGAAGTGCACGCGATCTGCATTCATTTAGGTTTGCGTGAGGTGCATCGCCAGCAGCAATTGCGCTTGCTGGAGCAGCGCATCAGCGAGATTCCCGCCACGGCGCCGCTGGTGGTGGCAGGCGATTTCAACGACTGGCGCCAGAAGGCCGACCTGAGCCAGAGCGGCCTTCAGGAAGTCTTCGTGCAAGCCCTGGGCAAGCCGGCGCGCACATTTCCTGCACGCCTGCCTTTGCTGCCATTGGACCGAATTTACGTGCGCAATTTGAAGGTGCATAACCCCCGGGTACTGACGACACGGCCGTGGTCTCACCTCTCGGACCATGTGCCGCTGTCGGTGGAGATCGAACTATGACCGTTGCCATAGAGCATATTTCCACTGACCAGCCGCCAGACGAAGCCAAGGCCCGCGACCTGGATTACGGCTGGCAGAGCGGTAACCAGATCGAGTTGCTGGAGAACGGCGAGGCGTACTTTCCACGGGTCTTCGATGCCTTGCGTAACGCGCGACGGGAGATCCTGCTGGAGACCTTCATCCTCTTCGAAGACAAGGTCGGCCATGAGCTCAAGGCCGTGCTGATCGAGGCCGCGAACCGTGGGGTGAAGGTAGTGGCCAGCCTGGATGGGTTTGGTTGCGGCGAGCTGAGCCCGGCGTTCCTGGGGGAACTGGCCGAGGCCGGAGTGGTGGTGCAGATGTTCGACCCGGCGGCCAAGACGCTGGGCATTCGCACCAATTGGTTTCGTCGCCTGCACCGCAAGATTGTGGTGGTGGATGCCGAAGTCGGGTTCATCGGCGGCATCAATTTCTCTGCCGATCACTTGGGTGATTATGGCCCCGAGGCCAAGCAGGATTATGCGCTGCGCATTATCGGGCCGGCGGTGGCGGACCTGCATCATTTCGCACTTGCGCAAAGTGGTCGCCAGGTACGCACGCGCCGCGGCTGGCGGCGGCGCCAGCAGAGGCCGTCGCTGTGGCACACCGAAAACGGCGATGGCCAGGTGCGCCTGATTTACCGCGATAACGTGCAGCACCGCGATGACATCGAAGAAGCCTACATCTACGCATTGAGCCAGGCACAACAGCGCGTGGTGATCGCCAACGCCTACTTTTTCCCTGGCTATCGCCTGTTGCGCGAAATCCGCAATGCCGCGCGCCGGGGCGTGCACGTGCAACTGATCATGCAGGGCCAGCCTGACGTGCTGTTGGCCAAACTGGCGGCGCGCACGCTCTATGGTTATCTGCTCAAGGACGGCGTGGTGATTCACGAGTACTGCGAGCGCCCGCTGCACGGCAAGGTGGCGCTGGTGGATGACGACTGGAGCACCGTGGGCTCAAGCAATCTGGACCCGCTGAGCCTGGCATTGAACCTGGAAGCCAATGTGCTGATCCGCGATCGTGCATTCAATCAGCATCTGTATGAGCGCCTGGAAAACCTGGCCAACAACCATTGCCGCACCCTGCCGGAAAACCGCAAGCAGCGCCTGTGGCTCTGGCGTTTGACCGTCGGGTTCCTGGTGTTTCATGTGATGCGGCATTTCCCGGCGCTGGCAGGCCGGTTGCCGAAACACAAGCCTCGACTCGAACCTTTTGAGGTCCAGCACCATGACATCTGATGCCCAAGGTTCGCGGTTCAAGCGCTGGAAAAAACCGCTGACCATCGCCTTTTTCCTGTTGCTGATCGTGCTGTTCACCTTGCTCGCACGGCGTATCGATTGGAGCGAAGTGGTCCAGACCCTGGGCGACTTCAAAGTGCGCACACTGGTGATCGCCAGCGCGCTGACGCTGTGCAGTTTCCTGGTGTACGCCAGCTTCGACCTGATCGGTCGCACCTATATTCGCCAGCCCCTGGTGTGGAAGCAGATTTTGCCGGTGGGCATCATCAGCTACGCGTTCAACCTCAACCTGAGCGCCTGGGTTGGCGGTATCGCCATGCGTTACCGGCTGTATTCGCGGCTGGGGGTCAGCACCGCCAATATTGCCAAGATCCTCGGCCTCAGCCTGGCGACCAACTGGTTCGGCTACATGGCGATAGCCGGGGTGATTTTCAGCAGCGGGCTGGTCAGCATGCCGCCCGGCTGGAAAGTCAGCAGTGCTGCGCTGCAAGGCATTGGTGCTGTGTTGGTGCTGGTCAGCCTCGGGTATCTGCTGGCCTGCCGGTATTCGAAAAAACGCGCCTGGACGATTCGCGGCATGGAAATCAACCTGCCGTCCCTGCGCATGGCGTGCTTGCAGTTAATGTTGGGGGCGCTGAACTGGTCGCTGATGGCTGCGGTGATCTTCACCCTGCTACCGGCCAAACTGGACTACCCACTGGTGCTGGGCGTGCTGCTGATCAGCGCGATTGCCGGGGTGCTCACCCATATACCGGCCGGGCTGGGCGTACTGGAAGCGGTGTTCATTGCGCTGATGCAGCATGAGGCGTCGCGGGGCAGCTTGCTGGCGGGGTTGATCGCCTATCGGGCCATCTACTTTATTGTGCCGCTGTTGATCGCGCTGATGATGTACCTCGCCGTGGAAGCCAAGGCCAAGGCGCTCAGGGTCAAGAAGACACCCGCATGAACGCTCTACGGGGACTGGATGATACTCAACCGTTCGCCCACCACCATCTCGGTGACCCAGTCCACCAGGATTGAGGTGTAGGCCTGCTGGGACACCGGATCGCTGAGGGAATGGTCGGCCCCATCGATGATGCGATGCGTCAGGGAATGCGTGTGCTGGCACGCCGCCCGGTAGCTCATGATCGTCGCGTGGGGCACATGGTCATCGGTTTCCGATTCGACAATCAGTACATCCCCGGTAAACACGGAGCACGCGTGCAAGGCGCGATTGGTCTCGGCGTGAACCAGCGTACTGCGGTAATCCATCAGGTCGGCCTTATCCAGATCGCGTTTGGGCTTGAGCCATTCCTGGTCGCGGTACAGCGCAGGCACGCGCAGCGCCAGCCAGCGCACGGGGCGCAACGAGGTGAGTATCGCCGCGAGGTAGCCGCCGTAGCTGGTGCCCACCACGGCCACGGCCGAGGTATCGATTGCCGGGTGCGCCAGTAACCGATCGTAGGCCGCCAGCAGGTCGCGCAGGTTGTCTTCACGGGTCACTCGCGCCAATGGAATGCCACTACCGGCGTGGCCGCGCAGGTCGAAGGTCAGGCACACACATCCCAGGCCGGCAATGCCTTTGGCGCGTTCAAGGTCGCGCTCCTGGCTACCGCCCCAGCCGTGCACAAACAATACCCCGGGTACTTTGGACTTGGGGCTCAGGAACGTAGCGCTCATCTGTTCGTCGTCAATGTCGATCGCAATGCTTTCGCTTCTAGCCGTCATAAGTTTTAACCGTCACGTACTTGAGAAGAAATTCGCTGTTTTGCGCCGGGCCGCGATACACCTCGATGGCGTCGGCGGGCAGCGGTTGGTCCTCGTAGGTTTCCACTGAGGACACACGGATCGCGCGCAGGCCGGGGTCGTTGATAAACGTTTGCAGGGCGGCGACTTCCGCACTGCTGGCCCCGCCCATGCGCCAGGATTGTTCAAGCACACCACTGCGACGCTGGCCATCGTTGTCCAGGCCCTGGGCGATGTCGTAGTTGCGCCGTGAAGCATAAAAACCGGGGTACGCCTCATCGGCCGCCGTGTCGAAAACCCTGGCTTGTACGATGGCTTCGCGCACGTCATCGGACAGTTCGAGCTGCAACAAGTCGTCGTAGCCTCCGGGTACCACCAACAGGTTGGAGCCGCCGTAGACGTCTTCGCCCTGTCCGTCTCGGGTCAGGTACTGCTCGCCGCAGTAGCTCAACACGTGACCGGCGATAAAACTCTGCCCCACGCTGTGGGTGACCACATCGTGCAGGTCCTGCTCCAGCACCATGCCTTCACTGAAACGTTGCGCGGCGTCAGGCCGTGCCAGCACCGCGTCGAATTCATCCACGCTGTGGATAACTTCCTGGCCACGCCCCGCGCAGGCATGCACGGGTTTCATGCGAATGGGCCCTCTGTAGAGCAAACGGGTCGCTGCAGGTCGTGCGTCTTCCAAGGCAAAGACACTCAAGCCGTCCAATACGACGGTTCGCGCACGCTCGCAGAACAGCGTTGACCAACCTTCGGGGGTTTTGGCTTGCGGGCTGAGCACACCATGACTGATGGCTTTGGTGCAGATGAAATCGTGATCGACGTAGCCGCCCCACAGATCTTCCGGGCCATGGACATTGAGTGCGCGTGCCTGGGCCTGGCCCACCAGGGTTTGTGTGGGTAAAAGGTACAAGGCTCGTCCGGCATGCAACTCGGGGTCGTAGCTGCCACCGAATCTGAGCCCCAGAATCTGCGCCAGCCAGCGTGCCAGGGCACGGTTGGTTTCCACCTCGTGCAACGGCGCGCCCTCGCGTGTGGAGTGAGCGACTACCAGCCTCTTGCGTTGAATCGGGGTCATGCGTCCCCCTTGGCCATCCCGCCATGTATGTGAGGATAAGGTTGCAGGGATCACGCCAAGGCGCGCTGAAAAAGGACGTTTGTGAAATCAAGCAGTTGCAAAGAAAGCGATGGCAGTTAGCCTGTTTTATTCTGCACGACGCCGCTTTAAGGTGGTGGCGTTCTGCACGATTCTGCGCAGCCCATCATCCATCGCGAGGCAACACACATGGTCAAGCAAGCACTCATCCTGATCGATATCCAGAATGACTATTTCCCCCAGGGTAAGTGGCCGCTTGACGGCGTGGAGACTGCGGCGGACAAGGCCGCACAGGTGCTGCAGGCGTTTCGCCAGAAAGGCGATGCGGTGATCCATGTGCGTCACGAGTTCACCTCCGACGACGCTCCGTTCTTCACGCCGGGCTCCGAGGGTGCCCACCTGCACAGCAAAGTGCTGAATGAGGGCAACGAGCCGGTGGTACTCAAACACTTTGTGAACGCCTTTCGCCAGACTGACCTGCGCACCCTGCTGGAACAGCGCAGCATCACCGAACTGGTGGTGGTCGGCAGCATGAGCCATATGTGCATCGACGGCGTGGTACGGGCTGCCGCAGACCTGGGGTACAAGGTCACGGTGATTCATGATGCCTGTGCGACACGGGACCTGGAGTTCAACGGCCAGCTGATTCCAGCGGCGCAGGTGCATGGGGCCTACATGGCGTCGCTGGCATTTGGTTATGCCGCCATGATGTCGGCGGATGAGTACCTGGAGGCGCAAGCGGCGGCGGTGTGACCACCACTTGGCGTGGTTGCGTCAGCGGGTTGCGATAATGAACAGGCGCGGAAACGGCAGCAGCACGGTGCCATCGCCCAGGGCTGGGTAAGCCTGGGTAATCCGCGCCGTGTATTGCTGGAGGAAGTCAGCCCTTTCATCCTCGCTCAAAGGCGCGAGGAACGGCCTGAGGGCAGAGCCCTTGAACCACTCCACCACCGCGGCATGATCCGCCAATGGGTGCTGGTAGGTGGTGCGCCATACATCCACGGTGCTGCAATGTTTGCTCAGCAGTTCGTAGTAGTAGCTCGCGGTGTGGCGTTCATTGTGTTTGACCGCGCCGATCTTGGCGGACCACGGGCCAGCGGCCGCCACTTCGCGGGCAAGCCGGTGGGCGGGTTCATCGAGGTTGTCCGGTGTCTGCACCGCCAGCGTGCCACCGGGCGTCAGTTGCCGAACCAGATGCGGGTAAAGCGTGGCGTGGTCGGGCAGCCATTGCAGGGACGCGTTAGCCAAAATCACATCGAAGGTTTGCGCAGGTTTCCAATCACCGATATCCGCCCGTTCGAAGTTCAGCGCGGGCAGCCGTTGACGGGCGTCCTTCAGCATGTCATCGGAGTTGTCCATACCGGTAATGCGAGCCTGCGGGTAGCGCTCGGCCAACACTTCAGTGGAGTTGCCAGGGCCACAGCCCAGGTCGACGGCATTGCGCACTTGGGTATTGGGAATAGCCGCGACGAGATCGCGCACCGGACGTGTGCGCTGTTGTTCGAACATCGTGTATTGCTTGGCTGACCAGGTCATCGCGGCTTTCCTTCTTTTTGAGGTTGGCCACAGCCTAAATCTTGTGAGCCATGATAACAAATGCCAGGATTGAAGCTCTCCCATACCTTGAAAGTATCCCAATGTTGGAACTGCGCCAGCTCAAAGCCTTCGTCGCTATCGCTGAAGAAGGCTATATCACCCGCGCCGCCGAACGCCTGGGCATGCAACAGCCACCCTTGACGCGGATGCTGCAAAGCCTTGAGGCCCAGCTGGGGGTGAGCTTGATGGAGCGTTTACCGCGTGGCGTGCGCCCCACCACTGCCGGCCTGGCCTTGTTGGATGAGGCGCGGGAAATACTGGCTCAGGCAGAGGGGCTGGCCGACGTCGTGCGCCGAGCCGCGCATGGTGAACGTGGCCGCCTGGCGATCGGATTTACCAGTTCTGCAGCCCTGCACCCGTTTGTACCCAGTGTATTGCGGCTGTTTCGCGAAACCTTTGTCGGCGTCTCGGTGGTGCTGGAGGAAGCGGGCACCGGCGAACTAATGGATGCGTTGGTGCACGAGAAACTCGACGCGGCGTTTATCCGCTCGCCGCTCAGCGGGACGCAGTCGCTGCAGGACGAACCGATTCTGGTAGAGCCCATGCTGCTGGCGCTGCCGACAGACCACCCCTTGGCAATCGCTCCAGCCTCGCCCCTGCCATTGGCGGCATTGGCGACCGAGTCCTTCGTGCTGTATCGCCGTCGCGTGGGGTTGGGGTTGTATGACGCGATCCTGGTGGCCTGTCGTGAAGCCGGGTTCAGCCCGCAGGTGGTCCAGGAAGCACCGCGCATGACCGCGACCTTGAGCCTGGTGGCGGCAGGACTCGGAGTGTCGATTGTACCGGCGTCGATGCAGCGGCTGCGGGGCGACGGCATCGTCTATCGGGAGCTGACGGAGTGCCAGAGCCTGGTGGCGCCGTTGCACCTGGCAACGCGGATCGGTGACGGTTCGGCGGTCTTGGGCCGGTTCAAGGAGATGGTGGTGACAGCGGCGTCGACGGAAGCGTGATCAACGGCAATAAAAAACCCCCGGGAGGTTTAGCCATCGGGGGTTTTGTGTGCTTGGGGTCTTCAGACCTTAGAACGGGATATCGTCATCAAAGCTGTCGAAATCCGGAGCCGGCTGCGGTGCGGCCTGTTGTGGCGCAGGGCGCGACTCACGCTGTGGCTGCTGGCTTGGCTGCGGACGCGACTGCTGTGGGCGCGGCGCCGAGTTGGACATGCCGCCCTGGCCCTGTTGGTCGCCCTGTGGACGGCCGCCCAGCAGTTGCATGGTGCCTTGCATGTCGACCACGATTTCGGTGGTGTAACGCTTGATGCCGTCTTTTTCCCACTCGCGGGTTTGCAGTTTGCCTTCGATGTAGACCTGCGAACCTTTGCGCAGGTACTCACCGGCGATCTCTGCCACCTTGCCGAACATCGACACACGGTGCCATTCGGTTTTCTCGACCTTCTGGCCGGTCTGCTTGTCGGTCCACTGTTCGCTGGTCGCCAGACTCAGGTTGGTCACGGCATTACCGTTAGGCAAGTAGCGAACTTCGGGATCCTGGCCGCATGTACCGACCAATATGACTTTGTTAACCCCACGGGCCATAACGTTCTCCTAGGCTGGGCGCGCTGTCGGCACTGGGTTGACCAGTTGCTCGAGCGTCGCGCGATCCAATAATTCGGTGTCCAATTTGATGTAGATGGCGGCTTCTTCAGCAACAATCACGGCATCGGTAACCCCGGTGACAGCCTTGAGGCGCTCAACCAGACCGGCTTCGCGGATCGCTTCTGGCGATAACGGCAAACGCAGGCTCGTCACATAGGGAGGTTCGCGCATGGTAACAGCAAAGGCCAGCCAGAGGGCAGCCAGACCTGCGCATCCCAGGAACACAACCGACAAACCGCCATGCTGGAACATCCAGCCACCCATGATGCCGCCCAGCGCAGAACCGAGGAACTGGCTGGTGGAATACACCCCCATCGCCGTGCCCTTGCCGCCGGCCGGTGAAACTTTACTGATCAGCGAAGGCAACGAGGCTTCCAGCAGGTTGAACGCGGTGAAGAACACCACCGTGCCGATCACCAGCGCCCGCAGGCTGTCGCCGAACTCCCAGAAGAATAGCTCAGTGAGCATCAGGGTCGTGACGGCGCCGAGTAAAACTCGTTTCATTTTGCGTTTCTTCTCGCCGTAGATGATGAACGGGATCATGGCGAAGAACGAAATCAACAGCGCGGTGAGGTAGACCCACCAGTGCTGCTCCTTGGGCAGGCCGGCTTTTTCGACCAGGGCCAGGGGCAGCGCGACGAAGCTGCACATCAGCATGGCGTGTAATACAAAGATACCTAAATCGAGGCGCAGCAGGTCCGGATGCTTGAGCGTCGGCAACAGCGCCTTGCGTGCGACACCCGATTCACGGTGCTGCAACGTGCCGGTGGACCGCGGCACCATGAACGCCACGATCACGATCCCGAACAACGCCATGCCGCCGGTGGCGAAGAACAACCCATGCAGGCCGAACGCGCGGGTCAGCAGCGGGCCGACCACCATGGCCACCGCAAACGACAGGCCGATGGTCATGCCGATCATGGCCATGGCTTTGGTGCGATGTTGTTCGCGGGTCAGGTCCGAGAGCAAGGCCATGACCGCAGCGGAAATGGCTCCGGCGCCTTGCAGGATGCGTCCGGCGATCACGCCCCAGATGGAATCGGACTGGGCCGCGAGCACACTGCCGAGGGCGAATACGATCAGCCCGAGGTAGATCACCGGGCGGCGGCCAATGCGGTCGGAAATGATCCCGAATGGAATCTGGAAAATCGCCTGGGTCAAGCCATAGGCGCCAATTGCCAGGCCGATCAAGGCCGGGGTCGCTCCTGCGAGATCCATTCCATAGGTCGCCAGCACCGGCAACACCATAAACATGCCAAGCATACGGAAGGCGAACACTAGGGCCAGACCGCTTGCCGCTCGGGTCTCGCCGCTACTCATGCGTTCGCTGTGGGGATCGTGCATGGAAAAACCTCGTGTGAACCGGCGGCGATTCTACCAGTCCCATCGATTGAGAGGGTATATGCGGCGCTTTGCCGCGCAGCTTTCATGTAAGGCTGCACCCGGCACTTTGACAGTGTATATTCATCCAGTCTTTAGCCGTATACTCCTGCATAATTTACGCCCGCCGTGCGAGGCCATCTTGGACAAGATCCTGATTCGTGGGGCTAGAACCCACAACCTGAAGAACATCGACCTGACCCTGCCGCGGGACAAACTGATCGTCATCACCGGCTTGTCCGGGTCCGGCAAATCGTCCCTGGCGTTCGACACGCTGTATGCCGAAGGCCAGCGGCGTTATGTGGAATCGCTGTCGGCGTATGCCCGGCAGTTCCTGTCCATGATGGAAAAACCCGACGTCGACACCATTGAAGGTCTGTCGCCGGCGATCTCCATCGAGCAGAAGTCGACGTCCCACAACCCGCGCTCCACCGTGGGCACCATCACCGAAATCTACGACTACCTGCGCTTGCTCTACGCACGGGTGGGTATCCCGCGTTGCCCGGACCACGATATTCCCTTGGAAGCCCAGACCGTCAGCCAGATGGTCGACCTGGTATTGGCCCAGCCGGAAGGCGCAAAACTGATGCTGCTGGCGCCGGTGATTCGTGAGCGCAAGGGTGAACACCTTTCCGTCTTCGAGGAACTGCGGGCCCAGGGTTTCGTGCGTGCGCGCATCAACGGCAAGCTTTATGAACTGGACGAAGCGCCGAAGCTCGACAAGCAGAAGAAGCACTCCATTGATGTAGTGGTCGACCGCTTCAAGGTGCGCGCGGATCTGCAACAGCGCCTGGCGGAATCGTTCGAGACGGCATTGAAGTTGGCGGATGGCATTGCCCTGGTGGCGCCGATGGACGACGAGCCGGGCGAAGAGATCATCTTTTCTGCGCGCTTCGCCTGCCCGATCTGTGGCCATGCCATCAGCGAACTGGAACCCAAGCTGTTTTCCTTCAACAACCCCGCCGGTGCCTGCCCGACCTGTGATGGCCTGGGGGTGAAGCAATTCTTCGACATCAAGCGTCTGGTCAACGGCGAACTGACCTTGGCGGAAGGGGCGATACGCGGCTGGGACAGGCGTAACGTCTATTACTTCCAGATGCTGGGGTCGCTGGCGTCGCACTATAAATTCAGCCTGGAAGTGCCGTTCAACCAGCTGCCGGCGGAGCAGCAGAAAGTCATCCTCCATGGCAGCGGCTCACAGAACGTCGACTTCAAATACCTGAATGACCGCGGCGATATCGTCAAACGCTCTCACCCGTTCGAAGGCATCGTGCCGAACCTGGAGCGTCGTTATCGCGAGACCGAGTCGGCCAGCGTGCGCGAAGAACTGGCGAAATTCCTCAGCACTCAACCCTGCCCGGACTGCCGGGGTACTCGCCTGCGTCGTGAGGCACGGCATGTGTGGGTCGGTGAGAAGACCTTGCCGGCGGTGACCAGCCTGCCGATCGGTGACGCCTGTGAGTACTTTGGTGTGCTTAAGCTGACGGGTCGTCGTGGGGAAATTGCCGACAAGATCCTCAAGGAAATTCGCGAGCGCTTGCAGTTCCTGGTCAACGTTGGCCTGGACTACCTCTCGCTGGACCGCAGTGCCGATACCTTGTCTGGCGGTGAAGCCCAACGGATTCGCCTCGCCAGCCAGATTGGTGCCGGCCTGGTGGGCGTGCTGTACATCCTCGATGAGCCGTCGATCGGCTTGCACCAGCGCGACAACGATCGCCTGCTGGGCACGCTGAAACACCTGCGGGATATCGGCAACACGGTGATTGTGGTCGAGCACGATGAAGATGCAATCCGTCTGGCGGACTACGTCGTCGACATTGGCCCGGGCGCAGGTGTGCACGGTGGGCATATTGTCGCCGAGGGCACGCCTGCCGAAGTCATGGACCACCCGGACTCGTTGACCGGCAAGTACCTGTCCGGCCGCGTGAAGATCGAAGTCCCGGCCAAGCGCACACCGCGCAACAAGAAGCTGGCGCTGCACCTCAAAGGCGCACGGGGTAATAACCTGCGCAACGTCGACCTGGAGATTCCGCTGGGCCTGCTGACCTGCGTGACTGGTGTTTCCGGCTCGGGTAAATCGACCCTGATCAACAATACGCTGTTCCCCTTGAGTGCCACCGCCCTGAACGGCGCGACCACCCTGGAAGCGGCCGCGCACGACAGCATCAAGGGTCTTGAGCATCTGGACAAGGTGGTCGATATTGACCAAAGCCCGATTGGCCGCACGCCGCGCTCCAACCCGGCGACCTACACCGGGTTGTTCACGCCCATTCGCGAGCTGTTTGCGGGCGTCCCGGAATCCCGCTCACGCGGCTACGGGCCTGGCCGGTTCTCGTTCAACGTCAAGGGCGGGCGCTGTGAAGCGTGCCAGGGCGATGGCTTGATCAAGGTCGAAATGCACTTCCTGCCGGACATCTACGTGCCGTGCGACGTGTGCAAGAGCAAGCGCTATAACCGCGAAACCCTGGAGATCAAGTACAAGGGCAAGAGCATTCATGAAACCCTGGAGATGACGATCGAGGAGGCGCGGGAGTTCTTTGACGCGGTTCCGGCATTGGCGCGCAAGCTCCAGACGCTGATGGATGTGGGCCTGTCGTACATCAAGCTGGGGCAATCGGCGACTACCTTGTCCGGCGGTGAAGCGCAGCGGGTGAAGTTGTCTCGCGAGCTGTCCAAGCGCGATACGGGCAAAACCCTGTATATCCTCGATGAGCCGACCACGGGTCTGCACTTCGCGGATATCCAACAACTGCTCGATGTGTTGCACCGTCTACGCGACCACGGCAATACCGTTGTAGTAATCGAACACAACCTCGACGTGATCAAGACTGCCGACTGGCTGGTAGACCTGGGGCCGGAAGGCGGCTCCAAGGGTGGCCAGATCATTGCAGTGGGCACACCGGAGCAGGTTTCCGAAATGCCGCAGTCACATACGGGCTACTACTTGAAGCCGTTGTTGACGCGCGACAAGGCCTGATTTATCGATACCATGAAAAAGCCCCTGCCACGGCAACGTGACAGGGGCTTTTTCATGGCCGGTGAATCAGAACTGCGATTGCAGGTAATTCTCCAGGCCTACCAACTTGATCAGGCCCAACTGCTTTTCCAGCCAGTAGGTGTGATCTTCTTCGGTGTCATTCAACTGCACCCGCAGGATCTCGCGGGTGACATAGTCGTTGTGCTGCTCACAGAGCTCGATGCCCTTGCATAGCGCAGCACGTACCTTGTATTCGAGACGAAGGTCGGCGGCGAGCATATCCGGCACCGTGGTACCCACATCCAGATCGTCGGGACGCATGCGCGGCGTGCCTTCGAGCATCAGGATGCGGCGCATCAGTGCGTCGGCGTGCTGTGCCTCTTCTTCCATTTCGTGGTTGATACGCTCATAGAGCTCGGTAAAGCCCCAGTCTTCGTACATGCGCGAATGGATGAAATATTGGTCACGAGCTGCCAGTTCGCCCGTCAGCAACGTGTTGAGGTAATCGATTACGTCGGGGTGACCTTGCATCGCCCTACATCTCCCTGCTTGAAAGTTTGTAGTTTGAACCATGATGACTCGAAGGTCACGGGACTAACGGCAGAAAAGTGAAGATATTCCGAGAAAAGTAGCTAAAATAACGCAAAAACCGCCCAAATGAGGGCGGTTCTGCTTATCGTTTAGAGTCAGTTAAGCGATACACCCAGTGCCTTTGCGATTGCTTCTCCATAAGCAGGATCTGCTTTATAGAAGTGCTGCAGTTGACGCTGGACCACATCGCTGGAAACGCCCCCCATCGCACCGGCGATATTGTTGGTGAGCAACGCTTTCTGCTCATCGTTCATCAGGCGGAACAACGCACCGGCGTGGCTGTAGTAATCCGTGTCTTCACGGTGATCGTAACGGTCAGCCGCACCACTCAATGCCAAAGCCGGCTCCGCGTACTGAGGGGCTTGTTTCGGCGCATCGGCGTAGCTGTTTGGCTCGTAGTTAGGCGTTGCGCCGCCGTTGCTGCCAAAAGCCATTGAGCCATCACGCTGGTAGCTATTCACCGGGCTGCGTGGAGCATTCACCGGCAATTGCTGATGGTTGGTGCCAACGCGGTAGCGGTGGGCATCAGCGTAGGCAAACACGCGACCTTGCAGCATACGGTCTGGCGACAAACCAACGCCTGGCACCATATTGCTTGGGCCAAATGCGGCTTGTTCCACTTCAGCGAAGTAGTTTTGCGGGTTGCGATTCAGTTCCAGTTCGCCGACTTCGATCAGCGGGAATTCCTTCTGCGACCAGGTTTTAGTCACATCGAACGGGTTCTCGTAGTGAGCGTTTGCCTGGGCCTCGGTCATGATCTGAATGCAGACACGCCATTTTGGGAAGTCTCCACGCTCGATCGCACCGAACAGATCACGCTGGGCGTAATCAGGGTCGGTACCTGCCAGGCGAGCAGCCTCTGCCGGCGCCAGGTTCTTGATGCCCTGCAGGGTCTTGTAATGCCATTTGACCCAGTGACGTTCGCCCTTGGCATTGATCAGACTGTAGGTGTGGCTACCAAAACCGTGCATGTGACGGTAGCCGTCAGGAATACCACGATCCGAAAACAGGATGGTGACCTGGTGCAGCGCCTCAGGAGAGTGCGACCAGAAGTCCCACATCATTTGCGCGCTTTTCAGGTTGCTTTGCGGCAAACGCTTTTGGGTATGGATGAAGTCCGGGAACTTCAGCGGGTCACGGATGAAGAACACCGGAGTGTTGTTACCCACAATGTCCCAGTTGCCTTCTTCGGTGTAGAACTTCAGGGCGAAACCCCGTGGATCGCGCTCGGTATCAGCCGAACCACGCTCCCCCCCTACGGTGGAAAACCGCAGGAAGGTGGGAGTCTGCTTGCCCACGGACTCGAACAGTTTGGCACTGGTGTATTGGGTGATGTCTTTGGTAACGGTGAAGGTGCCATAAGCGCCCGAGCCCTTGGCATGCACACGACGCTCAGGAATGTTTTCGCGGTTGAAGTGAGCGAGCTTCTCGATCAGATGAAAATCATCAAGCAGCAACGGGCCACGCGGGCCTGCGGAACGGGAATTCTGGTTATCCGCGACGGGGACCCCGCTGGCGGTAGTAAGGATTTTGTTCTGGCTCATATTCAATTTCCTCAGGTCGGACTTGGAACTGCTGGCTAATCGGCTTGGAGGAAGTATTGACCATCAATATGACGTCTACAAATTCATTAAATCGTAAGCATCAATAGAAAATTACTAACAACCTCCCCAACCCTATAGTGCCAAGAGCCACCTGTGGAAACTTGTATCCAACGCGCTTTTTACACGCACAAAAAAACCGGGCACTAGGCCCGGTTTTTTATTACAGCTTGTCGTCTTACTCGGCGCTTACAGCTTCGCCAGCAGTAGCACGATCAACCAACTCGACGTACGCCATAGGCGCGTTGTCGCCAGCGCGGAAACCGCACTTGAGGATGCGCAGGTAGCCACCCTCACGGGTAGCGTAACGCTTGCCCAGGTCGTTGAAGAGCTTACCAACGATAGCTTTCGAACGAGTACGGTCGAAAGCCAGACGGCGGTTAGCCAGGCTGTCTGTCTTGGCCAAAGTGATCAGCGGCTCAGCAACGCGACGCAGTTCTTTAGCTTTCGGCAGTGTAGTTTTGATCAGCTCGTGCTCGAACAGCGACACCGCCATGTTTTGGAACATGGCCTTGCGGTGCGAGCTGGTACGGCTCAGGTGACGACCACTTTTACGATGACGCATGGTTCATTCCTTACCAAACTCACGTTCGGTGATTACGACGATCAGGCAGTCGCCTTGTCGTCCTTCTTAAGACTTGCAGGCGGCCAGTTGTCGAGGCGCATGCCGAGGGACAGACCGCGGGAGGCCAGAACGTCCTTGATTTCAGTCAAGGATTTCTTGCCCAGGTTCGGAGTCTTCAACAGTTCTACTTCGGTACGCTGAATCAGGTCGCCGATGTAGTAAATGTTTTCCGCCTTAAGGCAGTTAGCCGAACGTACAGTCAGTTCCAGATCGTCAACCGGGCGAAGCAGGATCGGATCGATCTCGTCTTCCTGCTCGATTACCACTGGTTCGCTGTCACCTTTGAGGTCGACGAACGCAGCCAACTGCTGTTGCAGAATGGTTGCAGCGCGGCGGATAGCCTCTTCCGGGTCCAGAGTACCGTTGGTTTCCAGATCAATAACCAGCTTGTCCAGGTTGGTGCGCTGTTCGACACGGGCGTTTTCCACCACGTATGCGATACGGCGAACCGGGCTGAACGAAGAGTCAAGCTGCAAGCGACCAATGCTGCGGCTTTCATCTTCATCGCTCTGACGCGAGTCGGCCGGTTCATAACCACGACCACGAGCTACGGTGAGCTTCATGTTCAGGGCGCCGTTAGACGCCAGGTTAGCGATTACGTGATCGGGGTTAACGATCTCGACATCATGATCCAGCTGAATATCGGCAGCGGTAACCACCCCCGAACCCTTCTTCGACAAGGTCAGCGTAACTTCGTCACGGCCGTGCAGCTTGATAGCCAGACCTTTAAGGTTCAACAGGATTTCAATTACGTCTTCCTGTACACCTTCGATGGCGCTGTACTCGTGGAGCACACCGTCAATCTCGGCCTCGACTACTGCACAGCCGGGCATTGAGGACAACAGGATGCGGCGCAGCGCGTTGCCCAGGGTGTGGCCAAAACCACGCTCGAGAGGCTCGAGAGTGATCTTGGCGCGGGTTGGACTGACAACCTGCACATCAATGTGGCGGGGTGTCAGGAACTCATTTACCGAAATCTGCATGGATGCACCTATTTTCTAGCCCTTACTTGGAGTAGAGCTCGACAATCAGGCTTTCGTTGATGTCGGCGGACAGATCACTGCGAGCAGGAACGTTCTTGAAAACGCCCGACTTCTTCTCAGTGTCTACTTCTACCCATTCTACGCGGCCACGTTGGGCACACAGATCGAGAGCTTGGACAATGCGAAGCTGGTTTTTTGCTTTCTCGCGAACTGCGACCACGTCACCAGCACGAACCTGGTAGGACGGAACGTTTACGGTCTGACCGTTAACGCTGATCGACTTGTGCGATACCAGCTGACGGGATTCGGCACGAGTCGAACCAAAGCCCATACGGTATACAACGTTGTCCAGACGGCATTCGAGCAGTTGCAGCAGGTTTTCACCGGTTGCACCTTTCTTGCCAGCAGCTTCTTTGTAGTAGCCGCTGAACTGACGCTCGAGAACGCCGTAGATACGACGGACCTTCTGCTTTTCACGCAGTTGGGTGCCGTAGTCGGACTGGCGACCGCGGCGTTGGCCGTGGATACCAGGTGCTGCTTCAATGTTGCACTTCGATTCGATCGCGCGCACGCCGCTCTTCAGGAAGAGATCGGTGCCCTCGCGACGAGCGAGTTTGCATTTTGGACCAATGTAACGAGCCATTCTTTACAATCTCCTGGATTACACGCGGCGCTTCTTCGGCGGACGGCACCCGTTGTGCGGGATTGGCGTCACGTCGGTGATGCTGGCGATCTTATAGCCACAGCCGTTCAAAGCACGGACAGCGGACTCACGACCTGGACCTGGACCCTTGACGTTAACGTCGAGGTTTTTCAGGCCATATTCCAGCGCAGCTTGACCAGCACGTTCAGCAGCTACTTGAGCAGCGAACGGAGTGGACTTGCGGGAACCGCGGAAACCCGAACCACCAGAGGTAGCCCAAGAAAGCGCATTACCTTGACGGTCGGTGATGGTCACGATGGTGTTGTTAAAAGAAGCATGGATGTGGGCGATGCCATCAACCACTGTCTTTTTAACTTTTTTACGAGGACGAGCAGCAGGTTTTGCCATGATAATTTTCCTGTCGATTCGCTGGGGCGATTACTTGCGGATCGGCTTACGCGGACCTTTACGGGTACGCGCGTTAGTCTTGGTACGCTGACCGCGTACTGGAAGACCACGACGATGACGCAGACCGCGATAGCAACCGAGGTCCATCAAACGCTTGATTTTCATGTTGATTTCGCGACGCAGGTCACCTTCAGTGGTGAACTTCGCCACTTCGCCACGCAGCTGTTCAATCTGCTCGTCGCTCAGATCCTTGATCTTAGCGGCTGGGTTTACCCCAGCAACTGCGCAAATCTTCTGCGCAGTAGTGCGACCAACACCATAGATGTAGGTCAGCGAGATAACAGTGTGCTTGTTATCTGGAATGTTAACGCCTGCAATACGGGCCATTCAGTGGGACTCCAATTGACAGCTACCTACGCCCCGGAAGCCAAGAAATAGGGCGCGAGATAATATCGCTGTAATAACAAATAATCAACCCGGCAGCGCACTAGCTGCCGGGCTTCAAGCGGATCACACTCAGCCTTGGCGCTGTTTGTGACGCGGTTCCGCGCTGCAAATTACTCGAACAACACCTTCGCGGCGAATAATCTTGCAGTTACGGCACAGCTTTTTCACCGATGCACGAACTTTCATCACCAACTCCTCGAACCTTATGGGTACTCAGCGCAACATGCCGCTGCCGTAACCCTTCAGGTTGGCTTTCTTCATCAGGGATTCGTACTGGTGCGAAACGAGGTGCGATTGTACTTGGGACATGAAGTCCATCACAACCACGACCACGATCAGCAACGAGGTCCCGCCAAGGTAGAACGGAACGTTTGCTGCGACCACAAGGAACTGGGGCAACAGGCACACGGCCGTCATATATAGAGCACCGAACAGGGTCAAACGAGTCAGAACGCCATCAATGTAGCGTGCCGACTGCTCACCTGGACGGATGCCCGGAATAAAGGCACCGGACTTCTTCAGGTTTTCCGCTACGTCTTTCGGATTGAACATCAACGCCGTATAGAAGAAGCAGAAGAAAATAATCCCTGCACTAAACAGCAGAATATTCAACGGCTGACCAGGAGCGATCGACTGAGAAAGGTCCTGCAGCCAGCCCATATTTTCAGACTGACCAAACCAGGTACCCAACGAAGCCGGAAACAGCAAAATGCTGCTCGCGAAAATTGCCGGGATAACACCGGCCATATTCACTTTCAGCGGCAAGTGGCTGGTCTGCGCAGCAAAAACCTTACGGCCCTGCTGACGCTTGGCGTAGTGAACAGCGATACGACGCTGGCCACGCTCAATGAACACCACAAAACCGATAATCGCTACTGCCAGCAAACCGATGGCAACCAAGGCGAAGATATTGATATCACCCTGACGCGCAGACTCGAAAGACTGCCCAATTGCCCTCGGAAGACCGGCGACGATACCTGCGAAAATCAACATCGAGATACCGTTACCAACACCACGCTCAGTAATCTGCTCACCCAGCCACATCATGAACATCGCACCAGCCACAAAAGTGGATACCGCGACGAAATAGAAGCCAAAGTCACCAGTGAACGCAACGCCCTGCCCTGCCAGGCCAACGGACATGCCGATAGCTTGAACCAGGGCAAGGACGACAGTGCCGTAGCGGGTGTACTGGCTAATCTTGCGACGGCCAGCTTCACCTTCCTTCTTCAACTGCTCCAGCTGCGGGCTGACGGCGGTCATCAGCTGCATGATGATCGATGCCGAAATGTACGGCATGATCCCCAATGCAAAGATGCTCATCCGTTCCAGCGCGCCGCCGGAAAACATGTTGAACAAGCTAAGAATGGTCCCCTCATTCTGTCGAAACAGGTCTGCGAGTCGGTCCGGGTTGATACCTGGAACCGGGATGTGTGCGCCTATTCGGTAGACGATAATCGCCAGGAACAGAAAACGCAGACGTGCCCAAAGTTCAGACATACCGCCTTTGCCGAGCGCAGAGAGAGCACCTTGCTTAGCCATTTATTCCTCGAACTTGCCGCCAGCTGCTTCGATAGCCGAACGCGCACCTTTGGTGGCGCCGATTCCCTTGCCGATAGTGACAGCGCGAGCCACTTCACCGGACAGCATGATTTTCACGCGCTGTACGTTGACGTTGATCACGTTGGCATCTTTCAGGGTCTGCAGAGTAACGATGTCGCCGTCCACTTTAGCCAGCTCGGACAGACGCACTTCTGCGCGATCCATGGCTTTCAGGGATACGAAACCGAACTTAGGCAGGCGACGATGCAGCGGCTGTTGACCGCCTTCAAAGCCTGGAGCAATGGTGCCACCGGAACGGGAGGTCTGACCTTTGTGACCGCGGCCACCAGTCTTACCCAAACCGCTACCGATACCACGGCCCGGACGATGCTTTTCGCGACGGGAACCCGGCGCTGGACTCAGATCATTGAGTTTCATCGATTAACCCTCTACACGCAGCATGTAGTAAGCCTTGTTGATCATCCCGCGATTCTCGGGAGTATCCTGGACTTCTACAGTGTGACCGATGCGACGCAGACCCAAACCTTTAACGCACAGTTTGTGGTTAGGGATGCGGCCGGTCATGCTTTTGATCAGCGTTACTTTAACGGTAGCCATGATCAGAAGATCTCCTTGACAGTCAGGCCACGCTTGGCAGCGATGGACTCAGGAGATTGCATAGCTTTCAAACCCTTGAAAGTGGCGTGAACCACGTTTACTGGGTTAGTCGAGCCGTAGCACTTGGCCAGAACGTTCTGAACGCCAGCAACTTCGAGGACAGCACGCATAGCGCCGCCAGCGATGATACCGGTACCTTCAGAAGCAGGCTGCATGTATACCTTCGAAGCGCCATGGGCGGACTTCATTGCGTACTGCAGAGTGGTGCCGTTCAGATCAACTTGGATCATGTTGCGACGAGCAGCTTCCATTGCCTTCTGGATCGCAGCAGGCACTTCACGCGACTTGCCACGGCCGAAGCCAACACGCCCTTTACCATCACCTACCACGGTCAACGCGGTGAAAGTGAAGATACGGCCGCCTTTAACGGTTTTGGCTACGCGGTTAACTTGAACCAGCTTCTCAATGTAGCCTTCGTCGCGCTTTTGGTCGTTATTTGACATAACTTAGAACTCCAGCCCAGCTTCACGAGCAGCATCAGCCAGCGCTTTAACGCGGCCGTGGTACTTGAAGCCAGAGCGGTCGAAAGCCACTTGCGAGACGCCAGCGGCCTTAGCACGCGTAGCGACCAGCTGGCCAACCTTTGTGGCCGCGTCGATGTTGCCGGTGGCACCATCACGCAGTTCTTTATCCAAAGTCGAGGCGCTTGCCAGGACTTTGTTGCCGTCGGCCGAGATGACCTGGGCGTAGATGTGCTGCGACGAGCGGAACACGCAGAGACGCACGACTTCGAGTTCGTGCATTTTCAGGCGTGCTTTGCGAGCGCGACGCAGTCGAGTAACTTTTTTGTCGGTCATTTGCTATGCCCTACTTCTTCTTGGCTTCTTTACGACGGACGACTTCGTCCGCGTAGCGCACACCTTTGCCTTTGTACGGCTCTGGTGGACGGAAGTCGCGGATCTCAGCGGCCACTTGACCTACCAGCTGCTTATCGATGCCCTTGATCAGGATATCGGTCTGGCTAGGGGTCTCAGCGGTGATGCCTTCCGGCAGTTCGTAATCCACTGGGTGCGAGAAGCCAAGGGCCAGGTTCAAAACCGTGCCTTTTGCTTGCGCTTTGTAACCAACACCGACCAGCTGGAGCTTACGCTCGAAGCCTTGGCTTACGCCTTGGACCATGTTGTTTACCAACGCACGCGTGGTACCGGCCATTGCGCGAGTTTGTTGATCGCCATTGCGAGCGGCAAAACGCAGCTCACCGGCTTCTTCAACGATCTCAACGGACGAATGGATGTTCAGTTCAAGAGTACCCTTGGCACCCTTCACCGAAAGCTGTTGGCCTGCGAATTTGACTTCGACACCGGCTGGCAGCTTAACGGGGTTCTTAGCGACGCGAGACATGCTTATCCCCCCTTAGAACACAGTGCAAAGAACTTCGCCGCCGACACCGGCAGCGCGCGCAGCACGATCAGTCATCACACCTTTGTTGGTGGAGACGATAGACACGCCCAGACCGCCACGAACTTTCGGCAGATCTTCAGCGGACTTGTACTGACGCAGGCCTGGACGGCTAACGCGCTTCACTTCCTCGATGACCGAACGGCCTTCGAAGTACTTCAGCTCGATGGACAGCAGTGCTTTTACATCGCTGCTGATCTGATAACCCGCAATGTAGCCTTCGTCTTTCAGGACTTTGGCAACAGCTACCTTCAACTTGGAAGATGGCATGCTTACGACGGACTTTTCAGCCATCTGGGCATTACGGATACGAGTTAGCATGTCCGCTAACGGGTCCTGCATACTCATGGGCTAGACGCTCCTAATACAAAAAAATTAGCCTTGCGGCTACATATGTCGCCGAGAATCTCCGGGCATAGAAAACACGGGCTCAGGCGAGCCGGGTATTCTAGACACACTCCGGAAATGAAACAAGCCCCAAAAGGGGCTTATTCCAGATTCAAGGTCACCGGTGGTCGTTATCTTGCGACGCCAACCACCTGGACTTCGAAAGTACTTACCAGCTGGCTTTAACCAGACCTGGTACGTCACCACGCATTGCCGCTTCACGCAGTTTGTTACGGCCGAGGCCGAACTTGCGGTAAACGCCGTGTGGACGACCGGTCAGGCGGCAGCGGTTACGCATGCGCGAAGCGCTTGCGTCACGTGGCTGCTTCTGCAGGGCAACTGTAGCTTCCCAACGCGCTTCTGGACTTGCGTTCAGATCAACGATGATTGCTTTCAGTGCTGCACGCTTCTTGGCGTACTTGGCAACCGTGAGCTGACGCTTCAGCTCGCGGTTTTTCATGCTCATCTTGGCCATGGTCCTACTCCAATCAGTTGCGGAACGGGAATTTGAAAGCACGCAGCAGGGCGCGACCTTCATCATCGTTCTTGGCAGTGGTGGTCAGGGTGATGTCCAGACCGCGGAGAGCATCGATCTTGTCGTAGTCGATTTCCGGGAAGATGATCTGCTCTTTCACGCCCATGCTGTAGTTACCACGACCATCGAAGGACTTGGCATTCAGGCCGCGGAAGTCGCGAACCCGAGGCAGGGAGATCGACAGCAGACGATCCAGGAATTCGTACATACGCTCACGGCGCAGAGTTACCTTGACGCCGATCGGCCAACCTTCACGGACTTTAAAGCCAGCGATGGATTTCCGAGCGTAGGTCACAACGACTTTTTGGCCGGTGATCTTTTCCAGGTCAGCAACAGCGTGCTCGATGACTTTTTTGTCGCCGATCGCTTCGCCCAGACCCATGTTCAGGGTGATTTTGGTAACGCGCGGAACTTCCATCACGTTCCCAAGCTTAAGTTCTTCCTTAAGCTTAGGGGCGATTTCCTTCCGGTAAATCTCTTGTAGTCGTGCCATGGTCTTATCTACCTAGCAGTGTTCAAGCATCAACCGCTTTTTGGGTCGACTTGAAGACACGAATTTTCTTACCGTCTTCTACTTTGAAACCAACGCGATCAGCCTTGTTGGTTTCGCCGTTGAAGATGGCGACGTTAGAAGCGTGCAGTGGCGCTTCTTTCTCGACGATACCGCCCTGTACGCCCGACATCGGGTTAGGCTTGGTATGACGCTTGACCAGGTTCAGACCACCAACGACCAGACGGTCGTCAGCGAGAACCTTCAGCACCTTACCGCGCTTACCTTTGTCTTTGCCGGCGATCACGATGATCTCGTCGTCACGACGAATCTTTTGCATGTCGGATCTCCTTACAGCACTTCTGGGGCGAGCGAGACGATCTTCATGAACTTCTCAGTACGAAGTTCACGGGTCACTGGCCCAAAGATACGGGTGCCGATCGGCTCTTGCTTGTTGTTCAGAAGAACAGCAGCGTTGCCATCAAAGCGGATAATGGAGCCATCTGCACGGCGTACGCCGTGACGAGTGCGGACTACAACAGCAGTCATCACTTGGCCTTTTTTCACCTTACCGCGAGGAATTGCTTCCTTCACGGTAACTTTGATGATGTCACCGATACCAGCGTAACGACGATGGGAGCCACCCAGCACCTTGATGCACATAACGCGGCGAGCGCCGCTGTTATCGGCCACATCGAGCATGGATTGAGTCTGAATCATATAATTTCTCCGACCCCTAGTCCTTAGACTTCCACAGCGCGTTCGAGAACATCAACCAGTGCCCAAGACTTGGTCTTGGCCAGCGGACGAGTTTCACGAATAGTGACTTTGTCGCCGATGTGGCACTGATTGGTTTCGTCGTGCGCGTGCAGCTTAGTCGAACGCTTAACATATTTACCGTAGATCGGGTGCTTAACGCGACGCTCGATCAGAACGGTGATGGTTTTGTCCATCTTGTCGCTGACAACACGGCCAGTCAGCGTACGGACAGTCTTTTCGGCTTCAGCCATGATCACTTACCTGCCTGCTGGTTGAGCACAGTCTTCACGCGAGCGATGTCACGCTTAACTTGCGAGAGCAGATGAGACTGCCCCAACTGGCCAGTTGCTTTCTGCATACGCAGATTGAACTGGTCGCGCAGCAGGCCGAGCAGTTGCTCGTTCAGCTGCTGTGCGGATTTTTCACGAAGTTCATTCGCTTTCATCACATCACCGTCCGTTTAACAAAGGAGGTGGCGAGCGGCAGCTTTGCAGCAGCCAGGGCGAAAGCCTCACGCGCCAGCTCTTCAGAAACACCCTCGATTTCATACAGGACTTTGCCTGGCTGAATCTGGGCAACCCAGTATTCCACGTTACCCTTACCTTTACCCATCCGAACCTCGAGAGGTTTTTTGGAAATCGGCTTGTCCGGGAATACACGGATCCAGATCTTGCCACCACGTTTTACGTGACGGGTCAGAGCACGACGCGCTGACTCGATCTGACGAGCGGTGAGACGACCACGAGCTACAGACTTCAGCGCGAACTCGCCGAAGCTGACTTTGCTACCGCGCTGAGCCAGACCACGGTTGTGGCCTGTCATCTGCTTGCGGAACTTCGTACGCTTAGGTTGCAACATTTGGCGTACCCCTTACTTAGCAGCTTTTTTACGAGGCGCTGGTGCTTGTGGTTTCAGTTCTTCTTGGCGACCACCAATTACTTCGCCTTTGAAGATCCAAACCTTTACACCGATCACACCGTAAGTGGTGTGAGCTTCGTAGTTGGCATAGTCGATGTCGGCACGCAGGGTGTGCAGTGGCACACGACCTTCGCGATACCATTCAGTACGTGCGATTTCAGCACCGCCGAGACGACCGCTCACTTGGATTTTGATGCCTTTGGCACCAATGCGCATTGCGTTCTGTACGGCACGCTTCATAGCGCGACGGAACATTACGCGACGCTCCAGCTGCTGAGCTACGCTCTGCGCAACCAGCATACCGTCGAGCTCCGGCTTGCGGATCTCTTCGATATTGATGTGCACAGGCACACCCATTTGCTTGGTCAGGTCCTGACGCAGTTTCTCAACATCTTCACCTTTCTTCCCGATAACGATACCTGGACGAGCGGTGTGGATGGTGATACGTGCAGTTTGGGCCGGACGATGGATATCGATACGGCTTACGGACGCGCTTTTTAGTTTGTCTTGGAGATACTCACGCACCTTCAGATCAGCGAACAAGTAGTCCGCATAAGTCCGACCGTCTGCGTACCAGACGGAGGTGTGCTCCTTGACGATTCCCAGGCGAATGCCAATGGGATGTACTTTCTGACCCATCTCTTCGACTCCGTTACTTGTCAGCAACCTTGACAGTGATATGGCAAGACCGCTTGACGATGCGATCAGCACGGCCTTTGGCACGTGGCATGATGCGCTTCAGCGAACGCCCTTCGTTAACGAAAACGGTGCTGACTTTCAGGTCATCAACGTCTGCGCCTTCGTTATGCTCGGCGTTGGCTACGGCCGACTCCAGCACTTTCTTCATGATCTCGGCGGCTTTCTTACTGCTGAAAGCCAACAGGTTGAGCGCTTCGCCCACCTTCTTCCCGCGGATCTGGTCGGCGACCAAGCGGGCTTTCTGGGCGGAGATTCGAGCGCCCGACAACTTAGCGGCTACTTCCATTTCCTAACCCCTTAACGCTTGGCTTTCTTGTCTGCCACGTGCCCACGATAAGTGCGGGTACCGGCGAACTCGCCCAGTTTGTGGCCGACCATGTCTTCGTTAACGAGAACTGGGACGTGTTGACGACCGTTGTGTACTGCGATGGTCAGACCGACCATTTGTGGCAGGATCATCGAACGACGCGACCAGGTCTTAACTGGTTTGCGATCGTTCTTTTCCGCCGCCACTTCGATCTTCTTCAGTAGGTGAAGATCAATAAAAGGACCTTTTTTCAGAGAACGTGGCACTGTCGTATCCCTCTATTTACTTGCGACGACGGACGATCATTTTGTCGGTACGCTTATTACCACGAGTCTTCGCGCCCTTAGTCGGGAAGCCCCATGGCGATACCGGATGACGACCACCAGAGGTACGACCTTCACCACCACCGTGTGGGTGGTCAACCGGGTTCATGGCAACACCACGAACGGTTGGGCGAACGCCACGCCAGCGTTTGGCACCAGCTTTACCCAACGAACGCAGGCTGTGCTCGGAGTTCGAGACTTCGCCCAGGGTCGCACGGCATTCAGCCAGCACTTTACGCATCTCACCAGAACGCAGACGCAGGGTCACGTAGACACCTTCACGAGCGATCAGCTGAGCCGAAGCACCAGCGGAACGAGCGATTTGCGCGCCTTTACCTGGCTTCAATTCGATGCCGTGTACGGTGCTACCAACTGGAATGTTGCGCAGTTGCAGAGCGTTGCCCGGCTTGATCGGTGCCAGAGCACCTGCGATCAGCTGGTCGCCAGCGCTCACGCCTTTAGGGGCGATGATGTAGCGACGCTCGCCATCTGCGTACAGCAGCAGAGCGATGTGAGCAGTACGGTTTGGATCGTATTCGATACGCTCGACAGTGGCAGCGATGCCATCTTTGTCGTTGCGACGGAAGTCGACCAGACGATAATGCTGCTTATGGCCACCACCGATGTGACGAGTGGTAATACGACCATTGTTGTTACGACCACCAGACTTCGATTTCTTCTCGAGCAGCGGTGCGTGAGGAGCGCCTTTATGCAGCTCCTGGTTGACCACCTTGACCACAAAACGGCGGCCAGGGGAAGTCGGTTTGCATTTAACGATTGCCATGATGCACCCCTTCCTTACTCAGCACTGCTGCTGAAATCGAGATCTTGGCCTGGCTGAAGGGAGATAACTGCCTTCTTCCAGTCATTACGCTTGCCCAGACCGCGAGCAGTGCGCTTGCTCTTACCCAAAACGTTCAGGGTAGTAACACGCTCTACTTTCACGCTGAACAGGCTTTCGACGGCCTTCTTGATTTCCAGCTTGGTTGCGTCAGTTGCAACCTTGAAAACGAACTGGCCTTTCTTGTCAGCCAGAACCGTAGCCTTTTCGGAAACGTGCGGGCCAAGCAGAACTTTAAATACGCGTTCCTGGTTCATCCCAGCAGCTCCTCGAATTTCTTCACGGCCGACACGGTGATCAACACCTTGTCGTATGCGATCAGACTAACTGGATCGGAACCTTGCACGTCACGTACATCAACGTGTGGCAGGTTACGAGCAGCCAGGTACAGGTTCTGATCAACAGCTTCCGACACGATCAAAACGTCGGTCAGGCTCATGTCGTTCAGTTTGCCCAGCAGATCTTTGGTTTTCGGGCTTTCAACAGCGAAGTCCTGAACCACGACCAGACGGTCGGTACGCACGAGTTCAGCAAGGATGGAGCGCAGAGCTGCGCGGTACATCTTCTTGTTGAGCTTCTGCGAGTGATCCTGCGGACGAGCTGCGAAAGTGGTACCGCCGCCACGCCAGATTGGGCTACGGATAGTACCGGCACGAGCACGGCCAGTACCTTTCTGACGCCAAGGGCGCTTACCGCCACCACGAACGTCGGAACGGGTCTTTTGCTGCTTGCTACCTTGACGGCCGCCGGCCATGTAGGCCACGACTGCTTGGTGAACCAGCGTCTCGTTGAATTCGCCGCCAAATGTCAGTTCGGAAACTTCGATCGCTTGAGCGTCATTTACATTTAATTGCATGTCAGCTTCCCCTTAACCGCGAGCCTTGGCCGCTGGACGTACAACCAGGTTGCCGCCAGTAGCGCCAGGAACAGCACCCTTGACCAACAACAGATTGCGTTCAGCGTCGACGCGCACTACTTCGAGGGACTGCACGGTCACGCGCTCAGCGCCCATATGACCGGACATTTTCTTGCCCTTGAATACACGACCAGGAGTCTGGCACTGGCCAATAGAGCCCGGGACGCGGTGGGAAACGGAGTTACCGTGAGTGTTGTCTTGGCCACGGAAATTCCAACGCTTGATCGTACCCTGGAAGCCTTTACCCTTGGACTGACCGGTTACATCAACCAGTTGACCAGCGGCGAAGATTTCAGCGTTGATCAGATCGCCAGCCTGGTAGTCGCCGTCTTCGAGACGGAACTCCATGACAGTACGACCAGCTGCAACGTTTGCTTTAGCGAAGTGACCTGCTTGAGCAGAAGTCACGCGCGAAGCACGACGCTCGCCGACAGTGACTTGCACTGCACGATAGCCATCGGTTTCTTCAGTTTTGAACTGGGTGACGCGATTCGGCTCGATCTCAATGACCGTGACCGGAATGGAGACACCTTCTTCGGTGAAAATACGGGTCATACCGCATTTACGACCGACTACACCAATAGTCATGTTGTAAACCTCATGAGTGTACGGGGCTTTCACCCGCTATGGCCGCCCATTTCAGAGCGTTACACGACTAAGACCCAAGTCTTAGCCGAGGCTGATCTGTACTTCCACACCGGCCGCCAGATCGAGCTTCATAAGTGCATCAACGGTTTTATCCGTTGGCTGGACGATGTCCAGTACGCGCTTATGAGTACGGATCTCGTACTGGTCACGCGCGTCTTTGTTGACGTGCGGAGAGACCAGAACGGTGAACCGCTCTTTACGGGTAGGCAGTGGAATTGGACCACGCACTTGAGCACCAGTACGTTTCGCGGTTTCCACGATTTCCTGGGTGGATTGGTCGATCAGGCGATGGTCAAAAGCCTTCAACCTGATACGGATTTGCTGATTTTGCATTGGATTTCAGACTCCGGCTGCTATTCCCACCGGGCGCAATGCACCCGTTAAAAGGAGGCGCAATTCTATAGACGCCCCAGATAGGTGTCAACCCAATAAAAAAGCCCCCGCTGAGCGGGGGCTTTTCAAAGCATCGAAGCTATCTCAGGAGAGATGCTTACTCGATGATTTTAGCTACAACACCAGCACCAACGGTACGGCCGCCTTCACGAATAGCGAAGCGCAGGCCGTCTTCCATTGCGATGGTCTTGATCAGGGTAACTTCCATCTGGATGTTATCGCCTGGCATTACCATTTCAACGCCTTCTGGCAGCTGGCAGTTACCAGTCACGTCAGTAGTACGGAAGTAGAACTGTGGACGGTAGCCTTTGAAGAACGGAGTGTGACGACCGCCTTCTTCCTTGCTCAGAACGTAAACTTCTGCGGTGAACTTGGTGTGCGGCTTAACCGAACCTGGCTTAACCAGAACCTGACCACGCTCAACGTCGTCACGCTTGGTGCCACGCAGCAGAACGCCGCAGTTCTCGCCAGCACGACCTTCGTCGAGCAGTTTGCGGAACATCTCAACACCGGTGCAGGTGGTGGTGGTAGTGTCACGCAGACCAACGATTTCCAGCGGGTCTTGAACGCGAACGATACCGCGCTCGATACGACCAGTCACAACAGTACCGCGACCAGAGATCGAGAACACGTCTTCGATTGGCATCAGGAACGGCTTGTCGGTCAGACGAACTGGCTCTGGGATGTAGCTGTCCAGAGTTTCTACCAGCTTCTTAACAGCGGTAGTACCCATTTCGTTGTCGTCTTTGCCTTCCAGAGCCATACGAGCAGAACCGATGATGATCGGAGTGTCGTCGCCTGGGAAGTCGTAAGTGCTCAGCAGATCGCGCACTTCCATCTCAACCAGTTCCAGCAGCTCAGCGTCGTCTACCAGGTCAGCCTTGTTCAGGAAAACCACGATGTACGGAACGCCTACCTGACGGGACAGCAGGATGTGCTCACGGGTTTGTGGCATCGGACCATCAGCGGCCGAGCAAACCAGGATCGCGCCGTCCATCTGGGCAGCACCAGTGATCATGTTCTTCACATAGTCAGCGTGACCTGGGCAGTCAACGTGAGCGTAGTGACGAATGTTCGAGTTGTACTCAACGTGCGCAGTGTTGATGGTGATACCACGAGCTTTTTCTTCTGGTGCGCTGTCGATCTTGTCGAATTCAACTACGGCCGAACCGAAAACTTCGGAGCAGACGCGAGTCAGAGCAGCGGTCAGAGTGGTTTTACCGTGGTCAACGTGGCCGATGGTGCCAACGTTTACGTGCGGTAGGGAACGATCAAATTTTTCTTTAGCCACGACAATTAACTCCTTGCCTAAAGGACTGAATCAGCCTTGTTTTTTGGATACAGTTTCAGCGATGTGCGCCGGAGCTGTGTTGTATTTTTTGAATTCCATAGAGTAGCTTGCGCGACCCTGGGACATGGAGCGAACGTCGGTCGCATAACCGAACATCTCACCCAGCGGAACCTCGGCGCGAATCACTTTGCCGGAAACCGTGTCTTCCATACCCAAGATCATGCCGCGACGACGGTTAAGGTCGCCCATGACATCACCCATATAGTCTTCAGGTGTAACAACTTCTACCGCCATGATTGGCTCAAGCAACTCACCACCGCCCTTCTGGGCCAGTTGCTTGGTTGCCATGGAAGCAGCCACCTTAAACGCCATCTCGTTGGAGTCGACGTCGTGGTAAGAACCGTCAAAAACGGTTGCTTTCAGGCCGATCAGCGGATAGCCGGCAACAACACCGTTCTTCATCTGCTCTTCGATACCCTTCTGGATAGCAGGGATGTATTCCTTAGGAACAACACCACCCACTACTTCGTTCAAGAATTGCAGACCTTCCTGACCTTCGTCAGCAGGAGCAAAACGGATCCAGCAGTGACCGAACTGACCACGACCGCCGGACTGACGAACGAACTTGCCTTCGATTTCACAGTTCTTCGTGATGCGCTCACGATAGGAAACCTGAGGCTTACCGATGTTGGCTTCGACGTTGAACTCACGGCGCATCCGGTCAACCAGGATGTCCAGGTGCAGCTCGCCCATGCCGGAGATGATCGTTTGACCAGTCTCTTCATCAGTCTTGACGCGGAAAGATGGATCTTCCTGAGCAAGCTTGCCCAGAGCGATACCCATTTTTTCCTGGTCATCCTTGGTCTTAGGCTCTACGGCAACCGAAATAACCGGCTCCGGGAAGTCCATGCGAACCAGGATGATTGGCTTGGCAGCGTCGCACAAAGTCTCACCAGTGGTGACGTCCTTCATGCCGATCAGGGCCGCGATGTCACCAGCGCGAACTTCCTTGATCTCTTCACGGGCGTTTGCGTGCATCTGCACCATACGACCCACGCGCTCTTTCTTGCCTTTAACCGAGTTGATCACGCCGTCGCCGGATGCCAACACGCCCGAGTAAACGCGGACGAAGGTCAAGGTACCCACGAATGGGTCGGTAGCGATCTTGAACGCCAGAGCCGAGAACGGCTCGCTGTCGTCAGCATGACGCTCCATCTCTTCTTCCTCGTTATCAGGGTTGGAACCCTTGATAGCAGGAATATCGGTTGGAGCAGGCAGGAAGTCGATAACGGCGTCGAGAACCAGGGGAACACCCTTGTTCTTGAAGGAAGAACCGCAAACAGCCAGGACGATTTCGCCAGCGATAGTACGCTGACGCAGAGCGGCCTTGATTTCCGCGTTGGTGAGTTCTTCACCTTCGAGGTACTTGTTCATCAGCTCTTCGCTGGCTTCGGCAGCAGCCTCAACCATGTTGTTGCGCCACTCGTCAGCCAGCTCTTGAAGCTCGGCAGGGATAGGCTTGCGAACAGGAACCATGCCTTTGTCAGCGTCATTCCAGTAAACAGCTTCCATGTTGATCAGATCGATCTGACCCTGGAAGTTGTCTTCGGAACCGATAGCCAATTGGATTGGCACCGGAGTGTGACCCAGACGCTGCTTGATCTGACCGATCACGCGCAGGAAGTTGGCACCAGCACGGTCCATCTTGTTTACGTAAACAAGACGCGGAACGCCGTATTTGTTGGCCTGACGCCATACGGTTTCCGACTGAGGCTCAACACCCGAGGTACCGCAGAACACAACGACAGCGCCGTCGAGTACGCGCAGGGAACGTTCAACTTCAATAGTGAAGTCTACGTGGCCTGGGGTATCGATTACGTTGAAGCGGTGCTCGTCTTTGTACTGCTTCTCGGAACCTTTCCAGAAGGCGGTAATGGCAGCAGAAGTAATGGTAATACCACGCTCCTGCTCCTGAACCATCCAGTCTGTGGTCGCGGCGCCATCATGCACCTCGCCCATTTTGTGACTTTTGCCGGTGTAAAACAGTACGCGCTCGGTGGTGGTGGTTTTACCAGCATCCACGTGAGCGACGATACCGATGTTACGGTAGCGGCTAATCGGAGTAGTACGAGCCATAAAGCCCTCGCATAATTAGTGAAGCTAAAATTAGAAGCGGTAGTGCGAGAAAGCTTTGTTAGCTTCAGCCATACGGTGCACGTCTTCACGCTTCTTAACAGCAGCACCTTTACCTTCGGCAGCGTCCAACAGTTCGCCAGCCAAACGCAGAGCCATAGACTTCTCGCCGCGCTTACGGGCGAAGTCTACCAACCAGCGCATTGCCAGAGCGTTACGACGGGACGGACGAACTTCAACCGGAACCTGGTAAGTAGCACCGCCTACACGGCGCGACTTCACTTCGACCAGCGGAGCGATGGCGTCGAGAGCTTTCTCGAAGATTTCCAGGGGGTCGCTGTTCTTGCGTTCTTTAACCTTTTCCAGCGCGCCATAAACGATACGCTCGGCAACGGCTTTCTTGCCGCTTTCCATCACGTGGTTCATGAACTTGGCCAGAATTTGGCTTCCGTATTTTGGATCGTCAAGCACTTCGCGCTTGGCTGCTACGCGTCTTCTTGGCATGGATAAGCCCTCAAACGGTCTTCAGGTTCGCTCGGAATCGGTGCCCTTTCGGGACGCCTCCGACCTTACTCTTATCGACTCAGAAAATAAGATGATTCAGTTTTACAAAAAGCCGCTACTACTTAGGCTTCTTGGTACCGTACTTCGAACGACCCTGGTTACGACCTTTAACGCCGGAAGTATCCAAGGAGCCGCGTACGGTGTGGTAACGAACACCTGGCAAGTCTTTTACACGACCGCCGCGGATCAGTACCACGCTGTGCTCTTGCAGGTTGTGGCCTTCACCACCGATGTACGAGGAAACCTCGAAACCGTTGGTCAGACGCACACGGCATACTTTACGCAGTGCCGAGTTAGGTTTTTTCGGCGTGGTGGTATACACACGGGTGCATACGCCACGACGTTGCGGGCAGTTCTGCAGCGCAGGTACGTCGGATTTCTCGACGATACGCTTACGCGGCTGACGTACCAGCTGGTTGATAGTTGCCATCTACTAGCTCCACTGTTGTCTTGCGACGCTATTGTCTTGCAAGAAAAGCAAAATGGCAGGAACGCATTCCCGCCAAATTTAGGGGTACAAGAGTCTAAAGAGGATCTTGCCCCCAGTCAAGGCAAGGCCCCGACCTCCCCTTCCATCGAACCGGGGCAAAAATGCCTCGATCCGACGAATGGGGGCTGCCAGGGCCCAGACTTATTTATCGCAGAACTCAGTTACCGCTAGAGTTCAGCGCTTCGGTCAGTGCAGCTTCCACTTCACTGGCGCTAACGCGCAGCGGCTTGTCAGCATCACGGCGACGCTTACGCTCGCTGTGGTATGCCAAACCGGTACCCGCCGGGATCAGACGACCCACGACCACGTTTTCTTTCAGGCCGCGCAGGTAATCGCGCTTGCCGGTTACCGCTGCTTCGGTCAGTACGCGAGTGGTCTCCTGGAAGGAGGCCGCCGAGATGAACGACTCAGTGGACAACGACGCCTTGGTGATACCCAGCAACACGCGAGTGAACTTGGCAACGAACTTGTCTTCGGCTGCCAGCTTCTCGTTCTCTACCAGTACGTGAGTCAGTTCCATCTGGTCGCCCTTGATGAAGCTGGAATCGCCGGACTCGGAGATCTCAACTTTACGCAACATCTGACGCAGGATGGTCTCGATGTGCTTATCGTTGATCTTCACGCCTTGCAGGCGGTAAACGTCCTGGATCTCGTTGACGATGTACTTGGCGAGCGCACTCACACCCAGCAGACGCAGGATGTCGTGTGGATCGCTCGGACCGTCGGAGATAACTTCGCCGCGGTTTACCTGCTCGCCTTCGAACACGTTCAGGTGACGCCACTTCGGAATCAGCTCTTCATACGGATCGCTACCGTCGTTCGGGGTAATGACCAGACGGCGCTTGCCTTTGGTCTCTTTACCGAACGCGATGGTGCCGCTGACTTCAGCCAGAATCGACGCTTCCTTCGGACGACGAGCTTCGAACAAGTCGGCAACACGCGGCAGACCACCGGTGATGTCACGGGTCTTCGAAGTTTCTTGCGGGATACGCGCGATAACATCACCGATCGCGATCTTCGCACCATCCGCTACACCGACCAGGGCGTTGGCTGGCAGGAAGTACTGAGCGATTACGTCAGTGCCTGGCAGCAACAGATCCTTGCCGTTGTCATCAACCATCTTCACGGCAGGACGGATGTCTTTACCGGCAGCTGGACGATCTTTCGGATCGAGAACTTCAATGTTGGTCATACCGGTCAATTCGTCAGTCTGACGCTTGATCGTAATGCCTTCTTCCATGCCCACGTAGGTCACGGTACCTTTCATTTCGGTAACGATCGGGTGAGTGTGCGGGTCCCACTTGGCCACGATTGCGCCAGCGTCGACCTTGTCACCTTCTTTAACCGAAATCACAGCACCGTACGGCAGCTTGTAGCGCTCACGCTCACGGCCGAAGTCATCAGCGATTGCCAGTTCACCGGAACGGGAAACGGCAACCAGGTGGCCATCCACTCGCTCAACATGTTTCAGGTTGTGCAGACGGACGGTACCGCCATTTTTCACCTGAACGCTGTCAGCTGCAGAGGTCCGGCTTGCCGCACCACCGATGTGGAACGTACGCATCGTCAACTGGGTACCCGGCTCACCGATGGACTGGGCAGCGATTACGCCAACCGACTCACCGATGTTCACCTGGTGACCACGAGCCAGGTCGCGGCCGTAGCACTTGGCGCAAATGCCATAGCGGGTTTCGCAGCTGATCGGCGAACGAACGATCACTTCGTCGATGCTGTTGAGTTCGATGAACTCGACCCACTTCTCATCAACCAGAGTGCCGGCAGGAACGATAACTTCCTCGGTACCCGGCTTGAATACGTCACGGGCAATAACACGACCCAGTACGCGCTCACCCAGCGGCTCTACAACGTCACCGCCTTCAATGTGCGGAGTCATCAGCAGGCCATGCTCGGTGCCGCAATCGATCTCGGTTACAACCAGATCTTGTGCAACGTCTACCAGACGACGAGTCAGGTAACCGGAGTTAGCCGTTTTCAACGCGGTATCCGCCAGACCTTTACGAGCACCGTGAGTGGAGATGAAGTACTGAAGTACGCTCAAACCTTCACGGAAGTTCGCAGTAATCGGCGTTTCAATGATGGAACCGTCCGGCTTGGCCATCAGGCCACGCATACCGGCGAGCTGACGGATCTGCGCAGCAGAACCCCGTGCGCCCGAGTCGGCCATCATGTACATCGAGTTGAAGGACTCTTGCTCGACTTCGTCGCCGTGACGGTCGATGACTTTCTCTTTCGAGAGGTTGGCCATCATCGCCTTGGAAACTTCGTCGTTCGCCTTGGACCAAAGGTCGATCACCTTGTTGTACTTCTCGCCCTGGGTTACCAGGCCGGACGCATACTGGCTCTCGATTTCTTTCACTTCGTCGGTGGCGGCACCGATGATGCGGGCTTTTTCATCCGGGATAACGAAGTCGTTAACACCGATGGAAACGCCGGAAATGGTCGAATAAGCAAAACCGGTGTACATCAACTGGTCGGCGAAGATAACGGTCTCTTTCAAACCAACCACGCGGTAGCACTGGTTGATCAGCTTGGAGATCGCCTTTTTCTTCATCGGCAGGTTGACGACGTCGTACGACAGACCTTTTGGCACAACTTGATACAACAGCGCACGGCCGACAGTGGTGTCGACAATACGGGTGTTGGTCACGCTGCCGCCGTCACGGTCGTTGACGGTTTCGTTGATCCGCACTTTGACCTTGGCATGCAGCGCGGCTTCGCCGGCACGGAACACACGGTCAACTTCTTGCAGGTCAGCGAACACACGACCTTCGCCCTTGGCGTTGATCGCTTCACGAGTCATGTAGTACAGACCCAATACAACGTCCTGCGACGGAACGATGATTGGCTCACCGTTGGCTGGCGACAGAATGTTGTTGGTCGACATCATCAACGCACGCGCTTCCAACTGGGCTTCCAGTGTCAGCGGTACGTGCACGGCCATTTGGTCGCCGTCGAAGTCGGCGTTGTACGCAGCACAGACCAGAGGGTGCAGCTGGATAGCCTTGCCTTCGATCAGTACCGGTTCAAACGCCTGGATACCCAGACGGTGAAGGGTCGGTGCACGGTTGAGGAGAACCGGGTGTTCGCGAATCACTTCAGCGAGAACGTCCCAAACCTCTGGCAGTTCGCGCTCGACCATTTTCTTGGCCGCTTTGATGGTGGTCGCGAGACCGCGCATTTCCAGCTTGCCGAAGATGAACGGCTTGAACAGCTCGAGAGCCATCTTCTTAGGCAGACCGCACTGGTGCAGACGCAGGGTCGGGCCTACGGTAATTACCGAACGACCGGAGTAGTCAACACGCTTACCGAGCAAGTTCTGACGGAAACGACCTTGCTTACCCTTGATCATGTCAGCCAAGGATTTCAGAGGACGCTTGTTGGAACCGGTGATAGCGCGGCCACGACGACCGTTGTCGAGCAGGGCATCGACAGCTTCCTGCAACATACGCTTTTCGTTGCGCACGATGATGTCCGGAGCGGACAGATCAAGCAGGCGCTTCAAGCGGTTGTTACGGTTGATCACGCGGCGGTACAGGTCGTTGAGGTCGGACGTTGCGAAACGGCCACCATCCAACGGTACCAGCGGACGCAGGTCTGGCGGCAGAACCGGCAGAACGGTCAGCACCATCCACTCTGGCAAGTTACCGGAGCCTTGGAAGGCTTCCATCAACTTCAGACGCTTGGACAGCTTCTTGATCTTGGTTTCAGAGTTGGTTTGCGGAATTTCTTCACGCAGGCGACCAATCTCGTGTTCCAGGTCGATAGCGTGCAGCAGTTCGCGGACAGCTTCGGCACCCATGCGGGCATCGAAATCGTCGCCGAACTCTTCCAGCGCTTCGAAGTACTGCTCGTCGTTCAGCAGCTGACCTTTTTCAAGGGTGGTCATGCCTGGATCGATAACGACATAGCTCTCGAAGTAGAGAACGCGCTCGATATCACGCAGGGTCATGTCCATCAGCAAGCCGATACGGGACGGCAGCGATTTCAGGAACCAGATGTGGGCAACCGGCGAAGCCAGTTCGATGTGCGCCATGCGCTCACGACGAACTTTGGCCAGCGCAACTTCAACGCCGCACTTCTCGCAGATCACACCACGGTGCTTCAAGCGCTTGTACTTACCGCACAGGCACTCGTAATCCTTTACCGGGCCAAAGATCTTGGCGCAGAACAGGCCGTCACGCTCAGGTTTGAACGTACGGTAGTTGATGGTTTCCGGTTTTTTAACTTCACCGAACGACCACGAACGGATCATCTCAGGCGATGCCAACCCAATACGGATGGCGTCGAACTCTTCGACTTGACCCTGGTTTTTCAGCAAATTCAGTAGGTCTTTCAAGGCCTTTCCTCCTGGCGGAGCAGAGAGCGGGCTAAACAGCCCCGCTCTCGATTCGCGTCACGTGTTATTCGGTTTCCAGATCGATATCGATGCCGAGGGAACGAATTTCTTTGATCAACACGTTGAAGGACTCGGGCATGCCCGGCTCCATACGGTGATCGCCGTCCACGATGTTTTTGTACATCTTGGTCCGACCGTTCACATCGTCCGACTTCACTGTGAGCATTTCTTGCAGAGTGTAAGCAGCACCGTATGCTTCCAGTGCCCAGACCTCCATCTCCCCGAAACGCTGACCACCGAACTGAGCCTTACCACCCAGCGGCTGCTGGGTAACCAGGCTGTACGAACCGGTAGAACGAGCGTGCATCTTGTCGTCTACCAAGTGGTTCAGCTTCAGCATGTACATGTAGCCAACAGTAACCGGGCGCTCGAACTTGTTGCCGGTACGACCGTCGAACAGCTGCATCTGGCCGCTTTCTGGCAGGTCTGCCAGTTTCAGCATGGCCTTGATTTCGCTTTCCTTGGCACCGTCGAACACCGGGGTAGCCATTGGAACGCCGCCGCGCAGGTTCTTCGCCAGATCCAGGATTTCCTGGTCGGAGAAGGTGTCCAGCTCTTCGTTACGACCGCCGATCTCGTTGTAGATCTCGTGCAGGAACTTACGCAGGTCAGCGACCTTGCGTTGCTCTTCGATCATACGATTGATCTTCTCGCCCAGACCTTTGGCCGCGAGGCCCAGGTGAGTTTCGAGGATCTGACCAACGTTCATACGCGAAGGTACGCCCAACGGGTTGAGGACGACGTCGACCGGGGTGCCATTGGCATCGTGCGGCATGTCTTCAACCGGCATGATCACAGAGACCACACCCTTGTTACCGTGACGACCGGCCATCTTGTCGCCCGGCTGGATGCGGCGACGGATTGCCAGGTAAACCTTGACGATTTTCAGCACGCCTGGAGCCAGGTCATCGCCCTGCTGCAGTTTGCGCTTCTTGTCTTCGAACTTGTCGTCCAGCAGACGGCGGCGATCAACGATATAGGCCTGAGCCTTCTCGAGCTGCTCGTTCAGAGCATCTTCAGCCATGCGCAGTTTGAACCACTGGCCGTGCTCAAGACCGTCGAGAACTTCATCGGTAATGTCCTGACCTTTCTTCAGACCTGCGCCACCTTCGGCCTTGTGGCCTACCAGAGCGGAACGCAGACGTTCGAAGGTCGCACCTTCAACGATGCGGAACTCTTCGTTCAGGTCCTTACGGATCTCGTCGAGTTGAGTCTTCTCGATGGACAGTGCACGAGCATCACGCTCAACACCGTCACGGGTGAAGACTTGTACGTCGATGACAGTACCTTTGGTGCCGGTAGGCACACGCAGGGAGGTGTCCTTAACGTCGCTGGCTTTTTCACCGAAGATGGCACGCAGCAGCTTCTCTTCCGGAGTCAGCTGAGTCTCGCCTTTCGGAGTGACCTTACCAACCAGGATGTCGCCTGCGCCAACTTCAGCACCTACGTAAACGATACCGGCTTCGTCCAGCTTGTTCAGTGCAGCTTCACCCACGTTCGGGATGTCCGCAGTGATCTCTTCTGGCCCAAGCTTGGTGTCACGAGCCACACAGGTCAGTTCCTGAATGTGGATCGTGGTGAAGCGGTCTTCTTGAACAACACGCTCGGACAGGCAGATGGAGTCTTCGAAGTTGAAGCCGTTCCACGCCATGAACGCGATACGCATGTTCTGACCCAGAGCCAGCTCACCCATGTCGGTGGACGGGCCGTCAGCCATGATGTCGCTACGCTGAACGCGATCACCTTTGCTCACCAGCGGACGCTGGTTGATGCAGGTGTTCTGGTTCGAACGGGTGTACTTGGTCAGGTTGTAGATGTCGACACCAGCTTCGCCGGTTTCAACTTCGTCATCAGCAACACGAACCACGATACGGCTGGCATCAACGGAGTCGATCACGCCACCACGACGCGCCACGACGCAAACGCCGGAGTCACGCGCTACGTTACGCTCCATGCCGGTACCTACCAGCGGCTTGTCAGCACGCAGGGTGGGTACAGCTTGACGCTGCATGTTGGAACCCATCAACGCACGGTTGGCGTCGTCGTGCTCCAGGAACGGGATCAACGACGCTGCAACCGACACTACCTGCTTCGGCGAAACGTCCATCAAGGTGACGTCTTCCGGCGCCTTGACGGTGAACTCGTTCAAGTGACGAACAGCTACCAGCTCATCGATCAGGACTTTCTTGTCACTCATCGTGGCCGAGGCCTGAGCGATCACGTGATCAGCTTCTTCGATGGCGGACAGGAAAACGATCTCGTCGGTGACCAGAGCGTCCTTAACCACACGGTACGGACTCTCGAGGAAGCCGTACTGGTTGGTGCGCGCGTACGCAGCCAAGGAGTTGATCAGACCGATGTTCGGACCTTCCGGCGTTTCGATCGGGCAAACACGACCGTAGTGCGTCGGGTGTACGTCACGAACCTCAAAGCCTGCACGCTCACGGGTCAGACCACCTGGGCCCAGTGCGGATACACGGCGCTTGTGGGTGATCTCGGAGAGCGGGTTGTTCTGGTCCATGAACTGCGAGAGCTGGCTGGAACCGAAGAACTCTTTCACCGCCGCAGCCACTGGCTTGGCGTTGATCAGGTCTTGCGGCATCAGGCCTTCGCTTTCAGCCATCGACAGACGCTCTTTGACCGCACGCTCAACACGCACCAGACCAACGCGGAACTGGTTCTCGGCCATTTCGCCTACGCAGCGAACGCGACGGTTACCCAAGTGGTCGATGTCGTCGACGATGCCTTTGCCGTTACGGATGTCGACCAGGGTCTTCAGGACCGCAACAATGTCTTCCTTGCACAGTACGCCCGAACCTTCGATCTCGGTGCGACCGATACGACGGTTGAACTTCATGCGGCCGACCGCAGACAGGTCATAGCGCTCAGGGCTGAAGAACAGGTTGTTGAACAGGGTTTCGGCAGCGTCTTTGGTCGGTGGCTCACCAGGACGCATCATGCGATAGATCTCAACCAGCGCTTCCAATTGGTTGCTGGTGGAGTCGATCTTCAGAGTATCGGAGATGAACGGACCGCAGTCGATATCGTTGGTGTACAGAGTCTCGATGCGAACAACCTGAGCCTTGGCGATCTTGGCCAGGATCTCGGTGTTCAGCTCGGTGTTGCACTCAGCCAGGATTTCGCCTGTAGCCGGGTGAACGATGACCTTGGCGGTGGTGCGGCCCAGAACGTAGTCCAGAGGCACTTCCAGCTCTTTGATACCGGCTTTTTCGATCTGGTTGATGTGGCGCGCAGTGATACGGCGACCAGCCTCAACAATGACCTTGCCCTTATCGTCCTGGATATCCAGAACGGCAATTTCACCACGCAGGCGCGAAGGCACCAATTCCAGGCTGAGGGTTTCACCCTTCAGGCTGAATACGTTGGTGGTGTAGAAGGCATCCAGCACTTGCTCAGTGGTATAACCGAGTGCGCGCAGCAGTACCGAGGCCGGCAGCTTGCGACGACGGTCGATACGCACGAACACGCAGTCTTTCGGGTCGAACTCGAAGTCCAACCACGAACCGCGGTACGGAATGATCCGCGCGGAGTACAGGAGCTTACCGGAGCTGTGCGTCTTACCGCGGTCGTGGTCAAAGAACACGCCCGGGGAACGGTGCAGCTGGGAAACGATTACACGCTCGGTACCGTTGATTACGAAGGTACCGTTTTCAGTCATCAATGGGATTTCGCCCATGTAGACTTCTTGCTCTTTGATGTCCTTGATCGCTTTGTTCGACGATTCTTTATCGAAAATGATCAGGCGGACTTTTACCCGCAACGGTACGGCGTACGTAACACCGCGCAACACGCATTCTTTGACATCAAATGCCGGTTCGCCCAGGCGATAACCGACGTACTCCAGCGCAGCATTGCCGGAGTAGCTGATGATCGGGAAAACGGATTTGAAGGCCGCATGCAGGCCCACGTCGCGGAACTGATCTTTGGTCGCTCCCGCCTGCAAGAATTCACGATACGAATCCAGCTGGATAGCCAGAAGGTACGGGACATCCATGACGTCCGGCAACTTGCTAAAGTCCTTGCGGATACGTTTTTTCTCAGTATATGAGTAAGCCATCAGCGTTCCCCAGCTTGGTCACCTGCTTGTTTGGCCCCTCCGACGGGAGCAGCCAGAAAATCTTGCAAACCCCATGGTTTGCACCACCGCATCGGGTGGCTACAGCGCGTTAATGGCGGCGACCGAGTCGACAGCCAAGAACGGAAAAAGGCCGGTGGCAAGAGCCACCAGCCATCAGCCTTCAGCTTAACGCTTGGGCTGGAGACGCAAGGTCGATGCTTACTTCAGCTCGACTTTAGCGCCTGCTTCTTCCAGTACTGCTTTGGCTTTGTCAGCTGCGTCTTTGGCAACAGCTTCCAGAACCATGGCAGGAGCGCCGTCAACTACAGCCTTGGCTTCTTTCAGGCCCAGACCGGTCAGTTCACGTACTGCCTTGATCACGTTTACTTTCTTCTCGCCAGCTTCGGTCAGCATGACGTTGAATTCGGTTTGCTCTTCAGCAACAGCAGCAACAGCGGCTGGGCCGGCGGAAGCAGCAGCAGCGGAAACGCCGAATTTTTCTTCGAAAGCTTTGATCAGCTCAACAACCTGCAGAACCGACATTTCAGCTACGGCGTTGAGGATATCTTCTTGGGAGATAGACATTACTGTATTTCCTGAATTGGGGGACGGCCTACGCGGCCATCGAAATAAACAAAAATACGCGAGAGAAGTCGCTCAGCCTTAGGCTGCGGCAGCTTCTTTTTGCTCGCGAACTGCAGCCAGAGTACGAGCCAGCTTGCTGGTAGCGCCTTGAATCACGCTCATCAGCTGCGAAATGGCTTCGTCGCGGGTCGGCAGTGTTGCCAGTACGTCGATTTGGTTAGCTGCGAGGAACTTGCCCTCGAACGCAGCTGCCTTGATCTCGAACTTATCCTGACTCTTGGCGAACTCTTTGAACAAACGGGCAGCAGCGCCTGGATGCTCTTTGGAGAAAGCGATCAGAGTCGGGCCGGTGAACACGTCGTTGAGAACACTGTATTCAGTGTCAGCAACAGCGCGCTTGAGCAGGGTATTACGTACAACACGTACGTATACGCCAGCTTCACGAGCCTCTTTACGGAGTCCGGTCATAGCGCCTACTGTCACACCACGGGCATCAGCCACGACAGCGGACAGAGCAGCTTTGGCAGCCTCGTTGACTTCAGCGACGATGGCCTTCTTGTCTTCGAGATTAATTGCCACGGGTTTAACTCCTGCTTGTTACCGTTTCATCTGGCCGAAGCCGGATGTCGTTTTGGTGTCTGATTCGGTAAGGAACCGGGAGCACCATCTGCGTAGGCTTGTGGTTTAAGACTTGCGCCGCCTACGGTCTTGGATAGCCCCCGCCAGGCAGGGACCCCAATTTTTTCAATTGACGCAGTCTCCTGCGCCAATCTGTGTCTTATACGTCCAGCGAGCCTTGGTCGATGACCAGACCTGGGCCCATAGTGGTGCTCAGGGTTACGCGCTTAACGTAGATACCTTTCGAGGAAGCCGGCTTGATACGCTTCAGATCAGCGATCAGGGCTTCAACGTTTTCCTTCAGCTTGACGGCATCAAAGCCGACTTTGCCAACGGAGGTGTGAATGATGCCGTTTTTGTCGGTGCGATAACGAACCTGACCAGCCTTGGCGTTTTTAACCGCGCTGGCTACGTCTGGAGTTACGGTACCAACCTTAGGGTTAGGCATCAGGCCACGTGGACCGAGGATCTGACCCAACTGACCTACAACGCGCATTGCATCCGGGGAAGCAATAACTACGTCATAGTTCAGGTCGCCGCCTTTCATTTCGGCAGCCAGGTCGTCCATGCCAACGCGATCAGCGCCAGCGGCCAGAGCAGCTTCAGCTGCCGGACCCTGGGTGAACACAGCAACACGTACAGTCTTGCCAGTACCGTGTGGCAGCACAGTTGCGCTACGAACGACCTGGTCGGATTTACGCGGGTCAACACCCAGGTTTACAGCAACGTCAACAGACTCGCTGAACTTGACAGTCGACAGCTCGGTCAGCAGGGCAGCAGCGTCTACAAAGCTGTAGGCCTTGCCTGCTTCGATTTTGCCGGCGATAGCCTTTTGGCGCTTGGTCAGCTTAGCCATTACACACCCTCCACGTTAAGGCCCATGCTACGAGCAGAACCGGCGATGGTACGCACGGCTGCATCCATATCAGCTGCAGTCAGATCCGCGTTTTTGGTTTTCGCGATTTCTTCCAGCTGAGCACGAGTAACAGTGCCGACTTTAACGGTGTTAGGACGAGCGGAACCGCTAGTCAGACCAGCAGCTTTCTTCAACAGAACCGAAGCCGGGGTCGACTTGGTTTCGAAAGTGAAGCTACGGTCGCTGTATACAGTGATGATCACTGGAGTCGGCAGACCTGGCTCAAGACCCTGAGTACGGGCGTTGAAGGCCTTGCAGAATTCCATGATGTTCACGCCGTGTTGACCCAGAGCTGGACCGACGGGTGGGCTAGGGTTGGCCTGAGCGGCCTTCACTTGCAGCTTGATGTAAGCGGTAATCTTCTTGGCCATGAGGCACTCCAATTACGGGTTCAAACGCCTCGAAAGGCTCCCCGGTTACTTGCGCGTTTATCCCAGTGACGACAAAACCCCACAGCCTAAGGCTGCGGGGTTGGGATGCTTGCTCAGCTAGACCTTCTCGACCTGGCTGAACTCCAGCTCTACCGGAGTAGAGCGACCGAAAATGAGCACTGCCACTTGGATCCGGCTCTTCTCGTAGTTAACTTCTTCGACCGTACCGTTGAAATCAGCAAACGGACCGTCTGTGACACGAACAACCTCACCCGGCTCGAAGAGAGTCTTCGGCTTAGGCTTGTCACTACCATCAGCAACACGACGCAGAATCGCTTCCGCCTCTTTGTCAGTGATAGGAGCAGGCTTATCAGCAGTACCGCCAATGAAGCCCATGACACGAGGAGTATCCTTGACCAAGTGCCAAGTACCTTCATTCATGTCCATCTGAACCAGCACATAGCCAGGGAAGAACTTGCGTTCGCTCTTACGCTTCTGGCCATTCCGCATTTCAACCACTTCTTCAGTGGGAACCAGAATTTCGCCGAAGCCATCTTCCATGCCTGCAAGCTTTACGCGCTCTAGCAAAGAGCGCATAACATGCTTCTCGTAACCCGAGTAAGCATGCACAACGTACCAACGCTTAGCCACGGGACACCCTTAGCCAACAATCAAGGAAACAAGCCAGCCGAGCAGGGAATCAAGCCCCCACAGCAGCAACGCCATAACCAGAACAACAGCCACAACGATCAACGTGGTCTGCGTGGTTTCTTGGCGAGTCGGCCAAACGACTTTACGAATTTCGGTGCGCGCTTCCTTTACCAGGACTGCGAAAGACTTGCCTTTGGCAGTCTGCAGGCCTACAAAGGCAGCCACAGCAGCAAGAGCAAGCAAAGCAAGTACGCGGTACAGGATCGGCGAAGCAGAATAGTACTGATTGCCAACAACGCCTACGACCACCAAAGCGACTACAGCGAGCCACTTGACCAGATCGAAACGAGAGCTTTGAGCTTCAGCCTTAGGAGTCATCTATGAAGATCCTGTGAAAAGAAAGCCAGACACACCACGCGAATCTGGCAGGTCAGGAGGGAATCGAACCCCCAACCTACGGTTTTGGAGACCGTCGCTCTGCCAATTGAGCTACTGACCTAAAACAAAATCAGGCCGACCATTATGCAGACCTGAAAAAGACTTTACAACAACCAACCCCAAGAGACTTGAAAACACCCTGACAACCAAGCCAGAAACAACGCAATCAAGCCGAGATAAGCTGTTAAAACAAAGGCAGATATTTTCATATCTGCCTTGTTATATGGAGCTCTTGAGCGGATTTGAACCGCTGACCTCACCCTTACCAAGGGTGTGCTCTACCAACTGAGCTACAAGAGCGAAACACCTTGCACAACCTGCAAACTTGGAGCGGGTAGCGGGAATCGAACCCGCATCATCAGCTTGGAAGGCTGAGGTTCTACCACTAAACTATACCCGCGGAGCTTGCAGCTCACGCTAAAAATGGTGGAGGGGGAAGGATTCGAACCTTCGAAGTCGTAGACGTCAGATTTACAGTCTGATCCCTTTGGCCGCTCGGGAACCCCTCCTAAGCGAGCCGGCATTTTACATTACGCCGACCTTCTGTCAAGCATTTTCTCATTTAAAAATATGAGGTTAGCTGCGTTGACCTTCGCTTCACACTGCAGACCGTAAAGGTCTTCACTGCGAAGCGGGCGCCATTCTATGCAAACTATTCGAGACTTGCAACGCCTTCGCACAACATTATTTTATGTTTTAACTCATTGAATTCCTTAGCAAGGTTTTCAAACGGCAGATCATCAGCCAGACGCCTGCTTTCCGGAGACACGCGAAGCCAGTAACCGAAAGCATCAGGAACGTTCAAGGTTTGGATCTTGGCCTTTATATCCAAGCTCATGAGGCGCTGCTCAAGCAACTGCGCCTGCCGCATATCTGAGAACCCGCCCACGTATAAGCAGGTATTTTGAGCCTCCTGAGCCTTGGCTCGATCACGACGGGCAACGCCATCGGAAGACTCACTCAGCAGACGAATATCTTGCTGAGACCCCTTATAAAGACTCAATGGAGTGACATCTTTCGCACGCAACGGAGCTTCTTGCTGATGCCAGACGTAGTAGAAGACATTGAGCACAAGCAAAAGCAAAAACAGCCAACGCATAAACACCTCAGGACAAAGGGCACGCCATAGCCAGGCCGACGAACACCAGATCAGGAACGAGCCGCCCCTGCGGAACGACTTCCGCAACCAAGCCCGCATCCCCCCCTGTGAGGAACACCGAGAACTCATCCCCCCAATAACTTCGGGCAAGCTCAAGCTGAGTCAGCACAAACCCCCTTAACATCAGCGTACAACCTCGCTCAACCGCTTCCACGGTAGTACGGCCGGGAGAGAGCCGCTCCAGCGCCTGCTCAGCAGCGGTATCGTCGTATCGAATCTTTCGCGTATGCGTGCGCAATTGACTGCGCATAAGGGGCATGCCCGGGCAGATGAAGCCCCCCAGGTGCTCACCATCGGCCGCAATAAAGTCCGCAGTCGCTGCGGTGCCGAAATCAAGTACCAGGCAAGCACTTGAGCCCAACTTGAATGCCCCAAGCATTGCCAACCAACGATCAAGCCCCAGTCGTTCAAATTCTTCATAGCCGTTACGCACCCCTGCCATTTCCCGCGCAGAAGCCGCACACGACACGCTGACGCCAAACACCCGCTCCAACGCCTCCACGAGTTTATCGGTCTCCTCGACAGCTCGAACGCTCACTAGTCGGCACCGCGTTAGCGACAGACCTGGAAGTGAGAGCAGACTTTCAACCAATGAAGCGTCCGAGCCAACCACACCCTCAGCCAAGACTCCCGCTTTATCCGGCCCAAGTACACGCCACTTGATGAAGCTATTCCCACAGTCGAGCTCAAGAATCATCACGCAACCTCAGGCTTAACTCACCACCGCTGTATGTTTTCTCGACACCATCAACACTCAGGCGCAATGCACCCTGGCGATCGATACCTAGCACCACCCCATCAATTTGGTTGACGCCCGCTATGAGAGACACAGCCCTACCCTGCCACAAATGATTTTGCTCCCATTCCTCCTGGAGAGCAGAGAAGCCAAGGCTTTTATGTCGGTCCAGATAGCCCTGCAAATGCAAACCCAGCCTTGCAACCAAATGGTTGCGATCGACTGAAGACCCAGTCTCCAACTGAACCGACGTCCATTGCTGATCAACATCAGCCGCCTTCTGCATATTCACATTAATACCGATACCGAGCACAACGTGACAAATGTCAGCAGGATCCCCCACCAACTCAAGCAAAATACCGGCAATCTTTTTGTCTTCAACCAGAACATCGTTTGGCCATTTCAAGGCCGCACGCTGCACACCCGCCTCACGCAGGGCCTGCATGACCGCCAACCCCACAACCAGACTGAGGCCCTCCAACTGCCGCAGCCCGCCCTCAATGCGCAACACGAGACTGTAATACAGGTTCTGCGCGTATGGACTGACCCATTTACGACCACGCCTACCGCGCCCTGCGGTTTGCTGCTCGGCCAGCACCAGGAACGGCGCAGCACTGCCGGCGTCAACAAGACGCAAAGCTTCAGCATTAGTGGAATCAACAGAGTCGGAAATGTAGACAGGCCATACAGTGGAGCCCGAATTCGCCGCAATTTCCTCGGCATTCAGGAACGCCAGCGGAGACGCGAGTTGATAGCCCCTGCCCCGGACTTTATGGATGGGCAGATTCAACTCAGCCTCAAGATGTTGAAGCTGTTTCCAAACAGCGCTGCGGCTTACGCCCAGAGCGGCCCCCAGAGCCTCACCAGAATGAAATCGGCCATCTTTTAGAAGTTCTAACAACGTCAACATGCACATATCGCCTCACGATGAGGCACGCATGATAGCCATGCGCAAAGCCATTGCATAGAAATGGCCGAACTCTAGCCTTCATCGACCTCTACGCATTTTCGATCGCCCAAAACAAAACCCCATCTGCTTTCGCAAATGGGGTTTCGGAATTTAATCTTGACGATGACCTACTCTCACATGGGGAAACCCCACACTACCATCGGCGATGCATCGTT
>NZ_JAEKGB010000009.1:0-223640 GCF_016918385.1 Pseudomonas sp. ICBG1301
TCGATAATGTGGAAGGGCAAGCTGGTATTTGTTAGCGAAGCGCTAGCTGGAGAACGAATAGGGCTGAAAGAGACTGAAGATGATGTCTGGGATCTTTACCTGTGTGACTATCCCTTGGGGAGGCTTGAACGGGGAATGACTCGCGTCCAAGCTTCAAATGTGTAAACGATGTCCCCGGTTTCAGATGTAAACGATGTCTACGGTTCTACACCCGCGCCGGGTGGCAGAGCCGCCCCGACAAGGACGCCGTGGTGTTTCAGGAAGATCGCAGTGACTGGATTTGGGGCGGCTGCGCCACCCAGCGCGGGGCAAGCCCTAATGCCAGTCAGTTAAGGATTAACGCGGTCACTGTGGGAGGGGGCTTGCTCCCGATGGACTGCTTAGCAGGCCCATTTTTGAGGCCGCTGCGCGGCCTATCGGGAGCAAGCCCCCTCCCACAATTTATTCATCGCCCGCTTTATCGCTTAACTGACCGGCATTAGGGCAAACCCGCTCACTACAACGATGCCAGATTTCAGATGTTTCTTTATGATGTGGCCTTTCGCTCAACGCCTCAGGAATCACCATGCCCGCCCTCACCTTCCGCAACGCCCTGCCTGCCGACGCCGCGCGTTGCTTTGAGATCGAATCCAGCGCCTACGAAGGTGACGAAGCCGCCACCCTGGAGAAGATCGCCACGCGTATCGCCCAGTACCCGCAAGGTTTTTTGATCCTGCAAGCCGATGGCGTCGTGGTGGGTTTCATCAACTCTGGCTGCGCCCATGAGGTGGTGATGTCGGACGAGGCGTTCAAGGAGCTGGTAGGCCATTCGCCGCAAGCGCCGAATGTGGTGATCATGTCGGTGGTGGTCGACCCGGCTTATCAGGGCAAAGGCTATTCCAGACTGCTGATGACCGAGTTCGTGCAGCGCATGCGGGCGCTGGGCAAGCAGACCATTCACCTGATGTGCAAAGAGCAACATGTGCCGCTGTACAGCCGCATGGGCTACCGCTATGTGCAGCCTTCCCCGTCGGATCACGGCGGTATGGCGTGGCATGAAATGGTGATGATTCTTGACTGAGGTGTACTACGGGTTCAAGTAGGCAAGCAAAGGCAACGCGCATAACACAACCAAGAAACCGCCATGACCATGCCTCTCATTGAAATCGGTGACCAAGCCAACCCCACAGCCGAGGGCATCCTCGGTAGCGGCCTGGCCGCATTCAATGAAGGCATTACCGGCATGAACGATCGCCTGCCGCTGACGGTATTGCTCAAGTGTCCCGACACTCAGCAAATTCTCGGCGGCATCACCGGAAAGACCAGCCTGGGCATGGCCTTTCTTGACCTGTTCCACCTGCCCGAGTCGCTACGCGGTTCGGGCCTTGGCAGCCGATTGCTGCAAGCCTTTGAAGACGAAGCCCGCCGCCGAGGTTGCGCGCATGCGGTGCTGTACACCCTGAGTTTTCAGGCACCGGGGTTTTATGAGAAACACGGCTGGCTGCGGTTTGGTGAAATCCCGTGTGAGCCTGCGGGCAGCTGTCGGGTGTTTCTGTCTAAGCCGCTGTGACACCCAGGCGTTTGCCAAACAACCGATTGCCGTGGGTCTCCCCCTGGAAGGTGTAGGTCGGCGCGCCCAGCGCCACATACCCACGGCGCGGGTAAAAACCCAGCGCACGCTCGTTGCCCTCCCACACCGTCACCCACAACAGTGAAGCGCCTGCTTGCGCGGCACACTGCTCTGCCGCTTGCAACAACCGATAACCGACGCCCTGGCCGGTGAAGCGCTCCTGGATGTACAAACGCTGCAACTCGGCAACGTCCGGCGCCTCGATCATCGGGTGGCGCGTGTCGAGTCTGATCTGGGCAAAGCCAACCAGGTGTCGGTCGGCTTCGGCGACAAGCAGCGCAATGCCGGGCTCGGCCATCAGCGCCGTGATTGCATCCGGGGCGAACGCTTGCAGTGCCTCATTGGCAATCGAGCTTCGGATACCTTGGGTCGCGTAGGTGTCGAGAAACACCTGCATGCCCAGCACACCGATGCACAGGGCATCCTCGGCGGTGGCGGGACGAAGGGTGATGGCAGGCATCGAGTGTCCTTACTCAGGCAGTTGAGGATTGAGGTTTTACCATGAATGTTGCCACTGCGGACTCGTCACAGTAGGGTTTAGCCCCCGCCCATTCGCAGGAACGCCCCCATGAGTTTTTCCGACCCTGATGCCGTCGCCCGCTACGCCGAAGGCCCCGTGCGCCTGGTGCCGGGTTTCGATGGGCTGCAACGCATGACGACTCTGCTGCTCCGTGAAAGCGTGCCCGCCAACGGCAAGGTGTTGGTGCTTGGCGCCGGTGGTGGCTTGGAGCTGAAGCGTTTTGCCGAGGCCGAGCCGGGTTGGCGCTTTGTGGGGGTGGACCCGTCAGCCGAAATGTTGAAACTGGCCGAGGCAACGCTGGGCCCGTTGAATGAGCATGTGCAGTTGCATGAAGGCTATATCGATACCGCCCCGCCGGGACCATTTGACGGCGCCACGTGTTTGTTGACCTTGCACTTCATCCCTGCCGAGGAGCGCCTGCAAACCCTCAAGGCTCTATGGCGACGGCTGCTGCCAGGCGCACCGCTGGTTGTGGCGCATCACAGCGTCCCTCAAGCACCCGCAGAGAAAGCCCGCTGGCTGCAGCGCTACGCGGCATTTGCAGTGGATTCGGGCGTACCCGCCGCCGATGCCAAACGGGCGATTGCGGCAATCAGTGAAAAGTTGCCGGTGCTCTCACCCGAGGCGGATGTGGACTTGATGAGCGGGGCCGGCTTTGAAAGCGTCGAGCTGTTCTATGCCGGCTTCAGTTTCAAAGGTTGGGTGGGCTACAAGCCGCGCTAGCGCTTTACCAACTGCCCGATGCCCCACCGCCGCCGCTGGAACCGCCGCCCCCGGACGAACTGCCGCTGGAGCTGGAACTGGAGCTGCTGGAACCCGAACCGCTTGAGCCGCTCGAACCGGAGCCCGAGCCGCCTGTGGTCTTGGCAAAGATGAACAAGGCCACGAATGACGCAATCGGAAACGCCATCAGCCACCCGTGACGCCCGGCGTCGGCGATCAGCCCTGCCGCCACATACACCGCCACCGCCGCGCATAGGCGTATGGCAAATCCGACACGACTGGTGTTCCAGGCGCTTCTCATGACCATCCACAGCACCAGGTAGGCCCCCAGTACCGCCAGTGCGCCCAGCGGCAATGCGAGCCAATGGATAAAGTTGACGTCGAGATACCAGTGGTCCACCACCAGCAGGCCAATGATGTAGGCCAGCAACCCCACCACGCCGTAAAACACCGGGCGCGCCATCCATAACGCGCCGAACGTGGCGCCGCCGATCAGCATGGTCAGCGGCAGGATGAACAGGTTCGCCCACCACTCCCGGCCACCGGCCAAAAAGCTCAGCAGCAGGGTCAGCACCACCGCTGCCAGCAATGCCTTGCGCCAGCGCAGCTTGCCGGCAGCCATCAATACACCGCCAACCGCCCCCAGGATAAACGCGAGCGCTATCGCCAGCGCTTGGGGGTTCAAGCCGGGCCCTGCGACTTTGGGCAAGTCGCCGCCGTCCACCAGCACGGTCAGGTCATTGACCGCCTGTTGCACGCCGCCCGCATAGTCGCCCTGGCGAAACGCCGGGGTGATGTGTTCCTCGATGATGCGATGGGCCAGCAGGTCGGTCACCGTACCTTCCAGCCCGTAACCGACCTCGATGCGCACTTTGCGATCATCCTTGGCCACCACCAGCAGGATGCCGTCGTTGACGTCCTTGCGCCCCAGCTTCCAGGCGCGGAACAGTTGGTTGGCGTAATCCTCGATGCTTGAGCCGCCGGTGGTGGGCACCAGCAGTACCGCCATTTGTGCGCCTTTGCGCTGTTCGAGGGCCGCCAGTTGTTGTTTCAGACCGGCGGTAGTGCCCGCGTCGAGGGTGTTGGTGAGGTCAATCACCCGCTGGTCAAGAGCCACGCCGATGGGCGATGTGTCGGCCCGGGCCAGGCTGAGCAGGCCCACGAGCAGCAGTGCCACGAGGCTCACAACGGATTGCCGCAAAATCACCAGCATGTTTTGTTACCTGAAGTTTCTTCCTGAAGCTGCCGACTCTACCTTATCGGCGCTATAAGGCGTGACCCAGACGGCGCGACTCTCTAAACTCCTAGAGCTATAGCACTAGGCCATAATCGAGAACTCATCCATGGACCTCCGCCACCGCAACAATATCCACGTGATGGGCGACGGTCGCGCGACGCTGGTGTTCTCCCATGGTTTTGGTTGCAACCAGGCGATGTGGAACTACCTGGCGCCGCATTTCCTGGCGCGTTTCCGCGTGGTCCTGTACGACCTCGTCGGGGCCGGCCTGTCGGACCTGGGCGCCTTCGACAAACACAAATACAGCGTGTTGGATGGCTACGCCCGCGACCTCAACGAAATTATCGACGCTTACGCCCAGGGCCCGGTGATTCTGGTGGGCCATTCGGTCAGCGCGATGATCGGCACCCTGGCCGACCGCCTGGCGCCCGGACGCGTCGCCGGCCATGTGATGATCGGCCCCTCGCCGCGCTATATCGATACCGATAACTACGTGGGCGGCTTCAAGCGCAGTGACATCGATGACCTGCTCGACACCCTCGACAGCAACTACCTCGGCTGGTCGAGTGCCATGGCGCCGGTGATCATGGGCGCGCCTGGCCAACCGGCGCTCAGCACGGAGCTGACCGAAAGTTTCTGCCGCACCGAGCCGGACATCGCCAAGCAGTTCGCGCGCGTCACCTTCCTCTCGGACAACCGCGAGGACGTGCTCGGCCTGAACGTGCCGGTGCTGATCCTGCAATCGAGCGATGACCTGATCGCCCCGGTCGCCGTGGGCGAATACTTGCACAGCGTGCTGCCCGACAGCACCTACTGCCTGGTCGACAACGTCGGCCATTGCCCGCACATGAGCGCGCCGCTGGCCTGCGCAGCGGCAATGGACGCGTTCCTGACGCCATGGGCGAGCCCCAATGCTGTCTGACCTGTTCGACAATGCCGCCTGCGCGCTGGCCGTCACCGCTGAAGACGGCACGATTGTGCGAGCCAACGCCCGCTTCAGCGACTGGCTGGGGTTTGACGCTGCCCAATTGTGCGGCCGCCGTTTCCAGGATCTGCTGACCATGGGTGGGCGGATTTTCCACCAGACCCACCTGGCGCCCATGCTACGCATGCAGGGCCGCGTCACCGAAGTGAAGCTCGACATACTGCACCGCGACGGGCACAAAGTGACCGTGCTGCTCAACGGTATCAAGCGCGAGGTGCCCGAAGGTGCGGTCTACGACCTGGCGCTGTTCGGCACCACCGACCGCGACAAGTACGAGCGCGAACTGCTCAACGCACGTCACCTCGCCGAAGCCCTCCTGCAGGAAAAAACCGCCGCCGAGGTCGCGTTGCAACAGGCCCAGGCTGAACTGCACGAGGCCTATGCGATTTCACAGCGCCGTGCATTGTTTGCCGAGCAGATGGTGGCGATCGTCAGCCACGACCTGAAGAATCCGCTGACCGCCATCCGCATGGCGTCCGACTTTCTCAGCCGTGGCGAACGCACAGCCCGGGAGCAACAACTGCTCGGGCATATCAGCCAATCGTCCGAGCGCGCCCAGCGCATGATCGCCGACCTGTTGGACTTCACCCAGGCCCGGGTCGGCCAGGGCATCACCATCAAGACCGCGCCGCTGGACTTGCATGCGGTGATTCGCCACGCCGTGGATGAGTTGCGCGTGGCGTTCCCCAAGGCCACGCTGGAACATCGAGCCGAGGGCCAGGGCAATGCCTGCCTGGATGCCGACCGGGTGCAACAGATCATCGGCAACCTGGTGGCCAATAGCGTGGCGTATGGCGACCTGCAACAGCCGATCACCATCACCTCACGCCTGAGTGACGGCGGTTGCGAAGTAGCGGTGCACAACCACGGCGCGGCCATTCCCAAAGCACTGTTGGCGGGGCTGTTCGAACCCATGACCCGGGGCACCGACCAAGGCAGTGACGTACGCAGCGTGGGCCTGGGCTTGTACATCGTGCGCGAGCTGGCCAAGGTGCATGGCGGGGATGTGGCGGTGAGCTCCGCTGCGGCCGAAGGCACGACCTTTACCGTGACGTTTCAAAGCCCGTAGGCACTGCCCTGCATGATCGGCTCGACGCTGCCGGTCAATATCACCCCGCCCTGCCCGTCCCACTGCACGGTGACGGTGCCGCCGTCGCACTGCACGGCCACCGTGTCATCCAGTAAACCGCGGCGGATCCCGTTGACCACCGCCGCGCAGCAGCACGAACCGGAACCCAGCGGCACGCCGCCACCGCGCTCCCAGATGCGCAGGCGGATGTGGCGGCGGTCCAGTACCTGCACAAAATGCACGTTGGTCCTGGCAGGGAACCATGGGTGAACCTCCAGCGCCGGGCCCAGCGCCGCCACGTCGATGGCGGCGACGTCGTCGACAAAATACGTGCAGTGCGGGTTACCCATGCTGCACGCCGCCGGCGCGCCGTCGATGGCCAAGGCGCCGGTGTCCATCGCCTCGGCCAGCGGCACGTCAGCCCAGCCCAGCGACGGTGGGCCCATGTTCACCGCCACCTGCCGCCCCGGCGCACGCGTACAGGTGAGCAGGCCGCGGTCGGTGCGCAACACCACCGACTGCGTGCCGGTTTCATGCATCAGGCGGTCGGCCACCCCACGGGTGGCGCTGCCGCAAGTGGCCAGCGGCGTGCCGTTGGGGTTCCAGAACTTGACGCGCGCAGCAGCGTCCGCGCAGTCGAGCACCACGGCCAGTTGGTTGAAACCGATGCCGGTGTGACGGTTGCCCAGGCGACGGGCGATTTGCGCGGTGATCGGGTCGTCCTGGCCACGACGGTCGATGATGATGAAATCATCGCCATGGGCGTGCATTTTCACGAACGGCAAGGGCATGGACAGTCCTGTGGGCGAGCGGGCGGTGAACGCCAGCATACTGAGTCGAGGGGAGTTTCATCAAACCCGGTCCAGCCCCATGCTAGCGTGGTCGCGTTCCAGCCCAGCCGAGCTTTTCATGAAAACCAACCGACTCGCCTTAATTGCGGCACTCGCCGTGTTGTCCCAGGGGGCCATCGCGGCCACTCTTTGCCAGCCGGTCGCCACCAGCCCGAATGCCAAGGTGTTGCTGGCGGCGGCGCAACGGCACTTGGGCGACACGCCCAACCCGCTGCCCCGTGTGCATACCGAAGGGACCTTGCCCAACCAGGGTATCCGCGAGCAGAGCATCGCCGCCGAAAAGGACTGGCCGATCATGCGCCAGGCCGCGCTGGCCTGGCGCATGAGTGGCGACCCGCGCTACCTCAAGCAAGTCGATAACGACCTGGCCGCCTGGGCCGACGTGTATCAACCGGACTTCAACCCCATCGACGAAACCAACCTCGACATGCTGATCAGCGCCTACGCGCTCACCGCCGACCACCTGCGGCTGGAGACCCGCGACGCCAGCCGTCGCTTGATCCAACGCCTGGGCAACGGCTACATCGCGCAGATCCAGCAATTTCACGGCGCGAAGAAAGGCACCCAGACCAATAACTGGCAGAGCCATCGCGTCAAGCTGGTGACCGTGGCCGCCGCCGCACTGGGTGATCGGCCGATGCTGGAACAGGCGCTGCAACTGTTTAAACAGCAGATCGCCGACAATGTCCTGCCCGACGGTTCGGTGACCGACTTCCAGGACCGCGACGCTCTGCACTACGTGGTCTACGACCTCGAACCGCTGGTGCAGGCCGCACTGGCGGCGAAACCCTACGGCATCGGCGGCGACTGGTTGAAGCTCAGCGCCAACGGCGCTTCCCTGGGGGCTGCGCTGGACTGGCTGGTGCCCTATGCCAACGGCCAGCGCAGCCACCAGGAGTTCGTGCACACCCATGTGCAATTCGACAAAGACCGCGCCAACGTCGGTGAAGCCGGCTACAGCGGCACCTGGCAACCCAAGAGCAGCGCCACGCTGTTCTGGTTGGCGGCACAACTGGACAGCCGTTACCTGCCGGTGGCCAAACAATTGGCCGAGCACCCGGCGGACTGGATCAGCGCCTGCTATTTGAAGTAGACACCGCTGTTGACGCTCGACACCGCGAGCGTCACGCCGGACCAGTCACTGGCGCTGATCCTCGAACGGCTCAGCCGGGGAAGTTAGCCCGCAGCGCCTCAAGCCCGCCGCGGTAGACCCCGGCGAACAGCGCTTCAACCTGCTCATCCGTGGTGCCGGCCGCCGGGGTGAACACGCCGGACCAGGTCGCCTTCGCCGACGTGTCGGTCAAGGCTTCAACCTGCAAGGTCGCGAGGTACGCCGACACCGGGAACGGCGACTGTTCGATGGTGTAGCTGTAGGTGCGCGCCACGTTGTCGAACGTCTGCAGACGCTCGACCACCACACCGCCATCGGCCGCTTGCAGATGACGCACACGGCCGCCTTCGCGGGTTTCGCTCTTGACGATCAAGGGCAGCCACTCGGGCAGCGCATCGAAGCCGCCGACCAATTGCCAGACCTCATCGGCCGATGCCGGTATTTCAATCACGCAAGCTGCTGTTGCCACGGGTCATACTCCATTCCAGAAAAATCAGATCGCCATGCTGTCGACGACACCACCGTCGACCCGCAACGCCGCACCGGTGGTGGCCGACGACAGCGGTGAAGCAATGTACGCCACCAGGTTCGCCACTTCATCCACATTGGCTGCGCGCTGGATGATCGACGTCGGCCGGGCGTTTTGCACAAACACATCCGCTTCATCCCGGGCACTGCGTCCGGATTTGGCCGTGGCGTCCGTGAGCATCTGCTCCAGGCCATCGGTAAAGGTCGGTCCCGGCAGGATCGCGTTGACCGTCACACCGGTGCCCGCCAGGCGTTTGGCCAAACCATGGGACACCGCCAGGTTGGCACTTTTGGTCACGCCGTAGTTGATCATGTCGGCCGGGATCGCAATGCCGGACTCCGAAGACACGAAGATCACCCGGCCCCAGCCCTGCGTCACCATGCCCGGCACATAATGCCGCGCCAGGCGCACGCCGGAGATCACGTTGACCTCGTAGAAACGCGCCCACTCGCTGTCGGGCGCATCGAAGAAGTCCACATCATTGAAGATGCCCAGGTTGTTGACCAGGATGTCGGCATGCGGCTCGGCGGCGAACAGTTTTTCTGCGCCCTCCAGGGTGCCGAGGTCGGCGACCACGCCACGCAGGTCCGCTCCCGGCACGTCCTGGCGAATGCTCGCCAGCGCCGCATCCACCTTGCCCGCCTCTCGCCCGATCACCACCACGGTGGCGCCGGACTGCGCCAGGGCGCGGCCGATGCCCAGGCCGATCCCGGCGGTGCTGCCGCTGACGATGGCGACTTTGCCACTCACATCAATATTCATCATCGAAATCCTCACGTTGAATCAACCAGTCTCAGGGGCGTCATGACCGTTGAAAAGATCCTAGACGGCAAAGATCGGACCGTCCAAGACATACTGCGACCAACTTGAGTCCCTCAAGGTCTAGCCAGCGACAAGCCCGCGTAAACGCAAGCCGAGCATGCCCAGGGCTAACAACGGTGATCGCAACAGCTTGCCGCCCGGGAAGGTCATGTGCGGCACGCGACTGAACAGGTCCAGGCCCCGGCTCTGCCCGGCATGAATGCCTTCGGCCAGCAAGCGCGCGCACCAGTGGGTCACGTTGAGCCCATGCCCGGAATAGCCCTGGGCATAGAACACGTTGGGGTACTGCTGCAACCGCCCGACCTGGGGAAAGCGATTGGCGGTAATGCCGATCTTGCCGCCCCACTGGAACTCGATGGCGGTGGTGGCCAACTGCGGGAACACCTTGAGCATCTTCGGTTGCATATAGGCCGCGATGTCGGCCGGGTCGCGTCCCGAATAATGACACGCGCCCCCGAACAACAGGCGGCGGTCAGCTGAAAGGCGGTAGTAATCCAGGCCGATTTTCTGGTCGCACAGGGCAAGGTTTTGCGGGATCAGTTGCCTGGCCTGCGTTTCGCTCAACGGTTCGGTCGCGATGATGTAACTGCCCGCCGGCAACACCTTGCCGCTCAGGCGCGGTTCCAGCTCCTCCAGGTGAGCATTGCACGCCAGCACCAGGTGGCCGGCGCGCACCGTGCCGCCCGCGCAACGCACCTGTACCCTGTCGCCGTGGATCAGTTCCAGCACCGGGCTGTGCTCGAAAATCCGCACCCCGAGGGCCTCGGCCACGCGGGCTTCGCCCAGCACCAGATTGAGCGGGTGCAGATGCCCGGAGCCCATGTCCACCAGGCCACCGACATACACCGTGGAGTCCACCACCTGCGCCATCGCGTGGCGTGGCACCAGACGGGTTTCGGGGGTGTACCCCAACTGCGCCAGGTGTTCCTGCTCACGCGTGAACGCAGCGAACTGCGCCGGGGTGTTGGCCAATTCGCAAAAGCCCCAGCGCAGGTCGCAGTCGATGCCGTGCTCGCGGATGCGCTCGCCGACCAGCGCCACCGAATCGATGCCGGCGCGCTCCAGGTAAGCCACGCCCTCCTCGCCGATGTACTTGGCGAACCCCGAGACATCGTGGCCGATGCCGCGAATCAACTGCCCGCCATTGCGCCCGCTGGCGCCCCAACCGATGCGCCGGGCCTCCAGCAGGATCACCGAAAGCCCGCGCTGGGCCAGCTCGATGGCGGTATTGACGCCGGTGAAGCCACCGCCGATCACACAGACATCGGCGTCAAGATCCGCGTCCAATACCGCACGCTCAGGCATGGCATTGGCCGTCGCCCGGTAATAGGAGCGGGCGTGCTCACTGGACTGCATCATTTGTTGGTCTTCACTTTGCTCCAGGCGCGGGTCATCAGGCGCATGGTCGCCGGGGTTGGCGTGGTGGAAATATAGAGTTTGTCGAGCACTGCCTGGGGCGGGTAAACCTCAGGGTTGTTCACCAGTTCCGGGGCCATGAACGGCTTGGCCGCGGGGTTGGCGTTGGCATACCCCACCGAGGCACTGACCTTGGCAATCACCTCGGGGTCCAGCAGGTAGTTGATGAAGGCGTGGGCTTCTTTGACGTTGCCGGCGTCGGCGGGAATGGCCAGCAGGTCGAACCACAGGTTGGAGCCTTCCTTGGGAATCGAATAGGCGATGTTCACCCCGTTCTTGGCTTCCTTGGCACGGTTGGCGGCCTGGAACACGTCGCCGGAATACCCGAACGCCACGCAGATGTCACCGTTGGCCAGGTCCGAGATGTACTTGGAGGAATGGAAGTAAGTGATATACGGCCGCAGTGTCAGCAGCTTGGCTTCCGCCTCCTGGTAATCCTTGGGGTTCTCGCTGCGGGGGTCCTTGCCCATGTAGTTGAGGATCGCCGGGAACAGCTCGTCCGCCGAGTCGAGGAAGGCCACGCCGCACTGGTTGAGCTTCTTGATGTTTTCCGGCTCGAACAGCACCGCCCACGAGTCGATATGGTCGATGCCCAGCACCTGCTTGACCTTGTCGACGTTATAGCCGATGCCGTTGGTGCCCCACAGGTACGGCACCGAGTGCGCGTTGCCCGGGTCATTTTTCTCGAGCAGCGCGAGCAACTTGGGGTCCAGGTTCTTGAAGTTGGGCAACTGCGCACGGTCGAGCTTGAGGAACGCCCCCGCTTTCACCTGCCGCGCCAGGAAGTGGTTGGACGGCACCACCACGTCATAGCCGGTGCGCCCGGCCAGCAGTTTGCCCTCCAGGGTTTCGTTGGAGTCGAATACGTCGTAGATCACTTTTATTCCGGTCTTGGCCTGGAAATCCGCCAAGGTGGTGTCGCCGATGTAATCGGTCCAGTTGTAGACACTCACCGTTTGCGCCGCCTGGCTGGTGCTGCTGAAAGCGGCTACCAGGGCCAGCGGGAGAAGCTTTTTCACAAGACGCATATCGACACCCCTTTTTTGGTTTTTTAGACGCTCAACAACAGGAACTCACGCTCCCAGGAACTGATCACGCGCTTGAAATTCTCATGCTCGGCGCGCTTGACCGCCACGTAGCCCCGCACGAACTTGTCGCCCAGGTAGTGCTTGACCGTGTCGCAATCCTCCATCCGCGCCAGCGCGTCTTCGAGGGTGAACGGCAGGCGCAGGTTGCGGCGCTCGTAGGCACGCCCTTCAACCGGCGCACTCGGTTCGATCTGTTCAACCATGCCCAGGTAGCCGCACAGCAAGCTCGCGGCAATCGCCAGGTAAGGGTTGGCATCGGCGCCGGGCAGGCGGTTTTCCACGCGCATGGCGTCGGGGCTGGAGGTGGGCACGCGCAGGCCGACGGTGCGGTTTTCTTCGCCCCACTCGACGTTGACCGGTGCCGAGGTGTCCGGCAGGAAGCGCCGGAACGAGTTCACGTTGGGTGCAAACATCGGCAGCAGCTTGGGGATGTACTTCTGCAAACCGCCGATGTGGTGCAGGAACAAGGTGCTCATCTTGCCGTCGCCATCGACGAATACCGGTTTGCCGGTGGCGATGTCCACCACGCTCTGGTGCAGGTGCATGGCGCTGCCCGGCTCGTCGGCCACCGGCTTGGCCATGAAGGTGGCGGCGACGTTGTGCTTGAGCGCGGCTTCGCGCAGGGTGCGCTTGAACACGGTGATCTGGTCGGCCAGGTCAAGGGCGTCACCATGACGGAAGTTGATTTCCATCTGTGCCGGGCCGTCTTCGTGGATCAGCGTATCGAGGTCCAGGCCCTGGGCTTCGCACCAGTCGTAGACGTCTTCGAACAGCGGGTCGAACTCGTTGGCGGCGTCGATGGAAAACGACTGGCGGCCGGTTTCGGCGCGCCCGGAACGGCCCACCGGGGTTTTCAGCGGCAGGTCCGGGTCTTCGCAACGCTGGGTCAGGTAGAACTCCATTTCCGGCGCGACAATCGGCTGCCAGCCGCGCTCGGTGTAGAGCTGCAATACCTTCTTCAGGACGTTGCGCGGCGACAGCTCGATGGGGTTGCCCTGCTTGTCGAAGGTGTCGTGGATCACGATCGCGGTGGGCTCTATGGCCCAGGGCACCACATAGGTCGCGTTGGATACCGGGCGGCACACCATGTCGATGTCGGCCGGGTCGAGCAGGTCGTAGTAGATATCGTCGTCGACGAAGTCCCCGGTCACCGTTTGCAGCAACACACTTTCCGGCAGGCGCATGCCTCGCTCATGCAGGAACTTGTTGGTGGGCGCAATCTTGCCGCGTGCGATGCCAGTCAAATCACTGATCACGCATTCGACTTCGGTAATCTTGTGTTCTTTCAGCCAGGCGGACAGCTGATCGAAGGGGGCGTTCATAAGGACCTCGTCATGGGTGGGATACACACGCCGGCTTGTACTCTCGGCGCATTGAGGTCTATCTTGGGCCAGCCTCCAACAGGCATCTATCCACTTTGCACGAACCATAACGCACCAATAGAGTGCGCCAAGGTCATTCATGACACAGGCAACCGCTTTGCGCGTACAGGCCTTCACCACCGGTGATGTGGCCGCTCAATGCAATGCAACACCCGGCTGGGTGCAGCAGTACCAGCAGATGTCACCGGGGCATTTTGCCGGGCAGGTCCGCTACCTCGACCTGCAAGGTGTGCAGGTGTACGAAGAGTGCATGAACACCCGCGTGGAACAGCATTTCAATGCACCGCCGGGCTCGCTGGCGTTCTGTTTCGACGGCAGCGACAACGCGCTGTACATGCTCAATGGCGAAAGCCGCAACACCTGGATCACCCCGGAAAACTACCGTGAGGTGGCCGTGGTATTCGGCCCGCAGTTCGTGCAGCGCCAAGGGTTGGACGTGGCGAAGCTGGACGGTTTGTTCATGGCGCCGCTGACCTGCCGGCAAAACGCGCTGTTCACCCGCTGGCTCAGCGGCACCCTGACGCGCTTGTCCGCCGTCAGCGACCCGATCAGTCGCGACGCCCTCACCCAGCAACTGCTCGATGACTGCCTGTTCATTCTGGATAACGCCTGCGTGTGCCTGGACGACAGTTCATTGCAACGTCGCAGCGCCGAACGCCAGTTGATGGCGCGCATCGGCGCTTGGGCGGCGGATGCGCCGGATGAAACCGTGAACCTGCTGGAACTGGCGCAGATTGCGGGGGTGCCGCTGCGTCAATTGCAGCAGGGCTTCAAGACCTACACCGGGATGAGCCCGGCGCAGTGGTTGCGCTTGCGCCGCTTGAATGGCGCACGGCGGGAGTTGTTGAACTCGCCGGGAACGACCGTGGCCCAAGTGGCAATGAACTGGTCGTTCTGGCATTTGGGGCGGTTTTCCAACAGCTACCGTGCCCTGTTCAAGGAATTGCCCAGCGAAACCCTCAAGCGTCACGGTTGAAACTGTAGCAGCGAGCTTGCTCGCGAAAAACCTCAACGATACCCCGTGTTGCCTGAATCAACGCGGCGCCTGTGAGTGCTTCGCGAGCAAGCTCGCTCCTACCCTGGATGCCTCAAGGCTGTGACTTGAGGAACGCCGCCATCAACAGGTTGACCCGCTCCGCGGCCTCCAACTGCACCATATGCCCCTGCCCCGGCAGGATCTCTACCCGGGCCTGCAGCCCCTCGGCGTGGTTGGCCGGGATGATTGCATCGTCACTGCCCCAGATCACCAGGCTCGGTTGCCGCCCCACCACCTTGCGCAAATCCAGCGTCTGCCGCCCACCGTCGAAGAGCTTGGCATTGAGCTGCCGCAACGCCTGATCCACCCCTTCCAGGCGCTTGAACTTGAGCATGTCTTCGAGCATCTGCCGCGTCACCAATGCGGGGTCGCTGAACAGCTGGGTCAATTGCGGCTTGAGCGCGTTGCGGTGGTTGGCCTCGACAAAGCCTTGCAAGTAATCACCATTGATATCCGGTCCCAGGCCGGCGCTGGCGATCAGCGTCAGTGAAGCAACACGCTCGGGTGCCTGGTCGGCCAGCGTCAGCGCGACCAACCCACCCATGGAGTGGCCCGCCAGGTGCACGCGGTCGAGTGCAAGGTGATCGAGCAACGCCAACACCGCATGGCTCAACTCGTGTGCATCCGCACTTTGCAGGTGCTTGCCCGACTCGCCATGCCCTGGCAGGTCGAGCGCGATCACGCGGCGTTCGGCGGCCAATGCCGGCTGGTTGAACAGCCAGTTGTTCAGGTCACCGCCGAAGCCATGGATCAGCACCAACGGTGTGGCGCCCTCGCCCAGGTCGAGATAGCGCAGCAAACGCCCGCCCAGTTCAACCTTCTGCGCGCTGGGGCCAGACGCTTGGACTTCATCCGCGCTGGCGACAAACCCGGCGTTGAAGCTTTCAATCACTGCATCAATCTGCGCGTCGGTGGCCTCGCCCTCCACCACAATCCCCAGCAACGCCCCCACCGGCAACGTCTCGTCGCTCTGCGCCAGCACCCGGCGCAGTACGCCATTAAACGGCGCCTCGACGCTGCTGGAGATTTTGTCGGTCTCCACGTCCAGCACCGCCTCGCCCTTCTCCACCCGGTCGCCGGGTTGCTTGAGCCAGATGTCGATACGGCCCTCGGTCATCGACAGCCCCCACTTGGGCATGGTCAAGGTATGGATCATGCGGCGGTCCTCTTGTCGGCGATCTTCAGCACCGCGGCTTCGATCTTCGCGGCGTTGGGGATGTACAGGTCTTCCAGCGCATCGGAAAACGGCACCGGCGTGTGCGGCGCGGTGACCATCTGGATGGGAGCACGCAGGCATGAAAACGCCTCCTGCGCCACCAACGCACTGATATCCGTGGCGATGGAACAACGTGGGTTGGATTCGTCTATCACCACCAGGCGCCCGGTTTTCTCGACGCTTTCCAGGATGCTGTCTGCGTCCAGCGGGCTGGTGGTGCGCAGGTCGAGCACTTCGCAATCGATGCCTTGGCGCGCCAGGTTGGCGGCGGCTTCCAGGGCGATATGCACCATGCGCCCGTACGTGACCAAGGTAACGTCCTGGCCTTCGCGCACAAAGTTGGCTTCGCCAAAAGGCACGGTGTACAACTCTTCCGGCACTTCGCCTTGCAGGCTGTAGAGCATCTTGTGCTCGAGGAAGATCACCGGGTCGTTGTCGCGGATGGCCTGGATCAGCATGCCCTTGGCGTCATAGGGCGTGGCCGGGCACACCACCTTGAGCCCGGGAATGTGCGTCCACATCGAGGTGAGCATCTGCGAATGCTGGGCGGCGGCGCGCAGGCCGGCACCGTACATGGCACGCATCACCAACGGCGTGGTGGTCTTGCCGCCGAACATGTAGCGGAACTTGGCGGCCTGGTTGAGCAACTGGTCGAGGCAGCAGCCGATAAAGTCGACGAACATCAACTCGCACACCGGGCGCATGCCGCGGGTGGCGGCGCCCACCGCCATGCCCACGTAACCGACTTCGGACAACGGCGCGTCCAGCACGCGGTCGGGAAATTGCGGATACAGGCCCTTGGTAACTCCCAACACACCGCCCCAGGCGTCCTGCTCGCCGGGCGAGCCGGTGCCGCCGCAGACGTCCTGGCCAATGATGAAGACGCTCTGGTCGCGGCGCATTTCCTGGGCCAGGGCTTCGTTGATCGCCTGCTGATAGCTGATTTTGCGAGCCATAAAATTCTCTCCACGTAGTTGTTGTTATGAGTGGTACGCGACGTACACATCGCTGAGCAGGTCGGCGGCCTGAGGCTTGGGGTCGGACTTGGCCAGGCGCACGGCGTCGTCAATCAACTGCGCTACCTCGCGGTCGATGCGCTCCAGTTGCGCCACTTCCAACCAGCCTTCGGCGTTGCAGCGCTGACGGAACAGCGTCAGGCAATCGTGGGATTCGCGCAGGTTTTTCACTTCATCGGGGCCGCGATAGGTTTGCGCATCGCCTTCGAAATGGCCGTAGAAGCGGCTCAATTTGACTTCCACCAGGGTCGGCCCCTGGCCGCTGCGGGCACGCTCCACCGCGACGCCGAGCGCTGCATGCACCGCGAAGAAATCATTGCCATCAACGATCACCCCCGGCATGCCAAACCCTACGGCACGCTCGGCGATGTCCTTGCAGGCTACCGACCAGCCGGAACCGGTGGCCTCGGCATAGCCGTTGTTTTCGGCGACGAACAGGCAGGGCAGCCGCATGATCGCAGCCAGGTTCATCGCCTCGAATACCGCCCCCTCGTTGGAGCCACCGTCGCCAAAGAACGCCACGGCCACGCCTTGGCTACCCTTGAGTTTGGCGGCCAGCGCCGCACCGGCCGCCAACGGCGCACCGGCCCCGACGATGCCATTGGCACCGAGCATGCCCTTCTCCTGGTCGGCGATGTGCATGGAGCCGCCCTTGCCGCCACACACGCCGGTTTTCTTGCCGTAGATCTCGGCCATCATGCCGAACACATCCACGCCCTTGGCGATGCAATGCCCGTGGCCACGGTGGTTGGAAGCAATGCAATCTTCATCGTTGAGGTGGGCCATGACCCCGGCGGCGCAGGCTTCCTGCCCGGCGTAAAGGTGCACAAAGCCTGGGATCTCGCCGGTGGCGAACTCCACGTGCAGGCGTTCTTCAAAATCACGGATGGTGCGCATCACGGTGTAGGCATGCAGCAATTGATCGGTGGACAGGTGAGTGGACATCTTGTTGTTCTCCAGGTTGTCTCGACACACAAAAGGCTGGCTTCGACCAGCTACAGGCCCTTGAGCACAGCCTGTGCCAAGGCCTTGGAAAACCTGGCAAATGCCTGATCCAGAGCGGCGCCGCCAGCCTGTGCCCACGCCCCGGGCCAGCGCTGCATGAGACGCGGCAGTGCAATACGCAAGCAGCGTCTCGCGCCGGATGAGACGCTGCGTCTCACGCCGGGCATTTGGTCAGGCTGCCCTTGTCCCTCCCGGCGCATACGCGCTTAATGGCGGGCATAACAACAAAGATCGAGAACCGGAGGCCTTATGCTCGCCGCGAACTCAAGGGGGCTGACCCCCAAGGAGCATGTCGACTGCGTCAGCCGCGTGGTGCGCAATGCCGATCGCCTGCCCCAGGCGCCGGTACCGTCGTTGATCTTCGATTCCTGGCGCCGCTCCATGGAGCAATACCACCTGGACCCAGGTTCGCTGCAAGGGCCACGCATCCTCACCGAACCCTTGCTCAAGGAATGCCGCGAACGTGCCGAGCTGTTCATGCGCATCGCCAGCGAAGCCGTCGGCCAGTTGCATCACCGCGTGCGTCACGCCGACTACTGCGTGATGCTCACCGACGCTCAGGGCCAGACCATCGACCATCGCGTGGACACCACGATTCGCAGCGACTGCCGCAAGGCCGGCCTGTACCTGGGCACCTGCTGGTCGGAAGCCGAAGAAGGCACCTGCGGCGTGGCCACGGTGCTGACCAGCCAATCGGCGGTGACGGTGCATAAACGCGACCACTTCCGCGCCGCGTTTATCGGCCTGACCTGCTCCGCCGCGCCGATTTTCGATCCCCAGGGCAACCTGCTGGGCGTGATGGACGCCTCAGCCTTGCAGTCGCCGGACGACCGCCGCAGCCAGCACCTGGTGCGCCAGCTGGTGGCGCAGAGTGCGCAGGCCATCGAGAATGCCTTCTTCATGCACAGCGCTCGCCAGCACTGGGTGCTGCAAGCCCACAGCACGCCGGGTTACGTCGACAGCCAGCCTGACCTGCTGCTGGCCTGGGACCAGGACGGTCGACTACAGGCGCTCAACAGCAAAGCCCGCCAAGCCCTGCGCCGACGCTTCGGCCAGGTGCCGGCGCATATCGGCGAAGTGTTCGACCTGGAGGCGTTGCGCGCAGTCACGGATCAACATGCCCAGCAACTGCATTGGCTGGGCGAACCGGGGGCGCTGCACGTCCGCGTCAATGCCCCCAGGCGCCAACCGGTGCGCGCCGCAACGGTGGCGCAGGTGGACGCGCGCGTCGAAGAGCATTTGCGCCTGGCCGTGCGGGTCAAGGACCGCAACCTGCCGGTGCTGGTACAGGGTGAAACCGGCGCCGGCAAGGAAGTCTTTGCCCGCCAGTTGCATGCACAAAGTGCTCGCCGCAACGGGCCGTTCGTGGCGGTGAATTGCGCAGCGATTCCGGAAAACCTGATCGAGAGCGAACTGTTCGGCTACGTGGCCGGGGCATTTACCGGCGCCTCCAGCAAGGGCATGCCGGGGCTGCTGGTACAAGCCGATGGCGGCACGCTGTTCCTCGACGAAATCGGCGATATGCCGCTGGCGCTGCAAACGCGCCTGCTGCGGGTGATGGCCGAAGGCGAAGTGGCGCCGTTGGGCGCGGCAAAGACGCGCCGCGTGGATATCCAGGTGATCTGCGCCAGCCACCGCGACTTGGCGGAATTGGTCAGCCAAGGGCGCTTTCGCGAAGACCTGTACTTTCGCCTCGGTTGTGCGCGCTTCTGCCTGCCGCCATTGCGCGAACGTACCGACAAGCTGGCGTTGATCAACCGACTGCTGGAACAGCAAGCGCGCAACAGCGGCATCACGCTGGGTCTCAGCGAGGCGGCACTCCAGGCGCTGCTCGGTTATGCCTGGCCGGGCAACGTGCGGCAATTGCAGCATGTGCTGGCGTATGCCTGTGCGGTGTGCGAAGGCGATACCTTGCAATTGGCGAATTTGCCGATTGATATGCGCGGGGAACAGGTTGAGGCACAGGTGCAACCGAGTGCCAGCCCGGAACGCCAGGTCGTGCTGGACGCGCTGATTCGACATCGCTGGAAGCCGTTGCCGACGGCGCAGGCATTGGGGATTTCGCGGGCGACGCTGTATCGCCGGGTCAACCGGTTGGGCATCGACATGCCCGGCAAGCAATGATCTGACGCGAACAGCCCGCGCCCGCAAAAAAGTCTTCCGTGACTGATATTTGGGCTTGCCCGCTGCCGCATTGCCCCCTAGCTTATGCGCCCCCCTCCCCGCGCTTTAAGGCCCTGCCCCATGGTTTTGCGTTTTCGTCCCGTCGCTCCTTCACATTTTGCCCTCGGCCTGCTGCTCAGCGGCGGCATCGGCAACAGCCTGGCGGCTGAAATAGAGCTGCCGGCGGTGAAGGTCCAGGGCCAGGAAGCATCCGGCTACCGCAGCGACACAGCCTCGGTCGGCGGCTTCACTGAAACGCCATTGCTGGACACCCCGGCCTCGATCACAGTGATCAACGCCGCCATGCTCAAGGACCAGCAGGCCCGCCTGCTCAGCGAAGTGCTGCGCAACGACGCCGCAGTGGGTGACAGCTATGCGCCCATTGGCTATTACGAAAACTTTGTGGTGCGCGGCTTTTCGCTGAATGCGGCGAGCAGCTACAAGATCAACGGGCGCACCATCACCGGCGAGCAGAACGTCGCCCTGGAAAACAAGCAGCAGGTGGAAGTGCTCAAGGGGCTGGCCGGCTTGCAGAGTGGCATCTCCGAGCCCGGCGGTGTGATCAACTATGTGACCAAGCGCCCGGAGGATGTGCGTTCGGTCAGCGTTTCCAGCGACGATCGTGGCAGTGGTTATGTCGCCACCGACGTCGGTGGCTGGTTCGGCAGCGAACAGCAATTTGGCCTGCGCGCCAACGTGGCCCATGAAGACCTGCACAGCTATGTGGAGCATGCCAATGGCCAGCGTGATTTCGTGTCTTTGGCGTTCGACTGGAATATCAGCCCCGACGCCGTGCTGCAACTGGATGCGGAATACCAGAACAAGCAGCAGCGTTCGGTGCCGGGCTATCAGTTGCTCGGCGGCACTGAAGTGCCCCATGACGCGTCGCCGAAGAAACTGCTCGGCCATCAAACCGGCGGCCGCCAGGTCGGTATCGATTCGTTGAACCTCAACGGCAAGTTCCAGTACCGCTTCAACGATCAGTGGACAGGCACCGTCAGCGCGGCACGCAGCAAGGTGGTGATTGACGATTACAGCTCGTTTGCCTGGGGCGGCGACACGACGGGCCTGGGCAACTATTTTTCTGCGCAAGGCGATTACGGCATCTACGACTACCGCAGCCCCGACGACACCCGCCGCGATGACGAAGTGCAAGCGGCCATGACCGGGCTGTTCGACACCGCGGGCCTGGGCCATGAGCTGACCTTCGGCACCAGCGCGTTCCGCCGGGTGATCGACAAGCGCAAACCGGTCAACGAGTACATCGGCAGCGGCAATATCAACGAAGATGCGCCGAGTTTCCCAGCCACCGACGTCCCGTTGAACGACAGCCACCGTAACCTCGACAGCCGCCAGTACGGCCTGTTCGTCACCGACCGCATTCGTTTCAACGAGCAATGGCAGACGATTCTCGGCGGACGTGAAGTGCGCCTGGATGAACAAGCCTTCGACAGCGATGGCAACCCGGCGCGTCATACCCAGCAGTCTGTGTTTCTCCCCCAGGCGTCGTTGATCTATAAACCGATTGAAAACCTCTCGCTGTACACCAGCTACAGTAAGGGCCTGTCCCTGGGCGGGAGCGCGCCGTGGTTCGCAACCAATGCCGATGAAACCCTGGCCCCGACTACCTCGCGGCAAATCGAAGCCGGTGTGAAATACGACTGGCGCCGTATCAGCTTCGCCGCCGCCGTGTTCCAGACGCGCCAGGCCTATCAGTACGCCAAACCCGAAAATGGCCAGTTCACCTACGTGCAACAAGGCCGGCAACAGAACACCGGGCTGGAGTTGTCAGCCAACGGCTGGGCCACTGACCGCCTGCAAATCGCCACCAGCGTGGCGGCGATCCGTGCCCGGGTGAACGGCAGCGGCACGCCGGCTTACGAAGGTCATCAAGCGATCAACGTGCCCAAGCTGCGCGCCAGTGTGTACGCCGACTATGCCTTGCCGTGGGTCAACGGCCTGGCGGTACTCGGCGGCGTGCAATACAGCGCCAAGAAGTACGCCAATCGCAGCGGCAATGTGGAGGTGGGGGATTATGCGGTGGTCAATGTGGGCAGCCGCTACACCACCCGGCTCGACGGCTATGAAACGGTGTTTCGCCTGAGCGTCGACAACCTGTTCGACAAGCGCTACTGGCGCGACGCGGGCGAGTACCTGGGCGATGACTACCTGTTCCAGGGCGCGCCCTTGACGGCGCGCCTGAGTGCCTCGGTCAATTTCTGATTACTTGGGCATCTTGCGAAAGCCCACCGCCAGGCGGTTCCAGCTGTTGATCGTGCTGATCGCCACGCTCAGGTCGACCTGCTCCTGTGGGCTGAACTCAGCCGCCAGTGCGCTGTAGTCGGCGTCGGCGGCGTGGGTCTGGCTGATCAGCGTCAGGCTTTCGGCCCAGGCCAGGGCGGCACGCTCACGGGGGGTGAAGAAGGGTGTTTCGCGCCAGGCCGACACGGTGTACAGGCGGCGCTCGGTTTCACCGCCCTTGCGCGCATCGGCGGTGTGCATGTCGAGGCAGAAGGCGCAGCCGTTGATCTGCGACACGCGCAGGCGCACCAGCTCCAGCAACGGCAGTTCAATGGACAGTTTGCCAACGGCGGCTTCCAGGGCAAGCATGGCTTTCATGGCATCTGGGGACGCGGTGTAGAAATCGGTACGGGCCTGCATGGTGATACTCCGGGAACGGTGGGAACGCTGAGCAGATTAGTCAGCGCGGCGTCCCGGAGAAATAGCCAATTCGGGCGAAGAACAGGTGACCAATCTACAGGCCACGGTTGCGCAGCCACTGCAGGAACCCGGTCTTTACCGGCGCGACCGGTGTGGCTTGAGTCAAGGTCTGGGCCGCGTGCAGGCGGAAGTCGAGCAAGGCTTTCATGGCCTCGCTGATGTCATGCCGCGCATCCAGGCAAGGCTTGAGGTATTCCTTCTCGACGCGGTACAGGGTGCAGTAGGTCTTGGCCAGGAAGTCTGCCGGCACGCCTTGGTCGGACAGAATCCCCGCCTCGCCAATCACCTCGCCCGGCCCCATGCGCCCGGCTTCGAATTTGCGCCCATCCTTGGTCAGCATGACCGAGACCACACCGGAGGCGACGATGAACAAGTGGTCGCTGACCTCTCCCGCCGGCAAGATCATCTCGCCGCTACGAAACGATTGCAGGACCATGTTCTGGCTGAAGGTGTCCTTTTCTTCCTGACGCAGGGTGGAGAAAATCGGCGAGCGCTCCAGCAGTGCCCGCGCCCCGGACACCAAGCTTGGCGCGCTGCTTTCGGTGGCGGACAACAGGCTGACGCCCGCAGCCTGCAGATGACGGAATGCCAGGTCATAGAGTTGGTTGCGCACATCGCGCTTGAGGCCCATGGCCGGCACGAAACCACTGATCTCATATTCGACGCCGCCACTGCCCGAAGACTTGAATGCCACGCTCGGGGCCGGCGTGGCCAGCAACGGCCGGCACCCGAGCATCGCCCGTTCCAATGCCTCGATCACAGTTTGCGGGCGCGCGTGGGGGCTCACTTGCAGGCTGACCGCCAACCCGAACATGTCCGCCGGGCGTGAGAAGTTGATGATCTTGGCTTTGGCCGCCAGGGAGTTGGGAATCACCGCCAGGCTGCCCTGGGAGGTTTGCAGGCGCGTGGCGCGCCAGTCGATATCCGTGACGCGGCCTTCGGTGCCGTCGATGGAAATCCAGTCATCGAGTTGATACGGCTTGGTGGTGTTGAGCACGATCCCGGAAAATACGTCGCTCAAGGTGCTCTGCAGCGCCAGGCCGACGATGATCGCCACCGCGCCGGAGGTGGCGAGCACCCCCTTGACCGGCAGGTCGAGCACATAGGCCATGGCCGCGATGATCGCGATCAGGAAAATCACCGCGCCCATCAGGTCCTGCAACAGCCGCCCGGTGTGACCGACCCGCTGCATCATCACGGTGCCGAGCAACACCGTGAGGGTGCGCGCCGCGAACAGCCACCAGCCGATCTGCAGGGCCGTGGCGGCCAGGTGCAAGGTGGTGTCGTCGGCATAGGGCGCCAGTTGCATGGGGTTCATGCCGTCGTTGAACAGCACGGCACTGAAAACCGCGAAGATCACCAACCGCGCCGCCAGCTTCCAACTGGCCAGGTTGACGGAAATCAGCCGCCACACGGCAATGTCGATAAAGATCAGCGCCAACGCGCAGAGCATGGGGTGTTCAGCGATAAATGTGGGCATCCAGGCGACTCCAGGGCGAATGCGCAGAAGATCGCATGAAATAGACAGATCAGGTATAGCGCCAAGCAAAATGTGGGAGCGGGCTTGTTGTGGTGAAGGGGCTTGCTCGCCACAACAAGCTCCCCAGCCACAACAAGCCCGCTCCCACAGGGGGGTTGCGACAACCCTTGGCTTCACATCCGCCCAAACTTGCCCGACTGGAAGTCAACAAACGCCTGGTGTATTTCCTGCTCGGTGTTCATCACGAACGGACCGTGGCCGACGATGGGCTCGTCGATCGGCTCGCCGCTGAGCAGCAGCACCTTGGCGTCGTCGTTGGCCTCCAGGGTCAGCTGGCTGCCATCGCGCTCGAACAAGGCTAACTGGCCTTGGCGTGCGACTTCCTCACCGTTGACCAGCACCGTGCCGCGCAGGATCACCAACGCGGTGTTGCGCCCGGCATGCAGGTCCAGCGTCAGCGCTTTACCGGCGTTGAGGCGCAGGTCCCACACGTCAATCGGCGTAAAGGTGCGCGCCGGGCCCTGGGTGCCGGCGAACTCACCGGCAATCAGGCGCAGTTGCCCGGCGCCGTCAGCCAACGGCAGCAGCGGAATGTCGCCATCGACGATGGTCTGGTAGCCCGCGTCGGCCATTTTGTCCTTGGCCGGCAAGTTGACCCACAGTTGCACCATCTCCAGTGCCCCGCCGCTACGGGCAAAGGCTTCGGAGTGGAACTCCTCGTGGAGGATGCCTTTGGCCGCCGTCATCCACTGCACATCACCAGGGCCGATTTTGCCGCCGGCCCCCGTGGAATCGCGGTGCTCGACTTCGCCGTCGTAGACGATGGTCACGGTTTCAAAGCCACGATGAGGGTGCTGTCCGACGCCACGACGTTGCTCGGTGGGGGTGAAATCGGCAGGGCCTGCGTGGTCCAGCAACAGGAATGGGCTGATGTGCTTACCCATGGTGTCGTAGGAAAACAGCGTACGCACCGGGAAGCCGTCGCCGACCCAGTGGGCGCGGGGGCTGGTGTAGATACCGATCAGTTTTTTCATGGTGTACCTCCAAAGTGCATACACCTTAAATCCGATACCAATTGAGCGCTAGATAGCAGCCACAGCTCTTACTGTCCCACAGGTGAGACAATCAACCGCTTATGGCTAGGCAGCCGCCAGCGCCGGCCGGCGCTCACGCAACAGGTGAAACGCGACGAATGCCGCCACCGCAAAACTGGCCTCGAGCATGATCATGGGCACGGCGCTGCCATCGCGCAGTTGGCTCAATAACAAGCCGCTGCAGGTTGCGCCGAACATCTGGGAAAAGCCCATCAAGCCGGCGGCCAGGCCGGCGCGGTGGGCATTGGGCATCACCCCACCGGTGACCGAGCCTGGCAACACCAGCCCACCGCCGAGGGTGACCAGCGCAATCGGCAGGTCCAAGCCGACGACCGAGAGACCGAACACTGCGTAAATCAACACGGCCGACAGACCGCCCACAGCCACTATCGTCACGCCCATCGCCACAATCCGTTGCGCGCCCAGGCGCAGGATATTGCGCCGGGTGTAGGTGGAACCGAGGATCAGCATCGACACGATCAGGCCGAAGTTGATGCCGTATGCAAGGCTGCTGAAACCCAACAGGTTGATAAACACCGCCGAGGAGCCGGCGATCACTGCAAACATGGCGCCATAGGTAAAGGCCAGCGCGACGGCGTAGGCGCGGTATTGGCGGCTTTTGAGTAAATCCAGGTATTGCCCGCCCAGCGAGCGCCAATGACCGGCCTTGGGATCGAGGGAATGGTTGCTCTCGCGGAAAAACAGCAGCGCCAGCAGCAACACCGCGCCACCGATGAGCAACGAGAGGACGATAGGCGCACGCCAACCGAAGAGTTTGATCAGCAGGCCGCCGATCATCGGTGCGACCACAATGGCGTAGAGCATGCCGATCATGGTCAACGCCAGGGCCGGGCCCGCCTCGGCTTTCCAGACATCGCGCACCACCGTGCGCGCCAACACCAGCGCGGCGCAGGCGCCCAGCCCCTGCGCGACCCGGGCGGCAATCAATTGGTGGATGTCGCTGACCAACAGCATCGACAGCGTGGCCAGCACATACAGGACCAAGCCGCCGATCAGTACGGGACGGCGACCTATGCGGTCCGACAGCGGGCCAAACAGCAGTTGCCCAAGGCCAAACGCCGCGACAAATGCCGACATCGCCATCAATGCCGAACCGGGCGGCGCCGCCAGCGCCTGCTCGATAGAGCCCAGGCCCGGGATGATCAATTGGGTCGAGACTTCACCCAGTGCCGTCAGGGCAACCAATAAAAACAACAAACTGCGTGAGGGTGTCGGGGTGTTTGCCATGGGGATGATCCGGGGCTGGATTAATTTATATTTCGACCATAATATGAGCAAAAAATTATGTCCATAATTTTCTGCTCGATCCCCCTGGAGCCCATCATGAACCCTCTAGCCCTGCGTCTTCTCACCCCCCTGGCCTTGCTGAGCGTCCTCGCCGGTTGCAACAGCAAGGCCGATACCGCCGCCGAAGTGCCCCTGCCCCGCCCGGTATTGGCGGCCAAGGTCGAGGCCGCCGGCACCCAGCAAAGCGCCTACACCGGCGTGGTGGCGGCCCGTACCGAAAGCGACCTGGGCTTCCGGGTGGGCGGCAAGGTCATTGAACGCAAGGTCGACCCCGGCCAGCATGTCTCGCGTGGCGATACGCTGCTGGTATTGGATATCGGCGATTTCGAACTGGCCCTGCGCTCAGCGAAAAACCGCGTCAACGCCGCCCAGGCGCAGTTGCGCCAACGCCGTGACGACGAAAACCGCTACCAGCGCCTGGCCAGTACCGGCGCCGTGTCGCGGCAGATTTTCGACCAGTCGGCGACCAACCTGCGCGTCGCCGAAGCCGAGTTGGCTGCGGCGCAGTCGGATGCCAGCCAGATCGAAAACCGGCGCACCTACTCGGTACTCAAGGCCGACGGTGACGGCATCATCACCGACGTGCGCGTGGATCGCGGCCAAGTGGTCGCCGAAGGGCAAATCGTCGCGCGGCTGGCCCACGATGGCGCCCGTGAAGCCATCGTCAACCTGCCGGAAACCCAGCGCGACCAAGCCTCGCAAAAAGCCTTGGCGTTCCCCTTCGGCGCCCCGGAACAAGCCCTCACGGCCACCCTGCGGGAGTTGTCCGCCAGTGCCGATCCGGTCACCCGCACCTACCGCGCCCGCTTCGTGCTGCATGGCGGCGTCGAGCGTTTCGCCCTCGGTTCCACCATCACCGTGCGCCTGCAAGGCAGCGGCCAGGCCCAGCAAACCCGCGTGCCCATCGGCGCGCTGCTGGACGCCGGGCATGGCAGCGGCGTGTGGGTGATCGGTGATAACGACAAGGTCCGCTTCGCCCCGGTGCAAGTCGCCAGCCTCGGCCAGGAAGACGCCCTGCTCGACAGCGGCGTGAACCCCGGGCAAATCATCGTCGCCCTCGGTGCGCACCTGTTGCACGAGGGTGACGCGGTGCGCTTGCTGCCGGCCCAAACCGTGGCCCTCAACCGTAAACAGGACCATTGAGCATGCATGGCATCAACCTCTCCGAACTGGCCGTGAAACACCGTGCGGTCACGCTGTTCCTGATCATTGCGATCCTCGCCGCTGGGGTCTTCTCGTTCGGCAAACTGGGGCGCGCCGAAGACCCGTCGTTTACCGTCAAGGTCATGACCATCAGCGCCGCCTGGCCCGGCGCAACCGCCCGGGAAATGCAGGAACAGGTGGCCGACCGCCTGGAAAAGCGCCTGCAGGAACTGGACTACTACGACCGCGTCGAGACCATCGCCCAGCCGGGTTTCGTGTCGATGCGCATGACCTTCAAGGAGTCCACGCCCCCCGGCGAGCTCCAGGACCTGTTCTACCAGGCCCGCAAAAAGCTCAGCGATGAAGCCGCCAAACTGCCCAATGGCGTGGTCGGGCCGTTCTTCAACGACGAATATTCCGATGTGTACTTCGCCTTGTACGCCCTCGAAGCCGAGCACCTGCCCCACCGCCAGCAAGTGCAGATGGCCGAAACGCTACGCCAGCAGTTGCTGGACCTGCCGGGGGTGAAGAAGGTCAATATCCTCGGTGAGCAGGCGCAACGGGTGTTTGTCGAGTTTTCCTATGAGCGCCTGGCAACCCTGGGCATCAAGCCGGACCAGATCTTCGCCGCCCTCGCCGCACAAAACGCAGTGGCGCCGTCCGGCTTTGTGGAAACCGCCGGGGCGCGCGCCTATATCCGCATCGACGGTGCCTTTGACAGCCTGTCGCTGATTGAAAACGTACCGCTGGAAGCCAACGGACGTGTGCTGCGCATCGCCGATGTGGCCAGCGTCAGCCGCGGGTATGAAGACCCGCCCAGCTACCGCATCCGCCACCAGGGTGACCCGGCGCTGATGCTCGGCGTGATCATGGAGAAACACTGGAACGGTCTGGAGCTGGACAAAAGTCTCAAGGCCGAGGAAGCCAGGATCCAGGCCGACCTGCCGCTGGGCGTGAACTTCGCCAAGGTCTCCGACCAGGCGAAAAACATCAGCCTGGCGGTCAATGAGTTCATGCTGAAATTCTTCGTCGCGCTGGCCGTGGTCATGGTGATCAGCCTGTTGGCCCTGGGATTTCGCGTGGGGTTGGTAGTGGCGGCTGCGGTGCCGCTGACCTTGTCGGTGGTGTTCGTGATCATGCTGCTCACTGGGCGTGAGTTCGACCGTATCACCCTGGGTGCGCTGATCATTTCCCTGGGCTTGCTGGTGGATGACGCGATCATCGCCATTGAAATGATGGTGGTGAAACTGGAGGAAGGTTTCGATCGGATTCACGCCGCCACCTTCGCCTGGAGTTCCACCGCCGCGCCGATGCTCACCGGCACCCTGGTGACGATTATCGGCTTTCTGCCGGTGGGGTTTGCCCGCTCGGCGGCGGGAGAATACGCCGGCAATATTTTCTGGATCGTCGGCTTTGCGCTGATCTCCTCCTGGCTGGTGGCAGTGGTATTCACACCGTACCTGGGCGTGAAGCTGCTGCCGCAGATCAAACCGGTGCCCGGTGGCCATGACGCGATCTACGCCGGGCGCTACTACCGCAAACTGCGTAGCTTGGTCGAAGCCTGCGTACGTGGACGCTGGCTGGTGACCGGCTTTGTGGTCGCAGCCTTTGTACTGTGCGGGCTGGGCATGGCCGTGGTGAAGAAACAGTTCTTCCCCAACTCCGACCGTTCCGAGCTGATTCTTGAGGTGTACATGCCGCCCGGCAGCGCGTTCAAAGCCACCGAGGCGGTGGCGGCGCAGTTGGAAAAGGCTCTGTTGCAAGAGCCGCAAACCAGCCTGGTGGACACTTATGTGGGCGGCGGCGCGCCACGGTTTTTCCTGTCGCTGAACCCGGAATTGCCCGACCCGGCTTTCGCCAAGCTGATCGTGCAGACCCCGGACTCCCACGCTCGTGATGCGCTGAAACTGCGTATGCGTGAGCGCATCGCCGCCGGTGAATTTCCGGCGGCCCGTGTGCGCGTGACGCAGTTGCTGTTCGGCCCGCCGGTGCCGTTCCCGGTGGTGTTCCGCGTGTCCGGGCCGGATGTGGATGTGCTGCGCGGCGTGTCCGAAGAGGTGCGTCGTGTGGTGGCCGCCAACAAGCTGACCAAGGAAGCCTTCCTCGACTGGGGCGAGCGCACCAGCACTTATCGCCTGGTCCTGGATCAAGATCGCCTGCGCCTGCTGGGTTTCACCCCCAATGAGGTCAAGTCCCAGCTTAACGCCTTGCTCAGCGGCAACCCGATCACCGAAGTGCGCGAAGGCAACCGCACCGTTGCCGTGGTCGCCCGCGCCCAGGGCAGCCAGCGCGAGAACCTCGGCAACCTCAACAACATGACCCTGACCAACAGCGCCGGCACTTCGGTACCGCTGGCCCAGGTCGGGCAGTTCCAGGCCGTGATGGAAGAGCCGATCCTCAAGCGCCGCAACCGTGCGACCACCGTGGAAGTACGCGCCGATATCATCGACAGCGTGCAACCGCCCGACGTGGAAATGGCCGTGTACAAGGACCTGCAGCCACTAATCGCCAAGCTGCCTGCCGGCTACCGGATCGACATCGGCGGCCCGGTGGAGGAAAGCGCCAAAGCCAACGTCGCGCTGGCGGCGCTGTTCCCGATCATGATCCTGCTGACCCTCACGGTGATCATGTTCCAGGTGCGCTCGTTCGGCGTGATGTTCATGGTGTTCGCCACCGCGCCTTTGGGGTTGATCGGCGCGGTGCCGACGTTGCTGTTGTTCAACCAGCCGTTCGGGTTCAACGCAATCCTGGGCTTGATCGGCATCGGCGGGATTCTGATGCGCAACACGCTGATCTTCACCGACCAGATTCGCCAGAACCAGGAACAGGGCATGGCGATTCGCGAGGCGATCGTCGAAGCCACCGTGCGACGAGCCAGGCCGGTGATCCTCACCGCGCTGGCGGCGGCGCTGGCCTTCATTCCGCTGACGCTTTCGGTGTTCTGGTCATCCCTGGCGTATGTGCTGATCGGCGGGGTGTCGGTGGGCACCGTGTTGACGCTGTTGTTCCTGCCGGCACTGTGCAGCTTGGTGCTGGGGCGCAAGCAGACAGAAGCCGTCGAAACATCCCACACAAGCGCCGGATAAGCTCTACTCCCCTCCCCTGAAAACCTCTGCAAAGTCCCTCGCCTGAATACACAGTGCGAGGGATTGCCGATGTTTCTTTGCGTTAGAACCCTGTCTTTCGGGGTTGCCTCTTGATCGCCGTGACCGGCCAGACCATCGGTCTGCTGGTATTGGCCGCCATGGATTCAAAGACCGGCGACGTCGAATCGGTCATCAGCGACTTCAAGCGCTGCCTCAACCATTACGACGATTGGGCAGAGAGCTTTTTCAGCTTTTCGGCGCTCGATATCGAGCAGGTCTTCAAGGTCGGCAATGAAGTGGCGCTCGTTGCGCCGATCAACCGCTCGATCCTGCCCAGCAGCACCGTCGCCACCTGCCAAGCCAACGGCACCCTGACCCTGGTGCATATGTTCCAGAGTTCGCGTTTCGTGCCGATTGGCAATACCCCGGTGATCGTGCAACGCGTCGATCCTGACGGCGGGCCATTGGGCGAGCCGATTCATCACACCATCGGGCCAAGCGGCATTCTGGAAATCACCGAGTGTGATCGCAACCAGCAATACCGGGTCAACTTCTACCCCGATGTCTCCAAGGCGCACTTCAAGGCGCTGTACGCCTCGTATCAGTCGCTCATCGCACCGTTGGAAGACTGGCTGCGCGCAGAGTGGCACACCACTTTCAAGCCACTGTGGAAGGGTTACTCCGAAGCAAACTTCCTCAAGCGCTACCTGACATTGCACCACGCCTATGCCCGAGGCTTTGGTAACGCGCTCTACTCGCTCTGGGACGACCTCAAGCAGCTGTTTCAATGGTTGAGCGACCCCTTGGCCCATGCGGAAAAACTGCTGCACTACCTGTCCCAGGCTGAGTTCGAACAACTGCTGAAAGTCAGCACCGAGGCCCTCGCCAAAGGCCTGCTCGTGCTCAGCGATGAGCCACTGTTGTTTGTCTATCTGGCGGCCATGGTCAGTTGGATACGCATGCTGCCAGCGCCGTACATGAACGAACTGCTGGGGGAAATCAGCGCCGAGGTCCTGATCAATTTGTTGCTGTGCCTCGCCACAGGCGGGATGGGCCTGGCGATACGCATGAGCACGAAGGTGCTGGGCGCGATCAAGTCCCGTCGTGCGCGGCACTGGCTGGAACACATGGCTGAGCAATTCGGCAAATCTGGTGTGGATGATCACGTTGAGATGGCTAAGCCGGTTTGGCTCGGCAGCGCGCCGACGCCGATCAACACGGTACCGATCGGGCCGTTGAAAGCTGGCGATCAGTTAGTTTCCAACCCCGTGACGGCAGTGCGAGACAAGGCGACGCAACGTACGGTACTGGTCAGGCAGGAGCCTGTCGACGATGTGCCGGCCTCGGGGAAAAACCTCAATGGGGAGGCTTCGGCATCGGCGGACAAGACCGCCTCCCATGGCTGCCCGGTGTCGATGGTCACTGGCGAGGAATTGCTGACGCTGACCGATGGCACGCTGGATGGCGTGTTGCCGTTTGAGTGGACGCGGCTGTATCGCACCAGTGCCGTTGAAGTGGATTGTGGGTTGGGGTTTGGCTGGAGCCATGCGCTGGCGCACAGGCTTGTCGTTGATGGCGATTCGGTGGTGTGGACGGATCATGAGAATCGGTCGACCACGCTGCCCTTGCCGTCTATTTCCCGGCCCGCAATAACCAACAGTTTGGCCGAAGTAGCGATCTATCTGGGCGCTCTGCCCGATGAATTAGTGCTGGCCCAGGCGTCACGCTTCTACCACTTTTGCGACGGTGTCCTCACCGCCATCAGCGATGCGTACGACAACCGGTTGCGCATTGTGCGGGATCGCTCGGGGCGTATTGAACGGCTGGATAACGGCGTCGGCCGCTCGCTGTTCTTGCGCTATGAGCTTGAGCGCATTGTGGCAGTGGACTACCAGGTTCAGCGCGCCAAAGGCCATGAAGCCTTCACCTGGGTGACCGAACACAACGTTGTGTCCTACGCCTATGACGATGCAGGCCGACTGGTGTGTGCGACCAATGCCGTGGGTGAGCGCGAGGTTTATCGCTACGACGATCAGCACGTCATCCTTGAACGGCAGTTGGCCGGTGGCGCGAGTTTCTATTGGGAATGGGAACGTTCCGGCAAGGCGGCGCGCTGTATCCGGCATTGGGCCAGCTTCTCGCAGATGGACGCGCGTTATGCCTGGGGTGACGACGGCCAGGTCACGGTGTTTAACGCCGACGGCAGCCAGGAAGTCTACGTGCATGACCAGCGCGCACGGCTGGTACAGCGCATCGACCCGGACGGCGCCGAGCATTTCAAATCCTACGACGACAAGGGCCGGCTGACGGTCGAGCAAGACCCGCTGGGCGCGGTGACGGCCTATCAGTACGACGATGCCGGACGCTTGGTGGCGGTGTTTCCGGGGGACGACGAGCCAACGTCCTACGAGCATGACAACGGCTTCGTACGCGTGGTGCGACGGGGCCAGGCGGTCTGGAAATATGAGCGCAATGACCAGGGCGACGTGACGCGTCGGACGGATCCCGCCGGGCACATCACCGACTACAGCTACAACCCATCCGGGCAACTGACGGGCGTCTGGTACCCCGATCACAGCTGTCACAGGCTGGTGTGGAATGAGCGCGGGCAATTGCTGGAGGAGCAACTGCCCAATGGCGCCATCAAGCGTTATCGCTATGACGACGTTGGGCGGCAGGTGGCGCGTGAGGATGAGCACGGTGCGCTGATCCAGTACCAGTGGGACAGCGTGGGCCGCCTGGTTCGCGTGGTCTTGCCGGGCGGTGCGTGTCGGGAATACAGCTACAACCCCTACGGAAAAATCACCGCCGAACGCGACGAACTCGGCCACGTCACCCATTACGAATATGCCGACGGCCTGCACCTGATCAGCCGCCGCCTCAATGCCGACGGCACCCAGGTCAAGTACCGCTACGACAACGTACGGTTGTTGCTCACCGCGATTGAAAACGAAGCCGGCGAAACCTATCAGCTTGATTACCACCCCAACGGCCTGATCCAGCAAGAGATTGGTTTTGACGGCCAGCGCACGGCGTATGCCTACGACCTCAACGGCAACCTGCTGGAAAAGACCGAACACGGTGACGATGGCAGTCAGCTGGTTACGCGTTATGAGCGCGACCACGCCGGGCGCCTCGTACGAAAAACCCTTGCCGATGGCAAGGTGGTTGAATACGCCTACGACCGCCAGGGCAACCTGCTCAGTGTCGACGACGGTCACTGGGCACTGGCCTACGAATACGACGTCCAGAATCGCCTCACCGCCGAACACCAGGGCTGGGGCACCCTGCGCTACGGCTATGACGCCTGTGGTCAGTTAAAACACCTGCGTCTGCCGGACAACAACCGTCTGGTGTTCAACCACGACAAAGGCGGCCACCTTTCCACGGTTGAACTCAACGGTGCGCTGCTCACCTCACACCTGTTTAAAAACGGTCGCGAACACCAACGCCAACAAGGCCAGTTGCTCAGCCACTACCACTACGACGACCAGCACCGCCTGCACGCCCACGTCATCACCCAGCAGGAACAGATTCTTTACCAACGCCAATACGACTACGACAAAAGCGGCAACCTCACCCGCCTGCTCGACACCCGCAAGGGCCAGCGCGACTACCACTACGACCCCCTCGCCCGCCTGACCCGCGCCAACCACTCGCAAGACGTACAGGAACGCTTCGGCCACGACCCGGCGGGCAACCTGCTGATGCAGAACCGCCCTGGTCCGGACATCGTTGCGGGCAATCGCCTGATGATCCAGGGCGATCATCACTATGACTACGACGCCTTCGGCAACCTCATCCGCGAACGACGCGGCGAAGGCCAGCAACTCGTCACCGAATACCGCTACGACTGCCAACACCGTTTGATTGGCCTCACCACACCCAACGGGCAAACCGCCCACTATCGCTACGACCCATTTGGGCGGCGCATCAGCAAAACCGTGGATGACACAACCACGGAGTTTTTCTGGCAAGGCGACAAGCTGATTGCCGAGCATCATGCGGAGCGCCATCGCAGTTATCTGTATGAACCCGGTACCTTCCGCCCGCTCGCCCTGCTGGAAGGCTTTGGGCCACAAGAAACAAAGCCCTACCACTACCAACTCGACCACCTCGGCACCCCGCAGGAACTGACCGATAACGAAGGCGAAATCGTCTGGTCCGCGCACTACCGTGCCTACGGCGAAATCGCCCGCCTTGATGCCTGCAAAATCGACAACCCATTGCGTTTTCAAGGCCAATACTGCGACGCGGAAAGCGGGCTGCACTACAACCGTCATCGCTACTACAATCCGGACATTGGTCGATACCTGACGCCGGATCCGGTGAAGCTGGCGGGTGGGATCAATGCGTACCAGTACGTGCCGAATCCTACGGGGTGGGTGGATCCGCTGGGGTTGAGCTGTAAGGCTGGAGACTGTCCAGACTCAAAAGGCAATCTGAAAAAAAAGGCTTTTAGTGGTGTATTAACCACACATGAGAACGCGGGAGGACATTTAATTAAAAAACATATTGAACAGACAAGAGAACAACTACTGGAAAGACTCAAATTAGAACCAAATATTCCAGCCGCATCTACATTTAAAACTTTAGAAGAGGCTGAAACAATAGTTTCAAAGAGCTTATCTAAACACCACCAAGAAATCATTACATTTATAAATGGAGAAAAGGATAAGTTATTAATTAGAGACAGTTCAAGTCAACCTGTAGGGGTCAGCATCTTAAAAGGGACCGAAAAGCCCATCTCCGTTTATAGATTTATGCTGGTTTTAAAACGGGCTCCAAAAATGCCAAACGGCTATCTACTGCTGACAGGATACCCTGAAAAATGAATAAACCACTGACAGAGCTGCAACAATTTTTTGGCGCTTACTTCAACCAAGACTGGGTAGAGGAATATCCTTCCGCCAATGAAGTTATCGATGCTTTTCTACTAGACTCACCTATAGATGTGATCATCACAGTAAAACAGGAAATCCTAGAATTAATTGAATCATATAAAAATGAGCTGGATTTCCAAGAAAACCTACTAAGCGAACTAAGTTGCTATTATTACTATCCAAACCAGTGGGGATCAGGCCCATTATGGCTAAGCCATATAGTCCAAAAATTTGATGAATATCTGTGCACAGCAAAATTCGACCAAACAAAAGTGGACAAGCTCATTTAATGAGCAGCCAGAATTGAATAATCAAACAAATCCACCCTCTTACATCTCTGTTGTCTAAGGCGAACTTCGAATGAACACTAAACCACGCCTTTCAACAATTCAAGGTCTGCTTTTCATCTATTGCATCGAAAATGCGAGAAACCCAGATAGAGAGGAGATTATCGCTTTCACAGATGTAAACAATCCAAAAGAGCTTAGAGTGCTGTTTGACAAGCTGACTAGACCAGAATTTATTAGATACAAACATGAAGAAAGACAACGATATATCCACACCATCGAATATTTTTTAAATACTGACGAAAATTTTGAGGCGGTTTTCTACCTTTTCGACACTTACTTCACCGACGAGGTCATTAACAAAAGACAGTTTATGAAAGTACTACTTGAGCGTCTTACGCATTACAATTCAGAAGCATCCGCATAGAAAATTAAAGAGGACGAATATATTTAGGTTAACGACTAGAGCATTGAGACACATGATAGCGCTTGATGATCGGGAAAACCCTGAAATCAAAGTGCAGCCATACACGCTCTGAACCATAGAGACCAGCTAAATACCATAGCTCGAGCAATACTAATTTTCAAACTCATGGAGCGTGCCAACACCTCCGCTTCAATGGCTATGGGAAAGATAATCGGCGAAGAGTATACAGAGAAGAGCCGTTGTATATTTAGACAGCGACGGCAAACCAATCACTGCCTTTACGGAATTTTGATATGAAAAACAAACAAAAACTCTCAATACTTCGAGGCCTGCTATTTACTTACTGCGTCGAGAACTCTAAAAATCTTGAGCGAGAAGAAACCATAGCTTCTAAAGATATCAACAGTGCGAAAGAGCTAGCAGAACTCTTCGATATATTGACAAAACCTGAGTTTCTTTCATACAGAGAAGATGAACAGCAGTGGCTCATAGAAACCCTTCAACACTTCTTAGAAACAGGAGAAAACTTTGAATCCGTTTTTTATTTATTCGACACCTATTTCGAAGATGAAATATTAGATAAAAGGGCTTTTATGGAGACACTATTCGAAAGACTAAAAATCTATAACAGCGAAGCAAGCGATGGATTTAAAAATCCAACCTAAAGACAAGCCAATCATTTCAAAAACACATAACGGCAAAAACGGAAAAATCTATTCAATTTAATAAAAATGTTTATGGCACCCCATTCAAAATCAAAACAGACAACAAAATGAAAACACAAAAAATAGGCACCATAATCAAAAATCAAAAAACAGAGGTAACCGTAAAGTACAGCGTTACAAAGCTGACAATGACTTTCTCAGAAGCTGACAACTTCAAAAAAGTTTACGAAGGAAGAGATATATATGTTTGCTTTGCAAAAGTCAGAGCAGACTTTCCCAACATCACTTTCTTATGCAAAGGCGCAAAGATAAACGTTAAACCCTCAAGAATGGCATCTCAAATGAGCGCAGGCCTTTTCGCCTACGAAATGACTTTAGGCGAACAAGCGACAAACGAAAATATAGTACATTTATTCGACTATGAAGATGAAAACCTAACAAACAACCCACAAGACCAGATCGATTTCTTTAAACAATGGCTAGCCTCACTAGGCGCGCAAAACTACGAAAAATTCAACTGAGACCACCTTACAAGGTACGATATAAACTTGTCAGCTTAAAATTGAAAAATGGCATGACTTTCAGGCCAAACCGAACTGCAAAACCAAATTAACCTCCCGCCGTTCAAAATCAAAAATGGAAAATAAACTCAGCATATCAATAATTCGTGGACTACTGTTCACTTACGATATTGAAAATACCGACGATTTAGAGCGAGAGAAAATTATCGTCTCAAAAGACATAAATAACGAGAGAGAACTTATAGAGCTTTTTGACGAATTGTCCAAACCAGAATTTCTAAATTTTACAAAAAGTTAGCAGGCGTGGTTTATTGCCTCCATCACACATTTTTTGGCTACGAATGATAACTTTGATGAAGTCTTTAAAAGAATGGCGACCTACTTCAACGCACCTGTAATTAACCAAAGAGAATTCATGAAAATTCTCTTAGCTTGCTTAAATAAATATTACAACACATCAAATTCGGAAAATTAAAAAACACCAAACTTTCTCTATCATCAACGATTCCCAACCCAATCGCCGCTTCGAAAACTCCATAACCATGCGACTCAACAACCCGAACCGTAAGGGACGAATTTACTTAAGTTACGGGAAAGGAACTCCCATGAAAGCACGCGAAATCACTACCGTCAAAAACGGCATAACTGAAATCGTGACAGTAGAATATGAAGGAGGCAAGCCTACTCTTCATTTGTTATTAGCTGATGGATCCCGAAAACCCTATACAGCTCTCGATCTTTTTGAAAGCTTCGGATTATTGAGAGCAGATATGAAACATATAAAGTTTTTATGCAAGGGCTCAAAAATCAACGTCCACACCTCCGGTATGTCTTCACACATGTCGAATGGCTTGGTTGCTTATGAGTTAACGATGGGGCAGCCAGATGGTGAGCTTGTACATATTTTCTCCTATGAAGAAAATGATCTAACCAACGACATAAAAGAGCAACATGATTTCTGCCGACGCTGGGCAGATTCCACTTAGGAGACATCAACCCCGTTGCCCCACAAATTAGAATTTTTACTCAATCTAACCTGCGAAAACCAAATAGCATTTGCTAGAAGCTCTGAAATAAATGAAAACAAAGAAAATCAAAGCCATAAAAAACAACACAGAGATCTATGTTACTTTTAAATATGACTCCATCCACATAAAACTAAAATTCTCCGAAGCAGATAACTTTGCCAAAGTTTACACTGCGAAAGACATGTACATCTGCCTCGCCAAAGTCAGGTCTGACTTTCCGCACATTCAATTTCTTTGTAAAGGTGCAAAAATAAATGTAAGGCCATCAAGCATGGCCTCACAAATGAGCGGAGAAATGGTCGCATATGAGTTAACACTGGGAAAGCGCGACGCGAGAAGATTTAGTGCATATATTTGATTATGAAGAGCACGATCTTACAAGTGATCCGCAGGAGCAGGCCAATTTCTATAAAAAATGGATCACATCAATAGGCGCTGACCGTGTCGACCAAGAGCCAAGTAGTAATAATGATTAAACACCTGAGACCAATTTATAAGACCAAGGAAAAAGATGAAAAAACTAGAAATCTCCATAATCAGAAACTCTCTTAGAGAGATGGCAATTATTGACTGTGAAAGAAAAACATCAACCCTTTCAGTAGTATTTCCAGATGGAATAAAAAAGACGTTCACAGGGACAGATATTTACACATGCTTCGGCACACTGAGGAAAGAATTCAGCGATATAAAATTCCTCTGCAAGGGTTCCAAGATAAATGTATATCCTTCAGCGATGGCATCACAAATGTCAGGCGGAGTCGTTGCCTACGAAGTAAAAATTGGGGACCCAGACGCAGAACTCGTAAGAATATTCGACTACGAAGAGAACGACCTTACAAATGACATCAACGAACAAATAGCTTACCGGACTAAATGGGCCGAATCCTTGTAAGCCCCTCTCACTCATTCTATTTAGGTTAGAAAACACATTGGAAAGCAAAACAGTATTCGCAATAGCAAACAACCTGAAGATTAAAACCGTCATCAGATACGATGCAAGAAATTGCCTCGTGAAATTTTCCGAAGCAGAAAACTTTAAAAAACCTTACTACGGCAAAGATATCTTCACCTGCCTAGGAAAGGTAAGAGCTGACTTCCCGCACATGAAATTTCTGTGCAAGGGCGCAAAAATAAACGTAATGCCGTCAAGAATGGCATCTCAAATGAGTGCAGGCCTTGTTGCCTATGAAATGACATTAGGCAAACAAGCTACTGGAAAAGATATAGTTCACATCTTTGACTACGAAGAGGAAAACCTAACAAACAACCCACAAGACCAGATCGATTTCTTTAAAAAATGGCTAGCTTCACTCGGCGCACAGGACTATGAAAAATTCAACTAAGCCTCACTCAAATAGTACGAACTAGGCTCTGTACGAAAAGAGATGTCGCAAACACCGTATAGAACAAGCCAGTGAGACCATGGCGGCATAGCTTCTCGCGAGCTTGTCGAAGCGTGTCACGATGCGACGGTTCTCTTTCAGCCAGCCAAACCTGCGCTCGATGATGTTGCGCTGTCGGTATTTGGGCCGATCAAAAAGTCTGGATAAGCCGGGCTTGGGTTTGCGCTTCATAGAGCGCATCGGGATGACGGGTTGCATTCGATATTGGTCGCAGTCGCGGCGAAGCGCTTCGGCGTCGTAGCTCTTGTCGGCAAGCAGCCAGTTACAGCGCTTGCGCGGACGACCTCGTTGGCTTGATGGAATGCTGACGTCGTCCAGCAGTGGCTGGGCATAGCTAATGTCACTGGATTGACCGCCAGAGAGGAGAAAGCGCAGCGGTGTCCCGTTAGCGTCGCAGAGCATGTGGATCTTGGTTGTCAGGCCACCGCGACTGCGGCCTAGAGCGTGATCGACAGGCTCGTCAGGCCCCCGTTTTTCCCGGCGCCAGAAGAGGCTCGGATTGCGCGTACAGCAGTTGAGTCGATCATCCAGGTTTGCAAATCGATCAAGCCTTGCTCATTCAATCTCAGGTGCAAGCGTTTGAGCATCTGGTCGAATGTGCCTTGGTTTCGCCAACACCGGAAGCGTTGATACACCGTTGACCATGGGCCGAAGCGTTCGGGCATATCGCACCACGCAGCGCCTGAACAGAGTACCCAGAGCACGCCATCGAGCATCAGGCGGTCGCTCAGCCGGGGTCGACCCCGGCCATGGGTTTCAGTGAAAAGATCGGCGACCACAGTCCAGGCCTCATCCGAGAGTTCATAACGCTTTGCCATCACAGAATTCCTTTCCGTAGATGGCCGGGAACCCTAAAGAATTTCGGCTTCTGAAGGACGCCGATTGGGTTTCTCGGGATTTCGTACAGAGCCTAGATTCAGCGCGCCCGTGAGCGCTATGGCATCACGGGCTGCCGAGGACAACATTTTTAAGACAGCACATTAATATCGATAACGAAATGTTAGGCAGAAAATCAGACCTGTCTCATCAATCTGTTTGTCTGCAAGTATGCTGGATTCATAAACTGGAACTGCAGAATAAAGAGTTTGATCCATTATATTTGGCAATCCCCTATTGCTTAACTCCTGAGCAGTTTGCACAAACTCCACTCCGTCGGCTTTATCAAGTAGTGGTGCAACGTTTTTGAAATAGTATAGTGCGGGTGTGTCACCGCTTTTTTTCAAAGGAGGAGACCCACACTTATTAGTAATTTGCTGTACAAGATCTTTCCCCGTAGTGGTGCTGGTATCCACCGAGAATTTGTATTGCTTTCCATAGGCTGGATCTTTAGGCGCAACGAGGGTCAACGTGAATGTTTTTCCATGTTTCGTAAGTACATAAACGTTAATTGAAGAAAGTGCCATGATGTGCTCTCCTTTAAATAAATATATCTTTATACGTTACTTTCATGACTAATAAAATCTGTACTACCTCTCTGGTTTTTGGGACGTTATTAGCTTGTTCCACTGCTCCATGCTCCTGCTGCTTAATTTATACCGGCGCCTTACATCAACTGCACCTGTTAGATTTGACAGTTTTTTATAACAATTAGCGATAACTCCACTAAGCTCTGTACGAAAAGAGATGTCGCAAACACCGTATAGAACAAGCCAGTGAGACCATGGCGGCATAGCTTCTCGCGAGCTTGTCGAAGCGTGTCACGATGCGACGGTTCTCTTTCAGCCAGCCAAACCTGCGCTCGATGATGTTGCGCTGTCGGTATTTGGGCCGATCAAAAAGTCTGGATAAGCCGGGCTTGGGTTTGCGCTTCATAGAGCGCATCGGGATGACGGGTTGCATTCGATATTGGTCGCAGTCGCGGCGAAGCGCTTCGGCGTCGTAGCTCTTGTCGGCAAGCAGCCAGTTACAGCGCTTGCGCGGACGACCTCGTTGGCTTGATGGAATGCTGACGTCGTCCAGCAGTGGCTGGGCATAGCTAATGTCACTGGATTGACCGCCAGAGAGGAGAAAGCGCAGCGGTGTCCCGTTAGCGTCGCAGAGCATGTGGATCTTGGTTGTCAGGCCACCGCGACTGCGGCCTAGAGCGTGATCGACAGGCTCGTCAGGCCCCCGTTTTTCCCGGCGCCAGAAGAGGCTCGGATTGCGCGTACAGCAGTTGAGTCGATCATCCAGGTTTGCAAATCGATCAAGCCTTGCTCATTCAATCTCAGGTGCAAGCGTTTGAGCATCTGGTCGAATGTGCCTTGGTTTCGCCAACACCGGAAGCGTTGATACACCGTTGACCATGGGCCGAAGCGTTCGGGCATATCGCACCACGCAGCGCCTGAACAGAGTACCCAGAGCACGCCATCGAGCATCAGGCGGTCGCTCAGCCGGGGTCGACCCCGGCCATGGGTTTCAGTGAAAAGATCGGCGACCACAGTCCAGGCCTCATCCGAGAGTTCATAACGCTTTGCCATCACAGAATTCCTTTCCGTAGATGGCCGGGAACCCTAAAGAATTTCGGCTTCTGAAGGACGCCGATTGGGTTTCTCGGGATTTCGTACAGAGCCTAGGCAAACAAGCTACTGAAAAAGATATAGTTCACATCTTTGACTACGAAGAGGAAAACCTAACAAACAACCCACAAGACCAGATCGACTTCTTTAAAAAATGGCTAGCTTCACTCGGCGCACAGGACTATGAAAAGTTCAACTAAGCCACATTCAAACAGTACGAACTAGAACTTACCTCAAACTATCGCACCTTACGTGGCGAGCGAGCTTGCTCGCGCTGGGCCGCGAAGCGCCCCCCCAGGCCCGGCGACGGGTGTTTTCAATTGAATAGGTATTGTCTGTTTTGGGGCTGCTGTGCAGCCCGGCGCGAGCAAGCTCGCTCGCCACAAAAACAAGGGGGGCGATCATCATCTCGATAAGGCCCCACCCCAATCAGCGCTTCGACAGTTCCATAATCATCCGGCTCAACAAATAAACCCGAGGCACTACGCTCTCCACCTCCGCGTACTCTTCCGGCGTGTGAATATTGCCGCCCACTATGCCGAACCCATCCAGCGTCGGCGTGCCCACACCCGCTGACAAGCTCGCATCCGCCGCGCCGCCGCTGCCTTCAATGGTCAAGGTCTTGCCCAATTCGCCGTAGATACCTTGGGCAATCGCCACCAGTTTGTCCGACTCCGGCGTTTGCGGCATGGGTGGCAGGCCACGTTGCAGGCTGGTGGTCACTTCGGTGTCGGGGATCAGTTTGTTGGCCGACACTCGCGCCAGGTCTTTCTCGATGCGATCAAACTCTTCCGGTAACGCCGCGCGGACGTCGGCCTTGGCGGTGGCTTGATCGGGGATCACGTTGACGCGGTCACCGGCCTTGAGCACGGTGAAGTTGATGGTGGTTTTCTTCTCTTCATCGCCCAGCTTGCCCAGTTGCAGGATCTGGTGCGCGGCTTCCATGGCCGCATTGCGGCCCAGTTCCGGGGCGACGCCGGCGTGGGCGGCTTTGCCTTTGACTTCGACGACGGCGGTCGCGCTGCCTTTGCGCCATACCACCAGGCCGTCCGCAGGGCGGCCGGGTTCGAGGTTCAAGGTCACGTCGTGCGCCTTGGCGGTTTTGCGGATCAGCTCGGAGGCCGCTTCAGAACCGGTTTCTTCGCTGGCGTCGAGCAGGAAGGTGATTTGCGCGTAGTCCTTGAAGCCCTGGTTTTTCAGGACCTTGAGCGCATAGATACCGGCGACGATGCCGCCCTTGTCATCCATCACGCCGGGGCCATAGGCGCGGCCGTCCTTGATGTGAAACGGGCGCTCGGCGGCCGAGCCTTCCTTGAAGACGGTGTCCATATGGGCCATCAGCAAAATCCTGGCCTTGCCGGTGCCCTTGAGGGTGGCGACCACATGACTGTTGTTGGCGGCTTTGTCCGGTACCAACTCAATGCTGAAACCGAGCTGTTTCAGTTCATCCACCGCAATGTCGCGCACTTGGGTCAGGCCCGGCTCGTAGCCTGAGCCCGAGTCGATATTCACCAGGCGCTCCAGTAGTTTCAAGGCGGGGGCCTTGGACTGTTCGGCATCCGCCTGGATCTGTTTATGGGGTTCGGCACTGTAGGCCGGCACGACGACGGACAAGGCCAGGGTCGCGGCCAAAAGGGTACGGGGGAAAGTAAAAAGCATTGAACCGATCCTTGTTTTTGTTGAGAGGGGCCGCGTTACCCTACCCCACTAAACTGACCGCAACAAACTCCCCTGGGCCGAACTGACGCGATTACGCCCACTGCTTTTGGCCTCGTATAACGCAAGGTCAGCGTCGTTGAGCCAACTCAGCGAATCGGCGTGGCTCGGTTGATACGGCGCCAAGCCGATGCTCAAACTGGCGCGCAAGGTCGGGTCCTGGGCGTACACCAAGGCGTTGAAGCGATCGCGCAGGGCCTCCATCATTTCGGTGGCATGGTCGAGCGGCATGCCCGGCAGAATCACGCAGAACTCATCGCCACCATAACGCCCGGCCAGGTCGGTGATGCGCAAGCTTTGGCGCAGCACTTTGCTCAGTTGGCGCAGCACGATGTCACCGGTCACATGGCCGTAAGTGTCGTTGATGGTCTTGAAGTGATCGATATCGATCAGGGCGATCGCCGCGCCGGCCGGACCACGGCGGCACCGTTGAAATTCGATTTCGAGGTGGTCTTTCCAGGCGCCGTGGTTGAGCAGGCCGGACAGGCTGTCGGTGCGGCTCAGGGCAAGCAGTTCACGCTTGTGCCGCGCCAGGGTCACGGCCTGGCGATAGCAGATCCAGCCCAGGACCAGGGGATACACCGTCAGGATCGGCAGGCAGGCGTAGAGTTGCGCCTGGCTGGTCACGGCAATGAACGCCGGCGTGAACAACAGCAGGGACACGCCAATGCCGAGCGCTTGCGCCACCCAGCCCATGAACATGAAACGCGATCCGCCGATGGCGACGTTGTTCATGGTCATCATCGACAGCGTGGTGACGCTGGGCAATGGGTTGAAGTGCATCGCACCGACCCAGAAGCCCCCGCAAAAAGAATCGAACAGCAGATTGCGTCGCTCACTGCGCAACGAATTGCTCGCACGTCGCGAGCACTGATAGGCCAGGTGCGGCCACACAAAGGCATTGATCAGCATCCAGGCCCAGACCCAGGCGGACGGGTGCAGCGGGTACATGGCAAACACCACGCACACAAAGCCGAGCGTCAGCCCCAATGCGCGGGATTTGTATAGGCGCGAAGCGAGCGGAAGTCCCTTTCCTCCGGCGGCTGGCATGGTGTGGGTATCATCCAGGCTAAGTGCCTGGAGTCTATCAGGGCAGAGTCAAATCGCCACTACCGCTTATGGGCTAATACTTCAGTGCGAAAACCCGCGTGCCAACATCCCCGCAACCCCCACCAGCATCAGCGCCGTGCAACGCTGTAGCAGCACTCGATGCCTGGGATTTTCCAGCACGCCCTTGATGCGTTGGCCGAAGTAGCCATACAGGCAGCCACTGGCAAATTGCAGCAGCAGAAAGGTCAGGCCCAGGATCGCGATATCCGCCATAGAGCTGTGTTCCCCTGCCCCGGCAAACTGCGGGAACACCGCGCTGAACAGGATAAGCGTCTTGGGGTTGGAAAACCCGGTCAACAACCCCTTCCCGAACAGACTGCGCGAACTTTCCGGGGCGCCGCCCTGAGCGATGATTCCGCCGGTGCTGGTCCATTGTTTGTAGGCCAGGTAAAGCAGGTAGGCCACGCCGACCACCTGGAGGGTCTGCGTAATGACAACGTTACCCTTGATCAACTGTGAAAAGCCCACGGCAAAGATCAGGATCGAAATCAGGTACGCCACACTGGCGCCGACCTGCGCCGGGATCGAACGACGCAGGCCGTCCCTCAGGCCCAGGCTCAACAGCAGCAAGGTCATGGGGCCGGGGCTGAAGGTCATGGTGGCGCAAAACACCAGGAAATAGAGAAACGAAGACAGGGTTAACGCACTGGTCATGGTCAGGGGGCCTTGGAGGGGGTAGCAAAGAGATTTGGGCGTCGCGGCGCCTGGCGCGCAGTCTAGGCCAGCGTCATTGCACAAGGCAGGTAAAGTGGTGCCTAATCCGGCCTGACTTCACCGGTAAAATCACCGGTAAACACCAGGAAGGTTTATGTTCATATCCGCCATCGCCTTTGTGAAAGGCACGCCGAAGGTTCAGCAGATCGTCGAGGCGTTCAGCCAGGCCATCGAAGGTGGCGAGTGGGCGCCCGGCAGCAAGTTGCCGTCTGTACGCGAATTGACCCAGGTGCTGGGCGTCAGCAAGTTCACCCTGAATGAGGCGTTGGACCGCCTGCGCGGGCGCAACCTGCTGACGTCCAGCCAGGGCCGTGGCTACTTCGTCGCGATGGAAACCGCCCGGCCGGCGTCGGTGGCCTGGGTTGATCTATTGCCCCAGGACTTGCTCAGCGTATTGCGACGCCCCTTGGCCAACGCCGACAGCGAGCTGCGCCCGGGCAGTGGGCATTTGCCGGAAGACTGGTTGAACACCGAAGCCATCCGCCAGGCCCTGCGCAGCGTGGTGCGCGCGCCCTCACTGCGGATCGCCGGGCTGGGGACGCCGGCGGGCTTGTTGCCGTTGCGCCAGGCCCTGCAACAAAAGCTGCACAGCGACGGCCTGTCGGTGCCGGTGGAGCAGATCATCACCACCCCCAACACCGTGCAGGGCCTGGACATGCTCATGCGCCTGCTGGCCCGCCCCGGCGACACCGTGCTACTGGACGCGCCGTGCTACTTCAACTTCCACGCCAACCTGGCTCTGCATGGGGTCAAGGTGGTGACGATCGAGCGTCGACCCGACGGTCTGGACTTCACCGCGCTGGAGCAATTGCTCGCCGAACACCGGCCCAGCCTGTACCTCACCACCAGCGTGCTGCAAAACCCCACCGGTCACTCCTTCAGCCCCAGCCAGGCGTTTCGCCTGCTGCAACTGACCCGGCAGTACCACTGCCACATCATCGAGGATGACCTCTACGGCGACCTGCATCCCAACCCTCCCCCGCGCCTGGCGGCCCTGGCCGGGCTGGACCAGGTCACTTACCTGTCAGGCTTCTCGAAGATCCTCAGTGCCAACACCCGCGTCAGCTACGTGGTGGCCGCCCCGCAACTGGCGGCCAACCTGACGCATATGAAATTGATGAGCGGCGGCGTCACCTCCGAACTGTTCGAGCACGTGGTGTACCGCATGCTCAGCGAAGGCAGCTATGCCCGGCACCGCAAACGCACGGTGCAGCGCCTGCAGGAAGCCGGCGGACGAGTCGAGCAATGGCTCAAGCGCTGTGGCTGCGAACCGGCGATGGCTTATGAGGGTGGGATGTTCATCTGGGCGCGCCTGCCTGCGGGAGTGAATGCCGAGCAACTGGCCCAGGCGGCGTTGAAACACAGCATGGCGTTGGCACCGGGCGCACTGTTCGGCTATGACCCGGCCAACGGCGATTCGATGCGTTTCAATGTGGCCCATACCGATGAGCCACGGGTTCAGCGGTTATTCGAGACCTTGCTGCTCAAGGCCGTGGGCAGGTGAACAGGCCGTAGAAGCTCCACGAGGTGCCCTTGACGTCAAACATCATCCGGCTGTTTTTTGCCTCGTCGTGTATCTACTTATCGCCAGATACAGTGCAATACAAAGGGCACAAGGCAACGGCGCCCATAATGGCTAGACTGCGCGGCAATCACACTTTTTGAGGAACGCAGCATGGAGCATGTCGATCACATCCTGATCGTCGATGACGACCGCGAAATCCGCGAGCTGGTGGGCAATTACCTGAAGAAAAACGGCATGCGCACCACCGTGGTCGCCGATGGCCGCCAGATGCGCAGCTTCCTCGACACCACCCCCGTGGACCTGATCGTGCTGGATATCATGATGCCCGGCGACGACGGGCTGCTGCTGTGCCGCGAGCTGCGGGTGGGCAAGCACAAGGCGACGCCAGTGCTGATGCTCACGGCGCGCAACGACGAAACCGACCGCATCATCGGCCTGGAAATGGGTGCCGATGATTACCTGGTCAAACCCTTCGCCGCCCGTGAGTTACTGGCGCGGATCAACGCCGTGTTGCGCCGTACGCGGATGTTGCCGCCCAACCTGGTGGTCAGCGAAACCGGCCGTTTGATTCGTTTTGGCCGCTGGCGCCTGGACACCACCGCCCGCCACCTGCTGGATGAAGACGACACGTTGGTAGCCCTGAGCGGCGCGGAATACCGGTTGCTGCGGGTGTTCCTCGACCATCCCCAGCGCGTGCTCAACCGCGACCAGTTGCTGAACCTGACCCAAGGCCGTGACGCGGACCTGTTCGACCGTTCCATCGACCTGCTGGTCAGCCGCCTGCGCCAACGCCTGCTGGATGATGCCCGTGAACCGGCCTACATCAAGACCGTGCGCAGCGAGGGCTATGTGTTTTCCCTGCCGGTGGAAATCCTCGGGGCTGCGCCATGAAGTGGCGGTTGGGTTGGCCACGCACGCTGGCGTCGCAGTTGTCCCTGATCTTCTTGATCAGCCTGCTGTGTGCCCATGGCTTGTCGTTCAGTGCGCAGTTCTACGAGCGCTACCTCAGCGCCCGCACCGTCATGCTCGGCAACCTGGAAAACGATGTGTCGACCTCGGTGGCGATCCTCGACCGCTTGCCCGCCAACGAACGCGCAAGCTGGCTGCCACGCCTCGACCGGCAGAATTACCGCTACCTGCTCGATGCCGGCGAAACCGGCGAACCGCTGAGCAACGATGACGTGCCCATGGCGGCAACCTCGATCACCAGCGCCCTGGGTGAGCACTATGCCCTGACCTTTCGTGACCTGCCCGGCCTGCGCAAGCATTTCCAGGCCCACTTGACCTTGGCCGATGGCAGCCCGATCACCATTGACGTGCGCCCCGCCGCCCAGCCGGTCGCTTATTGGTTGCCGGTGGTGCTGGTGCTGCAACTGGCGCTGTTGCTCGGCTGCACCTGGATCGCCGTGCGCCTGGCCATCCGCCCGCTGACGCGCCTGGCCCGCGCCGTGGAAACCCTCGACCCGAACGCCCATCCCACGCCCCTGGACGAAAAAGGCCCCACCGAAGTGGCCCACGCGGCTGCGGCGTTCAATCAAATGCAACAGCGCATCGCCGAATACCTCAAGGAACGCATGCAGATCCTCGCGGCGATTTCCCATGACCTGCAAACACCGATTACCCGCATGAAGCTGCGCGCCGAGTTCATGGAGGACTCCGTCGACCGCGACAAACTGTGGAACGACCTGGGGGAAATGGAGCATCTGGTGCGTGAAGGCGTGGCCTACGCCCGCAGCGTCCACGGCGCCACCGAAGCCAGCCACCGCATCGACCTGGATGCGTTCCTGGACAGCCTGGTGTTTGACTACCAGGACATGCATAAAAACGTCAGCCTCAGCGGTAAAAGCGCGGTGCTGCTGGACACCCGCCCCCACGCCCTGCGCCGGGTGCTGGTGAACCTGGTGGACAATGCGCTGAAATTCGCCGGCAGCGCCGAACTGCAGGTGAGTTCGACGGCCAACGGCGAATGCTCGCTCAAGGTGCTGGACCGCGGCCCCGGTATCGCCGAGGAAGAACTGATGCAAGTGATGCAGCCGTTTTATCGGGTGGAAAGCTCACGTAACCGTGGCACCGGTGGCACCGGGTTGGGGCTGGCGATTGCGCAGCAATTGGCCGTGGCGATTGGTGGGTCACTGACCCTGAGCAATCGCGAGGGCGGCGGTTTGTGTGCCGAGGTGCGCATAACGCTCTGATCAACCCGGCAACGGGATCACCCGCAACGGCCTGACCGACTTGTAGGAAAAACTCGAATAGATCTCTTTGACACAGGGCAGGGTCTGCAAGACCTCCCTGGCGAACTCGCCAAACGACTCCAGGTCCTTGGCCACCACTTCCAGCAGAAAGTCATAGCGCCCGGACACGTTATGGCACGCCACGATTTCCGGAATTTCCAACAGCCGTTTCTCGAACGCCCGGGCAATGTCCTTGGTGTGGCTCTCCATCATGATGCTGACAAACGCCGTCACCCCATACCCCAGCGCCTTGGGCGACAAAATCGCCTGGTAGCCGCTGATCACACCGCTGTCTTCCAGGTTTCTGACCCGTCGCCAACAAGGCGAGGTCGTCAGGGCCACCCGGTCGGCCAGTTCGGCGACGGTCAGGCGGGCATTGCCTTGCAACGCGTTTAAAAGGGCTTTGTCGGTACGGTCCAGACGGATGGGCATAACGTGCCTCTGATCATTATTTTTATAGGTTTTTCATCCCTTGACGCGGGAATTGTCGGCAAATTTGGCAACGTTCATCTGCGGTTATGAGCATAGCATTGTAGGAAATAAGGAGCGCTTGAGATGAACAATAAACACCCTGCCTTCGGATTTTCCACCCGCGCCATCCACCACGGCTATGACCCCAAGGACCACCACGGGGCTTTGGTGCCGCCGATCTACCTGTCTGCCACGTTCGCCTTCCCCACGGCCGAATATGGCGCCGCCTGCTTCGCCGGTGAAGCGAACGGCCATTTCTATACACGTATTTCCAACCCTACCCTGGCTCTGCTCGAGTCGCGCATGGCCACCCTGGAGAACGGCGAGGCCGCCGTTGCGTTCAGCTCCGGCATGGGTGCCATTGCGGCGACGTTCTGGACCCTGCTGCGTCCCGGCGACGAAGTCATCGTCAGCCGGACGCTCTACGGCTGCACCTTCGCCCTGCTGCACCACGGCATCGGGGAGTTCGGCATCAAGGTGCGCCATGTCGACCTCACCGACCTGGCCGCCCTTCGCGCGGCGCTGTCCCCCGCCACCCGCATGATCTATTGCGAAACCCCGGCCAACCCGACCCTGCAATTGGTCGACATCGCCGCCGTGGCGCAACTCGCCCATGAGCAGCCGAATGTCACGCTGGTGGTCGACAACACCTACTGCACGCCCTACCTGCAACGGCCCCTGGAATTGGGCGCCGACGTGGTCGTGCATTCGGCCACCAAATACCTCAGTGGGCACGGCGACATTACCGCCGGCGTGGCGGTGAGCAGCCACGCCCTCGCGCAACGCATTCGCCTGCAAGGGCTCAAGGACCTGACCGGTGCAGTGATGTCGCCACAGGATGCCTCGCTGTTGATGCGCGGTCTCAAGACCCTGGCCCTGCGCATGGAACGTCATTGCAGCAGCGCCCAGACGGTGGCCGAAGCCTTGCAGGCGCACCCTGCCGTGCAGTGGGTGACTTACCCTGGGCTACGCTCTTTCCCACAGTACGAATTGGCGACGCGCCAGATGAAAATGGCCGGCGGCATGATCGCGTTTGAACTCAAGGGCGGGATTGAGACCGGTCGGCGCTTCATGAACGCGCTCAAGCTGTTTACCCGCGCGGTCAGCCTGGGCGATGCGGAATCACTGGCCCAGCATCCCGCGAGCATGACCCATTCCACCTATACCCCGGAAGAACGTGCACACCACGGTATCAGTGAAGGTCTGGTGCGTTTGTCGGTGGGGCTCGAGGACGTCGCCGACCTGTTGGCCGATGTGCAACAAGCCTTGGCCAAATGCATGCGCGAGACGACCCGCCGGCCCTCGACCGTCGAACATGCCCTGAAATAAGTCCCAAGCTCGGCGTTATCCTTTCCCACAAACGGTGGTCGGACTGGTCCGACCGCCGTTATGCGTTTTAATCTGATTTTTTACCGATTGGATCCCCATCCCTGCGTCAGGCTGTACTAGCATAAGGCCAAATATCTGCACCTGAAATTCATGGATGAATTGATGAACTCACACCTGTTCCCACAGATAGGCAAGGTCATCGCCAGCACTGGCAGTCGCCATTTCCCACGCTTGCTGCATGACCTTATCCGCACCCAACTGGCAGTGGACGCCAGCCATATCACGCAGTTGCAGGTCAGTTGCACCGGGCACGCCCACCGTGAGATCAACCCGGTCTACACCGATTCGGTGGTGGCCCTGGACCATGAGCAACCCGCCGCCCAGTTGCACCTGACGCATTACAAGGACAACGTGCGTTACGTGCTGTCGGTGTATCGCGGCCAGCAATCCGAAAACTTTTCGCCGCAAGAACGCAGCCTGCTGCGGGATTTTTCCACCCTGCTGCTGCCGATGGTGGAAAAACACATCACGGCAATAGATCCCTGCCGCCACGACAGCGAGCCGCCGCTACCGGATAACCAGGGCCTCGAAGCCTTGCGTCAACGCATCCAGGAGCGCCTGGTGCAATCGGGGCTGAAGCTGTCCAAGCGTGAGCTGGAAGTCTGTGTCGGCCTGCTGGCCGGGCGCACCGCGCGCGAACTGGCGGAACAATTGGCGCTGAAGGTCAACACCATCGAGAGCTACCTGAAGCGGGCGGCGATCAAGTTGGGGATCAGTGGGCGGCACTCATTGTTGCGATGGATGTACGCCACCGACGATGGACCACTCCCAGAATAAACAGGGCGGACAAACCCTGATGCCTGTCGGTTAATCGATAGAACGGACGACGGATAACTTGTGGCGAGGGAGCTTGCTCCCGCTGGACTGCGTAGCAGGCCCAGTCTTTTCAAACCAAAAGCCGGGGCCGCTTCGCGGCCCAGCGGGAGCAAGCTCCCTCGCCACATGAGTGAGAGGCACAATCAGTCGCGGGCCAGTGCTTCGATCGGGTCCAGTCGCGCCGCATTTCGCGCCGGTACAAAGCCGAACACAATGCCGATCAGCGTCGAACAGGCAAATGCGGTGATGATCGAGCCCAGGGAGAACACCATCTCCCACTCCTTCACGAACAGCGAAAACAGATAGCCGATCGCGTAGGACAGCGAAATCCCGATCACCCCACCGATCAGGCACACCATCACCGCCTCCACCAGAAACTGCTGGCGGATATCCGACTGCCTTGCGCCCACGGCCATGCGGATACCGATCTCGCGGGTACGCTCGGTGACGGACACCAGCATGATGTTCATCACGCCGATGCCCCCCACCAATAGCGAAATGACGGCGATCAGCGACAACAGCAACGCCAGGGAACGGCTGGTTTTTTGCACCGTCTGCATGATGCTGTCGAGGTTGTTGGTGAAGAAGTCCTTGGTGCCGTGGCGTTGCAGCATGAGTTTATTGACGTTGTCTTCCACCACCTTGCTCGGCTGGCCATCCTTGATGCGCACAGTGATGCTGTCCAGATGGCGCTGGCCCAACACGCGGCCCGCCGCCGTTTCGTAAGGCACCCACACATTCAGCGCTTTGCTGGCGGCGAACATGTTTTTATTGTCGGCCGTGACCCCGATCACCGTACACGGCAGCTTGCCCACCAGGATCACCTGGCCCAGCGGGTCAATATTCGGCCCGAACAAACGCTGACGCGTGTTGTGGTCGATGACCACCACTTGCGCCTGGCGTCGCGCATCATTTTCGCTGAAGGCAATCCCGGCTTCGAGCTTCAAGCCCTTGACCTTGAAATAGCGCTCACTCACGCCATTAACCTGCGCATCCACGTCGATGTTGCCAAAGCGCAGCAACAGGTTGCGGCCCACCACCGGCGTGGCACTGTCGACGTAATACAGCTGGTTCAACGCCTCCACATCCGACGGCATCAAGGTCTCGATGGCCGACGCACGGCTGTCACCAAAACTGGTGCCGGAAAAAATATCGATAGTGTTACTGCCGATCGCCTGGATGTCCTTGAGGACATAGCGTTTGGCACCCTCGCCGATCGCCGAGATCGACACCACCGACGTAATGCCGATAACGATCCCGAGCATGGTCAACAAAGTCCGCATGCGATGGGAAATCAGCGCGACCCAGGCCATGTTGAACGCTTCCTTGAACAGCCCCAGGCTTGCCACCAAGCGACGTGCGCCACTGCGTCTGGGTTCGATGGGCGCTTCGCTGGGCAAGTCCAGGCCGACACGTTCGTTGGCCTGGTCGCTGACGATCTCGCCGTCGCACACCTCGACGATACGCTGGGCATTCGCCGCCACCTTGGGGTCATGGGTGACGATGATCACCGTATGCCCGGCCGCGTGCAGCTCAGTGAGGATACGCATCACCTCTTTACCGCTGTGGGAATCGAGTGCCCCGGTGGGCTCGTCGGCGAGAATCACTTCGCCGCCATTCATCAAGGCCCGCGCAATACTCACCCGTTGCTGTTGCCCGCCGGACAACTGGCTCGGCCGGTGACTGATGTGCCCCGACAGCCCTAGGCGCGCCAGCAACTCCCGAGCCCGGCTGTGCCGTGCGGTTTGCGGCGTACCGGCGTAGATCGCCGGCATTTCCACGTTGTGCAAGGCACTCAAATGCGCCAGCAAGTGGTAGCGCTGGAAGATGAAACCAAAATAATCCCGACGCAGCTCCGCCAGTTGCTCATCCCCCAGGGAGCGGGTTTCGATGCCGTTGATCTTGTAGCTGCCGGCCGTGGCGTAATCCAGCCCACCGAGGATATTCATCAGCGTGGATTTGCCCGACCCCGAGGCGCCGATGATCGCGACCATTTCCCCGGCCTGGATCGTCAAATCGATGCCCTTGAGCGCAATGAACTCACGCTCGCCGGCCATGAAACTGCGAGTGATGCCCTTGAGCTCCAACAGCGGCTGAGCCATGCGTCAGCTCCCTGCCACGGCAGGTGTCGCGTCGCCGATCACGACTTTATCGCCCTCAGCCAGGCCCTCGAGAATCTGCACCTTGACGTTGTTGTTGATACCGGTCTTCACCTCACGGGGCACCGCCTTGCCCTTGGCATCCAGTACCCGCAGCGTATAGCGGCCATCGGAGCTGCGCGCACCGAGTGCCGCCACCGGCACCAGCAACGCAGCCTGGGCGGTGTCGAGCACGATGCGCACCTGGGCGGTCATGGAGATGCGCAGGCGATGGTCGGGGTTGGGCACCTCGAACAACGCGTTGTAGAACACCGCCGTGTTCTGCTTCGACGTGCCCGCGGCCTGGGTTTCCAGGAAGTTCTGCGGCGCCGGCTCCGTGCCGCGCAGCTTGGCGTAGTAGCGTTTTTCAGGCTCACCCAGGATGGTGAAATACACCGGCTGGCCGCTGCCGATATGAATCACATCGGCTTCCGACACCTGAGCCTTGACGGTCATGGTGTCCAGGTCCGCCAGCTTGAGCAGCACCGGCGCCAGTTGGTTGGCGATCACGGTCTGGCCTTCCTGGGTGACGATCCCCACCACGTCGCCGTCGATGGGCGCGACAATGCGCGTATAGGCGAGGTTGACCTTGGCGGTGTCGATCTGGATCTGCGCGCTGTTGATCTGCGCATCCAGGGACACCAGGTTGGCCTGCTGCACCTGGAAGTTCGACTCGGCGTTCTCGAAATCCTGGCGCGACACCGACGCGTCGCTCTGCAAGTCCTTGTAGCGTTCATACACCGACTTGGCTTGCTTGAGCTGGGCCGCCGTGGCCCGGCGTTGGGCCTGCAGGTTTTCTTCATCCACCTGGGCTTTGCGCAGGGTGTTTTGCAGGATCAACGGGTCGATTTCGGCAAGCCACTGGCCCTTCTTGACCTTGTCGCCGACCTTGACCTTGAGCGACTTCAACTGCCCGGAAACCTGGGCGCCGACATCGACCTGCTTGACCCCTTCCAACAGGCCGGTGGCCAACACGGCATTTTCAATATCACCGCGTTCGGCGGGCGCGGTGAGGTATTGCGGGGCATCGGCGGGCGCTTGCACCGTGTAGATGACCAATGCCGCCGCGACAACCAGCGCCAGGCCGAAGCCGACTTTGCGAAACTTTGACTTTTGCATAAATGACCCTAAAGCAGTGATGAGGTCCGTTCTAAAGCGGGACAGTTAAAAATGGGCGCGTTGCATGGCCTTCAAGACACCACCTCCCCAATCACCAAACGCTCAAGCCACCACTGCGCCACTCCCTGAACATTCGGCGCTTTAAGCAAGGTGAAATGATTCCCCTCGCCATACCCCACCTCCAGCCCACTGCCTTGGCGCCGCCAGCCTTCAATCATCAACCCCTGCTCACGCTGATTGCCCGCCATATCCAGGGTCGCGTCGCGTGCCAACACCAGGCGCACCACCCCGCGATACGGCCGCGCCGGCCGATACACCGTGCGCAACGCCGCCGCATAGGTACGCGCAGGCCCCACCATCGCATCCACCGCAGCGCGGGCAGGCAGCAACCCCACGCGCACCATCCCCGCATGCAACGCCTGCTGTTGGGCCACCTCATCGCGCAGGGCAAAGTCCGGCGGATCGATGCCCAGCGACTTGCCGGCCGACACCTGCATGGACTCGATCAAGCGCAGCAGCGCCGCCGTCGAGGTGTATGGCCGCCCTATCACACCGTTGCCACCCGGCGACTCACTGTCGATCACAGTCAATGACGCCACTTCACGCCCCGCAGCCTGCAAGCGCAGCGCCATTTCCAGCGCGACCCAGCCGCCAAACGAATGTCCGATAAGATGCACCGGCCCCTGCGGGCACTCATGCTCCAACGCAGCCAGGTAACACTGCGCCGCCGCTTCCACTTGGCTGTGGGGCACCGCTTCGCCGTCGAGGCCACGGGGTTGCAAGCCATACAGCGGCCAGTCACGCCCCAGCGCCTCACTCAAGCCGACGAAGCCGGTGACGCTGTCACCCGCCCCCGGCACGCAAAAGATCGGCGCATGCCCTGCGCGGCCGCTTTGAATGCGCAGCAACGGTTGATGCGCGGCCTCCTTGACCGGCGTCCCCGTTGCCAATGCCTCGTTCAGCGCGCGGCCCAACGCCTGGATATGCGGGGCTTGCATCATGCTCTGGTGATCCCCCGGCACTTCGATGCGGCGCAGTTGCCCCGGCGCCAGCGCGTCGCTCCAGCCCAGCGATTCACTGCGTCGCGACAGCTCGGTAGGCCGTTCCTCGGCACTGAACAGATGCACCGCCAGCGGCAGCGGGAACAGGCTGTAATGCGCCAACGCATGTCCATGCCCGACTTCCCGCTCGATGAAATTCAACAGGTCGGTGTCCGTCGCCGCCGCCATTTGCGCGTATAGCAGACCTTGATCGCGACAGCGTTGCAGCAGGCCCGCAAAGTCCAGCTGTCCAAGGCCTGCCTCCAATTGCTCAATACTCGCCAGCTCATTCACACCTCCCTGGGCTTTCCAATAGGCGCTGCACTGCAACAGCAAGTGGCGCTTGAGCGCGTCCGTACCGCTCCAACGCGCCTTGCCTTGGTCGGTCATGCGCGGCACGTAGCTGTCGATCAGCCCGAGAAACGCGACCGGCTCGTCCAGCCCCAGCAGTTGCATGGCGACTTCATAGGCCAGCACCCCGCCAAACGACCAACCGGCGATCCGGTACGGCCCATGGGGCTGGAGGCCGCGAATCAGACCGACCAGGCGCGCCGCCAACCCTTCCATGGTGTTCAAGTGCGGCTCGCCGAGGGGCACGCCCGGCAGGCCATAGATGGGGTAATCGCCGGGCAGATGCTGGCCCAGCGCCGGGAAGTACACGTCCATGCCGCTGAACTCGTGCACCAGGAACAGCGGCGGCTGCGAACCGCCGCTGCGCACCGTGACCACCGACGTCTCACGCACCGGCTCATCGGCACGCTCGCGCAGCATCGCCGCCACGGAGGCCACGCTGGCATGCTGGAACAGCTCGGCCAGGGACACCGGCAAACCGGCCTCCTCCATCAGCTTGACCAGGCGGATCGCCAACAGCGAATGCCCACCCAACTCGAAGAAGCTGTCATGCCGCCCCACCTGCTCAAGTTTCAGCACCTCGGCCCAGAGTGGCGCCAAGGTTTGCTCCAAAGCGTCCATCGGGGCTTCGAAATCGCGCTGGGCCAGCGCCTCCCTGTCAGGTATCGGCAAGGCTTTACGGTCGACCTTGCCATTGGCGGTCAACGGCAACTGCGCCAAGGGAACATAGGCCGACGGGACCATGTACGCCGGCAACTGGCCTTGCAGGCAGGCACGCACCGCGTCGACGCCGACCGGTTCGCCGGCCCAGGTGAAATACGCGACCAGACGCTTGTCGCCCGGTACGTCCTCACGCGCCAGCACCACCGCCTCCCGGACGCCGGTGCAGGCGGCCAGGCGCGCTTCGATCTCACCCAGCTCGATGCGAAAACCGCGGATCTTCACCTGGTCGTCATTGCGTCCGATGCACTCCAGCAGGCCGTCCGCCGTCCAGCGGCCGAGGTCGCCGGTGCGGTACATCAGGTTGCCCGGGTTGAACGGGTCATCGACAAACTTCTCGGCAGTCAGCTCGGGCCGGTTCAAATACCCCTTGGCCACGCCGTCGCCGCCGATGCAGATTTCGCCGCTCACCCCCAACGGCAGCGCTTGCAGTTGCGCATCCAGCACATAGACCTGGGTATTGGCAATCGGCCCGCCAATCGGCACGCTGTCGGCGCTTGGCGCCAGCGCACGCACTTCATGCGTGGTGGCGTAGGTGGTGGTTTCGGTCGGCCCATAGCAATGCACCAGGCGCACGGCCGGTGCCCGTGCCAGCAACGTGCGGAAGGCGGCCGGGTCGGCCCGCTCGCCGCCACACAGCAGGATGCGCAAACCGGCCAATGCGTCCGGGATCATCTGCACATACTGGTTGAACAGCGCCGTGGTCACGAACAGCACCGTGGCGCCTGCCAACGCCGCGCCGAACGCGGCCGGGTCGAGCAAGGTGGCATGGTCGATCACCTGCACCTGGCCGCCGTTGAGCAAGGCGCCCCACACATCCATGGTACTGGCGTCGAAGGCCGGGTTGGAGGCAAAGGCCACGCGGTCACTGGCATTGAAGTCGGCATAGCCATTGTTGAGCACCAGCCGGGTAATGCCGCGATGCGGCACCAGAACGCCTTTGGGCGCGCCGGTGGAGCCCGAGGTGTACATGATGTACGCCACGCTGTCCGACGCCTGCGACAGGGCCGGGTTATGGCTCGGTTGCGGGTCGAGAACCAGGGTGTCCAGATCCAGCCGCTGCGCCGAATGCACGGGGCGCGTATCGCTGCGAGTCAACAGCCAGGTCGCGCCGCTGTCTTGCAGCATGAAGTCCTGGCGCTCGGCCGGCGCGTTGAGGTCCAGCGGCACGTAGGCGGCCGCGCATTTGAGGATCGCCAATTGGCAGACCAGCAGGTCCAGCGAACGCGGCAACAGCATCGCCACAGGCTCGCCCGGCTGCACGCCCAGCCCCAACAAATGATGGGCCAGGCGGTTGGCGCGGGTGTTCAAGTCAGCGTAGCTCAAGCCGTGTTCGCCATGCCGTGCCGCCACGGCATCCGGTCGTGCCTGGGCCTGGGCTTCGAACAGGCGCTGCACCGTGTGTTCACGCGGGTACGCCCGAGTGGTCGCGTTGAAGCCCAGCAACTGCTGTTGCTCGACGTCGGGCAGAATCGGCAAGCACCCGATGGCGATAGCGCTGCCCTGCTCCAGCGCCTGCACGATGTGCTCAAGGGCGACATTCAGGTAGGCACACAGGCGTCGGGCACCCGGCCCCATGGCCTTGAGGCTGAAACCGTCGCCCAGGTCATCCACACTCAGCGACAGCGCGTAGTTGGTGTGCTCCTGCGCCTTGAGCAATTGAATGCCTTGCCACGCCTCGGCCACTCCCGTGGCGTGCGGCGCGCTGTGGCGATAGTTGAACAGCACGTTGAACAACGGTGTTCCCACCGGCACACCGCTGCAACGTTGCGCCACGGCCAGCGGTGCGTGTTCATGGCTGAGCAGTTGGCTCAGGCGTGCGTGGGTGGCGCGCAGGGCATCACGCACCGCGTGTTCACCGAGGTCGACGCGCAGCGGCAGGGTATTGATAAATACGCCCATGGCCCGCTCGGCGCCTTCGCCACCTTGCAGGCGGCCGAGCATCACCGTGCCGAACACCACCTGCTCACGCCCCGCCACCTTGCCCAACACATGAGCCCAGGCCAGGTGCATCAGGCTCGCTGCGCTGACACCCGACAGACGCGCCTGGCTGCGCAGGCGCTGGCTGAGTGACGGGTCTATTGCCACCTGCACCGACTCATCAGGCCCCAGCGGCTCGACTTGCGTTGGCTCATCGATCTCACTGAGCATCTCGCGGAAAAAGCCTTCGTGATCGTCCCCACCCGGTCGGGTCTGGGCCAGCGTCTGGGCTACATAGTTGCGATACGGAACGGCCTCTCCCAAGGTGTCCGAAGTCCCCAGCAAAAAGGCTTGCAGCTCCTGTTGCAGGATGTCCAGGGCGACGTGGTCCATCACCAAGTGGTGGAACAACAACGTGGCGACCAGCCCTTGCGCCGCCTCGCTGCACACCAGACGCATCAACGGTGCCTGGCCCAGGTCCAGACGTTGCGGCAGCGGCCCGGTTTCAACCCGCAACACCGCGTTGCGCCACACCACTTGTACCGGCTCCTCGAGGCCGTCCCAATGGAATGACGAACGCAACACGTCATGCCGCTGGATCACCGCCTGCAACGCCTGGGTAAAGGCGTCCAGGCGCGCCTGGCTGTCAAAGGCGAATTGCGCCTGAAGCACATAAGCGTCAGCGCCCTGCGTCGCACGATGCTGATACAGCATCCCGGCCTGCAACGGCGCCAGCGCGTAAATATCCTGCACATTCGCCACGCCCCCCGGGATGCAGGCGACGATCCGGTCGATGGCCGGCTGATCGAGCTGGATCAACGGCAGCATGCCCGGGGTGATCCGGGTGCAATCTGCGGCAATCCGATTGGCCGGCACCGCCACTTCGCGCCCGCCGCCCAACGCCGCCGCCAGACCCGCCAGCGTCGGTTGGCCGAACAGCACCTTCACGTCAGCCGACAAGCCCAGGCGGCGCATGCGCCCCATCAGGCTGACCGCCAGCAACGAGTGCCCGCCCAACTCGAAGAAGTTGTCGTGACGGCCTACGCGCTCCACATTGAGCAGCTCGGCCCACAGGCTGGCCAGGCTGATTTCCGTGTCGCCTTGGGGCGCTTCGTATTCGCGCCTCCCCAGCGCGTCCACATCCGGTGCCGGCAGTGCCTTGCGGTCGAGCTTGCCGTTGGGGCTCAGCGGCAAGGCCTCAAGATGGACGAAGACAGCCGGGACCATAAATTCCGGCAGGTGGTGCAGGAGGTGAGCACGCAGTGCTTCGACCGCAGTCGGCACGCCGGTGTAATAGGCGATCAGCCGGTCTTCGCGCGCTACAACCGCCGCTTCGTTGACCTGGGCATGTTCCAGCAGTCGCGCCTGGATTTCCCCCAGTTCGATCCGCAGGCCACGGATCTTCACCTGGTCATCGTTACGGCCCAGGTACTCGATATTGCCGTCGGGCAAATAGCGGCCCACGTCCCCGGTGCGATACAGGCGCCCGTGGGTGAACGGGTCGTCGAGGAAACGCTCGGCGGTCAGTTCCGGGCGGTTCAGATAACCCCGTGCCACTTGCACACCGCCGATGAACAATTCACCGACCACGCCCAGCGGTACCGGCTGCAACTGCGCATCCAGCAGGTACATGCGGGTATTGGCAATCGGCTTGCCGATCGGCGTGTTGTCCGGGGTCAGCGGCCCGGCGCAATTCCACGCCGTCACATCCACCGCCGCTTCTGTCGGGCCATACAGGTTGTACAGGGCGATCCCCGGCAACTGCTGCTTGAAGCGGCGCACCAGGCTGCCCGGCAAGGCTTCGCCACTGCACATCACCCGCACCAGCGCAGCGGCCTGGCTCAGATCGTCATGAGCGAGGAACACCTCGAGCATCGACGGCACAAAGTGCAGGGTGGTGACGCGTTCGGCCTCGATCACCTCGCACAGGTAGGCCGGGTCTTTGTGCCCGCCCGGGCGCGCCATGACCAGGCGCGCACCGCTCAACAGCGGCCAGAAGAACTCCCACACCGACACATCGAAACTGAACGGGGTTTTCTGCAGCACCGTATCATCGGCGGTCAGCCCGTATTCGTCCTGCATCCACAACAGGCGATTGACCACCCCCGCGTGCTCGTTGATCACGCCCTTGGGCTGGCCGGTGGAGCCGGAGGTGTAGATCACATACGCGGTCTGGCTGGCTACCTGGGGATTCTCGGCCGACAGGTGCTGCCAGGTCGGGCGGTCCAGGTCGACCACCGGCACCTGGCCGAGCAAGGTATGCGTGGTGCACTGGGCCAGCACGACCCAAGGCGCGCTGTCCTTGAGCATGTAGGCGATGCGCTCCAGCGGGTAGGCCGGGTCCAACGGTACATAGCCGGCACCGGCCTTGAGGATCGCGTACAGGCCGACCACCATTTCCAGGCCGCGCTCCACGCAGATAGCGACCCGCGCGCCCGGTTTTACGCCCAACGCCATCAGGTGATGGGCCAACCGATTGGCTTGTGCATTGAGTTCGGCGTAGGTCAACTGCCGATCCCCGGCCTTGACGGCCACGGCGTGCGGTGAACGCTCGACCTGAGCCTCGAACAACCCATGCAGGGTCTGGTCGAGGTTGTAATCGACCTGCGTGGCGTTGAAGTCGAACAGCAGGTGCTGGCGCTCGCGCTCATCCAGCAGCGGTGCATGTTCCAGCACGGCCTGGTCGTTATCGACCATGGCCTGCAAGACCCGCTTGAAATAGCCGACGTAACGCTCGATTGTCGACTCATCGAACAGCGCCACGGCGTATTCCAGCGATCCGATCAAAGTGCCCTGCACCTCTCCCAGGTCCAGGGACAGATCGAACTTGGCAAAGTGGCTGTTCTCCACAATGCTCTCCAACGCCAGGTCACCCAGCGCCAGGGCCGGGGCGCTGCTGTCCTGCCAGGTCAGCAGGGTCTGGAACAGCGGGCTGTGCGCCAGGCTGCGCACCGGGCGGGTAATCTCCACCACTTGTTCGAACGGCAGGTCCTGATGGGCCTGGGCCGCCAGCGTCAGGCGCTTGACCCGCGCCAGCAGGGCCTCGGTGCTCAACTCACCCGAGGTATCGATGCGCACCGCCAGGGTGTTGACGAACAGCCCGATCAGCCCTTCCACCTCGCTGCGCGTGCGGTTGGCCACCGGCGAGCCGATCACCAGGTCCTGCTGCCCGGACAACCGCGCCAACAAGGACGCCCAGGCCGCCATCAAGGTCATGTACAGCGTGGTGCCATGCCGCTGGCTCAAAGCCTTGAGCCCGGCCGTGAGGCGTTCATCCAGGCGCACGGCGACGCTGTTGCCGGCGTAGTCCTGTTGCGCCGGGCGGGGGCGATCGGTGGGCAGCGTGAGCAAGGCCGGGGCGCCGTCCAGCGCCTGTTGCCAATAGGCGCTCTGGCGCTGCAGCACTTCACCGCTCAACCACAGGCGCTGCCACACGGCAAAGTCGCCGTACTGGATCGGCAGCGGCGGCAACGGGTCTGACTGGCCGTGGCTGAACGCCCGGTACAGCGCCATCAGCTCACGGGTCAGCACGCCCATCGACCAGCCATCGGAAACGATGTGGTGCAGGGTCAACAGCAACACATGGTGATCATCGGCCATCACCACCAGGCGTCCGCGCAGCAACGGGCCACGCTCCAGGTCGAACGGCGCCGACGCTTCGCCCTGGATCAGCGCGTCCAGCGCCTGTTGCGGTTGCGGATGGCGGCGCAGGTCCTGTACTTGCAGGGGCAGCATCTCCTCGGCCGGAACCACCAGCACTTGGGCTTCTTCACCGTGCTGGGCGAAACGGCTGCGCAGGGTTTCATGCCGCGCAACGATGCGTGCCAGTGCGCGCTGCAACGCCTCTACGTGCAACTGCCCGCGCAGGCGCAGGCCAATGGGGATGTTGTAGGCGGTGTTGGCGCCTTCCATCAGCGCCAGGAACCACAGGCGCTGCTGGGCGAAGGACAGCGGGATGTGTTCATCGCGGTTGGCCGGGAGGATGTCCGGCAAGGTGCTGCGGCCGGCCTGGGCCAACACATCGCTGACGGCGGCCAGTTCGGCGTTGGCAAACAAGTCCCCCAGCAACAGCTCCACGCCCAGGCGCTGGCGTACCTGGGACACCATGCGCATGGCCAGCAACGAGTGCCCGCCCAGTTCGAAGAAATGGTCGTGCCGCCCCACGCGCTCGACCTGCAGCACATCGGCCCAGATCTGCGCCAGCTGGGTTTCGATTTCGCCTTGGGGCGCCGCGTATTCACGGCTAAACACCGCCGCCATGTCCGGCGCCGGCAGGGCCTTGCGGTCGAGCTTGCCGTTGGCGGTCAGCGGAAACGCGTCAAGTTTCACGAAGGCCACCGGCACCATGTAGTCCGGCAGGTGCGTCACCAGATGGGCGCGGATGCCCGCAACCGTCAGCGGGTCCAACTGCGGCTTCTCGGTGAAATAAGCCACCAGCCGCTCGTCACGCACCAGCACCACGGCTTCGAGGATGCCGGGCAGTTGGTTGAGCTGGGTTTCGATCTCGCCCAACTCGATGCGCATGCCGCGGATTTTCACCTGGTCGTCGTTACGCCCCAGGTACTCGAGGTTGCCGTCCGGCAGCCAACGCACCAGGTCGCCGCTGCGGTACATGCGCCCGCCGTTGAACGGGTCTTGCAGGAAGCGTTCTGCAGTCAGTTCCGGGCGGTTCAGGTAACCGCGCGCCACCCCCTTGCCGCCCACATACAATTCGCCTGCCACGCCCAGGGGCACCGGGCGTTGTTGTTCGTCCAGCACGTACACCGTGGCATTGGCGATGGGTTTGCCGATATGCAGCGGCTGCCCCACTTCGACCTTGCCGGAAGTGGCAACCACGGTGGCTTCGGTGGGGCCATAGTTGTTGATCAATGCAAAGCGCTGCGCCCGCGCAAACTGGCGCAGGCGGTCGCCGCCGATCAACAGGGTGCGCAGCGTCGGGTGTTCGATCTGTTGGCTGAAGGCATACTCGGCCACCGGTGTCGGCAGGAAGCCTACATCCAGAGGTTGCGCGGCCCACCACGCCAGCAAGGCGTCGATGTCTTCACCGCCCTCCTGGGTCGGCGCCAAGTGCAGGGTCGCGCCCACACACAGTGCCGGCCACACTTCCCAGGCCATCGCGTCAAAGCCGAACCCGGCCACGCTGGCGGTATGGCGCCCGGCACACAGGTCAAAGGCGCGGCAATGCCAGTCCACCAGGTTGGTCACGGTGTGGTGTTCCACCATCACGCCCTTGGGCAGGCCGGTGGAACCGGAGGTGTAGATCACGTACGCCAGGTTCGACGGTGTGACGCCGGTCTTGGGATTATTCGCCGAATGGTGCTGCCAGGTGTAGCGATCCAGGTTGATCACCGGCACGTCCAGCACCGGCAGACGCTCGAGCAACGCCTGTTGGGTCAGTACCGCCACCGGGGCGCTGTCGCTCAGCAGGTAGTTCAGGCGCTCGGCCGGGTGGGAGGGGTCCACCGGCACATAGCAGGCCCCCGCCTTGAGGATCGCCAGCAACCCGGCGAGGGTGTCCAGGCCACGGCGGGCAACGATGGCCACGCGGTCGTCGGGCTGCACGCCCAGCGCGATCAGGTGATGGGCCAGCAGGTTGGCTTGCTGGTTCAGCTCGGCATAGGTGCGTTGTCGGCCTTGGTGCACGGCGGCAATGGCGTCGGGCGTGAGTGCGGCCTGGGCTTCGATGCGCGCGTGCACCGAGGTGCCTTGGGGGAATTCGGCCTGGGTCGCGTTGAACTGTTCCAGCAACAGCTGTTGTTCGCAGGCAGGTACGACCGCGATCTGGTTGAGCGCCGTGTGGGGCGCCTGCTCCAGCGCCGTCACCAGGTTTTCCAGGGCGGTTTGCAGGTAGGCGCAGACGCGTTGCGGGTCCACCTGGGTGCTGGCCAGCAGGCTCAGGCCAAAGCCTTCGCCGAAGTCATCCACGCTCAAGGTCAACGGGTAGTTGGTGCGCTCCTCGGCGCTGAGCGCGGTGATGCCGGCCCAGGCCGATAACGCCTGCTCACTGGCGGCCGGCGCGCTGTGACGGTAGTTGAGCAAGGCGCTGAACAACGGCGTCGGTGCCACCACCCCACTGCAACGCTGCGCCAGGGCAAGCGCCGCATGTTCATGGCGCAGCAAGGTGGTCAGGCGCACGTGCGTGGTCTTGACCCCGGCACGCACGTCCTGGTCATCCACGTCCACGCGAAACGGCAAGGTGTTGATGAAGATTCCCAGCGCACGCTCGGTGTCATGGCTGCCCTGCATACGGCCCATCAAGACCGTGCCGAACACCACCTGCCGCTTGCCGGCGAGCACGCCCAACACCTGCGCCCAACCCATATGGAACAGGCTGGCTGCGCTCACCGCCAACAGCCGTGCCTGTGCACGCAAGCGCTGCCCCAGCTGCGGCGACAGCGGCAGGCTGACTTCAGTGATGCCACGGGCATCGCCCTGTACATCCTGCAAGCCGAACGGCAAGGTCGGCTCGCTGATATCGCCGAGCATCTGGCGGAAGAACGCCTCGTGCTCCTGCTCGCTGACCCCCAGTCGCGCCTGGGCCACATAGTTGCGAAACGGCACCGGCTGACCAAGCGCCGCGCCCTGCCCCAACAGGCACGCTTGCAGTTCATGGCACACCACTTCAAGGGCGCTGTGGTCCAGAGCCATGTGGTGAAACAGCAAGGTGGCGACGATCCGCGCATTCACCGGGTCATCGGCGCGCACCAGACGCAGCAACGGCGCCCGGGTCACGTCGAGACGATAGTGACGAACATCGAACAGCCCGTGCAGTTGCGCCGCGATGTCGCCATCGGCGGGGTCCAGCTCAAGGGCCTGCACCGGCAGGCGAGCCTGGCGCCAGACCACTTGCGAGGGCTCGCGCAAGCCTTCCCAGACCACGCTGGTACGCAGGATGTCGTGCCGGTCCATGACGGCCTGCAGGGCCTGGGCAAACGCGTCGAAACGCTCAAGGCTGTCGAAGGCGAACTGCGACTGCATCACATACGGGTCACCGTGCTCGGCGCTGACGTGATGGAACAGGATGCCTTCCTGCAGCGGCGCCAACGGGTAGATGTCCTGGATATTCGCGACACCGCCATCGACCGTGGCGACGAGGCCGTCGATCTCCTCCTGGCTCAGCGTCGACAGACTCAACATCGCCGGGGTGATGCGCTCGGCATCCAGCGGGATGCCATTGGCCGGCACCGTTACTTCACCGGCCTTGGTCGCCGAGTATTCGCCGCCCTTGATCAACTCGATCAGCGCCGGTTTGTGTTCGCGCAACGCGGCCAGCAGCGCCGGGTCTTGCAACGCTTGTTTATTGCCTTGCACCGACAACTGCTCACCCTTGAGCGCCAATTGGACACCCTTGGTTTGCAGCGTCGCCAATAGTTCGAGGATGCTCACAGGACGATCTCCATTTGTTCGATGACGGCGGCGTAGCCCGCCAGGGTCGGCTGTTCGAACAGCGCCCGCACATCGGCTTCCATGCCTTCCTGGCGCAAGCGCCCGATCAAGCTCACGGCGAGCAGCGAATGCCCGCCCAGTTCAAAGAAATTGTCGTGGCGCCCTACCCGCTCCACGCCAAGCAGCTCGGCCCACAGCCGGGCCAGCAGGGTCTCGGTGTGACCTTGCGGCGCCTGGTATTCGCGCACGATCAATGCCTCCATGCCCGGCAGCGGCAACGCCTTGCGGTCAAGCTTGCCGTTGGGGCTCAGCGGCAGCGCGTCGAGGTGCACGAACAGGGCGGGCACCATGAAGTCCGGCAGGTGCTGCAACAGATGCGCGCGCAGTGTTTCGATGTCGGTGTGCACGCCGGTGTAGTAGGCGATCAGCCGCTCTTCGCGGGCTACTACCGCCGCTTCATTGACCTGCGCATGCTCGAGCAGGCGCGCCTGGATTTCGCCCAGTTCAATGCGCAGGCCACGGATCTTCACCTGGTCATCGTTACGGCCCAGATACTCGATGTTGCCGTCGGGCAACCAGCGCCCGATGTCGCCGGTACGGTACAGGCGCCCGTCGCTGAACGGGTCTTTGAGAAAGCGTTCGGCGGTCAACTGCGCACGGTTCAGGTAACCCCGCGCCACTTGCACCCCACCGATGAACAACTCACCGACCACGCCCAGCGGCACCGGCTGCAACTGCGCATCCAGCACATACATGCGAGTGTTGGCGATGGGTTTGCCGATCGGCGTGTTGTCCGGTACCTCGGGGCGTGCGCAGTTCCAGGCCGTCACGTCCACCGCCGCTTCTGTCGGGCCATACAGGTTGTACAGGGCGATCCCCGGCAACTGCTGCTTGAAGCGCCGCACCAGGCTGCCCGGCAACGCTTCGCCACTGCACATCACCCGCACCAGCCCGCTGGCCTGGCCAACATCGCCATGGGCCAGGAACACGTCGAGCATCGACGGTACAAAGTGCAAGGTGGTGATGCGTTCGGCCTCGATCACGTCGCACAGGTACGCCGGGTCTTTGTGCCCACCCGGGCGCGCCATGACCAGGCGCGCACCGTTCAACAGCGGCCAGAAGAATTCCCACACCGACACGTCGAAGCTGAACGGGGTTTTCTGCAACACCCTGTCATCGGCCTTGAGGCCATAGGCGTCCTGCATCCACAGCAAACGGTTGACCACGCCGGCGTGTTCGTTGATCACGCCTTTGGGCTGGCCCGTGGAACCCGAGGTGTAGATCACATAGGCCGAGTGCCGGGCGCTCAGGCCCGGCACCTGGGGGTTGGTGGCAGGCTGGTGCTGCCAGGTGACCGAATCCAGATCAAGCAGCGGCACGTCGCCCAGCAACGTGCGGGTGCCACCTTGCGCCAGCACCACCACCGGCGCGCTGTCTTGCAGCATGTAGGCGATGCGCTCCAACGGGTACGCCGGGTCCAGCGGCACGTAGGCGCCACCGGCCTTGAGGATGGCCAGCAGGCCGACCACCATGTCCAGGCCCCGCTCGACGCAGATACCCACGTGTGAATCCGGCTCTACTCCGAGTTCCCGCAGGTGATGGGCCAGGCGGTTGGCACTTTCATTAAGCTCTGCGTAGCTCAGTTGCTGCTCAGCGGCCTTGACCGCCGGCGCATTCGGCGTTTTCGCCACCTGCGCCTCGAACAGACCGTGCAGGGTCTGGTCGAGGTTGTAGCTGACATCGGTGGCGTTGAACGCCACCAGCAGTTTCTGGCGCTCGTCGTGGCCCAGGACCGGCAGACGATTGAGCGCCTGGTGCGGTGCCTGCTCCAAGGCGTCAACCAGGCCCGCCAGGGCCGTCTGCATATAACCGCACACGCGCTGCGCATCGAACTGCGCCAGGGCGGTGACGTCGTAGCCATCGCCCAGGTCATCCACGTTCAACGTCAGCGGGTAGTTGGTGCGCCCATCGTTGACCAGCGTCTGCATGCCTTCCCACGCCTGCTGTGCCTCGGCGGCACGGGTGGCGGCGCCGCGATGGCGATAGTTGAGCATCGAGCTGAACAACGGCGCCGGTGCCGCCACCCCACTGCAACGCTGGGCCAGGGCCAGGGACGCATGTTCATGCCCGAGCAACGCGGTCAGCCGCGCATGGGTGGCCCGCACAGCCATACGGGCGCCTTGCGCATCGATATCCAGGCGCAGCGGCAAGGTATTGATAAACACCCCGAGCGCCCTGTCGGCACCCTCGCCGCCTTGCATGCGCCCGACCAGCACCGTGCCGAACACCACGCTGTGGCGGCCCGACGTGGCCGCCAGCACCTGGCCCCAGGCCAGGTGGAACAGGCTTGCGCTGCTCACGCCAAGCAACCTGGCTTGGGTGCGCAGGCGGCGGTTGAGCTCGCTGTCCAGGCGCAGGCAGTGTTCCTCGATCTCACGGCCGTCGCCGCGCACATCCTGCAAGCCAAACGGCAAGGTCGGCTCGTCAATATCGCCGAGCATCTCGCGGAAGAACGCTTCGTGCTCCTGTTCGCTGACGCCCAGGCGCGCCTGAGCCACGTAGTTGCGGTACGGCATGGGGGCAACGGTTGGCGCGGCGTGGCCGAGCAAATGGCCCTGCATTTCGCGCAGCACCACGTCGAACGCGGTGTGGTCCAGCGCAATGTGGTGATACAGCAACGCCGCGACTACGCGTTGGTTGGCCGGGTCCTGGGCGAACATCAAACGAATCAGCGGGGCCTGGCGGATATCCAGGCGATAGCGGCGGGCATCGGAGTGTGCGTACAGCGCCGCCAACACATCACCGTCCAACTGCAACTCTTCCAGCGGCAACTCGGCACGGCGCCACACCACTTGCAGCGGCTGCACCAGGCCCTCCCAGACCACGCCGGTGCGCAGGATATCGTGACGGTCGATCACCTGTTGCAGCGCCTGGGCAAAGGCTTGCAGGCGCTCGAGGCAATCAAAGGCCAGGTGCGATTGCAGCAGGTACGGGTCGCCCTGCTCGGCGCTGAGGTAGTGATACAGCATGCCTTCCTGCAACGGCGCCAGCGGGTAGATATCCTGCACATTGGCCGCGCCACCGGGCACCTGGTTGACCACCTGATCGAGGGTCGATTGATCGAGGTCGACCAGGGTCAGCATATCCGGGGTAATGCGCGCACAATCGGCGGCAATCCGGTTGGGCGGCACCTGCACTTCGCGGCCACTGCCCACGGCTCCGGCCAGGGCGGCCAACGTCGGCTGGCTGAACAACACCCGCACGTCGGCGCTCAGGCCGACCTGGCGCATGCGTTCGATCAGACTGACGGCCAGCAACGAATGCCCGCCCAGCTCAAAGAAGTGGTCATGGCGCCCGACACGCTCCACTTGCAGCACTTCGGCCCAGATCCGCGCCAGGGTGGTTTCCACATCGCCCTGGGGCGCCTCGTAGTCGCGACTGAGTAGCGCGGCCTGATCGGGCTCCGGCAGGGCCTTGCGGTCCAGCTTGCCGTTGGCGGTCAGGGGCCACGCGTCGAGCTTGACGTAGGCGACCGGCACCAGTGCGTCCGGCAGTTGCGCTTGCAGTTGCTCGCGCAGCGTCTCGATGGCCGGCGCTTGCTGCGCGGTGAACCAGGCCACCAGGCGAGCGTCACGCACCAGCACCACCGCCTCGTCAATGCCAGGCAAGGCGGCCAGGCGGCTTTCGATTTCGCCCAGTTCAACGCGTACGCCGCGCACTTTCACCTGGTCGTCGTTACGGCCCAGGTACTCGAGATTGCCGTCGGGCAACCAGCGCGCCAGGTCGCCGGTGCGGTACATGCGCCCAGGGTTGAACGGGTCTTGCAGGAAACGCTCGGCGGTCAGATCCGCGCGGTTCAGATAGCCCCGCGCCACACCGCAACCGCCCACGTACAACTCGCCGACCACACCGACCGGTACCGGGCGCAACTGCCCATCGAGCAGGTAGGTGTGAGCATTGGCGATCGGCCTGCCGATATGCAGCACCTGCCCGGCGCGCACGCGGCCGGACGTGGCGACCACCGTGGCTTCGGTGGGGCCGTAGTTATTGATCACCGCAAAGCGTCGCTCCTGGGTGAACTGGCGCAGGCGGTCGCCACCGATCAGCAGGATGCGCAACGTCGGGTGCAGCAGGTTCTGGCTGAAGGCGTACTCAGCCACGGGCGTGGGCAGGAAGCTCACATCCAGCGGCTGCGCCAGCCACCAGTCGAGCAGTGCGTCGATGTTCTCATTACCCATTCGGGCCGGCGGCAGGTGCAGGGTCGCGCCGGCGCAGAGTGCCGGCCAGACTTCCCAGGCCATCGCATCAAAGCCGAAGCCGGCGACACTGCTGGTATGGCTGCGCGCATCCAGGCCGAAGGCTTCGCAGTGCCAGTGCACCAGGTTTTCCACGGTGCGGTGTTCCACCATCACGCCCTTGGGCTGGCCGGTGGAGCCGGAGGTGTAGATCACGTAGGCCAGGTGCGCGGGGGTCAGGGTCGGCAGTTGCGGGTTGCTGACGGGGTGGTGCTGCCAACGGTCGCCCTGCAGGTCCACGGTGGGCACCGCACCGAGCAGGTCACGGGTGCCGGCTTCGGCCAGCACCGCCACCGGGGCGCTGTCCTGCAACAGGTAGGCGATACGCTCGGCGGGGTAAGCCGGGTCGATGGGCACATAGCCGGCGCCGGCCTTGAGAATGCCCAGCAACCCGACCAGCATCTGCGGGCCGCGACGGCAGCACAGCGCCACGCGGTCATCCGGCTGCACACCCTGTTGCAGCAGGTAATGAGCCAACTGGTTGGCGCGTTGATTGAGTTGCTGATAGGTCAGCGACTCCTCCTCTTGCTGCACGGCAATCGCGTTGGGCTGGCGCTCGACCTGGGCTTCAAAGGCGCCATGCACGGTGTGCCCGGTGGGGAAATCCACTGCAGTGTTGTTGAACTCGCGCAGCAGGGTTTCGCGCTCCGCCGCCGGCAGGATCGACAGCTGATTGAGCGCGGTGGTGGCGCCGCTTTCCAGGGTCGCGACCAGTTGCTCGATGGCGGCGTGCATGTAGCCGCACAGGCGCTGGGCGCCGATCTGCGGCAGCGCCAGCACACTCAGGGCAAAGCCTGTTCCCAGGTCATCGACACTCAAGGTCAGTGGGTAGTTGCTGCGTTCTTCACCGCCCAACAATTGCACGCCTCGCCAGATGCCCTGGCCGTCGCGGGCCATTTCGTCTGGCGTGCTATGGCGGTAATTGAGCAGCGCGCTAAACAGCGGCATGGCCGCCGCCACGCCGCTGCAACGTTGCGCCAGGGCCAGCGACGCATGTTCGTGGCCGAGCAATGCGCTCAAGCGCGCATGGGTGGCCTTGACCGCCACCGCCGCGCCGGCGGCCACATTGACCCGCAGCGGCAAGGTATTGATGAACATGCCCAGCGCACGGTCGGCACCGTCGCCGGCCTGCATGCGGCCCATCAACACGGTACCGAACACCACGTCGTCGCGCCCGGACACCAGCCCCAGCACCTGCGCCCAGGCCAGGTGCATCAGGCTCGCCGCGCTGACGCCCAGCAGGCGCGCCTGCTCACGTACCCGCAGCGCCAGGGCTGCCTCCAGCGGTTGCTCGGCTTCTTCGATATCCCGCCCGTCGCCCTGCACGTCCTGCACGCCAAAGGGCAAGGTCGGCTCATCGACATCGGCGAGCATTTCGCGGAAGAACTGTTCATGCTCCGCCACGCTCACCCCCAGGCGTGCCTGGGCCACATAGTTGCGAAACGGCGACGGCGCAGGCAAGGCATCGGCCTGGTCGAGCAGGCAGGCGCGCATTTCCTGGCCGACCACGGCCATGGCGGTATGGTCCAGCGCCAGGTGGTGGAACAGCAAGATCGCCGCGACTCGCTGATGGTTCGGGTCCTGCGCATAGACCATGCGCAGCAGCGGCGCCTGGGTGATGTCCAGGCGGTAGTGGCGAGCGTCGAAACGCGCATGCAGTTGTTCGATGACACTGCCGCCCGCCGGATCTACGGCGACCTCTTGCACCACCAGCTGGGCGTCGCGCCACACCACCTGCACCGGGCTGTCCAAGCCTTCCCAGACCACACCCGTGCGCAAGATATCGTGGCGCGCGACCACCTGTTGCAGCGCGCCCATGAAGCTTCGCAAGCGCTCGAGGCTGTCGAACGCCATGCGCGACTGCAACAGGTAGGGGTCGCCCTGCTCGGCGCTGATGTGGTGATAAAGGATGCCTTCCTGCAGCGGTGCCAGCGGGTAGATATCCTGCACATTCGCCGCGCCCCCCGGGACGCTGGCGACGATCCGCTCGATCGCCGCCTGATCGAGTTGCACCAGGCTCAGCATCGCCGGCTCGATGTGCGCGCAACCCGCCGGGATACCATTGGCCGGCACCACGACCTCGCGGCCGCTGCCGACCGCCGCCGCCAACGCGGCCAGGCTCGGCTGGCTGAACAGCACGCGCACATCGGCGCTCAGGCCCACCTGGCGCATACGTTCGATCAGGCTGACGGCGAGCAATGAATGCCCGCCCAGCTCGAAGAAATGGTCGTGCCGCCCCACGCGTTCCAGCTTGAGCACGTCCTGCCAGATCTGCGCCAGCAGGGTTTCCACTTCGCCTTCCGGCGCTTCGTAGCCACGGCTGAGCAGCGCGCTCTGGTCCGGTGCCGGCAAGCCCTTGCGATCCAGCTTGCCGTTGGCGGTCAGGGGCAACAGCGCGAGCCAGACATAGGCCGAAGGCACCATGTAGTCCGGCAAGCGTGCTTGCAGGTGGGCACGCAACGCTTCGATCGGCAACGCCGCCTCGCCGGTGTAGTACGCCACCAGGCGCTTGTCGCCAGGCTGGTCTTCGCGGGCCAGCACCACGGCGTCCTTGACCCCGGCAAACATGGCCAGGCACGTCTCGATTTCGCCCGGTTCGATACGGAAGCCGCGAATCTTCAATTGCAGGTCATTGCGCCCCTGGTAGAGCAACGTGCCGTCGGCCTGCCAGCTTGCCAGGTCGCCGGTGCGGTACAGCAGGCCGTCACCAAAGGGGTTGGCGATGAATTTTTCGGCGGTCAGTTGCGGCTGGTTCAAGTACCCCTTGGCCACACCCGCACCGCCGATATACAGCTCACCGACCACGCCCAGCGGCAGTGGTTGTTGACGGGCGTCGAGCACATAGGCCTGGGCATTCGCGATTGGCCGGCCGATGGGGATGCCGCCCTCGCCCACCGCAGTGATCTCGTAGATGGTGGAGAACGTGGTGGCTTCGGTCGGCCCGTAGCCGTTAAGCAGGTGCCGGGGCTTGCCGTGCCGGAGCACGCGGCCGATCACCAGCGGGTCGAGGACATCGCCGCCGACGATCAGGTAACGCAACTGAGGCAACACCGGCATCAGCGCATCGGCGTACTGATGGAACAGCCCGGCGGTCATCCACAACACACTAACGGCCTGCTCCTGCAGCAATGCGGCGAACGCCGCCTGGGACAGCAGCACGGCCTGGTCGACCACCACCACGCAACCGCCATTGAGCAATGGCGCCCATACGTCGAGGGTGCTCGCATCGAACGCCGGGTTGGAAGCGAAGGCCACGCGGTCGCGTTCGTTGAAATCGGCATAACCGTTGTTGAGCACCAGGCGCGAGATGGCGCGGTGCGGCACTTGCACACCCTTCGGGGCGCCGGTGGAGCCGGAGGTGTAGAGGATGTACGCCACGCTTTCCGAGCTTTGCGCCAGCTCCGGATTGCGCGCTGACTGCGCCTCCAGATTCAGGTCGGCCAGGGTCGTGAGCACCCGGTGTGCGCCACTGTCCTGCACCATGTACGCCTGGCGGTCCACCGGGGCGTTGATGTCCAGCGGCACATACACCGCCGCGCACTTGAGGATCGCCAACTGACACACCAGCAGATCGAGGGAGCGCGGCAGGGCAATCGCCACGCTTTCGCCGGGCTGCACGCCTTGCTGGATCAGGTGATGGGCCAGGCGGTTGGCGCGCCGGTTAAGGTCACGGTAACTCAGCGACAACGCGCCGTGCACGGCCGCTACCGCCTCCGGCCGGGCCAGCGCCTGGGCTTCGAACAGTTGCTGCACGGTGAGTTGCGACGGGTATTCGCGGTGGGTGGCGTTGAACGTCACCAGCAGTTGATGACGCTCGGCGGGCGGCAGAATCGACACCGCCTGCAACGGCGTGGTCGGCGCTTGCTGCAAGGCGCTGACCAGATGGCGCAATGCGGTGAGCATGTATTCGCCCACACGTTGCACATCCAGGCTGGCCACGCCTTGCACCGTGAGCGCGAACCCGCTGCCCAAGTCATCGACGTTGAGGACCAGGGGGTAGTTGCTGCGCTCTTCGGAACTGAGGATTTGAATGCCCGCAGCGGCGAACGGGCTGTCGCCCGGGGCTTCATCCGGCGCGCTGTGGCGGTAGTTGAGCAGCGTGCTGAACAACGGCAATGAACCCGGCACACCGCTGCAGCGCTGGGCCAGGGACAACGAGGCGTGCTCATGCCCGAGCAATTGCGCCAGCCGCGCATGGGTGGCGCGCACCCCGGCCTGTACGCCGACAGTGCCGAGGCTGACCCGCAGCGGCAAGGTATTGATGAACATCCCCAGTGCACGGTCGGCGCCCTCGCCGCCCTGCATACGGCCCAGCAACACGGTGCCGAACACCACATCCTGCTGGCCGGACACCTGGCCCAGCACCTGCGCCCAGGCCAGGTGCACCAGGCTGGCAGTGCTCACACCCAGCTGCCGCGCCTGCTCGCGCAGGCCCTGGCTAAGGGACGGCTCCAGGGGCAAGTGGGCTTCGAGGATGCCGCTGCCGTCGCCGTTCACGTCCTGCAGGCCGAACGCCAGGGTGGGCTCATCGAGATCGCCGAGCATGTCGCTGAAGAAGGCTTCGTGCTGCGCCTGGGTCACGCCGAGGCGCGCCTGGGCCACGTAATTGCGGTACTGCACCGGTTCCGGCAAGTGCGCGTCATCACCGGACAGGCTGGCGCTCATCTCCTGTACCAGCACTTGCAGCGCGGTGTGGTCGAGCAGGATATGGTGCAACAACAGGATGCCGACCAACCCGTCCGGCGCCTGGGCATAGGCAAAGCGCATCAGTGAGGCGCGCGACAGGTCGAGGCGATAGTGGCGCGGGTCAAAGCGCTGCTGCAGTTGCGCCAACGCATCCTGGCCCGGACTTTCGAGGCGCTCGACGGCCAGCGGCGCCTGGCGCAGCACCACTTGCACCGGTTCCTCCAGGCCCTCCCAGAGAATGCCGGTGCGCAGGATGTCATTGCGTTCGATCACGCGGTGCAGCGCCTGGACGAACGCGTCCACTGCGGCCTGGTCGGTGAAGCGCAACTGCACCTGCAACACGTAGGGATCGCCCTCGGTGGTTGCCAGGTGGTGGTAGAGGATGCCGGCTTGCAACGGGGCCAGGCCGTAGATGTCCTGCACGTTGCCAAGGCCGCCGGGGACGCTGGCGATGATGTGGTCGATCGCCGCCTGGTCCAGCGCTACCAACGGCAGCATCTGCGGCGTGATCTGTTCGCAGGTTGCGCTGATGAGGTTGGCCGGGACCTGGACCTCCCGCTGACCGCCCACCGCTGCCGCCAACGCAGCCAGGGTGGGCTGGCCGAACAGCACGCGCACATCGGCACTGAGGTCGGCCTGGCGCATGCGTTCGATCAACTTGACCGCCAGCAACGAGTGCCCGCCCAGCTCGAAGAAGTTATCGTCACGCCCCACGCGGTCGAGCTTGAGCAGCTCTTGCCAGAGGCCGGCGATGGTGGTTTCCACCGCGCCCTGCGGGGCGGCATAACCACGGCGCACCAGCGCATCGGTATCCGGGGCAGGCAACGCCTTGCGGTCGAGCTTGCCGTTGGGGGTGAGCGGCAACTGGTCCAGCCGTACGAAGGCGCTGGGCACCATGTAGTCAGCCAGGCTGCGCAGTAGATGATCGCGCAAGGCGGCGGTGCTGAGTTCGCCGTCGGCAATCACATAGGCCACCAGGCGCTTGTCGCCCGGCTCATCCTCGCGGGCAATCACCACGGCGTCACGCACGCCGTCGGCGGTGGCCAGGCGCGCTTCGATTTCGCCCAGTTCGATGCGGAAGCCGCGGATCTTCACCTGGTCGTCGTTGCGCCCCAGGTATTCAACGCTGCCGTCGGCCAGCAGGCGGCCAAGGTCACCGGTCTTGTACAGGCGCTGGCCGGTGACCGGGTCGGTGAGGAAGCGTTCGGCGTTCAGCGCCGGTCGGTTCAAGTAACCACGCGCGACACCGGCACCGCCGACGTACAACTCGCCGGCCACGCCAAACGGCAACGGCTCGCGAGCCGCGTCGAGCACGTACAACTGCAAGTCGGGAATACGCACGCCAATCGGGCTGACGCCCACCAGCTGGGCATCCGCCGCCTGCAAGGCACGATAGGTCACGTGCACGGTGGTTTCGGTGATGCCATACATGTTGACCAGTTGCGTGCCGGCATTGATTGCGCGGGCATACCACGGCTTGAGCAGGCCCGGCTCCAGGGCTTCACCGCCAAAAATCACCTGGCGCAGGGAATGTGCTGCGGGGCTGCGGCCTTGGGCGGCGATCAACTGCCGGAACGCGCTGGGCGTCTGGTTGAGGATGCTCACGCCCGCCTCGCAGAGCAGCGTGTAGCACTCATCCGGCGAGCGGCTGACCAGTTGCGGCACGATCAACAACTGGCCGCCGTGCATCAACGCGCCCCAGATCTCCCACACCGAGAAGTCGAAGGCAAAGGAGTGAAACAACGCCCACACATCGTTGCTATTGAAGCCAAACCAGTGCTCGGTGGCCGTGAACAACCGCGCCACCTGGCGGTGTTCGATCATCACGCCCTTGGGCAAGCCGGTGGAACCGGAGGTGTAGATCACGTAGGCCAGGTTGGCCGGGCTCAACGCCAGTCGCGGGTTGACGATGGATTCCTGGCCCAGGTGGTTGAGATCGATCTGCGTCAGCTCGCCGACCAAGTGCGCGGTGTTGGCCTGCACCAGCACGGCCACCGGCTCGCTGTCGTGCAAGGTGAAGGCGATACGTTCCAGCGGGTAAGCCGGGTCGATGGGCACATAACCGGCGCCGGCCTTGAGAATGCCCAGCAGGCCGATGATCATTTCCAGGCCACGCTCAACGCAGATCGCCACGCGGTCGTCGGGGCGCACGCCTTGGGCCAGCAGGCGGTGGGCTACCTGATTGGCGCGTTCGTTGAGTTGACGGTAGGTCAGACGCCGGTGATCGAAACGCAGCGCGACCGCCTCGGGATGGGCGGCGGCCTGGGCTTCGACTTGCTGGTGGATCAGGGCGTTATCGGCATAATGCGTGGGGCTTTGGTTGAGGCCGTGCAGGAGGGTCTGGCGTTCGGCGTCGGGCAGTATGTTCAGGCCGCTGAGCGGCATATCCGGTCGCTGCTCCAACGCATCGGCCAGGCTTTCGAGGGCCGTATGCAGGTAGCCGGCCACTCGGCCTGCGCCGATGGAGGCCTCGACGATCACGCTCAGTGCAAGGTCTTCGCCCAGGTCATCGACGTTGACCGTCAGCGGGTAGTTGGTGCGCTCCTCGGCGCCCAACACCTGGATGCCGGGGGCAACCTCGATGACGGCAGCCATATCGGTGGCGGCGCTGTGACGGTAGTTAAGCATCGCACTGAACAGCGGCGTCGGCGCGGCGACGCCGCTGCAACGTTGCGCCAGTGCCAAGGAGGCATGTTCATGATCGAGCAAGGTGGTGAGGCGCGCATGGGTCGCCCTGACCCCGGCGCGGATGCCCTGCTCGCCCACGTCCACGCGCAACGGCAAGGTATTGATGAACATGCCCAAGGCGCGTTCACCACCTTCGCCCGCGTCCATGCGACCGAGCATCACCGTGCCGAACACCACCGCCTCACGGCCGGACACCACGCTCAGCACACGGGCCAGGGCCAGGTGCAGCAGGCTCGCCATGCTCACCCCCAACGGGCGTGCCAAGGTCCGCAGGCGCCGGCTCAGGCCGCTGTCGACGGGGATACGTGCCTCATCGACGCCGTGGCCATCGCCTTGCACATTCTGCAAGCCGAACGGCAACGTCGGCGCGTCGATATCGGCCAGCATCTCGCGGAAAAACGTTTCGTGAGCCTGCTCACTGACGCCCTGGCGTACCTGGGCGATGTAGCTGCGAAACGGCACCGGCTCGCCGGCCTGGGCGTGCTCGCCGGCCAGGTACAATTGGAGTTCATGGCGCACCCCGTCGAGGGCGGTGTGGTCGAGGATGGTGTGGTGGAACAGCAGCATTGCCACGACCCGCTGGTTGGCCGGGTCGTCTGCGAAGACCAGGCGCAACAGCGGTGCCTGGCCCAGGTCCATGCGGTAAGTCCGCGCGTCATAACGCGCCTGCAACTGGGCCAGCGCATCGCCGCCGTCGCAGCGGATGTCTTCGCATACCAGCGGCGCCTTGCGCCACACCACTTGCAGCGGTTCGTCGAGGCGCTCCCAGACCATCGAGGTGCGCAGGATGTCGTGGCGGTCGATCACCCATTGCAAGGCTTCGGCGAAAGCCTCCAGCCGTGCGCGGTTGTCGAACACAAACTGCGCGTGCAGCACGTAGGGGTCGCCTTGCTCGGCCGAAAGGTGGTGGTAGAGCATGCCTTCCTGGAGCGGCGCCAGGGGGTAGATGTCTTGCACATTCGCCGCGCCACCCGGGATCGCGGCGACGATACGGTCGATGGCGGCCTGGTCGAGGTTGACCAGCGGCAGCATGGCCGGGGTGATGCGGTAAGCCGGGCTCAGCCAGTCACCGCCGTGCTCGGCCACCAGTGCCAGCAGTGCGGGCTTGTGGGCGATCAGTTGATCCCACAGCGCGTCGCTCAGGGCTTCGTCGTCGCCCAGGATGATCAGGTCGCCCTCTTCAGTTTGCAGACGGATCGCATGGGTGGAAATCGCTGCCAATAATTCGCTGAACTGCATGGGGTAACCTGCCTGATAAGTCACGGTTGAGAAGAAAGTCCGTTTTCAGCTGCCGCTTGAATCGGGTGCGCTGCGCGCCCTGGGAAAATAGCGGGCGCAGCCAGGGGGCCTGGGGCGCTTCCGGCTGGTCTGGGACGTTAAGGGGTTTGGCGGGTGGGGGGTGACATGGGAAGTGGGGACACGGGCGGACTTGCGCCGCTCTAGGCGGGACTTGGGTATCTACAGGATCGGGTACATATCCGTTGCTGCGGTAACGGCTGATATTGGTTCCGCCCTTACGGCGGGTCACTTTTGGAAAAGAGCCCCAAAAGTAACCAAAAGGGCTCCTGCCCCACCACTCGGCACCTCGCTCAGGCTCGGTGTGCCCGAACACAGGCTTGAATCCGTGGGCCGCCGTCATGGGCCATCCCTGGCCCAGGACGGCTAACCCGGCGTCCTGCCGGGTTACCCACGGATTCAAGCCTGCGTTCGGCCAGCGTGGTTTAACGGGGCGCCTGAGATCAAGATCAAAATCAAAGGCAAGATCAAAAGCAGATCAAAAGCACGACGGGCGGCGAGGCGACGTATGGGGTATTCAGGTAGGCGTTACGCCTTGCCCGAAGCGTCGGATGGCCAGGCAGTAGCCGATCAATGCCAGGGTTGCCAGCAGCCCGCCAGCGGCGCCGATCCAGGCGAAGCCGAAGTGGCTGCCGACCCAGCTGCCCATCAGGGCGCCGCCGCCGATGCCGATGTTGTAGATGCCGGAGAACATTGCCATGGCCACGTCGGTGGCGTCCGGTGCGAGCACCAGCACCTTGGACTGCATGGCCAGGCCGAAGCCCATGATCGCGATGCCCCAGAATACGCTCAGGCCGACGAGATAGGCCTCTGCGCCACTCAACGGCAGCAGCAAGGCCAGGCACGCCGCCAACAGGAACACCGTGCCGACCACGAACAGGTGAGGGTTGAAGCGGTGTATCAGGCTGAACAGCAGCGAGCCGATGATGCCGGCGCCGCCGAACACCAGCAGGATCAGGGTGACGGCGTTGCCGCCCATGCCGGCCACGCCTTCGACGAAGGGTTCGATGTAGCTGTAGGCGGTGAATTGTGCCGTCACCGTCATGGCGGTGAGCACGTAGAGCGCCACCAGCGCCGGGCGCTTGAACAGCAGCGGCAGGCTACGCAACGAGCCGGAGTTCTGGCTCGGCAACAACGGCAAGGTGCGCGCCAGCCAGAACACCAGGGCCGCTGCGAACGCGCCGATGACCAGGAACGTGGTGCGCCAGCCCATCGCTTCACCGAGCAGGCGGCCCAGGGGAATGCCCAACACCATCGCCAGGGAGGTGCCGGTGGCGAGCAGGCCCAGTGCCTGCACCTGTTTGCCTGCCGGCGCCAGGCGCACCGCAAGGGATGCGGTGATCGACCAGAACAGCGCATGGGACAAGGCGATGCCGATACGGCTGAGCATCAGCACGCCGAAACTGGTGGCCACGCTGGAGAGGATATGGCTGGCGATAAACAGGCCGAACAGCACGATGAGCAATTTGCGCCGTTCGACGTTGCGGGTCAGCAGCATCACCGGCAATGACGTCAACGAGACGATCCAGGCGTAGATGGTGAGCATCAGCCCTACGCTGGCGATGGGCATGTCGAAGCTGGCGCCGATAGCGCTGAGCAGCCCGACGGGCACGAACTCGGTGGTATTGAACACAAAGGCGGCCAGTGCGAGGGCGATGACCGGTTGCCAGTTGGCTTGGGGGGTTGTGGCTGAAAGGCTCATGGGTTGGCGCGGTACTCTGACGGTGATCAAGCGGCCACCCGGGACAAGCGCCGCCGCCGAGCATTCTATAGGTTTCTCGGCGGTGCGTTGGCGATGTTCCTGATCAAAAAGCCGTCAGGGTCATCAAGGCGCGGTCATGGTGACGATGTAGGCCCCCGACTGAATCGGCTTTCCGCCCGCATCCACCAGCAGATACCGTTGGTCGTAATAACGCCCATTGCTGCTGTCGGCCACCAGCTTGACGTTGGCTGTCGCATTGCCCAGCGCCTGTACGCTGCCCACGGGCTGCACGTCGAACCGGCTGCCGCGCATGGCCTGAGGGCAGCCATTGAAGGCCACGGTGGAGCCGCCCGGCGTGGCGGAATCGCAACCGGGCTCGACAATGCTGCCGTGAAATTGAATGACCCCCGAGGAGGCGGCCATGCAGGTCCCCGCCCATACCGCGAGCAAGCCCGTAACCACTGACAAACGTATAACGTTCATGACGACGCTCCTTCTGGGTTGTTAAGAAGGTCATCGTCCGTTCGGGTGCAGACTTGAGAAATTTCGTCGTTTTAAGAATCGCCTGATAGCCAGGCGACGCTGCCCTACGGGTCCACTTGCCCCATCAATTCTGGAATGCTTTCCGGCCGTTTGGCATAACGCTGCGCCAACGCCGCACAGACCATCAACTGGATCTGGTGGAACAGCATCAACGGCAGGATCAGCACGCCCATGGTCGCCCCGGCGAACAACACCTGGGCCATTGGCACGCCCGTCGCCAAGCTCTTCTTCGAGCCGCAGAACAGGATGGTGATGCGGTCTTCCTGATTAAAGCCGAACGCCTTGCCCAGCAGCGTCGACGCCACCAGCACCAGGCCCAGCAGTATGCAGCAGGCGACTACCAGGCCGCCCAGTTCCCACAGCGGGATCTGGTGCCAGATGCCTTCATTCACCGCTTCGCTGAACGCGCCGTACACCACCAGCAGGATCGACCCCTGGTCGACGAATTTCAGCCAGGATTTGTTGCGCCCGACCCAATCACCGATCCAGCGCCGGGCAACCTGCCCGGCAATAAAGGGCAGCAGCAGTTGCACGCTGATTTTCAGGATCGCGTCGACGGTGGAGCCGCCCTCGCCGTGGACATTGAGCAACAGCGTCACCAGCAATGGCGTGAGGAAGATACCGAACAGGCTCGACGCCGCCGCACTGCAAATAGCCGCCGGGATATTGCCGCGCGCCAGCGAGGTAAAGGCGATCGCCGATTGCACGGTGGCCGGCAACGCACAGAGGTACAGCATGCCCATGTACAGGTCTTTGCCGATCAGTGGCGAGAGCAACGGCTTGAGCGCCAGGCCCAGCAACGGGAACAGCACGAAGGTCAGGCTGAACACCAGCAAGTGCAGGCGCCAATGGCCGGCGCCGGCGACGATGGCCTGGCGTGACAGTTTGGCACCGTGCAGGAAAAACAGCAGCGCAATGGCCAGGTTGGTCACCCAGCCGAACGCAACGGCGGTTGGCCCGGTGGCGGGCAACAGGGAAGCAATGATCACCGTGGCCACCAGGGTCAGGGTGAAGTTATCCGGTAGAAAACGTGGGCGGGTCATGAGCAAGTCGTCCAGGGGTTGCAAAACGCGTCATCGCGACTCTAACGTAACGGCTTGTTACCGACTAACGCCAATGAGCCAGTAAATGCCGCCGAAAGGACATGATAAAACCGTGCGCCGCAGTGTCCCCGGGTTGTCCAGCCTGCCGCGGCCGGTGTATGGGCGTACCGAATCCCTGCCCAACCGCGCCTTGACGCGCCGGCACAGCCACCCGTGGGTGCAGCTCTCCTACGCGATTTCCGGCGTGCTGGAAATCCAGACCAGTGCCGGCCGGTTCGTCGCTCCGCCCCAGCGCGCGGTGTGGATTCCCGCAGGTGTGCCGCACCGCGTGTTCAGTTCGCCGCATACCGAAATGCGCAGTTTGTACCTCGATTGCAGCGTCACTACCTGGGCAGCCGAGCGCTGCCAGGTGCTGGAGGTGAGCAGTTTATTGCGCGAGTTGATCCGCAGCTTCAGCGAGCTGCCGGTAGAGTATGCCGAGGATGGCCCGGATGGACGCCTGGCCCAGGTGGTGCTCGACCAACTCGCCGCCGCCCCGCAGGTGGATTTGATGCTGCCGCTGCCCCATGATCCACGGCTGCGCCAGATCTACCGCAGTTTGAACCTGCACCCGGAGCAACAGACCACACTGGGGCACTGGAGCGGGAAGCTGGGCGTCAGCGAAAAGACGCTCAGCCGCTTGTTCCTGAGCGACACGGGGCTGACCTTTCGCGCCTGGCGCCAGCGCCTGCGACTGTTGAGCGCCCTGCCCGCCCTGGAACGAGGCGAGCGGGTCACGGATGTGGCATTGGGGTGTGGGTATGAGTCGACGTCGGCGTTCATTGCTGCGTTTCGCCAGCAGTTTGATGCCACTCCAGGTGAGTTTTTTCGCTGATCTGGCTGGGGCCGCTTCGCGGCCCGACGGTAGCAAGCTGCCTCGCCACAATAACAGCGCCTCATCCCACAGGCCGGTCAGCTGCCGTTGCCGCCATGGGCCTCTTCAAAGAAGTAGTCCTTCCAGCTCCCGGCCTTGTTCTTCAACACGCCAAGCTCCTGGAGTTTCTCGGCGTAGATAAAGGTGCGCTGGGGCACGATGGTGAAGTCGATTTCCGGGTCCTGGACGATTTTTTCCACCAGGTCCAACGGCAGCTTGGACTGCTCCACGCGGATATACGCCTTGGCGGCGGCCGGTTTGTCGGCCTTGATGATCTGCTCGGCTTCGGCCAGGGCGGCATAGAACGCCTTGTAGGTCTTGGGGTTCTCGTCGTGAAACTTCTGCGTGGTGTAGAGCACGTTGAACGACGCCGGCCCGCCCAGGATGTCGTAGGAACTGAGCACCTTGTGCACGTTGGGGTTCAACAACTCCTGATACTGGAACGGCGGGCTGGAGAAGTGCGAATTGATCTCTGAACCACCGGCAATCAACGCGGCGGTCGCGTCGGGATGGGCCAGGCTGATGGAAATATCGTCGAACTTCTTGTAGTTCGCATCGCCGAACTGCCTGGCGGTCTCAATCTGCAAGGTGCGTGACTGGAACCCTACACCGGCGGCAGGCACGGCGATGCGGTCTGTTTCGGTGAAGTCCTTGAGGGTCTTCACCTTGGGATTGTTGGTCAGCAAGTAGTTGGGCATCGAACCGAGGGAGGCGATGGCCTTGACGTTCTGCTTGCCCTTGGTGCGGTCCCACAGGGTGAGCATGGGTGGCACACCGGCCGAGACCACGTCCAGGGCACCGGCCAGCAGCGACTCATTCATCGCGGTGGCGCCGGAAATGCTGTTCCATTCCACCTGGATGTCCAGCCCCTGTTCCTTGCCGTGTTTTTCGATCAGGTGCTGGTCGCGCACCACGTCGAGGATCAGGTAGCCGATACCGAATTGCTGGGCGATGCTGATCTTGCCTTCGGCCTGGGCGCCGAGACTGATCAAGGCGCTCGCAGCAGCCAGGAGGGTCAGGGAGGAACGCTTGAAAGTCATGTAGGGGTCTGCCGCGCTTTTTAAGAAGGTGATGGAGCGTAGCGGCGATTTTTAAGACGGGAAAAGAATATCGGGATCTATTGTTATGCAAATAATCCCCAAAACCCCGCCCGGCTGGTATTGTTTCGCGCTTTAAAAAACAGCTACATGTCTGCGAGGAAATGGCCGTTGAACACTGACGAAAAAATGACCGGTGACCTGTTTGAGGTGGATAAGCGCCTGTCACTCAAACCCGTGGTGGACTTCAACGCCTACCTGCACAGCGCGTTCGGCGACGGCCCGTGCACCTGCGTTCGATGCGCGGCGGCCAATGGCGATGAAACCGGCTACGCCTTCCAGCACACGTTCAACTTCGACGGCAAACCCACCCACCGCCGCTTCGCCGCCACGGCAGGTAGCGATGTGTTGCAAGCGTTGAAGAAGGCGTGGCTGTCGTACACCAAAGCCGAGTTGCCGCTCAGCGGCGTGTTGGCACTGGACACGGTGAAGGAGTTTGTCGAGCCGCAACTGCACAAGCGCCTGGCACCGTTGTTTCTGGCCAGTGGGTTGGTCAAGGCGGTAGAGGAAACGTTGCACATTCAGCCGCAGGCGGCCTGATGCCCGCCTGCGTGGCCGGGTCGTCCGCTGACTGTGATCGCGTTGATTTCCTGGTTAGCCTTTTGTGCAGAATGTTGAATCTTTCGAAACGCCGAAGGAAATAAAAAAAATTCAGTAGTTACCAATAAGGTATAAAAAACTGTCAGTTCTCACAGTACCGCGCGTGCTCCGCCGCCCCTAACCTTACGTCATTCACGCAGCACCGGCGTGAAGTCAACCAACTAACGTAAGGATAATCATCATGGCCGTTACCGTCGGGAATCAACACAGCTTCACGTACCCTATCGTAGGTTCGGGAGATGTCAAAATCATCAATATCAATCCCACCCAAAGTATCCCCACTATCAGTTTTTCGAACGCCTCTCAACCGGGATCCTCGGTAATCATCAACCCACCCAGTGGCGCGGTCTCTGCAGGGCTCGATTTAACCAATGTCGTAGGTCAGGCTCCCGGCTCCATCATGTGGATGAGTCATCCCAATTCGTATGAGCTGACTTTCAGTGGTGCAGGCTGGGATCTCACCGTCCACAATGGGGCCCCCGGCCAAGTCAACGTTGCCGCACCGTACGCTTGATGACACCGGCTGTACACGCTCATCCATACGCTTCTCTCTAAAGCTGAAACGGCACGAAACGTGCCGTTTCAGCCTTTTTGCACAACCGTTACTTACGCGCCGCCTCCCACGATTTAAGCAAGTCGCTGTAAGCCACCGTTTCACCTTTCGGTTTCTCGTTGGCCAGTTTCGGCTTCGGCGCACCCGGCTGGTCGAACCAGTATTGCGCGTCACGCTCGGGGTTCATTTTCGGACCGCACACCGGCTGCACCTTGGAGCGTTCCAGGCGTGTCATGATCGCGTCCTGTTCCTTGGCCAGGTTGTCGAGGGCCTGTTGCGGGGTTTTCTCGCCACTGGCGGCGGCCGCAATGTTGCTCCACCACAGTTGCGCCAGGCGTGGGTAGTCCGGCACGTTGGTGCCGGTCGGGGTCCACTCCACCCGTGCCGGGCTGCGATAGAACTCCACCAGGCCACCGAGTTTCGGCGCCAGGTCGGTCATGGCCTGAGAGTTGATGTCGGACTCCCGAATCGGCGTAAGACCCACGATGGTTTTCTTCAGCGAGACGGTTTTCGAGGTCACGAACTGGGCGTAGAGCCAGGCCGCGAGTTTCTGTTTCTCCGGCGTCGATTTGAGGAAGGTCCAGGAGCCTACGTCCTGATAGCCCTTCTTCATGCCCTTTTCCCAGTAAGGCCCAACCGGCGATGGCGCCATGCGCCATTTCGGCGTGCCGTCGGCGTTCACCACCGGCAGGCCCGGCTTGGTCATGTCGGCGGTAAATGCGGTGTACCAGAAGATCTGCTGGGCGATATTGCCCTGGGACGGCACCGGGCCGGATTCGGAGAAGGTCATGCCCGCCGCTTCCGGTGGGGCGTAGGCTTTCATCCAGTCCACGTATTTCTGCGTGGCGAACACGGCGGCCGGGCCGTTGGTGTCGCCGCCACGGGTCACGCTGGAACCGACCGGGTGGCAGTCCTCCACACGAATGCCCCATTCGTCCACCGGCAAGCCGTTAGGCAAGCCTTTGTCGCCGCCGCCGGCCATGGAGAACCAGGCGTCGGTGAAGCGCCAGCCCAGGGATGGGTCTTTCTTGCCGTAGTCCATGTGCCCATAGATGCGCTTGCCGTCGATTTCCTTGACGTCTTCGCTGAAGAACTTGGCAATGTCTTCATAAGCCGACCAGTTCACCGGCACGCCGAGCTCATAGCCGTATTTTTCCTTGAACTTGGCTTTCAACTCCGGACGCTCGAACCAGTCGGCACGGAACCAATAGAGGTTGGCGAATTGCTGGTCAGGCAACTGGTAGAGCTTGCCGTCCGGCGCGGTGGTGAAGGAGGTGCCGATGAAGTCCTTGATATCCAGGGTCGGCGAGGTGAAGTCCTTGCCTTCGTTGGCCATCAGGTCGGTGATGGATTCGGTCTTGCCGTAGCGAAAGTGCGTACCGATCAAGTCGGAATCGTTGACCCAGCCATCGTAGATATTCTTGTCGGACTGCATCTGGGTTTGCAGCTTCTCGACCACGTCGCCTTCCTGCAGCAGGTCATGGGTCAGCTTGATGCCGGTGATTTCGCTGAACGCCTTGGCCAGCACCTTGGATTCGTACTCGTGGGTGGTGAGGGTTTCCGACACCACGTTGATCTTCATCCCACGGAACGGTTCCGCCGCCTTGATAAACCACTTCAACTCTTCGAGCTGTTGCGCGTCGGTGAGCGTGGACGGTTTGAACTCGCTGCCGATCCATTTTTTCGCGGCATCTTCATACGCATCCGCCCAGGCCGTAGCGCTCAAACCGCTGAGAGCCAGTACGCCAGCCAATGAAATGCTATGTCGCAGCTTATTGTTTTTATCGAACATAGAGACCTCCTGGTTAATTTCGAACGGGACTACAACCGCCACACAGCCCCTGTAGGAGCGAGCTTGCTCGCGAAAATCGTTAACGATAACGCGGGCATTCTGGATGCTCGCGGTGTTCTCGAGTTTTTCGCGAGCAAGCTCGCTCCTACAGGGCGTTTGCCTAGCCCCAACGCATCACACACAACAGCCACATCAGGGACAGCACGCCGGCCACCCAGATGCTCCAGCCGGTGACGCCGATTACCAGCAGATGCAGGTAGGCGCTGCCGAGAAGACCGATAAACAGCCGATCACCACGGGTGGTGCTGATCGGTAAAAAACCGCGCCGTGCAATACTCGGCGAGCGCAGCTCCCATGTGGTCATGCCCACCAGCAACAGGGCAATCGCCCCGAAGAACAGGGCTGTGGGGGTGGTCCAGGCCATCCATTCCATGATCGACTCCTCAGACCCGGCCCAGGGCAAAGCCCTTCGCCACGTGGTTGCGAACAAACCAGATCACCAGCATGCCGGGCAGGATGGTCAACACTCCCGCCGCTGCCAGCACGCCCCAATCGATACCCGAGGCCGAGACCGTGCGGGTCATCACCGCCGCGATGGGCTTGGCGTTGACCGAAGTCAGGGTGCGCGCCAGCAACAGTTCGACCCAGGAAAACATGAAGCAGAAAAACGCCGTGACACCGATGCCCGAACCAATCAGTGGGATAAAAATCTTCACGAAAAATTTGGGAAAGCTATAACCGTCGATGTAGGCGGTTTCGTCGATTTCCTTGGGCACGCCGGACATGAAACCCTCCAGAATCCACACCGCCAGTGGCACGTTGAACAAGCAATGGGCCAGGGCCACTGCGATATGCGTGTCGAACAGGCCGATGGACGAATACAGCTGGAAAAACGGCAGCAAGAACACCGCCGGGGGCGCCATGCGGTTGGTCAGCAGCCAGAAGAACAGGTGCTTGTCGCCGAGGAAGCGGTAGCGCGAAAACGCATAGGCCGCGGGCAACGCCACGCTCAAGGAGATCAGCGTGTTCAGGCTCACGTAGTACAACGAATTGAGGTAGCCGGTGTACCAGCTCGGGTCGGTGAAAATCACCCTGTAGTTGGCCAGGGTGAAATCCTGCGGAAACAGCGTCAGCCCGCCGAGGATTTCGGTGTTGCTCTTGAACGACATGTTCAACAGCCAATAGATCGGCACCAGCAGGAACAGGATGTAGACCAACAGCGGAATAACCTTGCGCTTGCTCATGTTGGCGGCCTCAGCGGTTGGCGTCGGAATGGGTCATGGCGGTGTAGAACAGCCAGGACACCAACAGGATGATCAGGAAGTACACCAGGGAAAACGCCGCCGCCGGGCCAAGGTCGAATTGGCCGACGGCCATCTGGGTCAATGTCTGGCTCAGGAAAGTAGTGGCATTCCCCGGCCCACCACCGGTGAGTACGAAAGGTTCGGTGTAGATCATGAAGCTGTCCATGAACCGCAGCATCACGGCGATCAGCAGCACGCTTTTCATCTTCGGCAACTGGATATGCCGGAATACCGCCCAGGCCGATGCACGGTCTATGCGCGCGGCCTGGTAGTACACATCCGGAATGGCGCGCAGCCCCGAGTAGCAGAGCAGCGCGACCAATGACGTCCAATGCCAGACATCCATGATCAATACGGTGACCCAGGCATCCGCCGTGTTGGCCGCGTAGTTGTAGCTGATGCCCAGCGCGTTGAGGCTGGAACCGAGCAAGCCAATGTCGGCGCGGCCGAATATCTGCCAGATCGTGCCGACGACGTTCCAGGGGATCAGCAGTGGAATGGCGAGGATGATCAGCACCAGCGACGACCAGCGGCCCTTGGTCGGCATGGTCAGGGCAATGGCAATGCCCAGGGGGATTTCGATCAGCAGCACGCAGGCCGAGTAGATGAACTGGCGCAGCAATGAGTCGTGCAGACGCGGGTCGAGCAGCACCTGTTTGTACCAGTCGGCGCCGACAAAGTAGCGGCTGGACTGGTCAAAGATGTCCTGCACCGAATAGTTGACCACGGTCATCATCGGGATCACCGCACTGAACGCCACCAGCAGGAACACCGGCAGCACCAGCCACCAGGCCTTGTTGTTCTGCACCTTGTTCATGGCTGCACCTCCAGCAGGTAGTCGTCGGCATAGACCATCAGCCACTGGGCGGGGAAGCTGATCGAGGCGTTGCCTGCGGGCACCGGTTTGTCTTCGGCCAGGCGTACCTTGAGCAGTGCGCCGTCGAGGTTGAGGGTCATGATCTTGTAGGTACCGAGGTCTTCGAGATGGCAGACATCCGCCTGCAGTGCGTCAGGGTTGTGCTCGTCCCACACGTGGATAAATTCCGGGCGAATCCCCACCTGCAGTTTCCGGTAGTTCGTCTCGACGATGCGCTGCTGCAGCGCCTCAGGCAACGGCAGCAAGGTGCCGGCAAACGCCACCCCGCCCGCCTCGGCCCGCACGTCGATCAGATTCATCCCCGGGCTCCCGATGAAATAACCGACAAAGGTGTGGCTGGGCCGCTCGAACAGTTCACGCGGCGTACCGAACTGCACGATCTGCCCGCCGTACATCACCGCAATCTTGTCGGCGAACGTCGACGCCTCAAGCTGGTCATGGGTGACGTAGACCATGGTGATATTGAACTGCTCGTGAATCTGCTTGAGCTTGCGCCGCAGCTTCCACTTGAGGTGCGGGTCGATCACCGTCAAGGGTTCGTCGAACAGGATCGCCGACACGTCATCACGCACCAGGCCGCGGCCCATGGAGACTTTCTGCTTTTCGTCGGCGCTGAGGTTGCGGGCTTTTTTGTCCAGCAGGTTTTGCAAGTCGAGGACTTCGGCAATTTCCTGCACCTTGCTGTGCACTTTCGCCTCGGCCATGCCCTGGTTGCGCAGCGGGAATGCGAGGTTATCGAACACCGTCATGGTGTCGTACACCACCGGGAACTGGAATACCTGGGCGATGTTGCGTTTTTCCGGGGTCAGTTGATTGACCACCTGGCGGTCAAACAGCACCTGGCCTTCGGATGGGCTGAGCAAGCCGGAGATGATATTGAGCAAGGTCGACTTGCCACAGCCTGACGGCCCCAGCAGCGCGTAGGCACCACCCTGCTCCCACACGTGGTCCATTTCGCGAATGGCGTAGTCCTCTGGACCACTCGGCGTAGGGCTGTAGCTGTGGGCGAGGTTCTGCAAATGAATCTCGGCCATCAGGCAACCCTCGCGATACGACGCCCGGGCGCCTGGAGCAAGCGCCCCTGGCCATCGAACACAAACAGTTTATGGGTGGGGATATACACGCGGATCGGCGCGTCGACATCGTACTCATGCACCCCCGGCAGGTGCAGCACCAGCAGGAAGTGTTCGCTGCGCACATGCAGGAAGGTTTCCGAGCCGCTGATCTCGGCGACTTCCACGGTCACGGCCAGCTCCAGATCATCATCATTGCTCGGCACCAGGCTGATATGGCTGGGGCGCACGCCAAAACGAAACTCGCCCTCACCGAGCCCGCGCAGGTCGACGTTCAGCGGGAAGTGTACAAAATTCGCGAAACTCACCTCGTTGCCGCTGATACGCCCGGGCATCAAGTTGATCGGCGGCTCGGAGAACAGCTCGGCGGCCAGCACCGTCTGCGGCTGGTGGTACACCTGGGCAGCCTTGCCGCTCTGGATCACCCGGCCTTCGTGAAGAATGGTGGTGGTGCCCCCCAGCGCCAGGGCCTCGTTGGGTTCGGTGGTGGCATACACGGCAATGGTGTGGCGCGCCTTGAACAGTTCGCGCATTTCCTGGCGCAGTTCTTCACGCAGTTTGTAGTCCAGGTTCACCAGCGGCTCGTCGAACAGGATCAGTTCGGCGTCTTTCACCAGTGCACGGGCCATGGCCGTACGCTGCTGCTGGCCACCGGACAGTTCCAGCGGGTGGCGTTGCAGGAATTTTTCGATGCGCAACATCCTCGCTGTTTCCAGCACTTTGCTCTGGATCAAGTCCTGGGCCACCCCCGCTTGGCGCAAAGGCGAGGCAATGTTTTCGAACACCGTCATGGTCGGGTAATTGATGAATTGCTGGTACACCATCGACACGTTGCGCAAGCGCACCGGCCGCTGGGTGACGTCCACGCCGTTCATCAGGATGCGGCCGCTGTCGGGCTTGTCCAGGCCGGCCATCAAGCGCATCAGGCTGGTTTTGCCGGAGAGCGTGCGGCCGAGCAATACGTTGAACGAACCGGCTTCGAAGCGCAGGTTGGCGTCGTCGATCCAGGTTTGACCTTCGACGACGCGGGACACATGTTCCAGGGTCAATGACATGGCGCGCCCTTTTTTCTTATTGGAATGGAACTGGCCCGATGTCAGAGCCAGATTCATGCCAAAACCACAAGCGCTTGATGTGCAAGGAAAAGGGCAAAACAGCCTGTTCAGACGTGAACACAAATGAACAACCTGGGGTTGACAATGAACAGTACTGAACAACACTGTTCAGACTCGATCGCCCACACAATGCAGGTCAATTGTGAGAGGGGGCTTGCTCCCGATGGCGGTGTGTCAGTCGATTCATGGGTGGCGGTCGTACCGTCATCGGGAGCAAGCCCCCTCCCACATGACCGCTGGATTGTGCAAGATCCCATAACAATAAAAAGAAGGTCGCCCCATGGCCGCTCCCTTGGCTCACGACACGCTTATCCAGGAATCCTGGCGCCGTTGCCGCGCCTTCGGCCTGGACCACCAGAGTGCTCCCAGCTTCGACCTGCTGCCCGCCGAGGGCATCAGCCAATTGCTGGAAAGCCAGCATTCTCTGGTGCAGACCACCCATCAGGAAGTGCTGCCCTATTACGAAAACATCCTCAGTAACTCCAACTGCCTGATCATGCTGGCCGACAATCAGGGCCAGGTCCTGACCTCGTGGGGCACCCAGCGCTTTATCACGCCGACCCTGGCGCGTGGGTTCAACGCCGGGGCCAGTTGGCAGGAACGCGCCACCGGCACCAACGCCATCGGCACCGCGCTGGCCTGTGCCCAGGCGGTGCATATCGAGCACGACGAACATTTCCTCAAGGCCAACCGCTTCATGACCGGCTCGGCCGCGCCGATCTTCGATGCGCAGCGTGAAATCATCGCGGTGCTGGATGTATCCAGTGACAGCTACCTGCCCCCCTCCCACACCCTGGGCATGGTCAAGATGATGAGCCAGACCGTGGAGAACCGGCTGATCCTCAACCTGTTTCGCGGCGAACATTTCCAACTGACCTTCAACACGGGCCTGAACAACCTCGACAGCCAATGGGCGGGCCTGCTGATCTTTGATGAGAGCGGCCAGGTGCTGTCGGCCAACCGTCGCGCGGATAATTTGCTGGGCATCAGCCTGTCGCGAGTGATGATCGACAGTTTGTTCAAAGTGTCGTTGCTGGAGTTGCTGAACCAACCGGAGGGGTTGCCGTTTTCACTCCAGGCCGCAGGACGCAACCGCTTCCAATGCGTATTGAAACGGCCGAAGAAAACCCCGGTGCAGGCGCGGGTCTTCACGGCGCCAGCGTCGAGTGAACCGACATCGCCAAGCCCCAGCGGGATTGGCCTCAGCGCCCTGCACTTCGGCGATAGCCGCGTAGAGAAGGCCGTGCGCCAGGCCGAGCGCCTGCTGGAGAAGGATATCCCGCTGCTGATCCATGGCGAGACCGGCGTGGGCAAAGAGGTGTTCGTCAAGGCCCTGCACCTGGCCAGTTCCCGCAGCCGACAGGCCTTTATCGCGGTGAACTGTGCGGCGATTCCTGCGGAACTGGTGGAGTCGGAGCTGTTCGGTTATGAAAAAGGCGCCTTCACCGGCGCCAGCCAGAAAGGCAGCATTGGCCTGATCCGCAAGGCCGACAAGGGCACGTTGTTCCTCGACGAAATCGGCGATATGCCGCTGCCGACGCAGGCCCGTTTGCTGCGGGTGCTGCAGGAGCGCTGCGTGCAGCCGGTGGGCAGCAGCCAACTGTTCCCGGTGGATTTGCGCATTATCTCGGCGACCAATCGCGTGTTGCGCGAGTGGGTGCAGGCCGGCCGCTTTCGTGAAGATTTGTACTACCGCATTGGCGGCCTGGCCCTGGAGTTGCCGCCCCTGCGCGAGCGCGCCGACAAGCAGGCACTGTTCCAGCAACTGTGGCAGCAACACCGGGAACCCAGCCAACGCGCCGGTTTAAGCACTGAGGTGCTGAGGTTGTTCGAGCAACACCCGTGGCCGGGGAACTTGCGCCAGGCCAGCAGTGTGTTGCAGGTCGCGTTGGCGATGGCGGAAGACCAGCCGGTGCGCCCTGAACACCTGCCGGATGACTTTTTTGTCGACCTCAAAGGTGCTTCGCCACCGCGCCAGGCATACCCAGTTGATGACCTGGACCTGACACAACGCTTGAGGGCAGTGGGCGGGAACATTTCCCACCTTGCTCGGGAACTGGGCGTCAGCCGCAATACCCTGTACAAGCGTCTGCGCCAGAACGACGGCTGAGCCCGCCCCGCTCATGCGTGCCTCAGCCGTTCAACGCCAGCTCCATGACACGCCGGTGTAGATGCCTCGGCCATCCGCCGGTGTGGACCGGGCCAGGTCCATGCCTTTGTCGTCGTAACCCGGGGTGACGGTATTGGCGTAGCGGCGGTTGGTGAGGTTGCGCAGGTCGACCCACGCCTGCCAGTCCTGCTTGGGCGCGTCGTAGCCGAAGGTAGCGCCCAGTGTGGTATACGCCGCAGCGTAGTAGGAATTGGCGTAGTCCACCGCCACCCGCGACGCATGTTCGGTGTTGAGGCTGGTGTACAACCCCGTCGGATGGCTGTAGCGCAATTGCGCCTGGTAGTAGTGCTTGGGGATGCCCGGCAAGGTGTTGCCACCGAAGCGGTCGTCGTCGCGGTAGTGGAAGTCACTGAAGGTGTAGGCTTGGCGCAGGGCGAGCTGGCCGGTGCGACCACCGTCCCACAACGGGCTGAGCAGGCTCAGTTCCACACCCTGATGAATCGTGGGGCTGGCGTTGTTTTCGGCGGTGATTGCATTGGTGGTAGCGGTCTGCGCCTGGGTTTCCACGGTGAGCAGTTCGTGGCGCACTTCGGAACGGTACAGCGCGAGGTCCCACTGGCCGAACCATTGCTCGCCACGGCCGCCGACTTCCAGGGTGGTGGCGGTCTGGTTTTTCAGGCTTACGCCTTCACGCGCCAAACCCTTGGCCGGGCCACCCGCAAAATACTTGTTAGAACCCCAGATCATCGACCACGCATGCGGCGGCTCGACCGAACGGCTCAGGTTGCCGTACACCTGCAATTGCGGGGTGAAGTCATAACGCAGGCCGATACGTGGGGCGTAGTCCCAATCGTGCTGGCTGAGCGGCGCCTGGCCATCGGGATAGGTGACCTGGGTTTCGCGACGGGTGTAGATCGCGGCCAGGCCGGTGGTCAGCCACAGGTCGGGGGCCAGTTCCAGGTCATTGCCGATATGCAGCACGGTGTCGGAGCCCAGGTAGCTGTAGTCGCGGGTCTTGGTGCCGGGTGCGTAGCCGGCGGTGTTCCCGGCAGGCGTGCGCACATATTCCGAGGCGCCGTTGTTGGGCATCGCCTGGGTGGTGCGCAGGCCGACCGTGGTGTTGCTGTCGTGACCAAACAGCGTGTCCTGGCGGATATAGTTGAGGGTGCTGCTGATATCGGTGTAAGCCACTTTCAGGCGGTTGGTGCCTTCGCGCAGGTCCATCGGGTAGTCGTGGTAAGCGAGGCCGACTTCGATGCGGGAATAGTCGTCCAGCAGCAAGGTGGTCTTATTGGCGATCCAGGTGGAGCCGGGTTGCAAGCGCTTGGAATCACGGGCGACATTGAGGCTGTTGGCCGCCCGAGGGTCGTGGCTGATCTGGGCGCGGGTGAGTTTGCCCGGGGTGTCGTTGGTGGTTTCGCGATAGCGCAAATAGAAACGCGTTTCCAGGTTGGGGTTGAAGCGATAGCCGAAGTTGGCGGCGACCCCCTTGCCGGTGCCCGCACTCTGCTGCTGGTAGCCGTCGGACGCCGAGTCCGTGAGGCTGATGTAATAATCCGCGTCCCCCAGGACCTGGCCCGAACTGATCTCACGCTGGGCGTAGCCGCGACTGCCCGCTTCATAGCGTACCTGCAGCTTGGGCGCGTCGTAGCCGGTGCGGGTGACGTAGTTGACCGAACCACCGAGCGCCAGCGCGCCCTGATCAAACCCGTTGGCGCCCCGCAACACCTCGACCCGGCTCTGCCACAACGGGTCCTTGAGTTCGTAGGGCGTGCCGCCAGGGCCGGTCAGTGGCAAGCCGTCGAGCATTTCATAAAGCCCGGAGGCATGGGCGCCGGGGCTGCGGTTCAAACCCGAACCACGGATGGAGAGCTTTACGCCCTCGTTGTTGGCCGCCTTGGCATACACTCCGGCCTGATACTTGAACACGTCTTCGTTGCTACTGACGCGGCCCTGTTGCACGCTGTTCATGTCGATGAAATTGGTACCGCCGGGCACGGCCTGGAGCTGGGCCCGGGCCACTTCATCGGCACTGGCTTCGTTGCTGGTGACTTCGACCGGCGCCAATTGCAGCTCTTCGGCGTGCACCATTGAACTGAAGGCCAGAGCGGCAAAAAGCAGTGGAGGTTGTCGCAACAGCATGGGCAGGTCCTTGAAATACAGGGGCATGACAGGCCGTGGCCATCACGCGAACTGTGATGGGAAGACGGGGGACTGCCTGAGGTCACGTCTTATTGACGCGCCGCCCTGCCGCCAATCAATGGCTGCCCGACTGGCCCTGATCCGGCGAAGCTTGCAACGCCCTCATCAACTCATCCGCCTCCGACCCCAGTGGGAACCTGAAGCCCTGCATTTCATCCTCGGCCAGTATTTCGGCGAGGGCGTCGCGTAACTGCGTTTCGGTCGGCGAATCGCGCAGCAGTTTGTGTGCGGGCAACAACACACTCGCGCCAACTCCTTGGACGCTCGCGGCGTCGATCACGGCAAAGAGGATAAATCGCAGGCGAATTTCGCGATCCGTCGGCCAAACCTTTTTTCGCTTACCCAAAGCACGCACTCGTTTTTAAGAAAAGTCCGAGGCTATGGCCGACGGGGGCGGCGTTTCAAGGGAACGGGCAGCGGATCGTCCGATTCCTACGCAGGAAAAGGAAATGCCGCACTGTCAGATCGATGGAGGCTGCGGCGGTGCAGGTCACTGCACCGGCAAACAATTAATCAGCGGCAGACATGCGCGTATATCGAGGCCAACGCGCCGGTAACGCTCATGCCGCCGTACCTCAGGTTTTGTTGCAGCCGATGCGCGCAGGCAGTTGCCCCTGCTTCGCTTTCAACGCGGCTTGAACCGGTTGCGGCAGATTGCTCCAGAACGTCAGCCCGGATCGCTCCTCGATCTGGTTCACGGTCACTTGGTAATCGCAAAAGGCCGCGCCTTTCGGGGTTTCCTGGTTCATCACGAACGAGGCGTAAATGCCGTCCTGCGGCGAACTGCCGACAAAGATGATTTTCCAGTAGCCGCTGGGGATGGTGTGGACCTTGTTCGTACCGGGAAGCGTGCCGACAAAGTGCTCGTACAGTGGCCCGGTGACCACATACACCTGGTCCACGCCGGGCTCTTTGGCGAGGTTTCTCTCCTGGTCTTCCAGGCGCGCCCAAGGGCCCTGGTTCAGATCAGCCTTCTGCGGGGTAATGTTCGACAAGTAATTGAGGGTTGGCCAGTCCGCCACACCGGCCATTGACGCGAGGTTGGCCTGATGGCCGCGGTCGACCTTGAGGGCGACATTGGCGCCGTTGTAATCCACGGGGTCGAGGGTTTCTCCGGGCGGAATATCCGGGTCCGTCGCCCAATTGCGCGCCCGGCCGCTCGCCGGTGTGTTCTTGGTGATTCGGTACGACACCCAGTTGGCGAACTTGGTCGAGCCGTTGTTGTTCAGGGTGTATGCCTGGCGATTCAGCGTCAGCGGACTGCCGCCGGTAGGGCAGCCTACGCCACAGTTATCGAACGCCGGCACCTGCCCCGGCATCACCTGGATGGCAACCGCAGGCTCGCGTGTTCTATCGGTGGTGGTACAGGCGGCAATCAGCGGGATCAACAAAAACGGCAGGTGCTTGAACTGCAGACTTCCTTGCATGGTGTAACTCCTTGTGGGTGAAGCAATCGTACCGATCATTCGGAAATCAGCTACAACGGTTCCTCCGTTGTCTGACGCACGCATTCAACCACAAGAAGGTTTCAATGTAAGGACTGTGACTGTCTCGAGGAGGGTATTTTCTTCGATAGTGCGTAGGAAATGGCAGCCTGTAACGCTACAGGCTGCCATCGACTGTTCAGGCGTCAGTCGTCCCGATCATCGCGATCACGGCCGTGATTGCGGTCATACCGACGATCATCGTAGCGACGGCCTCGCCCCTGATCGTTGTCATCGCCCTGGTCGTAGTACCTGCGGTCATGATCGTAGTGCCTGTAATGATCACGGCCATACCCGCCTCCGTCGTCCCACACAGGCACACAGCCCCCCAGCAGGAGAAGGCCGGTGGTGGCCAAGAGTATTACTGCTGCGCGCTTCATTCTGAATGTCCTGAAAGCTGGATTCACAAACCCCACCCAACCTGCGGTCCGGTGAGTTGCGAACGCCAATTAGTGGGAAGTTGAGGTGCCGGCCTGACTCAGTCCCTTCAGGTTGTGATCCCCGGGCGTAGTCGCCGAGATCGCCGTGGCCTTGGATAGTCCCTGGGTTGTTTTGGAGTGCGCTACACCGGATGTGGCAAGCCCATGGCCCCGATCATTTTTGAGAGCGCGCCCAACATGATTGCCACTCACGCCGTGATCTCGAACCGCCCTGCCTTGATGGTCGGCTTCGTGACCTTCAGCGAGTCCTTTACCCTCGGAGCCCGCCGCGTGCCCCGCGCCCGCATGCCCACCCCCGCCGCCGCCGTTACCGCCGCCACCGCCATGCCCGCCGCCGTCTTTGGCATAGGCAGAGGCCATGACTGACAGTCCCGCAGGCAGCAGCGGCGCAGCCGCAAACAACATTGCGCACGACACAACGGCAACTAAGGATTTCTTTTTAAAACGCATGGAGGAGTCCATCGGGCTGGGGTTGAACTGCATGTCATATCTGACACACATTGTTACATCCAGTTCAATTCAAGCGACAAATGGATACGCAGCAATCAATGCTGGCAATCGGGCAGGTCTGGGGCTAAACGGGGAGCGCTTTTAAGGTAAAAGCCAGTCATCAATGACTGGCTCGAGAGAAGACGCAGGGCAGCAAGCTCAGGTTGAGCGCCCTTCACTGCGGTTTTGTTGTTTTTTAACGCCTTTTCCGGTCTTTCGTTCGTATTGATGGTGAATGAACCAGGCGACCAGAAGCACGCCAGCCAAGGAAAATATGAAAAGCAACAGCTCTATTGCGGTACCTTCATGTGAAAACATGCTTCGTTCCTCGTCCTGAAGTCGCACGACCTGAAATTGATCGCGCCCTAAGCTGTTCGTAATATTTCGAACATTTTCAGGGTAGTCGGCAAAAGCGGGTGTGGCAACCCTGAATTGCTTCGCAACCATTGATCTAGACGGGTTGACGATTGAATCCGGGGATAAGGAGCGGTGGCATGGGTATGCATATGCGTCCGGCGTCAAACCTTGCTTGCAACTTATTCGGCAGAGGCCGGGACGCATCCAGCCGATATCTCAGGACTCAGGTTCAAACGAGTATTCAAATGACACTTGTGCCGGCTCCCCATGGCCTGCGACGTAGCTGCCATTACCGCCAAGCGCTACCAAGCCGCCGGTGCCCGCCCCCTTCACCACGCTCCAAGTGCTGCGCGCCTGGCCCTGCGAAAACGTTCCAAAATGCCGAACGACAAATGTCCCACTCTTACCTGCAACCACCGCACAGATTCGCTCAAACCCCACAAAACTAGCGGTACCATCATCGCTATAAGACATGAGGTAATCGACGCTGCTGGTTCCCTCGATGGCGCCGGCATAGGACTGCGTGACTTTGGCGTGAGAAAGCTTCGGAGAGCCCTCAAGTTCCTGGGACGGCTTTTCGTCCCAGCCAGTGATCTGAAACGTGCAGTTGACAGTGTTTTTCATGGGTATTTGGCTCTGCTTACGGGTTGTTAGTGATAGTGATGTAGCGGTCTGTGCGGAGCGAATAAAAGCCCATCGGCCGAACAAGCAATGAACTCGATCAACGACCGTACGAGACCTGAAAAATTATCGCTGCACCGCGATGCATTTGATCTCCACGAGAAGCCCCGGTCGAGCCAGCTCATTGATACCTACGCATGTCCATGCACAAGTCCCCCTAGGAAAGACTTGATCCTTGACCCGTCTAAAGACAGGCATATGGCGTTGCATATCGACGTGATAAGTCGTCATATCGACGACATCCTCAAATTCGCAACCGCCCGCAGCCAAGACGAGCCTTAGATTCTCCCACGCCGCCAGGAACTGCTGCTCAGGATCCTCGATAACGGATAACTCCGGCGTCCGGCCCACCTGCCCAGCGCAGTAGAGCGTTTTTCCTACCTTTACCGCTGGCGCATAACCAGCTTGCTCGCAGAGCAGTTTCATGTCGCCTGGAACGATGATCTGACGATCAGTCATGGTGGTGGAGCCCAAGATACTAACGAATACGAAACCTAACCCGAGTGGCGAAGCGTCGTCCAATCGGGTCACCCTATTATCGACAAGTGTGCTAGACGCACACTTACTGCTCACGGAAATCCCGGCGACGTGGGTGATCGCATCCTTTGAAATCACCCTTAATGCAATACATCAGCCCTCTTCAATCTTGCGCCTGAGCCGCTTCATATCGCTATTGATGATCAGCTTATGGACCGGACCTACCGGGAGCATATAAATGCGTCCAAACAGGTTATGCGTTACGACTGAAGAAGTAATCGTGAGAACGCGGTCAACTATGGAGAGGCAGATCATGACATCCAGGTGCCGGTCACGCTCAGTCAAAACCAGCATGTCAGGCGCACTATGCTCCACCAGGAAGAAATCCAAGTAATCCCCCTCAAGCACCGCCTCTCGACTTCGCCCTGAAAATCCGCCTATGCGCCTCACACCAAACAGCGAGGAGATCCTGTCTCGAATTCGAAAGGCCAGTTGCATTAGAGCCCCATGCCCTGCCGTAACGATGTTCCAAACCTCGAGGGCCGTGACTTCGCGAGGTAGTGGGGTCGACCTGACGTCGTAGTAATCAAGATCGGGTGGTGGGCGTAGCGTATGCACTGCGGATATGGCTACCAAGCGTTTCTCCCTGAATTGACCGCTACGATCAGACGCCGCTATCCAATAGCGTTGTCCCATAAGAATTGTCCACTACGCATAGCCACTTTTCCGAGACTTGTCGGAACACGTAGGTCGCCCTGCGCGAAATCTCGGTTTTTATACCCGCCTTATCCGTTGCCTGTAAAAGGGTCTCCATGATAACGAGAGCGACGTCACCTCCCGGTATAACCTGCATTTCCCCCTGCGTGACAACGATACTGTGATTGAAGTGCTCCGCAATGGCGACAAATGCTCGGCGGATGCTGTCTTTGCCTGTGACTGTCAGCCCTGGTTTAACCACGAGACTTGCGTCATCCGCATAAAACTTCATCAGCTCTTCGAAGTCTTCGGCAGTGATGGCTCGATCAGCGGCTTCGATAGTTTCCTTGAGAGTTCGGGTCAGTGCGTCCATTCCTGTGCTCCTGAGTGAGCCTCGGAAGCAGGCATGAAAAACCCCGCATCTGAGGCGGGGTTCGGCAATCGTGCGCAGTCCCACCACCTAGGTGAAGGTGGTAATAATTGGGTTGGCGCAACGGAAACGGTGTCTGTTCATGGCATGAATTTGCCGCGTAAGACCGAAAAAATCAACCGATACGGCCTACCCTGGGAACGCTAGTGACGTTCGCCGGTTTTCAAGACCGTCATGCAACTTCACGCGGGCCCATACCCAATAAGGAGCATGACACGAGCCTGACCCAACTCAGGCTTTTAGCCGGTGATTCCAACGCCGGCAGCCTTAGGTGCTGGATTGAGCGCTGGTTGCCGTAGATAGCACGATGGTACGAGCGACGGGGTGTCGCAATTGACACCACTGCCGATATAGACGATTATGAGACTATTCAGTCCGGTTATTGGATAGCACCAACCATGGCTCGTACCCGAAACGAACAATTGCATGAGCAACGTCGTGAGCAGATCCTTTCGGCAGCTACCCGCGTCTTCAAGGAAAAGGGATTCCATAGCGCACGCACCGAAGACATTTGTCAGCAGGCGGGCATGAGTGCAGGAGCGGTCTTTCGCTATTTCTCTGACAAGCGAGAAATCATTGATGCCATTATTGCAATTGAGTGCGAACGATACATTTCTCAGGCTCAGCAGTTGTTCAGCAAAGACGGTTTATACCACCTAGCCAGTATGAGTGCAGAGAAGCTGGCGCAGGAGTTGTGCCCAGGGGAGCTTGATCTCAGCCTGGATAGCTGGTTGGAGGTTACTCGGAGTCAAGACCAGACCCGTCTCATTGAAGTAGATCAGCAAATTCGTAATCAGCTGACTGAGCTTCTAGCCGAAGGTCAACGTGAGGGCTGGGTTCGTCCTGGACTTTCTCCGCAAGGGGCGGCAGGTCTCCTGTTTTCATTGCTCAGCGGCCTATGGCTGGAAATGAATTTGGGGTTGGCTACAGAGACAGATCACGCAGCGGCGGCACTTGGTGATTTTGTAAGAACCTATCTATTTACCCCTGAAGTTCAACTCGCCCCTGAACTTGAACGCAGGTTGGGGTCGTGGTGAATCGCACCGGTTTAAAATGCCCATCACCGACGGGCTTTTTTTTGACCAATAACGAGACGGAGTACTCCGTTTATTATTTGAAAAATTTGCACAGCAACAGTGATCTGTTGACGCTGATCGTCGAGATTTCGCTGATTAGCGGCTGCAGTCATTGGCAGTTGGCACGCAGGGGGGAGGCAATGAGTGACCTTTTCTTACCCGTGAATAGCATTGGTAAACGAGTGATAAAGGTCCGGGCCACCCGGACTGCAGCGGAATTGTCGGAAAACGACGGCGGGATGAGAGGCTCTTGGTGTAAATCGAAGTTTCTAATAACCGAGCGCCCCATGAGAAACACTTACAGATATTGGGCGACGACCTGCTTAAAACTGCCGATGTACTCCCACGCGGAGAGCGTTTGAATGCAAATAGTCAAACGGGATTGGCAAACTTATTAGGAGTAGATATGTTGCCTGCCGGTGGCAATTACAGCATCGCAAATATTCAGCGCAACCATTGTTTATTTTTATGGTGATTCTTTTTATTCCATATGCCACTCATATTAACGAGTGACAGTTCGCGCCCTATAGGGGAAGCCTGCTTATGCAGTCAACTGCCAATTCAACGGTGAATCCAATGCGGTTGTTTAAAAGCCCCCGCCTACTAGCACTCTTTTTTTCATTTATCAGCACAGCCTTGCTCTTAAGTAGTTGCGCGACCACACATGTGGACCAACTATCAGTCGATCCAAAAGTTCCAGTGCAATGGGAAGCGCCAATGCCTGACTCACCGCGGGTAACTGAGCTGAAAAATTGGTGGAAATCGCAAAATGAGCCGGAGCTTGTGACGCTAATAGAGGCCGCTAACGAAGTTAGCCCCAATATCGCAAGCGCGTTAGCGCGAATAGAGCGGGCGAAGGCATCACAGGTACACGATCTATCATCTTTGCTGCCAGAACTAACAGCAACCATGTCGCGTAATAAGTCCCTTTCTCCACTCGCTAATGGTGCCTACACTCAAACTCAAACAGGGGTTCAAGTCAGTTGGGCGCTGGACTTGGCCAAACTTAATGGTTCGCAACTAAGCAGTGGTCAAGCGGGACTAGAAAGTGCCGATGCACAATGGCATGACGCCCGCATTTTGGTTGCAGCAGAAGTAGCCGACCTTTATTACGCGTCACGTATTTGTCAGCGTCAGTCCGAACTCTATAACCGGGACGCGGAGTCTTATGAGCGCTCGGTTCAGATGATGCTGCGTTCTTTGCAAGCTGGCATGGCTGCAGATGGGGATCTGGCAGCAGAGCGATATAACGCAGCGCAGGTGATGGGGCAGTTGCAGAAGCAACAAGCTACTTGTGAGCTACAGATCAAGGGACTAGTAGCCTTGACCGGACAAAGCGAACCTAGTCTCCGACAACTGTTGCAACCGGCCTGGCAACGCCCTCTGTCATTAGCCTCATTCAGCGTGTCGGCAATACCAGCCCAGGCCCTGAGCCAGCGCCCCGACGTCTATGTGGCCGAGCTGGATGTCATACAAGCTCAGGCAAGGGTCATGCAAGCGCAAGCCAACCGCTTACCTCGTTTGAGCCTGGAGGGTTTCGTCGGGCGCAGCAGTATCGATGCTGGAGACGTCAGCGTTCGCAATGCCACTAGCTGGACCTTCGGACCCCTGGCGCTAAATCTTCCGATATTCGATGCCGGACGTCGGGTTGCTGACCAGCGGGCCGCCGAGGAAGATTTCAATGCCTCAATCAGTGCGTACCACGCACGGGTTCGCCTTGCAGTACGCGAAATCGAAGAAGCCTTAGTGCAACTCGACAGTGCCGACCAGCGCTTGTGCTACAGCCGCGTCGCTGCTGAACAAGCGGCTATTCGTCTGCAGTCGAGCGAGCGCTTACTACAGGAAGGAATGCTCAGCCCGTTCGAGCTGGAGGAGCTCCGGCGCAAGGCGCGCGCGGCCGAGCAGGATTCGTTGGCCTTGGATCTGGAAGGTCGACGTGCCTGGACGACCCTCTACCGCGCTGTTGGCGGGGGCTTCGACCGCTCATCTATGAATATTGAATCTAAACCATGACCCAACCAACACCCTTGAACACCGAGGCCCGCATGCGACCTTCGCCTTTCTATGTCATTGCACTGGCGCTGACTCTTCCTCTGTTCATGACAGCCTGCGGGCCTACAGAACTACCAGCGGTTGCGGAGGACAGCAAGCCTGCACTGACAGTCAGCCTTGCCACCCCGACCTTGCAACCGGTGAGCAATGTGATCAGCGCCAACGGTTCAGTTGCTGCGTGGCAAGAGGCAATTATTGGCCCAGAGATTAACGGCTTGCGCGTAGAGGAAGTCTTGGTCCAAGTCGGAGACCGAGTGCGAAAGGGGCAACCCCTGGCAAGGTTCGCTCGCGATACGGTAGAAAACGATCGAATGCTGGCAGAGGCGGCCTTGCATGAGGCTAGCGCGGCGGCAGGAGAAGCACGTGCGGATGGCCAGCGGGCTCGTAACTTGGGGGATTCCGGCAACCTAAGCGCGCAACGTATTCAACAACTATTAACCCAGGAACAGACTACCCAGGCCCGCCTGGAAACTGCTCGGGCCCAGCTGGCGTTGCAGAAACTGCGCTTGAGCCAGACGGTACTGCGTGCTCCTGACGATGGAATCGTGGCTGCGCGCTCAGCAACCATCGGTTCGGTACCAGCCCAAGGTAATGAGATGTTCCGCTTGATTCGCCAGGGCCGCCTCGAATGGAGGGCGGAATTGGCTGCGCAACAATTAGAGCAGATCCGCCCAGGCCAAAAAGCCATGATCACCTCGCCTGGCGGCAGCATGTGGAGCGGTGTGGTACGTCTTGTTGCTCCGACTATCGATCCAAACTCACGTCGGGGGATGGTTTATGTGGACATCGACAGCGCGAAAACAGGGGGCGAGAGCTTTATCCCACCTGGGGCTTATGTCAGCGGTGAACTAATGACGGGGATACAACGAGCGATGATGGTGCCGCAGTCCGCTGTGGTGGCTCGTGATGGTTTTCACTTGGTATTTGTAGTGAGCAAGGACATGCAGGTCTCTGCACTGAAGGTTAGCGTTGGACGCATCTTCGGCGAGCAACAGGAAGTCCTATCAGGTCTTAAAGGAGCCGAGCGTATCGTCGCCAGCGGCGGGGCCTTTCTGAACAACGGTGACAGCGTTCGGCTAGCCGGTTCACCTGCCCACCCTGACCAGCATTGAGAGCCCCGACATGAATCTTTCGACCTGGTCTATCCGCAGCCCCATTCCTTCTATTCTGCTGTTCCTGATATTGAGTATTGCTGGTCTTTACGCCTTCCATAGAATGAAGGTACAGAACTTTCCGGATATGGATCTGCCGACCGTCTCGGTATCGGCGGCACTCCCGGGCGCGGCGCCACCGCAGTTGGAAACTGAGGTCGCACGCAAGTTGGAAGACTCGATTTCTTCCGTGCAAGGTCTGAAAAATCTACGTAGCACCATCCAAGATGGCATGGTGTCGATTTCCGCCGAGTTCCGCCTTGAAAAACCCGTGCAGGAAGCCGTGGACGATGTACGTTCGGCCGTGCAGCGTGTACGTGCGGACCTGCCGACAGACCTGCGTGACCCAATCGTTAGCAAGCTGAACATCATCGGTAGTCCGATCTTGGCGTTTTCTATCAGCTCTAGCGATATGGATGAGAGTGACCTGTCCTGGTATGTGGACAACACCCTGTCGCGAAACTTGAGAGGGATCAGGGGAGTAGGCTCGGTAACCCGCGTTGGTGGGTTGGCCCGTGAAATCCAGGTCGAGCTTGATCCATTGAAGTTGGAAGCGATCGGTGTCACAGCGGCCGAAATTTCGCAGCAACTGCGCAATGTACAAACCGACGCTACGGGCGGTTTGGTGGATCTGGGCCATAGCAAACAGCCGTTGCGTCTCATGGCTCGAGTAAAAAGCGCTGATGAGCTGACAGCGGTGGAACTGTCGGCTCCGGGTGGGCAGCATTTTCGGCTCGGGGAGGTGGCAAGCATCAAGGATACCGTTGCCGAACGTAATTCCCTGGCCTTGCTCGACGGTAAGCCTGTGGTCGGCTTCGAGATCGCTCGAGCCAAGGGAGCTGGCGAGGTAGAAGTAGGCAACGGGGTGCAGCAAGCGATAGCGCAATTGCGCCGTGAACGGCCCGACCTGCAGATCACTCAGGTCTTCGACTTCGTCCAGACTGCGCAGGATGAGTTCGATGCGTCCATGAGCATACTTTACGAAGGCGCGCTTCTGGCGATCCTCATCGTGTTCCTGTTTCTGCGGGATGTTCGCGCCACCCTGATTTCAGCTGCAGCCTTACCATTATCCGTACTGCCGGCATTCATCGTTATGGACATGATGGGGTTCTCGTTGAACGCAGTGACCCTGCTAGCTCTATCGCTGGTAATCGGACTGCTGGTGGACGACGCCATTGTTGAAGTGGAGAACATTGAACGCCACATAACCTTGGGCAAGACACCGCTGCAAGCTGCCAAGGACGCAGCCTCGGAGATCGGCTTGGCTGTGGTAGCCACAACTTTCGCGCTGATAGCGGTGTTTCTGCCAACGGCTTTCATGGACGGCATCGCCGGCAGGTTCTTCAAGCAGTTTGGCTGGACTGCAGCTCTGGCAGTATTCGCGTCTCTGGTAGTGGCGCGTCTACTGACCCCGATGATGGCAGCCTATCTAATGAAGGCTCATTCAAGACCCCGGAGTGACCCTTTTTGGATGCCCGCTTACCTGCGCATAAGCCAATGGGCTTTGGGTCATCGTTGGATCACCCTGTTCATGGCGGGTGGTTTTTTCGTCGGCTCGCTGATGTTGATTCCACTGTTGCCCCAAGGGTTCTTCCCTCCAGATGACAACTCTCAAACCCAAGTCACTTTGGAGCTACCTCCTGGTGCCACGCTGGCTCAGACCCAGGAGAAGGCCGAAGATGCCCGTCGTCGCTTGGAAACGTTGCCCCACGTGCAGCGCATCTTCACCACCATCGGTGGTGGCTCTGCGGGAAGTACCTCAGGCGAGGAAAGCAAGCCCGAAATGCGTGTCGCCATGCTTACCGTGCTGCTCGACCCTCGTAAGGAGCGGCCGAAGAAAAGTGTAATTGAGGACCAGATCCGTACACAGATGGCCGAGCTGGCCGGCGTGCGCAGCAAGGTGGGATTCGGCAATTCGGGTGAGAAGTACCAACTGGTGCTAGCAGGCGACGATCCTCGGTTGCTGGCTGAGGCAGCAGATGCAGTACAGCAGGACCTGCGAAACCTTCCCGGCCTGGGCAACATCTCCTCCAATACGGGTCTGGTCCGTAATGAAATCATCTTGCGGCCGGACTTCGCCAAAGCTGCCGAGCTAGGGGTTACAGGGACTGCTATCGCCGATACGTTGCGGGTGGCGACTGTCGGTGACTATGACCAATTGCTGGCCAAGCTCAATCTGGAACAACGCCAGATACCTATCGTGGTCAAGTTATCGCGAGATGTGCGGGAGGATATGCGTCTCCTGGAACGCTTGACGGTTAGGGGAGCCAAGGGACCGGTGCTGCTCAACCAGGTGGTGCAACTTGAGCAGAATGGTGGCCCGGCACGCTTGAGCCGAATCAATCGTGCACGCAGTGTCATCATCGATGTTGAACTCTCCGGTATGCCGCTAGGCGACCTAACTGCTCAGGTGGCGACGTTGCCCTCGATCCGCCATTTGCCTGGCGGCGTCCACCAGGTGACGCAGGGCGACGAAGAAATGATGCGCGAGTTGTTCACCGGTTTCGGCGTAGCCATGTTCAGCGGCGTATTGGCGATCTATGTAGTCCTGGTACTGCTGTTCAAAGATTTTTTTCAGCCCGTCACCATCCTTGCAGCGCTGCCCTTGTCGTTAGGCGGTGCCTTCGTCGGGTTGTTGCTGGCAGGTCAGGCGTTCTCGCTGTCATCGCTCATCGGATTGGTGATGTTGATGGGGATCGCTACCAAGAACTCCATTCTGTTGGTGGATTATGCAATCGAGGCTCGTCGCGGCCATCCCGGCCCGGATGGAGTGGCGACAGAGCAGCCTATGGGACGTACCGAGGCGTTGATCGACGCCTGCCACAAAAGGGCGCGCCCGGTCATCATGACCACTCTTGCTATGGGGGCAGGCATGCTACCGGTAGCCTTGGGCCTGGGCAGTGCCGACCCGAGCTTCCGAAGCCCAATGGCGGCCGCCGTCATTGGTGGATTGATTACCTCCACAGTACTGAGCCTGCTGGTAATTCCGGCCGTCTACACCATCATTGATGATCTACAGAGTTGGCTACGCAAACTGCCCAATATTATTGGCAACGAAAAATTCAGCTTCAAAAAGAAAGCTGGTTTCGGCTTGCTTGGCCTAGTTTTCATTTATTGGTTGGCATTTCCTATCATTCCTTTCCTCGAAATCCCGAACAAAATTGCCGTTATGTCGGTTCTGGTTGTGATTGGCGAAGTTTTATTTCTCATCGCGATAGCTCTATTGGGAAAAGAGTATTGGGAGCAAATAAAACAGTGGACTCTCTTCAAGCTCCGCAAGCGCAAGCACTAACAAATTGAGGGGCTGTCGTTATCGCCAAACAATTGAGCCCCCTGCATTTAAGCACTCCTTATTAAGGATCATCCTCTATAAATTGGAGGCGGTCCGGTTATCGACTTTAATTTAGGTTGCAGGACAGTTTATGAAAATGCGACATGGCCCTGAAGCTGGTCGAGTTACCATTCGTTCTAAATGGTGGTTTAGGCTAAAATGTTTTTGCACTTGGCTTCCAGTTCTATTCATGTGTTTTTTTCTTATAGCACTGACGTCTCCGTGGCTATTATGGGAAGGCGTGCTTAATATGATTAATGTTAGAGGCTCACCCCTCTTTAGCTTAGGCCTATTTTTACATTAATCGCTGATTTACAGTTTTTCATCGAATGAAATAGTAGCCGTCATCATGTAACGCAAAAGGAGTGACCCCGGCACTGCAGATACTTCCACTGAGAAATCTTATACCACCAGATAGTTATTCTTTACTTTTCATACTACGCTCAATCATCAGCCACATTGAAAAGATCATAAAAATATTTGAATGTCGCACGAAGCACGTACATCGCGCCTACAGCCTGAATATCAACTTATGAACTGCGGGGAAGGTGGCCGGTTAGAGGGTGACGCATACTGCCCGGCCGCTTTTTTTCACTTCGGTGTAGACACTTCTTTTGCGTAAGCCTGACAGGCACGCAGCGCGATCAATCCTTGGTCGCCGGCATCGGTGATCCCGATAATTCGTTGAGCATGCGCTGGGGCAAGTTGGGCTCTTGTGGTGCCATGAACCACGCGGCCGGTTGCGGCGGTGGTTGGCATTGCACTACTGCAGGTGGTTTCGGCGGCGGCGAGTACGACTGACAGCCGCAGATCAGCAGTAGCCAGGCGATCACGCAGGCGAACCTGCTTGGATTGCTCATCGGTCAATTCCTTGTAGTGTGTTTCGTCTTTACTCTGCAGGCGGAGCTCCAGGGCAAGTCGCTTGTCCTGCTCGGTACGTTGCAGAGCAGCAAACGCTTGGGATATTTCGTTGAGTGTGTCCGCCTGCAGCCGGGCTTGCCGCTCCAGCACGCGGCCATAACGCCAGTCCTGAGCAGTCCAGGCCAATGCGGCAGATCGTGCGACTACCACCACTAATAACAATCTGATAGCGGCGATACGGAACTGCGCAGGGATCAGATCGAAGAGACGCATAACACCGCCCTCGCCCTGCCCCACAATTGCAACCGATCCTCCAGGCCATTAAGGCCACCGTTGATCCGGCGAGTGATGGTGTTGAACTGGTCCTGATCCGCGAGTGCATTTCGCCCGTTTACAGACCAGAACCAACCAGCCGACTCTGCCGCTCATTGCGGCTGTTCGAGCAGCTCGGGGGTGCGCAGCACCTGCTCGACCGAGTCCACCAGGTACTCACCATCGAGGCCGACCTCGAACCCAGGGGCGTTGATCGACCGCTCGGCAAGGTGTCTGTCCGGCCGGGCATCTCCAGACGCACTCGGCGGTCGATCGATTAAACGCCGCTAACCGTGCTTTGGCTGCTGATTGAGCAGCGGTCTTGTTCGGGTAGATGTGCCGATCAGTGTGCACCGCTGGCAAGCCGTCCGGGGCGTCACCATTGTCGATGGTGGCCACCGTCAACTTGCCGTCCTTTTTGTTCTGATGCTTGGTCGACACGGCCTTGTGCGAATTGCGGTCCCTAGGCTGAATTGCCAGCGATTGAGATCGCTACGAGTCAGCGTAATCGCGCCGAACGCTTTGCCGCTTGCGGTCTTCCCTCTGTCGCGGCATCACCAGCAGCTTGCCGTCGGCGACCTTAGCCATGCAGTCGGTTTGCTTAGCCAGACGAGTGATGAAATTACTCGTTAAGTTGATCCACAAGGGCGACCTTCGTTGCCACCGGACAGCCTGCCTGCCAACCATTGCGAGAGGCGATATCGGCCACGACTTTCGACAAAGGTGCGTCCTACTGCCAGCCATCCCGGCATAGTTGCGCAAACTGCTTGAAATGATGCGGAAACGCATCCGAATTTATGCCGCCAGCTTTACCAAGCCCCAGAAACACAAAAGCCCCGCTTTCGCGAGGCTTTCGTCTGAATCTTGGCGGGAAACCAGGGATTCGAACCCTGGGAACGCTATTAACGTTCGCCGGTTTTCAAGACCGGTGCATTCAACCACTCTGCCAATTTCCCTTTTGCGTCACAGGAACAATAGTAGCCCTTCCTGCGTCAGCGGGCGCCATAATACCCGAATGAAACACACTGTCAAACTCTCGCCATAGCTTGTTACAGAGCGTCTGTTATGATCTTTGCGACTGAACGTTTCAAAACTGAAGGAGTGTCGCCATGCGCGAACAGAATTACGCAGTGAATGGCAACGCGCAGGCTGAGCAGCTTGAAGTCAGCCGCGTGTTGCGCAACACCTATGGCTTGCTCGCCCTGACCCTCGCATTCAGCGGCGTGATGGCGTATGTGGCGCAGCAGATGCGGGTGGGTTACCCCAATATCTTTGTCGTGCTGATCGGCTTCTATGGCCTGTTCTTCCTGACCAACAAGCTGCGTGACTCGGCCTGGGGCCTGGTGTCTGCGTTTGCCTTGACCGGTTTCATGGGCTTTATCCTCGGCCCGATCCTGAACCGTTACCTGGGCATGGCCGGCGGCGCTGAAGTGGTCAGCTCGGCGTTTGCCATGACGGCCCTGGTATTTGGTGGTCTGTCGGCTTACGTGTTGATCAGCCGCAAGGACATGAGTTTCCTGGGTGGTTTTATTACCGCAGGTTTCTTCGTGCTGCTGGCGGCCGTGGTAGCGGGCATGTTCTTCCAGATCAGTGGCTTGCAACTGGCGATCAGCGCAGGTTTTGTGCTGTTCTCCTCCGTGTGCATCCTGTTCCAGACCAGCGCCATCATCCACGGCGGTGAGCGTAACTACATCATGGCGACCATCAGCCTGTATGTGTCGATCTACAACCTGTTCATCAGCCTGTTGCAGATCTTCGGCATCATGGGTCGCGATGACTGATTGCTAGCACCCAAAAAAATGCCCCGTATCGCAAGATACGGGGCATTTTTGTTTCAGGCTCAATACTGGTTGGGTTCCATTTCCAGTTCGACCCTGAAGCGTTCAGCAATATCCTGCTGGATACGCAGTGCCAGGTTCGCAATGTCCTGTCCGGTGGCCGTGCCATAGTTGACCAGCACCAGTGCCTGCATCTTGTGCACGCCCGCATCGCCTTCTCGAAAGCCCTTCCAGCCGGCTTTGTCGATCAGCCAGCCGGCGGCGAGCTTCATCTGCCCATCGGCCTGGGGGTATGCCACGAGGTCCGGGTAGCGCGCTTGTAGCTCTGCGGCCAATGCCTGGGACACCAGCGGGTTCTTGAAGAAGCTGCCAGCGTTGCCAAGCACCACCGGGTCGGGCAGTTTCTCGCGGCGAATGCTGCAGATCGCGCGACTGACGTCACTGGCCGTGGCCTCGATGATCCCCTGCGTGGCCAGGCGCTGTTGCACTGGGCCGTAGTCGAGTTTCAGGTGCTGGGTTCGGCTGAGGGCAAAACGCACTCGCAAGATCAGCCAGCGCCCGGTCTCGTGCTTGAACAGGCTGTCGCGGTAGGCGAAGTTGCATTCGTCCAGACTGAACTCCCGTAACTCGCCGGTATGACGATCCAGGGCCGTCAGGCCGGCAAACACGTCCTTGATCTCCACGCCGTAGGCGCCGATGTTCTGCATCGGGGCCGCACCGACGGTGCCGGGGATCAGGCTGAGATTTTCCAGGCCGCAAAAACCCTGCTCCAGGGTCCACAGCACAAAGGGGTGCCAGGCCTCCCCGGCCTCGGCTTCCACCACCACGTGCACACCGTCATCGTGCAACACCCGGATACCCTGGGTCGCCATACGCAAGACCAAAGCGGGAATGTCGCGGGTCAACAGCAAGTTGCTGCCGCCACCGATCACCAGCAACGGCACCGCGTGCGCGCCAGCATAGGCCAGTGCTTCACGCACATCCGCATCGCTACGGGCTTCGGCAAACAGTTGCGCACGCACATCAATGCCGAAGCTGTTGAATGGCTTGAGCGATACCTGCGCAAGCACTTGCAAGGTCATAACCGCCCCTTTAATTCAATGACCAATAAATCGCAGGCTCGCTCGATCAGGTCCAGGACCCGTTCAAACCCTTGTTCGCCTTCATAGTAAGGATCCGGCACTTCATCGACCTCGGCGCCATACCGGCGCAGGAACAAATCCACTTGCGCCCTGCCCTGGCCCGGTTGCAACAGGTTGAGGTTGCGCAGGTTGCTGTGGTCCATGGCCAGGATCAAGTCATAACGCTCGAAGTCGGCGCGTGAAACCTGCTGGGCACGCTGGGCCGACAAGTCATAACCGCGTGCCAACGCCGCGCGCTGGCTACGCTGGTCAGGGGGATTGCCCACATGCCAGTGGCCAGTACCGGCCGATGCCACCTCAACCTGCCCTGCCAGCCCCGCTTCGCGCAATTTGTGGCGCAGTACGCCTTCGGCAGTCGGCGAGCGGCAGATATTGCCCAGGCAGACAAACAGAACTTCCATCACGCCCCCAGCAGGCGACGGACGCGCTCAAGGTCTTCAGGGGTATCGACACCAGCAGGCGGTGCTTCCAGGGCATCGCCCACATGGATGCGCACGCCATGCCAAAGAGCACGCAGTTGCTCCAGGGATTCGGTGTTTTCCAGCCAGCACGGGCCCCAACTGACGAAGTCATGCAGGAAACCGGCACGGTAGGCGTAAATGCCAATGTGGCGACGGTACGGCACGCCCTGCGGCAATACATCCGGCTGCCGGGCGAAGGCGTCGCGTGCCCAGGGCAAGGTCGAACGGCTGAAGGTCAGTGCCAGGCCATTGATATCGCTGACCACCTTCACCACGTTCGGATTGAACAGGGTGTCGATGTCTTCAATGGGTTCGGCAAGGGTGGCCATGCGGGCTTCGCCATGGGCTGCCAGGTTAGCCGCCACCTGGTCGATCACACTGGGCGGAATCAACGGCTCATCACCTTGCACGTTGACCACGATGGCATCGGGCGCAAGGCCAAGCTGCGTGGCCACTTCGGCCAGGCGGTCGGTGCCGGAGTTATGGTCTTCGCGGGTCAACACCGCTTCGGCGCCAAAGCCTTGGCAGGCCGCGATGATACGCGGGTCGTCGGTCGCTACCACCACGCGTTCGGCGCTGCTTTTACTGGCCTGTTCCCATACCAGCTGGATCATCGGTTTGTTGCCGATCATTTGCAGCGGCTTGCCCGGCAGGCGGGTCGATGCATAACGCGAAGGAATGACAACGGTAAAGGCAGTGGTCATTTATCCAGGCGCTCATCGGTCGTCAGGGTGCGGGCTTCGCTTTCCAGCATGACCGGGATGCCATCGCGGATCGGGTAAGCCAGGCCAGCACCTTTGCTGATCAGCTCGGTTTTGTCGGCGCTGAGCTTGAGCGGGCCTTTGCAGATCGGGCAAGCGAGGATGTCGAGCAATTTGGTGTCCATGAAGGTTTCCTGGAAAGAAGCGTTTTAAGGCAAGAGACGGTCAGGCAGCAGGCGCATCAGTTGCGTGTCGAACCAGGCGACAAACGCCGGCGACGGCGCCGCATCCACCGCAAGGTACCACCAGTCAGGCTGGGCAAAGGCGCGGCACTTCACCGCGTCCTTTTCGGTCATGACCAGCGGCAATGACGGCGTAAAATTCAAGACCTCGGCGCTGTAGGGCGCATGGTCGGCAAATGCATGGGGTATCGGCTGCCAGTGTAGCGTTTCAAGGGTATTGAAGAAACGTTGCGGATTGCCGATGCCGGCGACCGCGTGCACCGCCTGGCCCGGCGGAAAATAATCGATCGGCTGGCGCTCACCGGTACTCAGGTTGATCAACGCGGTGGGCATCAGGCGGAAGGCAAAGCCGTCGTCACGATCCGCTACGGCGCCGTTGTAAAGCAACGCATCCACACCCTGCAGACGCTCAACGGGCTCGCGTAACGGCCCGGCAGGCAGGCAACGGCGGTTGCCAAGCCCCCGCGCAGCATCGATCAAGACCAGCTCTAGGTCGCGGGCCAGGCGGTAATGTTGCATTCCATCGTCTGAAAGGATCAGGTCCAGGGTCTCGCTGGCCAGTAACGCCTTCACGGCGCGACTGCGATCAGGGTCGATCATCAACGGGACACCGCACCGCTGCACGATCAGCAACGGTTCGTCGCCGGCCACCTCGGCGCTGTGGCCGGCGTCGACCCGCCAAGGCAATTGCGGCGGTTTGGCACCGTATCCGCGACTGACGACCCCCACGCGCAAACCACTGCGCCGACAGTGCTCGATCAGCCACAGGATCAACGGCGTCTTGCCCGTGCCGCCCACGGTGATATTACCGACCACCACCACCGGCACCGGTGATTGGTAGATGTCGCCCTCACCCGCCAGGAACCGTGCACGCTTGCGCTGCACCACTCGGCGATACAAGGACTCCAGCGGCCGCAACAGCGCGAGAGCCGGATGGCCCTCGTACCACGCCTTGAGCAATCGATCGGAAAGAGGCATCAGGGTGCGCTCGCCGCCTCGACGGTGGACATGCGCAAATGGCTGAAGCCCAATTTGCCGGCAGCATCCATCGCTGTGATCACCGCTTGATGCTGGGTCTTGCCATCGGCACTGATCGACAGCGGCATCGTGGTGTCACCACCGGACTCCTTCTGCAAGGCTTCCATCAGGCTGTTGAGGTCGTTCTTTTCCAGCAACTGGTTATTCACCGAAAACACCCCATCGGCGCTGATGGCGATATCCAGTTGCTTGACCTGCTGATCTTCGGCCGGCGAGCCGCTGACCGCTTCCGGCAGATCGACCCGCAGCTCGGTCTGCCGGGTGAAAGTGGTGGTGACGACAAAAAACAGCAGCAGGATAAACACCACGTCGATCAGCGACGCGAGGTTGATATCGACATTTTCCCGTTGCTTGCGGCGAAATTTCACGCTTTGCCCTCAACTAGGTCCACATCGCGGTCGCCCTGCACCACTTCCACCAGCTTGATGGCTTCCTGCTCCATGCCGACCACCAGTTCATCGATGCGCCGTTGCAGGAAGCGATGGAAAAACACCGATGGAATACCGACCATCAGGCCGGCTGCCGTGGTGATCAACGCCTTGGAAATACCACCGGCCAACACCGCGGCGTTGGTGGTCATGCCCGAGCCCATGAACGAGCTGAAGATGTCGATCATACCCAGCACCGTCCCCAGCAAGCCGAGCAACGGCGCCATCGCGGCAATGGTACCGAGGGCGTTGATGTAGCGTTCCAACTCATGAATGACCCGGGCAGCGGCTTCTTCGATGCACTCTTTCATGATCTCGCGACCATGCTTGGAGTTGGCAAGGCCGGCGGCGAGGATTTCCCCCAGGGGCGAGTTGGCGCGCAGCTCCTTGAGTTTATCCTTGTCGAGTTGCTTGTTCTTGATCCAGCCCCAGACCTGCCCCAGCAAGTGCTCGGGGGTGACGCGGCTGGCGCGCAAGGTCCACAGGCGTTCAGCAACGATGCCGAGTGCGGCGATGGAGCTCAGAATGATCGGCAACATCATCCAGCCACCGGATTTGACCAATTCCCACACAGTGAATGTCCCCTCGAAAAAGTGCGCCACTTTACCATATAGGTTCAGCGGCGGGGTTCGTCGCCCCACGCCCCGTCCGTCGCAGGTGCCGGTCGTTGATAACACTGGGCTAAGGTAACGGTTCGCGCCAGAAACGGCGTTGACTGCGCGCAACGACCGGTGGCTTGAAGGCGCCCAATTGCACACGCACCGCGCCCTGCTCGGCGCTGTCGTAGACCCGACTGCCCGTGGCCCGATAACGTTCCATTACCGACGCATGAGGGTGGCCGAATGCATTGCCCCACCCTCGAGAGATCAGTACCGACTTGGGTGCCAGCCGTCGCACGAAGGGCCAGGAGGAAGAACTGCGGCTGCCATGATGGGGGGCTTGCAGCCAGTCGGTGGGCGTCGCCAGCGGCGTGTCGAGAAAAGCCCGTTCTGCCGCACGGTCGATATCGCCGGTGAGCAGCAGGCGCTCACCATTGGCCTGTACCTGTAACACACATGACCTGGGGTTACCGTCGAGCGCACCCGGCCATTGCCATAACGCGAACGACACACCGTCCCACACCCATGTCTCGCCACTGATACAGGGCCGAGCCGCGAGAACAGCCGGCAGCCCTTCGGTCTCGCCACCCACTACCCGGCCGACGGGCAGCCCCTCGGCTACCGCGACCGCACCGCCGGCATGGTCGGCGTCGGCATGGCTGAGCAACATCACGTCCAACCGCTCGACCCCGAGTTTCTTCAACGATGGCAAGACCACTCGCGCCCCTGAATCAACCATTCCGGATCGAGGGCCGGCATCGTAGAGCAAGCTGTGATGACGGGTGCGCAGAATCAATGCCTGGCCCTGGCCGACGTCCAGTTGCACCACGTCAACCTGCCCATGGGGCACCGGGTCCCTGGGAGGAAACACTGCCAACAGAAGCATCGGCCAACCCAGCAAGCGGAACGGCACGCCCTTGGGCAGCAGCAATACCACGGTACCCACGAGGCTCACCAGCCAATACCCCAACGGCACTTCGGCCGGTATCCAGGCGGGCACGCGCGCAGCCAACAGTGTCAAACCCTGGAACAGTCCATCCAGCGCCCCACCGGCCAGCCACAGCAGGCCCTCCCCGACAAATGGCACCCCTAGCAGCACAGTGCCCAGCAGCGCCAGCGGCAACACCACCAGGCTGACCCACGGCACAGCAAACAGGTTGGCGACCGGCGCGCTGAGGCTGATGGGCAGGCCGAGCACCAGCAACACCGGAAACAACCCGAGGGCGATCAGCCATTGGGGCCGGGTCCATGCCTGCCAGACGCTCCAGGGACCCAGACGTGCACCGAAGGCCAGCACCAGCACCGCAACCGCGGCAAACGACAACCAGAACCCCGGCTGCAGGCTGGACAAGGGCTCGAACACCAGCACCGCATTGAATGCCAGCAACAACGGCCACCAGCCGCCCAAATGCCGGAACCGCAGGCGCCACAGCAACACCAGGGCGACCATCATGCAGGCCCGCTGCACCGGCACACCCAACCCGGCGAGCAGGCCATAACCTAGCGCGGCGGCAAACGCCAAACCGCATGCCCATGGCAGCCACGGCAGCGCATGGGGCCAGCCACCATAGCGCGCCAACCCGGCCACCAGGCCGTAAATCAACCCTGCCAGCAAACCGATATGCTGGCCGGAAATCACCAGCAGGTGCACGGTCCCGGTGTCCTGCAGCACGCGCCAATCCTGCGCATCCAAGCCGGAACCGTCCCCCAGCACCAACGCCGTCACGGCGCCTTGGCGATTTTGCATATCCACGCTCATCAGCCGCTGGCGCAGGCGATCGCGCCACGCATCGCGAGCCGGCGCCAGGCGCTGGCCGTCCTTGACAGACGCAATGGCGCCAATGCGCTGGGCCAGCAACCACGCCTCATAGTCAAAACCGTGAAAGTTGAGCAGGCCGGACGGTCGCTTGAGCGTCACTGCCAGGCGCCAGCGTTCGCCACTGCGTACCGCCGGTCCACCGTGCCAGGACACCCGGATACGCTTGGGCAAACGCGCATGGCGCGACCGACTGTCGCTGAGTTCGAAGCGCACGCCGCTGCTCGTCTGCTGCGGCAGCCCGGTGACACGGCCCTCGACCCAGCGGGTCTGCCCGTCCAGCGCGGGTAGCAATCGATCATTCAGCGCCCACTGCGCACTGATGCAAGCCCAGCTCAGGCCCAGCAGAAAGAACGCCAGTGGATAGCTGCGCCACGGCAATAACATCAAGGCCAGCACCAGCATCGCCAACACCCCGCCGACCGGCGGCAGTGCCGGCAACCAGCGCAACGTCAGCAAACCGAGCGCGAGTGCGAACATCCCTGTTCTCATGGATCATCCTTTTCCAGTGATCCACTCAGTCTTAGCTGGGCGTCCGGCACGGCCTATGATGTTTTGTCACAAAGTCTGAATTTTCTGTTTATAGAATGCGCGCATACTTGCCCCTCGAATTGACCGGGACCCCTTATGCCACGGCGCTTATTCAAACGGTACATGCCCGATCCCAGTAGTATCAGGGAACACAAGTCCTTACGATTTCTCGGCACGTTGCTGCATGACCCCAACCTCTGGCACCTGAACCGACACTCCGTCGCACGTGCCATGGCGGTTGGCCTGTTTGCCGCGTTTATTCCGATTCCCTTTCAGATGCTGCTGGCGGCCGCCCTGTCCATCAGCGTGCGCGCGAATATGCCGATCGCTGTCAGCCTGGTGTGGCTGACCAACCCGATCACCATGCCGTTTGTGTTTGTCGGTACTTACCTGACAGGCGCCTGGCTGATGAACGTGCCGCCACGCAGCCTGCCCGATAACCTGACCTGGGAATGGATCAGCGGCCAGCTCAGCACGCTGTGGCAGCCGTTTCTGTTGGGTTCAGTCGTGTGCGGGCTGTTGTTGGGAGCTCTGGCCTATTGCCTGACGATGCTGTACTGGCGCTGGTGGGTTGGCCACCAGTGGAAAAAGCGCAAACAGCGACGCACCTGAAGGCTAGCGGGCCAGCAGTCGCAGGTGCACACGCAGGCCCTGCCCGGTATTTTCCGCCCATAAACGCCCACCCTGGCGCTGCACGGCGTTGCGGGCGATGCTCAAGCCAAGGCCGAAACCGCCGTCGCCGGGACGTGAACCCTCCAGCCGGGTGAAGGGCGCAAAGATCCGCTCCACGTCTTGCTCGTCAATGCCGCCGCCCTGGTCTTCCAGCCAGAGATGCCAGTAGTCTCCTTCGCGATAGCCATCCAGTTGCACCACCCCGTGGGCAGGCGAATGTCGTATCGCGTTGCGCAGGATATTTTCCAACGCTTGGGCCAGTGCATTCAGGTTGCCCCGCACCCAGCAGTCATCCACCAGGCGGCATGGCAGGCGCGATGCCGGCCAAGCACTTTCATAGCAGGCGTTTTCGCGCAGCATGTCCCACAACGCCTGGATCTGGATATCTTCGTTCGGCAACGGCGTGCGCTCACTGTCCAGCCAAGCCAGTTGCAGGCTGTCTTCCACCAGGCGCTGCATGCCGTCGATTTCGCGGCTTAACCGCTCACGCAGTTGCACCAGGTCTTGTTCACTGTCGCAGGCTACGCGCAGGCGGCTCAAGGGTGTGCGTAGCTCGTGGGACATATCGCGCAGTAACTGTTGTTGTATCACCACGGTGCCCTGCAAGCGCTCGGACATATGATCAAAGGCCCGGCTCAACTCGCCCAGCTCATCCTGGCGACTGGTGGCCTCGCGGGACATGCGCGTATTCAACTGGTCAGCACGCCAGGCGTTGGCCTGCTCACGCAATTGATTAAGGGGCATGATCAGCAGCCGATAGAGGCCCACGCACAACAGCAAGGTAAACAAACCGGGAATCACGCCATTCGTTAAAACCCGCCAGAGCAGTTGATAACGCCCGGGCATGAAGCGTTGCGGCAGCTCGATCACCAACGAGCCTGCGCCGGGGTCCACCGGAAACGGAATCTTGAGCCAGGGCAGCCCTTTGACATGTCGGCTGACCGGCCACTCCAGGCCACGCAGAAACGTCAGGCGCTGGCTCTCCTTGTCGCTCAAGGGTGTGCTGCTCAGGGACTGCAAATCCTTGCCGATCACACCGATCCAGGTGGTCTCACGCGTGGCCATCAGTTGCAGCCACGCGTCGACACCGTCACGGCCTTGCGTCTTCCAGGCCAGTTCGGCACCCGCTGCGTAGCCCCGCAACACCTCGCGGGACTCTTCAGCCACATTGGCGCTCTGCTCCTCCAGATACTGGCCCCAGGACCAACTGAGCCAGATCATCAGCAAGCAGAAGGCGATCAGCAGGCAGGCGAGCTTCCAGAACAGCGAGTGCTTGCCGGGCAAGCGCTCAAAGCCCTTCATCAGCACCGCTCAATACGTAGCCCTTGCCCCAAACGGTGCGCACTTCACGCTCGCTGTAGCCAATTGCCTTGAGCTTGCGACGAATCTGGCTGATATGCATATCCAGGCTGCGATCGTGCGGGGCATAGCCGCGCTGTAGTACATGCTGGTAAAGGAAAGCCTTGCTGAGCACCTCTTCGGTATTACGGTGCAGGGTTTCCAGCAGGCGGTACTCACTGCGCGTCAGCCCGCCCCATTGCTCCCGGTGAAAGACATCGCACTGTTCATCGTCAAAGCGCAGGGTCTGCACGTCTTCACGCGCTGGTATCAGGGCCGGCTGCGGGCGCCGGTCCAGGGCGACGCGGCGCAGGATCGCCTCGATGCGCACGCGCAACTCGATCATGCTGAACGGCTTGGGCAGGTAGTCGTCGGCTCCCAGGCGAAAGCCGCTGATGCGATCCGCCTCGGCGCCCAGGGCCGACATCAGGATCACGGGCACCGCATGGCTCTGGCGCAAATGCGTGAGGATCGACAAACCGTCCAGGCCCGGCAGCAGGATGTCCATCAACACCACATCGAACGCCTGGTCACGGGCCATCTGCAAACCTTGCCGGCCATTCTGGCACCACGTCACCTGGAAACCGCAACGTCCCAAGTGCTCATGCACATAGGCGCCCAATACAGGGTCATCTTCGATGGTCAGGATACTGGGTGGGCCAACGGCTGCGGGATTCATTAGCGTCTGCAAGTCATTCTCAATGACTGATTATTCAAGATTAAACCGTGCCAGGCAATCGCCAGCCGGCGACGAATGGCCCGAAGATTGCTCTCTGTCATTAATTTACGAGAATCCACCCGGCGCAAATGGCTACACTGCGCAGGTGGCGCGGGCCGGATGCCTGCGTGAATGATTGATATCAATGTGGTAGCAGGAGAGTGGCGTGCTTAGAAAAATGGGGATCAAAGGCCGCGTACTGTTGCTGACCTTATTACCGACCAGCCTGATGGCCTTGTTGTTGGGAGGCTACTTCACCTGGATGCAACTGTCGGAACTGCAGACCCAGTTGCTGCAACGCGGCGAGATGATCGCCGAGCAATTGGCGCCGCTGGTGGCACCACCCCTGAGCAGCAAAAACACCGATCTGCTGGAACGCATCGCCACCCAATCCCTGGAACAACCGGACGTGCGCACCGTGTCGTTCCTTGCGCCGGACCGCTCATCCCTGGCCCACGCCGGCCCGACCATGCTCAATCAGCCACCTATCGGCAACAGCTCGCACCTGTTGCAGCGCACCGGCAACGACGCCACGCGCTACCTGCTGCCGGTGTTCGGCCGCCATCGCAACCTCGCCGGCGAACTGATCCCCGATGAATCCGACCGCCTGCTGGGCTGGGTCGAGGTGGAACTGTCCCACAACGGCATGTTGCTGCGCGGCTATCGCAGCCTGTTCGCCAGCTTGCTGTTGATCGCCATCGGCCTGATCTGCACCGCCGCCCTGGCACTGCGCATCAGCCGCACGATCAATTCACCCATCAGCCAGATCAAATTGGCCGTGGCCCAACTCAAGGACGGCAACCTCGAAACCCGCTTGCCACCGTTGGGCAGCCAGGAACTGGACCAGTTGGCCTCGGGCATCAACCGTATGGCCGAAACCCTGCAGAATGCCCAGGAAGAACTGCAACACAGCATCGACCAGGCCACCGAAGACGTGCGCCAGAACCTGGAGACCATCGAGATCCAGAACATCGAACTGGACCTGGCGCGCAAGGAAGCCCTGGAAGCCAGCCGCATCAAATCGGAGTTCCTGGCCAACATGAGCCATGAGATCCGCACCCCGCTCAATGGCATCCTGGGTTTCACCCACCTGTTGCAGAAAAGCGAGATGTCACCACGCCAGCTGGATTACCTGGGCACCATCGAAAAATCCGCCGACAACCTGTTGGGCATCATCAACGAGATCCTCGATTTCTCGAAGATCGAGGCCGGTAAGCTGGTGCTCGACAGCGTGCCCTTCAACCTGCGGGACTTGCTGCAAGACACCCTGACCATCCTCGCGCCTGCCGCCCATGCCAAGCAGCTGGAACTGGTCAGCCTGGTGTACCGCGACACGCCATTGGCGTTGGTCGGCGACCCGCTGCGCCTCAAGCAGATCCTGACCAACCTGGTCAGCAACGCGATCAAGTTCACCCGCGAAGGCACCATTGTCGCCCGGGCGATGATCGAGGACGAACAGGAAGACAGCGTACAACTGCGCATCAGCGTGCAGGACACCGGCATCGGCCTTTCCAACCAGGATGTACGCGCACTGTTCCAGGCGTTCAGCCAGGCCGACAACTCGCTGTCGCGCCAGCCAGGCGGCACCGGCTTGGGGCTGGTGATTTCCAAGCGCCTGATCGAACAGATGGGTGGTGAAATCGGCGTTGACAGCACGCCGGGTGAAGGTTCGGAGTTCTGGATCAGCCTGAACCTGCCCAAAACCCGCGACGACGTTGAAGACCTGCCCGCCGCGCCATTGCTCGGTCGCCGGGTGGCCGTACTGGAAAATCACGAGCTGGCGCGCCAGGCCCTGCAACATCAGCTGGAAGACTGCGGGCTTGAAGTCACGCCGTTCAACTCCCTGGAAAACCTCACCAACGGCATTACCAGCGCGCATCAGACCGAGCAGGCCATTGACCTGGCGGTACTCGGCGTCACCGCCAATGACATCCCTCCCGAACGCCTCAACCAGCACCTGTGGGACCTCGAACACCTGGGCTGCAAAGTGCTGGTGCTGTGCCCGACCACCGAGCAGATGCTGTTCAACCAGTCGGTGCCCAACCCCAACAGCCAATTGCAGGCCAAGCCTGCCTGTACGCGCAAGCTGCGCCGGGCGCTCGCCGACCTGATCAGCCCGCGCCCTTCGCGCAGTGAACCGGGTGAACCGCTGTCCAGCCGAGCACCGCGTGTGCTGTGCGTGGATGACAACCCGGCGAACCTGTTGCTGGTGCAAACCTTGCTGGAAGACATGGGCGCCAAGGTGCTGGCCGTGGAAAGCGGTTACGCCGCCATCGATGCGGTGAAACAGGAAACTTTCGACCTGGTGCTGATGGACGTACAAATGCCCGGCATGGACGGCCGCCAGAGCACCGAGGCGATTCGCCAGTGGGAAAGCGAGCGCCACGGCACGCCATTGCCGGTGGTCGCCCTCACCGCCCACGCCATGGCCAATGAAAAACGCGCCCTGTTGCAAAGTGGCATGGACGATTACCTGACCAAACCTATCAGCGAACGGCAACTGGCCCAGGTGGTGTTGAAGTGGACCGGCCTGGCCCTGCGCAACCAGGGGCCGGAGCGCGCCCCTGACGGTTTGGCCCCCGGCGTGCGACTGCAAGTGCTGGACCACGAGGAAGGCTTGCGCCTGGCCGCCAACAAAGCCGATCTGGCCGCCGATATGCTGGCCATGCTGCTGGCGTCGCTGGAAGCCGACCGCCAGGCCATCACCGCCGCCCGCGAAGCCAATGACAACAACGCCTTGATCGAGCGCGTTCACCGCCTGCACGGCGCCACGCGCTATTGCGGTGTGCCGCAACTACGTGCCGCCTGCCAGCGCGCCGAAACCCTGCTCAAGCAGGACGACGCCAAGGCCATGACCGCACTCGACGAGCTGGACATGGCAATTGCCCGCCTGGCCAGTGAAGCGCGGGTCAGCGCCTGATTGACAGGAATCCGTGTGGGAGGCATTTCCAACTCGCAAATGATAGGGAGCTCCATTTGATGCGCGTCATTCTTTTCAGCAGCCAGCACTACGACCGCGACAGTTTTCTCGGTGAGCCGCTGCCCGCCGGCGTTGAGCTGCACTTCCAGCCCGCCCGCCTCAACCTCGACACTGTGGCCCTGGCCGAGCATCACGAGGTGGTGTGTGCCTTCATCAACGATGACCTCAGCGCCCCGGTGCTGGAACACTTGGCCAACGGCGGTACGCGCCTGATCGCCCTGCGTTCGGCCGGCTACAACCATGTCGACCTGGCCGCCGCCAAGCGCCTGGGACTGGCCATCGTCCGCGTGCCGGCCTATTCGCCCCACGCGGTGGCCGAGCATGCGGTGGCGTTGATCCTGGCCCTCAACCGCCGTTTGCATCGTGCTTACAACCGCACTCGCGACGGTGATTTCAGCCTGCACGGGCTGACCGGTTTCGACCTCGTCGGCAAGACCGTCGGCGTCGTCGGCACCGGGCAGATCGGCGCGGCATTCGCCAGGATCATGGCCGGTTTCGGCTGCCGGCTGGTGGCCTACGACCCCTTCCCCAACCCCCAGGTGCAGGCCCTTGGCGCCCGCTACACGAGCCTGCCGGAGTTGCTGGCCGAGGCGCAGATCATCAGCCTGCACTGCCCGCTCACCCACGACAGCCAACACCTGATCAACGCACGGTCCCTGGCCCAGATGCAGCCGGGTGCGATGCTGATCAATACCGGGCGCGGGGGGCTGGTCGACACACCGGCACTGATCGATGCACTCAAGCAGGGGCAACTCGGTTATTTGGGGCTGGATGTGTACGAGGAAGAAGCCCAGCTATTCTTCGAAGACCGCTCCGACCTGCCCTTGCAAGACGATGTGCTTGCACGCCTGCTGACCTTTCCCAATGTGATCATCACCGCCCACCAGGCGTTCCTGACGCGCGAAGCGTTGGCGGCGATTGCCGGCACGACGCTGGCTAACATCGCTGCCTGGGCCGAGGGTCTGCCACAGAACCTGGTGGAGGGCTGATCAGCGGTCACATACCAGGCTCATGATAGGCCGGCACCCGTGATAGGATGCCGCGCCTAATTGGAGGACCCATGGCCGAACACGATTTCCGCTTCAGCTTGCTGAGCCCGCAACACACCCTGATCGAATGCCGTGCCCTGGTGCCGGGCCGTTATCAGGTCACCGGCAACGGTGGTTCGATCAAGCATGGCGACGTACTGATCGTCACCCTGCGCGGCAGTAAAACCCTGTCGATGCGCCTGACCGTCGAAGGTGACGCGCGCTATTCCATCCGCCCGGCGGGCCAATGGGTCGCCATGGCCCAGGGGCCGAAATTCGGCGAGCTGGAGATTCACACCTGGAAGGTCAACTGCGACAGCTGCGAGAGCGTGCTGGAGTTCGAATTTGCAGTGGAAACCAAGCTGACCAAAGAGCCACTCCCCCAGGCCGCCAACGCGCGCATCAAGGAATTGGGCTGGGCCGGCGAAGGCGACAAGCACCGCTGCCCGAAATGCCAGCAGGCCGCACAATGAAAGCCCCGCTGCTGCTTGCCGCCATCGGCATCGGCCTGGGCGGCTGCGCCAGCGACACGGCGAAGCTGGAGCAGGATCACAGCTACGTGGTGGAGTGGATTGGTGAGCGGCCCTTGATGGACTACGCGCACCTGACCGTGACTCTGGGTGCCGATGGTCGCGCCTATGGCAATGGTGGCTGCAACCACTGGTTTGCGCCGTACACCGTCGATGGCCAGAAACTCAGTTTCGGCAAGCTCGGCAGCACCCGCAAGCTCTGCGCCGAGGCCTTGATGGAGCAGGAACACCGCTTCTTCCAGGCCCTGCAAGGCGTTGAGCGCTGGGATATCTCGCCGATCGAACAGACCCGCTTCTGGCCGGCCGAGGGCAAGCCGATCCGCCTGTGGCTGGAAGAAGGCTGATCCGCCGATCTGTGGACTGATGAGACCCAATTGTGGGAGGGGGCTTGCTCCCGATAGCGATGTGCCAGTCAATACATCAGCTGACTGACACACCGCCATCGGCAGCAAGTCGAATCATCACAGCGGCCCACACTTGCCCTGAGTCGTCGCTTTACCCGCGCAAAGCCTTGAGCTTGGCCAGCACCCCCTCTGCCGTCTGCTCGCCCATCAACTGTTCACGCACCTTGCCCTTGTCATCGATGATGTAGGTCACCGGCAATGCCTCGCTGCGCGGGATATCGAAGATCCCGTCCGGGTTCTGCGCCAGGACGGTGAACTTGATCCCCAGCTTCTCGCTGGCCGCCTTGAGTTCCTCACCCTGCACATTGTCGAAATTGACCCCGAACACCCCCACATTCTGCGCTTTCAACTGCTCGGCCAAGGCATTGAGCTGCGGGATTTCCGTGCGGCACGGGCCACACCATTCAGCCCAGTAGTTGACCACCACCCACTGCTTGTCCAGACGTTCGGCCGCCACCTTCTGGCCGTATTGGTCAACGCCATAGTCATTGCCGCAGCCACTGAGCAGCAGGGTTGTGATGATCGCCAATGCACCGATCAGTCGCCTAGTCATGGGGTAATCCTTCGTAAAATGAACATTGTCTGCGACCGATCGCCTCTTACGGTTTAAGAGCGAGCCGCAGCGCAGGTAGAATACCCGCCACCTTACGCAAGATGCGACCCGCACATGACCGATCTGACGCTTTATCACAACCCGCGCTGCTCGAAATCCCGCGGTGCGCTCGAACTGCTGGAGGCTCGCGGCCTCGCCCCGACCGTCGTGCGCTACCTGGAAACCCCGCTGGACGCCGCGCAACTGAAGGCTCTGCTGAGCAAGCTCAGCATCAGCGCACGCCAATTGCTGCGCACCGGTGAAGACGAATACAAAACGCTCAACCTGGCCGACGCCGGCCTCAGCGAAACGCAATTGATCGCCGCCATCGCCGCGCATCCAAAGCTGATGGAACGCCCGATCCTGGAGACCGCCGACAAAGCCATCATCGGTCGCCCGCCGGAGAACGTATTGGAGATCCTGCCGTGACGACTCCGTATGTGCTGGTGCTGTATTACAGCCGCAATGGCTCGGTCAGCGAGATGGCCCGGCAAATTGCCCGGGGCATCGAGCAAGCCGGCCTGGAGGCGCGTCTGCGCACCGTGCCGGCGATCTCTACCGAGTGCGAAGCCGTAGCGCCGAGCATCCCGGATGAAGGCGCGCTGTATGCCAGCCTCGAAGACCTGAAAAACTGCTCGGGCCTGGCCCTGGGCAGCCCGACCCGCTTCGGCAACATGGCCGCGCCGCTCAAGTATTTCCTCGACGGCACCAGCAACCTGTGGCTGACCGGCGCCCTCGTCGGCAAACCCGCTGGGGTGTTCACCTCCACCGCCAGCCTGCACGGCGGCCAGGAGACCACGCTGATGTCGATGCTGCTGCCCTTGCTGCATCACGGCATGCTGATCACCGGCCTGCCCTACAGCGAACAGGCGCTGCTCGATACCCAGGGCGGCGGCACGCCGTATGGCGCCAGCCACCATGCCGGGCCGGATGGCAAGCGCATGCTTGATCAACATGAAATCACGCTGTGCCGCGCCCTGGGCCTGCGCCTGGCAAACACCGCCTTGCTGCTGGAGAACGGCCGTGGCCAGAAAGCCTAAGGTCCTGCCGTCGCAAGCGTGGCTGGAACCTCGGGTCAAGGTGGCACGGGCGCTGAGCCTGCTGGCATTCCTGGGCCTGGTGGGATTGCTGTGCGTGTACTACCTGTGCGTTGCCGACCTGCACGGCGCCCGTCCCTGGGTGATCCTGCTGATCGAGTTGGTGCCGTTGCTGGTACTGGCGCCGGGGATGCTGCTGGGCAGTGCCCGTGGGCATTCGTGGATGTGCTTTGTGGTAAACCTGTATTTCATCAAGGGCGCGCTGGCCGCGTATGACCCGAACCGGCAAGTGTTCGGGGTGCTGGAGATGCTGGCGAGCCTGGCGGTGTTTTGCACCGCCCTGCTCTATGTGCGCTGGTGGCACCAGCTCGATCGGCGCTACGCACTCAATGATTGACGGTGTAGGCCAACATCATCGACAACTGGCACATCGGCCGCCCGCTCTCGGCATGCCACTGGTTGAAAGCAGCCTGCACCGTCGCCAGGTCGCGCAGGCTGGTCGGTGCCTTGTCGACGATCTTCTGCGCATTTAAAGCCGCCACCACGTCATCGCTCGGCACAAAGGTATCCTTGCCCACCATGCGCAAAAAGCGCGGCGCCGACAGGCCGCCCAACTGGTGGCCGTGCTTGCTCAGGTACTTCCACAACCCGACGATGTCGGTCACCGGCCAGTCGGCGATGAATGCGCCGAAGCTGCCCTTCTCCTGCTCGATGTCGAGGATCATCTGCGCATTGCGCGGCACACTTTTGAGTTTGCCCAGGTGACGGATGATGCGCGTGTCCTGCATCAAACGCTCCAGGTGTTCGGCGCCCATCAGCACGACCTTTTCCGGGTCGAAGCCAAAAAACACCTGCTCGAAGGCCGGCCACTTGGCGTCCACCACGCTGTGTTTCAAGCCCGCGCGAAACACGCGCAGCGCCAGGGTCGACAGGTAACGGTCATCACTGATCTTGCGCAATTGCGCTGCGGTCTTGGGCACCGGCAGGTGGGCGTCCAGCTTGGCCGCTGAACCGAAGCGGTTCAGACAATATTCGTGCAGCCACTTGTAATCGCGCATGCCCTCTCCTGGCAATCGAATTGAAAACGGCGCCCGTGAGCGCCGTGTGTCAGAGCGTTGAAATGGCTCAGAGGTTCACTACATTGACGAAGCGCGAAGCCGCCGTCTCGTCGATCGTCAGGCTGGTGAAGTCGAACAGGCTGCGGTCGGCCAATTGCGACGGGATCACGTTCTGCAGGCTGCGGAAGATGCTTTCGGTTCGGCCAGGGGTCTTGCGTTCCCAGTCCACCAGCATTTCCTTGACCACCTGACGCTGCAGGTTCTCCTGGGAACCGCACAGGTTGCACGGGATGATCGGGAATTGCTTGAGGTCGGAGTAGGCCTGGATGTCCTTCTCGCTGCAGTACGCCAGCGGACGGATCACCACGTTGCGCCCATCATCGGCGCGCAGCTTGGGCGGCATGGCCTTGAGCGAGCCGTTGAAAAACATGTTGAGGAAGAAGGTTTCGACGATGTCATCACGGTGATGACCCAGGGCCATCTTGGTCGCGCCAATCTCATCGGCAAAGGTGTAGAGCGTGCCACGGCGCAGGCGCGAGCACAACGAACAGGTGGTCTTGCCTTCCGGGATCAACTCCTTGACCACCGAGTAGGTGTCTTTTTCCACGATGTGGTACTCGACGCCCAGCTCTTTGAGATAGGCCGGCAGTACGTGCTCCGGGAAACCCGGTTGTTTCTGGTCCATGTTGACGGCGACGATCTCGAACTTGATCGGAGCGACCTTCTGCAGGTGCAACAGCACGTCGAGCATGGTGTAGCTGTCTTTGCCGCCGGAGAGGCAAACCATGACCTTGTCGCCGTCCTCGATCATGTTGAAATCGGTGACCGCTTCACCGGCCAGGCGACGCAGGCGTTTTTGCAGTTTGTTCTGGTTGACTGTAAGAGTGCCCATGGCGCTTGGATCCGCTAGAAGTGTGTGACGAAAAGCCCAGCATTTTACCGATGTCGAGTGCCGACATTCAATGTGGGAGCGAGCCGCGCTCCCGTCAACAGACCGCACCGCGATTAGGGCCAATGTTTACAGTGCGATTTGCTCTAAAGCCTTACAGTTTTTCGGGTCATCACTTCCTATACTGCGACTTGAGGTCGCATATCTATCCAGACCTTTGAGGCCATCTGGCCCGTAGGCGCTCCGATGGGGGGCGATGGTAATAACGACAGGAGTGACTGGCATGATCCATCACGTCGTGGGGCTGTTTACCCATCCCGACCAGGAATGGCGGGAAATCCGTGGCGATAAGGAAGAAAGCATCGGCCACATGTACCTCACTCACACCCTGATTCTCGCGGCGATCCCCGCCGTTTCCGCCTTTATCGGCACTACCCAGGTCGGCTGGGTCATCGGCAGCCGCGCGCCGGTGATGCTGACCCAGGAAAGCGCGCTCTGGATGACGATCATGTCGTACGCAGCCATGCTCGGCGGCGTGGCGGTAATGGGCGCGTTCATTCACTGGATGGCCCGCACCTATGACGCCAGCCCCAGCATGTCACGCTGCGTGGCCTTTGCGACCTACACCGCGACACCGCTGTTTATCGGCGGGTTGGCGGCGCTCTATCCGCATATGTGGCTGGGCATGATGGTGGGCACGGCAGCCATTTGCTACACGGTCTACCTGTTGTATGTGGGATTGCCGACCTTCATGAACATCGACCCGGATGAGGGTTTCCTGTTCTCCAGTTCGGTGCTGGCCGTGGGGCTGGTAGTCCTGGTGGCGATCATGGCGTTTACCGTGATCGTCTGGGGCCTGGGCGTCGGCCCGATTTATACCAACTGATCCGTTTATCGACCTGGGCAAGGCCACCGTAAGGTGGCTTTGTGCTTTATGCATGACCATTCGGCGCCTGACAGATTCGGAAACACCCAGCTTTGCGGCATACTGGGCGTCTCTGGAGATCAGTACCGCATGCCCGAGCAACTCAATACCCGCGTCGAAGAGTGTTTCCTGCTAGCCGAATCCTTTTTCAAACGAAGTTTCAAACGCCCCCAGGTCAGCCTCAAGCTGCGGGGCCAGAAAGCCGGTGTCGCGCATTTGCACGAGAACCTGCTGCGTTTCAACCCCCAGTTGTACCGAGAAAACAGCCAACACTTCCTGAAACAGACCGTGGCCCACGAAGTCGCGCACCTGATCGCCCACCAGTTGTTTGGCGAGCGCATCCAACCCCATGGGGAAGAATGGCAATTGATCATGCGCGGGGTTTACGAACTGCCGCCGGATCGTTGCCACACCTATGCCGTGAAGCGCCGGCAAGTCACCCGCTATATCTACCGATGCCCGTGTGCCGACAGTGACTTTCCGTTTTCGCCACAGCGCCACGGCATGGTGGCCCAGGGCAGGCGGTATCTGTGTCGGCGGTGTCGGCAGACCCTGGTGTTCACCGGGGAAACTCGGGTGGAGTGAGGGCCTCATCGGGAGCAAGCCCCCTCCCACATTTTGACCGCGCCGCCTGTCAACTGTGGGAGGGGGCTTGCTCCCGATAGCGCCCGTTCAGGTACTACCCAACCACGTTGGCACCCCGCAACTCGGCTATCCGCTGCGCACTGATCCCCAGCTCCGTCAGCACCTCGTCACTATGGGCACCGACCGCCACCCCGATATGTCGAGGCGCCGGCAAGCCCTCTGAAAATTTCAACGGGCAGGCGATTTGCGCCTGGGTCGAGCCATCGGCCCTTGGCACCTGGCACACCAGCTCACGGGCTTTCAACTGCGGATGCTGCACCGCCTCACTCAAGCTGAGCACAGGCTCCACGCAAGCATCCACCCCGGCAAACAACTCACACAGCTCATCGAAGCTGCGCTTCTCGAACTCGATCTGCAGCGCCAGCTTAAGGGCCTTTTGCTGCTCCGGCCTGGGTGACAGGCCCTGGGCCGCCAGCTCCGGCCGTCCCAAGGCCACGCATAATTGCTGCATAAACCCCGGTTCCAGGCTGCCGACCGACATCCAGCGCCCATCTCGCGTGCGGTAGTAGTCGTAAAAGCTGCCGCCATTGAGCACATGATTCTCGCGCCCCGGTTCCACCCCACAGGCCAGGTAGCCCGCACCGGCCATGGCGTTCAGGCTGAACGAACAGTCGGTCATGCTCACATCCAGATGCTGGCCGACGCCGCTCTGCTGTCGAGCGACGACCGCCGCCAGCAGCCCGACCACCGCGTGCAGCGAACCCCCAGCCACATCCGCCAACTGCACGCCCAGCGGCACTGGCCCGCTGTCCTGGCGCCCGGTATGACTGGCCACGCCCGCCAACGCGAGGTAGTTGATATCGTGCCCGGCGCGGTCCTTGTAGGGGCCGGTTTGGCCGTAGCCGGTGATCGATACGTAAATCAGCCGAGGGTTGATCGCCTTCAGCGCCTCGTAGCCCAAGCCCAGGCGCGCCATCACCCCTGGGCGGAACTGTTCGACGAGGATGTCGTAGCCCTTGACCAGTTCACGCACGATCTCCAGTGCTTCGGCGCGTTTCAGGTCCAACGCGAGGCTGCGCTTATTGCGGTTGAGGTACGCATGGCTCGCCGAGGTCCCCTGATCATGGGGCGGCAGCACGCGTAACAGGTCCTTGCGCGTGGACGACTCGATGCGCAGCACTTCAGCGCCCATGTCCGCCAGCATCAGCGAAGCAAAGGGGCCAGGCAGCAAGGTGGAAAAATCCAGCACTTTGAGGGACGCCAAGGGACCAGACATGGAGACTCCGTTTGCACTTCGAATGCCCCTAGACTAGGCAGCCTTGCGCCTACCGGCAATCGCCGGAACGATCAGCGACGGTGACCGTTTTGATCACGGCGGGCTTTTTCGCGGCGGCGGCTTTATCATTGGCCCACGTTTGCTGGCAGAGTGTCCCATGAAGTTCGCGATAGCGCTGTTTTCCGCCGCCCATGCGCCCTCCTCACGCCGCGCCTTGCTGTTCGCTCAGGCGGCGCTGGCGGCCGGGCATGAGATCGTGCGGCTGTTTTTTTATCAGGATGGCGTCTATAGCGCCTCCAACAACGTGGTTGCGCCCCAGGATGAGCAAGACATTGCGCGCCAGTGGCGCGAATTCGTCAGCGCGCACCAGCTCGACGGCGTGGTGTGCATTGCCGCCGCCTTGCGCCGTGGCGTGCTCAACAGTGAAGAGGCCACGCGCTACCAACGCAGTGCCGTGAACCTGGAGGCACCGTGGGCACTCTCGGGCCTGGGGCAATTGCACGACGCCGCCCAGGCGGCCGACCGCCTGATCTGCTTTGGAGGGCCATGACATGTCCAAATCTTTACTGGTGATCAGCCGCCAGGCACCGTGGTCCGGGCCGAGCGCGCGTGAAGCGCTGGATATCGTGCTGGCCGGCGGCGCGTTCGATCTGCCCATCGGTTTATTGTTCATGGATGACGGCGTGTTCCAGCTGGCGCCGCATCAGGACGCCAAGGCCGTGCAACAAAAAGACCTGAGCGCCAACCTGCAGGCGTTGGGGCTGTTCGGCATCGATGAGGTCTTCGCCTGCCAACACAGCCTCGCCGAACGCGGGCTCGCGGCGCCGGCCAGTGCCGAAGCGCTGGGCAGTGCACAAATCTCCCAACTGATTGACCGTTACGACCAGGTGATCACCCTCTGATGTCGACTCTCCATGTGGTATCTCACTCCCCCTTCACCGACAGCCGGCTCGCCAGTTGCCTGCGCATCTGCGCTGCCGATGACGCGATCCTGCTCTGCGGCGACGGCGCCTATGCGCTGCACAATGCAGCCTTGCAAACCAAGGGCCTGAAGGTATGGGTGCTGGCCGAAGACCTGCAGGCGCGTAACCTGCCCCTGCCGGACTGGGCCGACAGCGTCGACTATCCAGGCTTCGTACAACTGTCGATCGACTACGACAAGGTCAACACCTGGCTATGAATACGCTGACCGTGGGTTCGCGCACCCTCGAACTGGACAAGGACGGTTATCTGGTCGACCTGAACGCATGGTCCGCCGAGGTCGCCAACGCCCTGGCCGCCGCCGAAGCGTTGGCGCTGACGGCGGAGCACTGGGAAATCCTCGAACTGCTGCGCGGCTTCTACGCCGAGTTCCAGCTGTCCCCCGCCACGCGTCCGCTGATCAAGTACACCGCCTTGAAGCTGGGCCCGGAAAAGGGCAACAGCCTGTACCTCAACAAACTGTTCAACGGCACTCCCGCCAAACTCGCCGCCAAGCTGGCGGGCCTGCCCAGACCGACGAATTGCCTATGACCGACTTTGCCCCGCTGCCCCTCGAAACGCCTGCCGAGCACCCGTTTGCACAGTTCGTACGCATCCTGGGCAAAGGCAAGCGCGGTGCGCGCAACCTCACCCGCGAAGAGGCCCGCGAGGCCATGGGCATGTTGCTCGACGAACAAGTCGAAGACACCCAGCTCGGTGCGTTCCTGATGCTGCTGCGCCATAAGGAAGAAAGCCCGCAAGAGCTCGCCGGCTTCACCGAGGCCGTCCGCGAGCGTTTGCAGGCTCCGGCGCTGAACGTGGATATCGATTGGCCGTCCTATGCCGGCAAGAAACGCCACCTGCCCTGGTTCCTGCTGGCGACCAAATGCCTGGCACAAAACGGTGTGCGCATCCTCATGCACGGGGGTGGCGCCCATACGGCAGGCCGGCTGTACACCGAGCAATTGCTGGAAGGCTTGCAGATTCCGCTGTGCCGCAACTGGCGCCAGGTGGAAGCGGCCTATGCGCACGGCAACCTGGCGTTTATCCCACTGGGTGACTGGGCACCGCAACTGCAACGCATGATTGACCTGCGCAACACCCTGGGCCTGCGCTCGCCGATCCACTCCCTGGCGCGCCTGCTCAACCCGCTGAATGCACGCCTTGGCCTGCAAAGCATTTTCCATCCCGGTTACCAGGGTGTGCACCGTGATGCCAGCGGCCTGCTGGGCGACAATGTGATCGTGGTGAAGGGTGACGGCGGCGAAATCGAGATCAACCCCGACGCTGCGAGCCATCTCTATGGCACCATCGGCGGCGAAAGCTGGGATGAAGAGTGGCCCGCCCTCTCCACCCAGCGCCACGTCAAACCGGCCACGCTCGAACCCGAGCACCTGAAGGCGCTGTGGCGCGGCGACGTCGAGGACAGTTATCCGCAACTGGCGTTGATCGCCACCATGGCCCTGGCGTTGCGTGGCCTGGGGCATCCCCGCGAGCAGGCATTCGCGTTGGCCCAGCAATACTGGGATGCTCGGGATAAATCGATTTAGTCGATCATTAACGCCCGGTCTTTGCGCTTTTAAATCGAACTCAGCCCTTTAAACTGGCCTCCAACGCTTACTTATTAGTCGAGGAGCCAGTCATGGGCTTGCTGATCAAAGGACATTGGAAAGACCAGTGGTACGAAAGTAGCGCGGACGGTGCGTTCCAACGGGAACAGGCGCAACGCCGCAACTGGGTCACCACCGACGGCAGGCCTGGCCCCAGTGGTGAAGGTGGCTTCAAGGCCGAGGCCGGACGCTACCATCTGTATGTGTCGCTCGCCTGCCCCTGGGCTCACCGCACCTTGATCCTGCGCAAGCTCAAGGGTTTGGAAAGCCTGATCGACGTGTCGGTGGTCAGCTGGTTGATGCTGGAAAACGGCTGGACCTTCGACAAGGCCCACGGTTCTACCGGCGACAAGCTGGAGGGTTTCGAATTCATGCACCAACGCTATACCGCCGACACCGCCGACTACACCGGCCGCGTCACGGTGCCGGTGCTGTGGGACAAGCAGCTCAAGCGCATTGTCAGCAATGAATCGGCGGAGATCATCCGCATGTTCAACAGTGCGTTCAACGAACTGACCGGCAACACGCTGGATTTTTACCCCGAGGCCCTGCGCCCCACTATCGATGCGCTGAACGAACGCATCTACCCTGCCGTGAACAACGGCGTATACCGCGCCGGTTTCGCCACCTCGCAGCAGGCGTACGAAAGTGCGTTTGATGATGTGTTTGCCGAACTCAGCCACCTGGAACAGCACTTGGGCGACCATCGCTACCTGGCCGGCGAATACCTGACCGAGGCCGACGTGCGGCTGTTCACCACCCTGATTCGCTTTGACGCGGTGTATTACAGCCATTTCAAATGCAACCTGCGCCGGATTGCGGATTATCCGAACCTGTCGAACTGGCTGAGGGAAATGTATCAGTGGCCGGGCGTAGCCGAGACGGTGGATTTCGAGCATATCAAGGGGCATTACTATGCCAGTCACCGTACGATCAATCCGACGGGGATTGTGCCCAAAGGCCCATTGCAAGCGTTTGATGCCGAACATGATCGCGAGCGATTAGCCGGTCAAGGTGTTTGGAGCTGATCCGGAAAATGGGCTGCGCTTGAGGGCCTCATCGGGAGCAAGCCCCCTCCCACACTCTGGAATGCATTCCAATGTGGGAGGGGGCTTGCTCCCGATGCTCTTGAGGCTTAAAGCTGTTCCTGAGCGCCCTCGAACCACTTGAGTTTTTCGCGCAACACGACCACTTCACCGACGATGACCAACGTCGGCGCATGCACTTCATGCTCCGCCACCATGCGTGGTAAATCGGCCAGGGTGCCGGTAAACACGCGCTGGTTGGACGTGGTGCCCTGCTGGATCAGCGCCGCCGGGGTGTCGGCCGAGCGCCCGTGCTTGATCAACTGCTCGCAGATGATCGGCAAGCCAATCAACCCCATGTAGAACACCAGGGTCTGCGACGGCCCTACCAGGTCCAGCCAAGGCAGGTCCGAAGTCCCGTCTTTGAGGTGCCCAGTGATAAAACGCACCGACTGCGCATAATCGCGGTGCGTCAGGGGAATCCCGGCATACGCCGCGCAACCACTGGCGGCCGTGATTCCCGGCACCACCTGGAATGGAATGCCATGGGCCGCCAGTTCCTCGATCTCTTCGCCGCCACGACCAAAGATGAACGGGTCGCCCCCTTTGAGACGCAGCACGCGCTTGCCTTGCTTGGCCAGGTCCACCAGTTGCTGGTTGATCTGGTCCTGCGGCACGGCATGGTCGGCGCGACGCTTGCCGACATACACGCGCTCGGCATCGCGACGGCACAGTTCGAGAATCGCCGGTGCCACCAAGCGGTCATACAGCACCACATCGGCTTGCTGCATCAAGCGTAGGGCACGAAATGTCAGCAGGTCGGGGTCACCTGGGCCTGCACCCACCAAATACACCTCGCCCGGTGCATAGGGCGGTGCACCGTTGACCTTCTCGATCAGCAGGCGCTCGGCTTCAGCGCCCTGCCCGGCCAGTTGGCGGTCGGCAATCGGACCCTGGAACACCTCTTCCCAAAACGCCCGGCGTTGCTGAACATCCGGGTATAAGCCCTTGACCTGCGCACGAAAACGCGCCGCCAACCCGGCCAACTGGCCGTAGGTGGACGGAATCCAGGTCTCCAGCTTGGCCCGGATCAACCGCGCCAGCACCGGCGCATCGCCACCGCTGGAGACGGCAATCACCAGCGGCGAGCGGTCGACAATCGCCGGGAAGATCACGCTGCACAAGGCCGGCGCGTCCACCACATTGACCGGCACGCAACGGCGCTTGGCATCGCTGGACACTTGCGCGTTCAGGGGCTCGTCGTCGGTTGCCGCGATGATCAGGGTGCAACCGTCGAGGTCGGCCTCCTGATAACCGCGCAAAATCAGTTCCCCGCCACTGCCCAGCACCAGTTCACGCAACTGGTCTTCGATCTGGGGAGCAACCACCCGCAGCAACGCACCGGCGTCGGCCAGCAGCCGGGATTTGCGCAAGGCAATCTCCCCGCCACCGACGACCAACACTCGACTGCCGCGCAGGTTATGAAACAGCGGCAGAAATTCCATTTAGGCGATGACCTCAACGCCCGCCATGTACGGCTTGAGCACTTCCGGCACGCGGATCGAACCGTCAGCCTGCTGGTAGTTTTCCAGCACGGCCACCAGGGTACGGCCTACCGCCAGCCCCGAACCGTTGAGTGTGTGTACCAGCTCCGGCTTGCCGGTTTCCGGGTTACGGAAACGCGCCTGCATACGACGGGCCTGGAAGTCGCCACAGTTGGAGCACGACGAAATCTCGCGGTATTTGCCCTGGCTCGGCACCCACACTTCGAGGTCGTAGGTCTTCACGGCGCTGAAGCCCATATCGCCGGTGCACAGCGCCAGTACGCGGTATGGCAGCTCGAGCAGTTGCAGGACGCGTTCGGCGTTGGCGGTCAGGCCTTCCAGGGCGTCCATCGAGGTCGATGGCTCGACGATCTGCACCATCTCGACCTTGTCGAACTGGTGCTGGCGGATCATGCCGCGGGTGTCGCGGCCCGATGCACCGGCTTCGCTACGGAAGCATGGGCTGTGAGCCACGAACTTCAACGGCAGTTGCTTGGCGTCGAGGATCTCGCCGGAGACGATGTTGGTCAGCGACACTTCGGCGGTCGGGATCAGGTACAGGTCGGCCTCGCCTTCGCGGCTGATCTTGAACAGGTCCTCTTCGAACTTCGGCAGCTGGCTGGTGCCCATCAACGCCGGGGCCTGCACCAGGTAAGGCGTGTAGGCTTCCTCGTAACCGTGCTCGGCGGTGTGCAGGTTGATCATGAACTGCGCCAGGGCGCGATGCAGGCGGGCCACCGGGCCACGCAGCAAGGAGAAACGCGCGCCGGACATCTTGGCGGCGGTTTCGAAATTCAGGCCGCCGGTCAGTTCGCCCAGGGCAACGTGGTCCTTGATCTCGAAATCAAAGGCTTTTGGCGTGCCCCAACGGCGCACTTCGACGTTGCCGTCTTCGTCTTCACCGACCGGCACCGATTCGTGCGGGATGTTAGGGATGCCCAGCAGGATCGAATCCAGCTCGGACTGGATCTTGTCCAGCTCGACCTTGCCTTCGGACAGCTCAGTACCCATACGCTCGACGTCCGCCATCAACGGCGCGATGTCTTCACCGCGCTGCTTGGCCTGACCGATGGATTTGGAACGCGCATTTCGTTCAGCCTGCAGTGCTTCGGTGCGGGTCTGGACGGTCTTGCGCTGTTCTTCCAGCGCTTCGATGCGCGCAACATCCAAGGCAAAGCCACGGGATGCCAGGCGGTCCGCTACGTCCTGAAGGTTGCTACGTAACAGTTTGGAATCGAGCATGTCGGTCTCTCGTTTATCAAAGTTTGGTCAAGGACAGGCCGGCCCAGGTGGCGAGCAGCCCGCCGAACACGCTGATGCCCAGGTAACCGAAGGCTACCAGGGCCTGCCCGCTTTCCAGCAGGCGCACCGTATCCAGTGAAAAGGATGAAAAGGTCGTCAGACCGCCTACAAAGCCGACAATCAAGCCGGCGCGAATTTCAATCGGCACTTCCGGGCGCAACAGGAACCAGCCGTACAACAGCCCGATGATCAGGCAACCAACCAGGTTGACCGCCAGCGTCGCCATGTAAAAATGCTTCGGCCAATTGGCGCTGACCCAGGTACCCGTGGCGAAACGCAATAATGTACCAGCGATGCCGGCGACGGACACGGCAAGAATCGTCTTGAGCACTACTTTCTCCGCTGCCTGGGGCTGAGTCGATCGAGTTGAGCGAGGTGATTGAGCTTTTCACCGATCTTCAGCTCCAGGCCCCGGGGCACCGGCTGGTAGAACGGCTGCGGGTCCAGCGCGTCGGGGAAGTAGTCTTCACCGGCGGCATAGGCATCGGGTTCGTCGTGGGCGTAACGGTATTCGTCGCCGTAACCCAACTGCTTCATCAGCTTGGTCGGCGCATTGCGCAGGTGCAGCGGCACTTCGAGCGAGCCATGCTCGGCGGCGGCGCGCAAGGCCGACTTGAACCCCATGTACACCGCGTTGCTTTTCGGGGCGCACGCCAGGTAAGTAATGGCCTGGGCCACGGCCAGTTCGCCTTCCGGGCTGCCGAGGCGTTCCTGCACTTCCCATGCAGCGAGGCACAGGCTCAAGGCACGCGGGTCGGCGTTGCCGATGTCCTCACTGGCCATGCGCACCACGCGCCGCGCCAGGTAGAGCGGGTCGCAACCACCGTCGATCATGCGTGCAAACCAATACAACGCGCCATCGGGGTTGGAGCCACGCACCGACTTGTGCAGCGCGGAGATCTGGTCGTAGAACGCCTCGCCGCCCTTGTCGAAACGACGGCGGGTGTCACCTAGCAGGCTTTGTAGCAGCTCGACGCCGATTTCGTGGCCGTCCTCGGCCAGGTCGGAGGCGTTTTCCAGCAGGTTGAGAAAGCGTCGGCCATCACCGTCGGCGGCGGTCAGCAAAATCTTGAAGGCTTCGTCGCCAACCGTCAGTTGACGCTTGCCCAGGCCCTTGTCTTCGCTCAAGGCTCGGTGCAGCAGCTTTTGCATCGCCGCTTCATCCAGGCTCTTGAGCACGTAGACCCGCGCCCTCGAGAGCAAGGCGTTATTGAGTTCAAACGATGGGTTTTCGGTGGTAGCGCCGATAAAGATCAGCGTGCCGTCTTCGACATACGGCAGAAACGCATCCTGCTGCGACTTGTTGAAGCGATGGACTTCGTCAACGAACAGGATGGTGCGCTTGCCGTACTGCCCGGCCTGCTGCTTGGCGACTTCCACCGCCTGGCGGATCTCCTTGACCCCGGCGAGTACCGCCGAGACCGTTTCGAAGTGAGCATCCGAGACTTTTGCCAGAAGCCGCGCCAGGGTGGTCTTGCCCACCCCCGGCGGCCCCCAGAAAATCATCGAATGCAGCGCACCCTGCTCCAGGGCTTCACGCAATGGCTTGCCGCGAGCGAGCAGGTGTTCCTGCCCGACGTACTCGTCCAGGTTGGTCGAGCGCAAGCGCGCGGCCAGGGGCTGAGCAATCGGGTCACTTCGAAACAGATCCATGGGCAGCGTTTGAAACCTCTGGGAGATTTATTCCTGGATCACGTCGGCACCCTTGGGGATGTCGAACTTGAACTTGGAAGCGGGGACAGGCTGGTTGGCCTTGACGCCAGAGAACAGGATGTCGGTGCGCTGGCCGACACTGTCGACCAGGCGCATGTTGTTGATCACGCCATTGCCGAATGACAACGACAGCGTATCAAACAGCGTGTCCTTGGATTTGGGCTTGAGGGTGAACTCGATCACGTTGCTGGTTTGCTTGGACGTGATATCGAAGCTGTCGTTGATTTTCGATACGTCGCCCGACAGCAGTAGCGCCGGCGTCTGGTTCAGGCGCGGGTCGAGCTTCTTGATGGTCGCCTGCTCCAGGTCCGGGTCCCACAGGGTGACCTTCTGGCCGTCGGAGACGATGGTCTGCTCAGACTTGCCTTCCGTATGCCAATAGAACAGGCCAGGACGCTGCACGGCCATTTCGCCTGCGGTTTCCTGCAACTGGGTACCACCGGCATCCAGGGTCAACTGGGAGAAGCGCGCGGTCAGGGTCTGGGATTTGTCCAACAGGTTCTTCAGGCTGGCGACGGAGGCCGGGTCAGCGTGAGCCGAAACAGCGGTCAGGGCCAGTGCCGGCAACAACAGCATGCGGATAAGACGCATGGGAGTCCTCATTGAGTGTCAGGGCGCGCCGTGTGTGGCCACACGGCGCGGGATCAGTCGCGCATCTGCCCGGGGGCGATGACTTCACGCGAGCCGTTGGTATTCATTGCGGTCACGACACCGGCCATTTCCATGGCTTCGATCATGCGGGCGGCGCGGTTGTAGCCGATTTTCAGTTTGCGCTGCACGGCAGAAATCGAGGCGCGGCGGCTTTCCAGTACGAACGCCACGGCTTCGTCGTAGAGGGCGTCGGTTTCAGCATCGTCGTCTCCCCCGCCGCCGCCGTTCTCAAAGCCGCTGCCGGCTTCTTCGACGCCGTTGAGGATGTCGTCGTTGTACTCGGGAGCGCCACGCAGTTTCCAGGCCTCCACCACGCGGTGCACTTCATCGTCGGAGACGAACGCACCGTGAACCCGGATCGGCAGGCTGGTACCCGGTGGCATGTAGAGCATGTCACCGTGACCCAGCAGTTGCTCGGCGCCGCCCTGGTCGATGATGGTACGCGAGTCGATCTTGCTCGAGACCTGGAACGCCATGCGTGTCGGGATGTTGGCCTTGATCAGACCGGTGATCACATCCACCGAGGGACGCTGGGTCGCCAGGATCAAGTGAATACCGGCCGCACGAGCCTTCTGGGCGATACGGGCGATCAGCTCTTCGACCTTCTTGCCGACGATCATCATCATGTCGGCGAATTCGTCGACCACCACTACGATGGTCGGCAGCTTGGTCAGTTTCGGCGCTTCGTCGTGAATGCTTTCACGCTTGTACAGAGGATCATCAATGGTCTCGCCGCGCTCCTGGGCTTCCTTGATCTTGGCATTGAAGCCCGACAGGTTGCGCACGCCCATCTTCGCCATGAGCTTATAGCGGCGCTCCATCTCGGCGACGCTCCAGCGCAGGGCATTGGCGGCGTCCTTCATGTCGGTGACCACCGGGCACAGCAGATGCGGGATGCCTTCGTAGATCGACAGTTCCAACATCTTCGGGTCGATCATGATCAGCTTGGCGTCGTCCGGGCCGGATTTGAACAGGATCGACAGGATCATCGCGTTCACACCCACCGACTTACCGGAACCGGTGGTACCGGCCACCAGCAGGTGCGGCATTTTCGCAAGGTCAGTGATCACCGGCTTGCCGCCGATGTCATGGCCGAGGGCCAGGGTGACCGGCGACTTGAAGTTGTCGTATTCCGGCGTCGACAGCACCTCGGAAAAGCGCACGATCTGACGGTCTTCGTTAGGAATCTCGATACCCACGGTGGTCTTGCCCGGGATCACTTCCACCACACGCACACTGGTCACGGCCAGGGAGCGGGCCAGGTCCTTGGCCAGGTTGGCGATGCGGCTGACCTTCACGCCGGCGGCCGGCTGGATTTCGTAGCGGGTAATCACCGGGCCTGGGTGGATGGAGTCCACCGCCACTTCCACGCCGAACTCCTTGAGCTTGATTTCCAGCAGGTGACCGACGGCCGCCAGGGATTCGGGCGAATAGTTGAGTTGTTTCTTTTCGGCCGGATCGAGAATCGAGATCGGCGGCAAGGTGCCTTCGATCGCGCTGTCGATAAACAACGGTGCCTGTTTCTCTTTTTGCACACGATGGCTGGGCTCGGGCGCCTTGACGGGCGCAGGAGCGATCACCGGCGGCACCTGTTTCTCGCGGTCCGACATGTGCTTGCTCAGCGCCTGCTCGCGTTCGATCAGGCGCTCCTTGACCTTGGCCTGCTCGCGGCGGTCCGGCGTGCTCGGGGCCACGACTTCGTTGACGCGGGTATCGACCTCGCGCAACTGCGCAACCATGCGCTTGCGCTCGACCCGAGCCGCCCACCAGCGGTTGGCGGCGCCCTGGAACAGTTCGAACAGGTCCAGGGTGATCTTTCCGGTCACGTCCATCACCTTGAACCATGAAAGGTCGGTGAACACGGTGAGGCCAAACAGGAACAAGGCGATGAACATCAGGGTGCTGCCTTGGATGTTCAAGGTCCTGCGCGCCAGGTCGCCCAGGCTCTCACCCAGCGCACCGCCCGCGCCGGCCGGCAGGCCGGTGGGTGCATGAAAATGAATATGGGCCAGCGCCGCGCCGGACAGCACCAGGAAGACCAGGCCGATCAGGCGCCAGGAGAACAGCCAGCCGCTCCACTGCCAAGGTTCATGCCGTTGACGGAAGATCTGCCAGGTCTTGATCGCCAGCAGCAACGGGAAGATGTAAGCGAAGTAACCCAGCACCATGAACAGGATATCGGCGCTGTAGGAACCGGCCGGGCCGCCGAAGTTCTGCACGTCTTCGATCTTGCTGTTGTGACTCCAGCCCGGATCGTCCTTGCCGTACGTGAGCAAGGCCATCATCAGGAACAGGCAGAGCGCGCCGATGGCGATCAGCGCACCTTCCTTGAGTCGATAATGCAGGTGCTGGCGCCAGGCCGGCACGACTGCTGCTTTAGGTGTTGCGGCGGATTTCTTCAAAACGGGTCTATTCCTGCGCTTTAGCGCGTCCATCTGTTGAATAACTGTAAATACTGCCCAATCCGAGCAGCTGAAAAATGAACGAACGTCGTTGAATCTACTTTTAACACCGAGCGGTGGCTGGATGAAACGGCGATAACGCCACAATGCCCGCATTGTACGGGTTTGTGTGCCTGATGCCACGCCCTCGCCCGTCGCCGAGCAGCACCGCCAATCCAAGTGTCACAGCATGTTCAATTTGAGCACGCATTGTCTTTGCTGACAAAGGCTTATGAGGTGTTTTTATCAATCCAGGCAAGCTTGGCAATTGGCCTGCAGGGCTCAGACCCGATTACGACCACACCTCACGCACAGAGTTGCAGAAACACCCGCTTACGCCAAACCACGCCAACGCCCGATTCGGGCTGGCCCCGCAGCGCTGCGTCGATAATAATCCCCCTTGCGCGGCAGGCGCCCGACCTGCCACTCCCCTCCCCTACCGTAAGCCTGGATGCCATGCTGACCTGGTTGCAACGCGACTCCCTCACATTTCCGCCGCTGGCCAAGGCCATGCGCGAACCCAATGGCCTGCTGGCCGCCGGTGGCGACCTGTCGGCCGAACGGCTGATCCAGGCTTATCGCCACGGGTGCTTCCCCTGGTTCTCGGAAGGCCAGCCGATCCTCTGGTGGTCGCCGGACCCACGCACGGTCATATTCCCTGACGAGCTGCATGTTTCTCGCAGCCTCGAAAAGCTGCTGCGCCAACAGCGCTACAGCGTGACCTTCGACCAGGACTTCGCAGCCGTCATCCGGGCCTGCGCGGCGCCTAGAGCCTACGCCGACGGCACCTGGATCACCGAGGGCATACAAAGTGCCTACCTGGCGCTGCATCAGCGCGGGATCGCACATTCGGTGGAGGTATGGGACGACGGCACACTGGTCGGCGGCCTGTACGGCCTGGCCATGGGCCAACTGTTCTTCGGCGAATCCATGTTCAGCCGCGCCGATAACGCTTCGAAAGTCGGCTTTGCAACACTCACCCGGCAATTGCAGGCCTGGGGTTTTGTACTGATCGACTGCCAGATGCCCAACAACCACCTGCACAGCCTGGGCGCCCGTGCCATACCGCGCAGCGAATTTGCAGCCTTCCTGCGCAACCATCTGGATCAACCCAGCACTGGCCCGTGGGTTTCCTAGGCGACTTCCTCGCACCTGGCTTACACTTATTTCAAAGCTTATCCCGAGGGTTGATCATGACCGAGCTGGCGCGCTTGAAGTTTTATGCCACTCAAGCCCACTCTTGCAGCTATCTGCCCGATGAGCAGGCCACCACGCTGTTCCTCGACCCCAGCCAGCCCATGGATGTGCATGTGTACGCCGATTTATCGGAAATGGGCTTTCGACGCAGCGGCGACCACCTGTACCGACCTCATTGCCAGAACTGCAATGCTTGCGTACCGGCGCGCATCCCGGTTGCGCAGTTTTTACCCGACCGCAATCAGAAGCGCATCCTCAAGCGCAATGCCGACCTGTCGGTAAAGGCCACCACGCCACGGTATACCGAAGAATATTTCGACCTTTACCAGCGCTACATCGAGCAACGCCACGCCGATGGCGACATGTTTCCGCCCAGCCGCGATCAATTTTCCACGTTCCTGGTGCGCGACCTGCCCTTCTCGCGCTTTTATGAATTCCGCCTGGATGGCCGCCTGCTGGCCGTGGCCGTAACCGATCTGCTGCCCAACGGCCTGTCGGCGGTCTACACCTTCTATGAGCCAGACGAAGATCGCCGCAGCCTGGGGCGCTTCGCGATCCTGTGGCAAATCGGCGAAGCCTTGCGCCTGGAACTGGAGGCGGTGTACCTCGGTTACTGGATAAAAAACTGCAAAAAGATGAATTATAAGACCCAATATCGGCCGATTGAGCTGCTGATTAATCAAAGATGGGTCACGCTTAACTAGAACCCCTTGGCGGGAACACCCTTTTTCGGGCACAATGCACGCCGCTTTTGCCTGGCGCAGTTGCACCGGGCCATTCACTGGACACCGAGGGCTTTACTGCATGTCGAAAGAAGACAGCTTCGAAATGGAAGGCACTGTCGTCGACACCCTGCCCAACACCATGTTTCGCGTGGAGTTGGAAAATGGGCACGTCGTAACCGCGCATATCTCCGGCAAGATGCGCAAGAACTACATTCGTATTCTTACCGGTGACAAAGTGCGCGTCGAGCTGACGCCCTATGACTTGAGCAAAGGGCGCATCACTTACCGCGCTCGCTAAGCTAGTCAATACAAAACGCCCGGTTATGCCGGGCGTTTTTGTTTGCATAGAGTTTTGCCGAGATCACAAAACCCATGTGGGAGGGGGCTTGCTCCCGATAACAATGGACCAGGCAACCAATCTGTTGCTGAACCACCGCTATCGGGAGCAAGCCCCCTCCCACAAGGTGCTTTTGCGCTGCTGCAGTAAACTGTCAGGCCATTTCAGCCGTGGTCTCGAACTCGAAGGTCAATTCGCCGTCCTTCAGATCGATATGCACCACGCCACCATGGTCGGACAATTCGCCGAACAGGATCTCTTCAGCCAACGGCCGCTTGATCTTGTCCTGGATCAGACGAGCCATTGGGCGAGCACCCATTGCCGCGTCGTAGCCACCTTCGGCCAGCCAATTGCGCGCCGCGTCCGTAACATCCAGCTGCACGCGCTTGTCTTCCAACTGCGCCTGAAGCTCGGTGAGGAACTTGTCCACCACACTCTTGATGACCTCATGGCTGAGGCGACCAAACTGGATAATGGTGTCCAGACGGTTGCGGAACTCCGGTGTAAAGCTCTTCTTGATCACTTCCATGGCATCGGAAGAATGATCCTGATGGCTGAAACCGATCGAAGCCCGCGCAGCCGTTTCGGCACCGGCGTTGGTGGTCATGATCACAATCACATTGCGGAAGTCCGCCTTGCGCCCGTTGTTGTCGGTCAGAGTCCCGTGATCCATGACCTGCAACAGCAGGTTGAAGACTTCCGGGTGGGCCTTCTCGATTTCGTCGAGCAGCAATACGCAATGCGGCTGCTTGGTGATCGCTTCAGTCAACAGGCCGCCCTGGTCGAAACCGACATAACCCGGAGGCGCGCCGATCAGGCGCGACACAGTGTGACGCTCCATGTATTCGGACATGTCGAAACGCACCAGCTCAATGCCCATGGCCTTGGCCAACTGCCGCGCCGCTTCGGTCTTGCCGACGCCAGTCGGGCCGGCGAACAGGAACGAACCAACCGGCTTGTCCGGTGATTTGAGCCCCGCACGGGACAACTTGATCGCCGTGGACAACGAGTCGATGGCCGCATCCTGACCGAACACGGTCAGCTTGAGGTCGCGCTCCAGGTTACGCAGCAGCTCTTTATCGGAGCTGGTGACGTGTTTTGGTGGGATCCGTGCGATTTTCGCCACGATATCCTCAACCTGAGGCACGTCGATGCGTTTCACACGTTTCTCGACCGGCTGCAGGCGCTGGAAGGCCCCCGCTTCGTCGATCACATCGATAGCCTTGTCGGGCATGTGCCGGTCGTTGATATAGCGCGACGCCAGCTCAGCCGCCGAACGCAGCGCCTCATCGGTGTACTCGATACCGTGGTGCGCCTCGAAGCGCCCCTTGAGGCCGCGCAGAATGCCGATGGTGTCTTCAACCGACGGCTCGGACACGTCAACTTTCTGGAAGCGGCGTGCGAGCGCGCGGTCTTTTTCGAAGATGCCGCGAAATTCCTGGAACGTCGTCGAGCCGATGCAACGGATATCACCCGACGAAAGCAACGGCTTGAGCAGGTTGGACGCATCCATCACGCCACCGGATGCCGCACCGGCGCCAATGATGGTGTGGATTTCGTCAATGAACAGGATTGCCTGCGGGCGTTTTTTCAGTTCGCCGAGCAACGCCTTGAAACGCTTCTCGAAGTCGCCACGGTATTTGGTCCCCGCGAGCAATGCCCCCAGGTCCAGGGAGTAGACGACGCTGTTGGCCAGCAGGTCAGGCACCTGGTTATCGACGATGCGCTTGGCCAGGCCTTCGGCAATCGCGGTTTTACCTACGCCGGCCTCGCCGACCAGCAACGGGTTGTTCTTGCGACGACGCGCAAGGATCTGCGCTACACGCTCAACCTCCAGCTCACGCCCCACCAGCGGATCGATCCGCCCCTGGCGCGCCAGCTCATTGAGGTTGCTGGCATAGGCATCCAGCGGGTTGCTTGAAGAAGAAGACTCACCGCCCTCATCGTCCTGCATATCCTGCTCACCTTCGGAATGATCGCCGTGCCCAGGCACTTTGGAGATACCGTGGGCGATATAGTTGACGACATCAATACGGGCAACGCTCTGCTGCTTGAGCAGGAACACTGCCTGGCTTTCCTGTTCGCTGAAAATCGCCACAAGCACATTGGCGCCTGTGACTTCACGCTTACCGGAGCTCTGTACGTGGAAAACAGCACGCTGCAATACCCGTTGAAAGCCCAGGGTCGGCTGGGTTTCACGGTCCTCGTCATGCACGGGGATCAGTGGCGTGGTGGAGTCGATAAACTCCTGCAGGTCATGCTTGAGTTTGTCGAGGTTGGCGCCGCACGCACGCAGAACGGTGGCGGCAGCTTCATTATCCAAAAGTGCCAGCAGCAGGTGCTCGACGGTCATGAACTCATGACGTTTCGAGCGAGCCTCCTTGAAGGCAAGATTGAGGGTGACTTCGAGCTCGCGGTTTAACATAGCTTCACCTCATACCCAAGTGGTCGGCGTTAACCGTCCTTCTCGATTTCACAGAGTAGCGGATGCTGGCTTTCCCTGGCGTACTGGTTGACCTGCATGGCCTTTGTCTCGGCGATGTCGCGGGTAAACACTCCACATACTGCCCGTCCTTCTGTGTGAACGGCCAGCATTACCTTGGTCGCCAACTCGCGGTTCAGGTTAAAAAACACCTCGAGCACTTCGACGACGAAATCCATCGGTGTGTAGTCATCATTAAACAAAACCACCTTGTACATGGGCGGCGCCTGTAGAGCAGGCTTGGCCTCCTGAACAGCAATGCCTGCAGAGCCGTCCTCGTCATGTTCCTGATCCGGGCGATCCTGATTGAATGTTAGTCGAATCTGGCTATTTGCATGCATGGAAAGAAAGGTTCGTCAGTGGTTCAAATACAGTGGTGGGGGCGCCTTGCCAGAATTTCAACTCTGACCGATTGGTCGCCTTGACTATCGGAAAATCGGTGATACAACCAATAGAACCCACATTGGGTAAAAAAGGTCCGCGCAGTCAACCTTATTTATTCGGGTTAGGACGGATAAACTGGATGATACTCCAGTGATGGAGTCTGGTGCAGAGGGATATGGGCATGACTAGCGGTAAGGTCAAGTGGTTCAACAATGCCAAGGGTTTCGGCTTCATCAATGAAGACGACAAGGACGGAGAAGACCTTTTTGCGCATTACTCGGCAATTAAAATGGATGGTTATAAAACACTGAAAGCGGGCCAAGCGGTGAGCTTTGACATCATTCAGGGACCGAAAGGACTGCACGCCGTGAACATCTGTGCAGTTGCGGCTGACGCCAGCACAAAAACCGCCACCCCCACCGCTCAAAAAGAAAAGAAATTAACGGTCTGAACGACCACGAGCGTGTGAGCAGCGATAAAAAACGGCCACCCTAATCAATTTGGGGTGGCCGTTTTTTTGCCTCCTCTTACATATGCGAAATCAGCGCCTCACCAAAACCCGATGACGATACGAGTTTTGCGCCATCCATCAGCCGCTCGAAGTCGTAGGTCACGGTCTTCGCCGAAATGGCGCCGTTGGTGCCCTTGATGATCAGGTCAGCGGCTTCGGTCCAGCCCATGTGACGCAGCATCATCTCTGCCGAGAGGATCAGCGAGCCTGGGTTGACCTGGTCCTTGCCCGCATACTTGGGCGCTGTACCGTGGGTCGCCTCGAACATCGCCACGGTGTCGGACAGGTTGGCCCCCGGGGCAATGCCGATACCGCCTACTTCGGCCGCCAAGGCGTCGGAGAGGTAGTCGCCGTTCAGGTTGAGCGTGGCGATCACATCATATTCAGCCGGGCGCAACAGGATCTGCTGGAGCATGGCGTCGGCAATGGCATCCTTGACCACCACATTCTTGCCGGTCTTGGGGTTCTTGAACTGCATCCAGGGACCGCCATCCAGCAAGGTTGCGCCGAATTCTTCAGCCGCCACTTCGTAGGCCCACTCCTTGAAGGCCCCCTCAGTGAATTTCATGATGTTGCCTTTGTGCACGATGGTCAGCGAATCGCGGTCGTTATCCACCACATATTGCAGGGCCTTGCGCGCCAGGCGCCGAGTGCCTTCCCTGGAGACCGGCTTGACGCCAATGCCACAATCCTGATCGAAACGGATCTTGGTGACGCCCATTTCTTCCTTCAGGAACTTGATCACCTTGATCGCTTCCGGGGAACCGGCTTTCCACTCGATCCCCGCGTAAATGTCTTCGGAGTTTTCGCGGAAGATGGTCATGTCCACATCTCCCGGCTTCTTGACCGGGCTCGGTACACCCTCAAACCAGCGCACCGGACGCAGGCATACATAGAGGTCAAGTTGCTGACGCAGGGCCACGTTCAACGAACGGATGCCGCCACCGACCGGCGTGGTGAGCGGGCCTTTGATGGACACCACGTAATCCTTGACTGCATCCAGGGTTTCCTGGGGCAGCCAGGTGTCCTGGTCGTAGACTTGAGTTGCTTTTTCGCCGGCATAAACCTCCATCCAGGAGATTTTGCGCTTGCCGCCGTACGCCTTTTGAACAGCTGCATCGACAACCTTGATCATCACCGGGCTGATATCGACACCAATGCCGTCGCCTTCGATGTAGGGGATGATCGGGTTATCAGGAACATTGAGAGAATGGTCTGCATTGACGGTGATTTTGTCGCCGGCTGCCGGAACCTGAATCTTCTTGTATCCCATGCTGAACTCCATCTTTGGATTGAACATCTGGCTGCGTTCGAGCCTACTCCAGATAAATGACGACTGAAACCTCACGCCACGCTCATTTGCATCGAAAACAGCATATTTAGTCGCCTACAAGCTTGAAACAAAAGGCAAAATCGCCAATCTTGAGCACATCATGCGACTAAGGTAGCAACGTGGTACCTGCGACCTTTAGACCAATGGACGACACACCTTTTGTATGAAGGCTCGGCGTAAGCATAGCGACCTATGTATAATGCCGCCGCTGACCCAAGAGTCACGACAGCCGACCGCTCTGGAACAGGTGCCCTCGGCTCGCAAAGCAGGACTATTACAATAGTCCACCCGCTTGACGCTCGACTGATGCAACCCAACATCACCGCGAAGAAACCTCGACATTTCGCTCATGGATGGCTTTGAACGAACGCGCTCCACCCGGCGCATCTCGAGTTTCTGCGCACGCTTTCAGCAAAGAAGAGAGTTAATCCGAATATGCCCACCCGCTCGAAGATCATCTACACCTTCACCGACGAAGCCCCTGCCCTCGCCACCTATTCACTGCTGCCTATCGTAGAGGCCTTCACCGCTTCCGCTGATATTGCCGTGGAAACCCGCGACATCTCCCTGGCCGCGCGCATCCTGGCAAGCTTCCCCGAGCAACTGGGCACCAAGGCCGTCCCGGACCACCTCGCCGAGCTGGGCGCCCTGGCCGTTACGCCTGAAGCCAACATCATCAAGCTGCCTAACATCAGCGCCTCGACCCCGCAGCTGCAAGCCGCGATCAAGGAACTGCAGGCCCAGGGCTATGCCCTGCCGGACTACCCGGAAACCGTAACCACCGACGCGGAAAAAGAAACCCGCGCACGTTACGACAAGGTCAAGGGCAGCGCCGTGAACCCGGTCCTGCGCGAAGGCAACTCCGATCGCCGCGCACCCCTGTCGGTCAAGAACTACGCACGCAAGCACCCGCACAAAATGGGCGCCTGGGCTGCCGACTCCAAGTCCCACGTTGCGCACATGAGCAACGGCGACTTCTACGGCAGCGAAAAAGCCGTACAGATCGAGGCCGCTGACGCCGTCAAAATCGCGCTGGTTGCTCAAGACGGCACCACCACCGTCCTGAAAGAAAAGACCAATGTGCAAGCCGGCGAGATCATCGACACCGCCGTGATGAGCAAAAGCGCCCTGCGCTCGTTCATCGCCGCCGAGATCGAAGACGCCAAGAAACAAGGCGTGCTGCTGTCGGTTCACCTCAAAGCCACCATGATGAAGGTCTCCGACCCGATCATGTTCGGCCAGATCGTTGCCGAGTTCTATAAAGACGCCCTGGCCAAGCACGCCACCGTGCTCGAGCAGATCGGCTTCAACCTGAACAACGGCATCGGCGACCTGTACGCCCGCATCAAGACCCTGCCGGCCGACCAGCAAGCCCAGATCGAAGCGGACATTCAAGCGGTCTACGCCGCTCGCCCTTCCCTGGCGATGGTCAACTCCGACAAAGGCATCACCAACCTGCACGTACCAAGCGACGTGATCGTCGACGCCTCGATGCCGGCCATGATCCGCGACTCCGGCAAGATGTGGGGCACCGACGGTCAACTGCACGACACCAAGGCAGTGATCCCGGATCGCTGCTACGCCACCATCTACCAGGCCGTCATCGAAGACTGCAAGGCCAATGGCGCCTTCGACCCGACCACCATGGGCAGCGTGCCGAACGTTGGCCTGATGGCGAATAAAGCCGAAGAGTACGGCTCCCACGACAAGACCTTCCAGATCAAGGCTGACGGCGTGGTTCGCGTCACCGACAGCAAGGGCAACCTGCTGATGGAACAGAAAGTCGAGGCCGGTGATATCTTCCGCATGTGCCAGACCAAAGACGCGCCGATCCAGGATTGGGTCAAGCTCGCCGTCAACCGCGCCCGTGCCAGTAATACCCCGGCAATCTTCTGGCTGGACCCCAAGCGTGCACACGACGGCGTCGTGGTCGAGAAAGTTCAGGCTTACCTGAAAGACCACAACACCGAAGGCCTGGATATCCGCATCATGTCGCCGGTCGACGCGATGAAGTTCACCCTGGAGCGTACCCGCAAGGGCCTGGACACCATCTCGGTGACCGGCAACGTACTGCGCGACTACCTGACCGACCTGTTCCCGATCATGGAACTGGGCACCAGCGCCAAGATGCTGTCGATCGTGCCGCTGATGAATGGCGGCGGCCTGTTCGAAACCGGCGCCGGCGGCTCGGCACCAAAACACGTGCAGCAACTGCTGGAAGAAAACTTCCTGCGCTGGGACTCCCTGGGCGAATTCCTGGCCCTGGCCGCCTCGCTTGAGCATTTGGGTGTGACGTACAACAACCCGAAAGCCCTGGTATTGTCCAAGACCCTGGACCAGGCCACCGGCCAGTTCCTCGACAACAACAAGTCGCCATCACGCAAAGTCGGCAACATCGACAACCGTGGCAGCCACTTCTACCTGGCGCTGTACTGGGCACAAGCCCTGGCCGCCCAGACCGAAGACGCTGCACTGCAAGCGCAGTTTGGCGAACTGGCAAAAACCCTGGCCGAGAACGAAGCAACCATCGTTGCCGAGCTCAACGCAGTACAGGGCAAGCCAGTGGATATCGGCGGCTACTACGCGCCGAACCCAGAACTGACCAGCAAAGCCATGCGCCCAAGCAACACCCTCAACGCGGCGATTGCCAAGTTGAAGTAAGGTTGTAAGGATGCAAAGAAGCCCCGGCCCCGTGCCGGGGTTTCTGTTTCCAGCGTTTAACTGAAGAAACACAATCTCTGTGTGGGAGGGGGCTTGCTCCCGATGGCGGAGTATCAGTCAACAGACTCATTGACTGACCTACCGCCATCGCGAGCAAGCCCCCTCCCACACTGATCGAGCCACACTCTGAATCGAGAGGCCTCCCATGACCTGGCAACCCCACATCACCGTCGCCACCATCGTCGAAGACAACGGCCGCTTCCTCATGGTCGAAGAGCTCAAAGGCGGCCGCGCCGTGCTCAACCAGCCCGCCGGTCACCTCGACCCGCATGAGAGCCTGACCGAGGCCGCCATCCGCGAAACCCTCGAAGAAACCGGCTGGGACGTCGAAGCCACCGGCATTGTCGGGATCTACCTGTACACTGCCCCCAGCAATGGTGTGACCTATCAACGGGTCTGCTTCATCGCCAAGGCACTCAAACATCACCCGGACTATTCACTCGACGAAGGCATCCTCCGCGCCCGCTGGCTGACCCGCGACGAGCTGATGGCCTTGCGCGACGACTGGCGCAGCGAGTTGATCATCCGCTGCATCGATGATTATCTGGCCGGACAGCGCCACAGTCTCGAATTGATCCGCCCTTCCCTTTAGCCTTGCGCGCGCTAGCCTGTTAGAATCGCGTCCTTTTTCAAGACACCCGTTGAAACCCTATGCGTGATCCAGCCCCTTCTGACACACCAAAGAAGCGCGTCATCGTCGGCATGTCCGGCGGCGTGGACTCTTCCGTTTCCGCCGTTCTGCTCATGGAGCAGGGTTATGAGGTGGAAGGCCTGTTCATGAAGAACTGGGAAGAAGACGATGGCACGGAATATTGCACCGCCATGGACGACCTGGCGGACGCCCAGGCCGTGTGCGACAAGATCGGCATCAAGCTGCACACCGCCAACTTCGCCGCCGAGTACTGGGACAACGTGTTCGAGCACTTCCTGGCCGAATACAAGGCCGGCCGCACGCCGAACCCGGACATCCTGTGCAACCGTGAAATCAAGTTCAAGGCGTTCCTCGACTACGCCATGATGCTCGGCGCCGACCTGATTGCCACTGGCCACTACGTGCGCCGCCGCGATATCGATGGCCGCACCGAACTGCTCAAGGGCCTGGACCCGAACAAGGACCAGAGCTACTTCCTGCACGCCGTCGGCGGCGAACAGATCGCCAAGACCCTGTTCCCGGTGGGCGAGCTGGAAAAACCAGAAGTGCGCAAGATCGCCGAGAAACACGGCCTGGCCACTGCCAAGAAGAAGGACTCCACCGGCATCTGCTTTATCGGTGAGCGCCGCTTCAGCGACTTCCTCAAGCAATACCTGCCGGCGCAACCGGGCGAGATCAAGACCACCGACGGTGAAGTGATCGGCCGCCACCACGGCCTGATGTACCACACCATCGGCCAGCGCCAGGGCCTGGGCATCGGCGGGCTGAAAGATGCCGGGGAAGAGCCGTGGTACGTGCTGGTCAAGGACCTGGAACACAACGAACTGATCGTTGGCCAGGGCAATGAGCACCCGCTGCTGTTCTCCGGCGCCTTGCTGGCCTCCGAGATCTACTGGGTCAACCCGATCGACCTGAGCACCCCGCGCCGCCTGACGGCCAAGGTGCGCTATCGCCAGAGCGACCAGCCCTGCACCCTGGAAAAAACCGCCAACGGCTATCGCGCCACCTTCGATGACCCGCAGCGCGCAGTCACCCCCGGCCAGTCCGTCGTCTTCTATGACGGTGAAATCTGCCTGGGCGGTGGCGTGATTGAAGTCGCCGAAGCCTGGAGCAGCCCGGCATGAGCCCGACCCAGGAGCAATTGACGGCACTGGGCGGGGTTTTCCTCGCCGCGGTACTGGTGGACAAGATCGCCAAGACCGGCCAGGTCACCGAGGCCGGGCTGACCTGCATGCTTGGCAGCCTGCTGATCCGCGACCCCAAGGATACCCTGGAGGTCTACGGCGGAGATGACCTGGCGCTGCGTGAAGGTTATCGCGCACTGATCGGCGCCCTGGAACGCGACCCCAGCACCCTGCAACGCGAACCGCTGCGCTACGCCCTGTCGATGCTGGGCCTGGAGCGCCAGTTGGCCAAGCGCGACGACATGCTGGAAACCATCGGCAAACGCTTGCCGCAGATCCAGTCCCAGGTGGAACACTTCGGCCCGGCCCACGAAAACGTGATCGCGGCCTGTGGCGCGCTATACCAGGACACCTTGAGCACATTGCGCCAGCGCATCCAGGTGCACGGCGACATGCGCAACCTGCAGCAACCGAACAACGCCTCGAAGATCCGCGCCCTGCTCCTGGCCGGTATTCGTTCGGCGCGGCTGTGGCGCCAATTGGGCGGTCATCGTTGGCAATTGGTGATCAGCCGGCGCAAATTGCTCAAAGAGCTTTACCCGTTGATGCGCAACGAATAAGTCGCAGCAACCCCAGTTTTGAAGCATTACGCGTAATACGCCGGTCAGTTGGCGACGGACCGGCGGATTTTTTCATGTATGATACGCGCCCCATTTCGTTGCCCGACTGTCCGAGAACACCCCATGCAGCTCTCTTCGCTCACTGCGGTTTCCCCTGTTGACGGCCGCTACGCCGGCAAAACCCAGGCCCTGCGCCCGATTTTCAGCGAATACGGTTTGATCCGTGCTCGCGTTCTGGTTGAAGTGCGCTGGCTCCAGCGCCTGGCCGCTCACCCCGCCATCAGCGAAGTCCCGGCGTTTTCCGCCGAAGCCAACGCTGTATTGAACACCCTGGCGGAAAACTTCTCCCTGGAGCACGCCGAGCGTGTCAAAGAGATCGAGCGCACCACCAACCACGACGTAAAAGCCATCGAGTACTTGCTCAAAGAGCAAGCGGCCAAGCTGCCGGAACTGGCCCAGGTCAGCGAATTCATCCACTTTGCCTGCACCAGCGAGGACATCAACAACCTGTCCCACGCCCTGATGCTGCGCGAAGGCCGTGATGACGTAATGCTGCCGCTGATGCGCCAGACCGCCAACGCCATCCGCGAACTGGCCATCCGCTTTGCCGACGTGCCGATGCTGTCGCGTACCCACGGCCAACCGGCTTCGCCGACCACCCTGGGCAAAGAACTGGCCAACGTGGTGTACCGCCTGGAGCGCCAGATCGCTCAAGTGGCGGCCGTACCGTTGCTGGGCAAGATCAACGGCGCCGTAGGCAACTACAACGCCCACCTGTCGGCCTACCCTGAGATCGACTGGGAAGCCAATGCCCGCGCCTTCATCGAAGACGAGCTGGGCCTGGGTTTCAACCCTTACACCACGCAGATCGAGCCGCACGACTACATCGCCGAGCTGTTCGACGCGATTGCACGCTTCAACACCATCCTGATCGACTTCGATCGCGATATCTGGGGCTACATCTCCCTGGGCTACTTCAAGCAGCGCACCATTGCCGGTGAAATCGGTTCGTCGACCATGCCGCACAAGGTCAACCCGATCGACTTCGAAAACTCCGAAGGCAACCTCGGCATCGCCAACGCCCTGTTCCAGCACCTGGCCAGCAAGTTGCCAATCTCCCGCTGGCAGCGCGACCTGACCGACTCTACCGTGCTGCGCAACCTCGGCGTGGGTTTCGCACACAGCGTGATCGCGTACGAAGCCAGCCTCAAGGGCATCAGCAAGCTGGAGCTCAACGAGCAGAAAATTGCGGCCGACCTGGACGCTTGCTGGGAAGTCCTGGCCGAGCCGATCCAGACCGTGATGCGCCGCTACAACATCGAAAACCCTTACGAGAAGCTCAAGGAATTGACGCGCGGCAAGGGCATCAGCCCCGAAGCCCTGCAAACTTTCATCGACGGCCTGGACATGCCTGCCGCCGCCAAGGCCGAGCTGAAACTGCTCACTCCGGCCAACTACATCGGCAACGCTGTAGAGCAAGCCAAGCGCATCTGATCATAGCAAGACCCTTTGAGACGCCCGGCCGCGCCGGGCGTTTTTATTCCAGTCTGAAAAGTGCTTTTTTTCAATAGGTTACACATGAATCCTGATATCCCTCTTCAACTTCTGGGCGGCATCACAGCACGGGAATTCCTGCGCGACTACTGGCAGAAAAAGCCGCTGCTGATCCGCCAGGCCATCCCTGATTTCGAAAGCCCGATCGACGCCGACGAACTGGCCGGCCTGGCCCTGGAAGAAGAAGTCGAGTCGCGCCTGGTGATCGAACACGGTGAACGCCCGTGGGAACTGCGTCGCGGCCCGTTCGCTGAAGATGCTTTCAGCACCTTGCCCGAACGCGAATGGACCCTGCTGGTGCAGGCCGTGGACCAGTTCGTGCCGGAAGTGGCCGAGTTGCTGGAGCAATTCCGTTTCCTGCCAAGCTGGCGCATCGACGATGTGATGATCAGCTTTGCAGCACCGGGAGGCAGCGTAGGCCCGCATTTCGATAACTACGACGTGTTCCTGCTGCAAGCCCAAGGCAAGCGCAACTGGAAGATCGGCCAGATGTGCAGCTCCGAGAGCCCGCTGCTGCAACACGCCGACCTGCGCATCCTCGCCGAATTCGAAGAGAGCGCCGAATGGGTACTGGAGCCGGGCGACATGCTCTACCTGCCACCCCGCCTGGCGCATTTCGGCATTGCCGAAGATGACTGCATGACCTACTCCGTCGGCTTCCGCGCCCCGAGCGCCGCCGAAGTGCTGACCCACTTCACCGACTTCCTCAGCCAATACCTGACTGACGAAGAGCGCTACACCGACGCCGACGCCCAACCGGCCAGCGACCCGCACCAGATCCAGGGCGACGCACTGGACCGCCTCAAGAGCCTGCTGGCCGAGCACATGAGCGACGAGCGCATGCTGCTGACCTGGTTCGGCCAGTTCATGACCGAGCCACGCTACCCGGAACTGGTAGCCGGTGAGGACTTGGGTGAAGATGACTTTATCAACGCCCTTCAAGACGGTGCGATTTTGGTACGCAACCCGAGTGCGCGCCTGGCCTGGTCCGAAGTCGACGACGATGTGCTGCTGTTTGCCAGCGGCCAGAGCCGTTACCTGCCGGGCAAACTGCGCGAACTGCTGAAGCTGGTGTGCTCGGCTGACGCACTGCACAGCGAAAACCTCGGCGAATGGCTCGCCGACGAAGACGGTCGCGACCTGCTGTGCGAACTGGTCAAGCAAGGAAGCCTGGGGTTTGCCGATGAATAAGATTCACGTAAGTGTCGCGGACTGGCAAAAGGATATCGCTGAGATTCGGCGCATTCGTGAAGCGGTATTTATCGCCGAACAATCGGTTCCACCCGAGCTTGAATGGGACGCCGACGACGCCGGCGCGGTGCATTTCCTGGCATTCGAAGGCGACTTTCCGATCGGTACCGCCCGCCTGCTGCCCAGCGGCGAAATCGGGCGCGTATCGGTGCTCAAGGACTGGCGCGGACTTAAAGTCGGCGACAAGCTGATGGAAGCCGTGATCGGTGCGGCCGAGCAACGCGGCCAGCGCAAGCAGTTCCTCAGCGCACAGGTCTATGCCGCGCCGTTCTATGAGCGGCTGGGCTTCAAGATCGTCAGCGAAGAATTCCTGGAAGTCGGGATTCCGCATGTTGATATGGTGCGTGAGGGCTGATTCAGGATCGAGTCGCTGCCATCGGGAGCAAGCCCCCTCCCACACTTGACCGAGTCATTCTTCGGAGCGCGGTCAAAATGTGGGAGGGGGCTTGCTCCCGATAGCTATTTCAGCAACACCAGCAATACCCTGCCCTGCCAGGGCATTTTGCCGTCTACGATTCAATTTGCGGCCTGCCGGGCCGACAAACTGGCACTATCACGCCTAATTGACTCGCAGAGATAACGGACATGTCCCTACGCACCCTGCTCATCGCACTCCTCCTGGCCGCCAGCGCCCCGGCCGTGGCCGACACCGAAGTCGTCAACCTGAGCAATCGCACCAGCGCCGACCTCCTGCCCGTGGCGCAGAATTTCATCGGCAAGGACGGCAGCGTCAGCGCCTACGGTAACCAGCTTATCGTCAAGGCCGACCCCGGCAAGATCCAGGACCTGCGCGCACTGCTCGCGCAATTGGACACGCCCGCCAAACGCCTGTTGATCACCGTCGACACCAACGAGAACAATCAGCAAAACACCGGCGACAGCCAGACTCGCATCATCAGCTACGGCACTGCCAGCCGCGACGGCGGTGTCCAGCAGATCCAGGCGAGCGAAGGCGTGCCCGCATTGATCCAGGTCGGCCAGAGCGTTCCGCTGACCACCACCCAGCAAGACAGCTACGGCCGCCTGCAAAACCAGACCCAGTATCGCAACGTCACCCAGGGTTTTTACGTCACCGTCAGCGTCACCGGCGAGACCGTACACCTGAGCATCAGTACCAACCGTGACCGCATGAGCCAGGAACGCCCCGATGTAGTGAACGTCCAGAGCACCGACACAACCGTCAGCGGGCGCCTGGGCGAGTGGATCCCCCTGGCCGGTATCAATCGCGAGACCCAGGCCGACAAATCCTCTACAACCCGCAGCTACTCTACCCAGGGCCGCGATGACCTGACTTTGCGGGTCAAGGTCGACACCCTGAACTGAAGCACCGGAAACTGACTGATGAGTCGTATTAGACCAAAGATGTAGTGCTTGAAAAAAAGCACTACAAAACATTTGACGATCGAAAAAAGCCTGGGCATGATGGCCTCGCTCCCGCTAATCAGGGGCCCTGGCAAGGGCCTTCGGATCGCCGCTCCAAGCTACCCACCCGAGCCGATTCGTGTCTGTACCGCCCACAAGGTGTGTTTGACGAGGTTGCGACTGGAACGAAGTTGTCCCGAGGGACGGAAGCCAACCAGGTAACCCGGCTACACACTGATGGATCGTACCAAGGCCCACGACGCCCGAAGACCGTTCGCAGTTTGCCCCTACCTGCTCAATTCCACCCTTGAGCCAATCGTTCATCCCGTCGCCTTCCCCGCCAAGCCCGGCTTGACCACCTGAGCTTCTGGTCAGCGAGCAGCCAAAACCACGCACTTACTACGTGGCTGGCAAATGGAATTTTCCACCTAGACCTATGCGACGAGGTTTTTCCCCATGGCACTGACACGCGAACAGCAAATTGCAGCCCTTGAAAAAGACTGGGCTGAAAACCCACGCTGGAAAGGCGTAGCCCGCGCTTATTCCGCTGCTGACGTCGTCCGCCTGCGTGGCTCGGTTCAACCTGAGCACACCTTTGCAAAACTCGGCGCCGAGAAGCTGTGGAAGCTGGTCACCCAAGGTGCCAAGCCTTCCTTCCGTCCCGACAAAGATTTCGTCAACTGCATGGGCGCCCTCACTGGCGGCCAGGCAGTTCAACAGGTAAAAGCCGGTATCCAGGCGATCTACCTGTCCGGCTGGCAAGTGGCAGCGGACAACAACTCCGCTGAATCCATGTACCCCGACCAATCGCTGTACCCGGTGGACTCGGTGCCGACCGTGGTCAAGCGCATCAACAACTCGTTCCGTCGTGCCGACCAGATCCAGTGGAAAGCCGGCAAGAACCCGGGTGACGAAGGCTACATCGACTACTTCGCACCGATCGTGGCCGACGCTGAAGCCGGTTTCGGCGGCGTACTGAACGCCTACGAGCTGATGAAGAGCATGATCGAGGCCGGCGCTGCCGGCGTGCACTTCGAAGACCAGCTGGCTTCGGTGAAGAAATGCGGCCACATGGGTGGCAAGGTGTTGGTACCGACCCAGGAAGCTGTGCAGAAGCTGACCGCTGCGCGCCTGGCCGCTGACGTCGCCGGCACGCCAACCATCATCCTGGCGCGCACCGATGCCAACGCCGCCGACTTGCTGACCTCGGACTGCGACCCGTACGACAAGCCGTTCGTCACTGGCGAGCGCACCCAGGAAGGCTTCTACAAGGTACGCGCCGGCCTCGACCAGGCCATTGCCCGCGGCCTGGCCTATGCGCCGTATGCGGACCTGATCTGGTGCGAAACCGCCAAGCCTGACCTGGAAGAAGCCCGTCGTTTCGCCGAAGCGATCAAGAAGGAATACCCGGACCAACTGCTGTCCTACAACTGCTCGCCTTCTTTCAACTGGAAGAAGAACCTGGACGACGCGACCATCGCCAAGTTCCAGCGCGAACTGTCAGCCATGGGCTACAAGCACCAGTTCATCACTCTGGCCGGCATTCACAACATGTGGCACAGCATGTTCAACCTGGCGCACGACTACGCCCGCAACGACATGACCGCCTACGTGAAGCTGCAGGAGCAGGAGTTCGCTGACGCCGCCAAAGGCTACACCTTCGTGGCGCACCAGCAGGAAGTGGGCACCGGCTACTTCGACGACATGACTACCGTGATCCAGGGCGGCACCTCGTCCGTGACCGCACTGACCGGTTCGACCGAAGAAGAGCAGTTCCACTAAGCACCGAGCAAACGGCCATTGCGGCCGCATGGAAGACCTAACCGCAATGCCGCAAAACAATCACGCCCCGACTGGTTCGGGGCGTTTTTTTTGCCTGCCCCCCCTCCCACAGGGAACGCAGGCTTTCTGAGGATTTTGCGCAAAACATTGATCCAGGGCGGTATCTGCGCAAGCCTGGTCGGTTATAAGGATCCGTTCAGGCAACTAAGCGGCACTCAAGCAAGTAACGGCAACTTCTGCGCCCCCACCACAAACATCCGCTTAAAACCCACCCAAACAATATTCATTATCATTTAGAGCATGAGAACTTCTTTACAGCTAAAACAAAACATAATTGGTGAAAAGCCGGCTAATCCCCGCCCCGCAAGGGCTACAGCCCCACAAAGGTGCACTATGTGCTTATTCCATCGAATAATTTCGCTATCGGAATTTTACTTGCCCGGTGTTTAGCCATAAAATCACCGCGATTGATTGCAGTGCGACATATCGTCACTGCATCGTTACTTTTTCGAGCTCAGAGACCTTTGCTCTCTGTTAAGGATTTCCAGCATGACCGAAGCGACAGGACTCATGGCCCACAACTGGGGCTTTGCCATTTTCCTCCTCGGTGTTGTCGGCCTTTGCGCCTTCATGCTCGGTGTTTCCAGCCTCCTCGGGTCAAAAGCCTGGGGCCGCAGCAAGAATGAACCGTTCGAGTCCGGCATGCTGCCTACAGGTGGCGCCCGCTTGCGGCTCTCAGCCAAATTCTATCTGGTCGCGATGCTGTTCGTGATCTTCGATATCGAAGCCCTCTTTCTCTTTGCCTGGTCTGTGTCCGTCCGCGAAAGCGGCTGGACCGGATTCGTCGAAGCCCTCGTTTTCATAGCAATTCTGTTGGCAGGCCTTGTCTACCTATTCCGAGTGGGCGCCCTTGACTGGGCTCCGGAAGCTCGTCGTAAGCGGCAAGCGAAGCTGAAACAATGAGGCTTTGGCGATGCAATACAATCTCACCAGGATCGACCCGGATGCTCCTAACGAGCAGTACCCCATCGGCGAACGGGAAACCGTTTCCGACCCGTTAGAAGACCAAGTCCACAAAAACATCTACATGGGCAAGCTGGAAGACGTGCTGAGTGGCGCGGTCAACTGGGGGCGTAAGAACTCCCTGTGGCCGTACAACTTCGGTCTTTCGTGCTGCTACGTGGAAATGACCACCGCCTTCACGGCGCCCCACGACATCGCGCGCTTCGGCGCCGAAGTTATCCGGGCATCGCCGCGCCAGGCGGACTTCATGGTTATCGCCGGCACCTGCTTCATCAAGATGGCGCCGATCATCCAGCGTCTCTACGAGCAAATGCTCGAACCGAAATGGGTTATCTCCATGGGTTCGTGCGCCAACTCCGGTGGCATGTACGACATCTACTCCGTTGTCCAGGGGGTGGACAAGTTCCTGCCCGTGGACGTCTACGTGCCTGGCTGCCCGCCTCGCCCTGAAGCGTTCCTGCAAGGCTTGATGCTATTGCAGGAATCGATCGGCAAGGAGCGTCGCCCACTGTCCTGGGTCGTCGGTGAACAAGGCGTCTATCGCGCCGAGATGCCGTCTCAAAAGGAACAGCGCCGCGAACAGCGAATCGCAGTCACCAACCTGCGCAGCCCTGACGAAGTCTGATCCAGCACCGCTTCTTTTATAGAACGAAAACCTGGCTTCATTCTTTACGTTGACCGAAAGCGATAAAAAACCATGACTACAGGCAGTGCTCTGTATATCCCGCCTTACAAGGCAGACGACCAGGATGTGGTCGTCGAACTCAACAACCGTTTCGGCCCTGACGCCTTCACCGCCCAGGCCACGCGCACCGGCATGCCGGTGCTGTGGGTGGCGCGTGCCAAGCTCGTCGAAGTCCTGACCTTCCTGCGCAACCTGCCCAAGCCGTACGTCATGCTCTATGACCTGCATGGCGTGGACGAGCGTCTGCGCACCAAGCGCCAAGGGCTGCCGAGCGGCGCCGATTTCACCGTGTTCTACCACCTGATGTCGCTGGAACGTAACAGCGATGTGATGATCAAGGTCGCGCTGTCTGAAACTGACCTGAGCATCCCGACCGTAACCGGCATCTGGCCGAACGCCAGCTGGTACGAGCGTGAAGTCTGGGACATGTTCGGCATCGACTTCCCGGGCCACCCGCACCTGTCGCGCATCATGATGCCGCCGACCTGGGAAGGTCACCCGCTGCGCAAGGACTTCCCTGCCCGCGCGACCGAATTCGACCCGTTCAGCCTCAACCTGGCCAAGCAACAGCTTGAAGAAGAGGCTGCCCGCTTCCGTCCGGAAGACTGGGGCATGAAGCGTTCCGGCACCAACGAGGACTACATGTTCCTCAACCTGGGCCCGAACCACCCTTCGGCGCACGGTGCCTTCCGTATCATCCTGCAACTGGACGGCGAAGAAATCGTCGACTGCGTGCCGGACATCGGCTACCACCACCGCGGTGCCGAGAAGATGGCTGAGCGCCAGTCGTGGCACAGTTTCATCCCGTACACCGACCGTATCGACTACCTCGGCGGCGTGATGAACAACCTGCCGTACGTGCTCTCGGTCGAGAAGCTGGCCGGTATCAAGGTGCCGGACCGCGTCGACACCATCCGCATCATGATGGCCGAGTTCTTCCGGATCACCAGCCACCTGCTGTTCCTGGGTACCTATATCCAGGACGTCGGTGCCATGACCCCGGTGTTCTTCACCTTTACCGACCGCCAGCGCGCCTACAAGGTCATCGAAGCCGTCACCGGTTTCCGCCTGCACCCGGCCTGGTATCGCATCGGCGGTGTTGCCCACGACCTGCCGAACGGCTGGGAGCGTCTGGTCAAGGAATTCGTCGAGTGGATGCCCAAGCGTCTGGACGAGTACCAAAAGGCTGCGCTGGACAACAGCATCCTCAAGGGCCGCACCATCGGCGTCGCCCAGTACAACACCAAAGAGGCCCTGGAATGGGGCGTCACCGGTGCCGGCCTGCGTTCCACCGGCTGCGATTTCGACCTGCGTAAAGCGCGCCCGTACTCCGGCTACGAGAACTTCGAATTCGAAGTACCGCTGGGGGCCAATGGCGATGCCTACGACCGTTGCATCGTGCGCGTCGAAGAAATGCGCCAGAGCCTGAAGATAATCGAGCAGTGCATGCGCAACATGCCGGCAGGCCCGTACAAGGCGGACCACCCGCTGACCACGCCGCCGCCGAAAGAGCGCACGCTGCAGCACATCGAAACCCTGATCACGCACTTCCTGCAGGTTTCGTGGGGCCCGGTCATGCCGGCCAACGAATCCTTCCAGATGATCGAAGCGACCAAGGGTATCAACAGTTATTACCTGACGAGCGATGGCGGCACCATGAGCTACCGCACCCGGATCCGTACCCCGAGCTTCGCCCACTTGCAGCAGATCCCTTCGGTGATCAAAGGCGAGATGGTCGCGGACTTGATTGCGTACCTGGGTAGTATCGATTTCGTTATGGCCGACGTGGACCGCTAAGCATGAACAGCACGCTTATCCAGACAGACCGTTTCACCTTGAGTGAAACCGAGCGCTCGGCCATCGAGCACGAGCTGCATCACTACGAAGACCCGCGCGCGGCGTCGATCGAAGCCTTGAAGATCGTCCAGAAGGAACGTGGCTGGGTGCCGGACGGCGCGCTCTACGCCATCGGCGAGATCCTCGGCATCCCTGCCAGCGACGTTGAAGGCGTGGCCACGTTCTACAGCCAGATCTTCCGCCAGCCCGTGGGCCGCCACATCATTCGCGTGTGCGACAGCATGGTCTGCTACATCGGTGGCCACGAATCTGTGGTCAGCGAGATCCAGAACAAGCTGGGCATCGGCCTCGGCCAGACCACCCCGGATGGCCGCTTCACGCTGCTGCCGGTGTGCTGCCTGGGCAACTGCGACAAGGCGCCGGCGTTGATGATCGACGACGACACATTCGGTGACGTGCAGCCCGCTGGCGTGACCCAATTGCTTGAGGGCTACCCATGACCCTTACATCTTTCGGCCCGGCCAACCTGATCAAGCGTTCGCCCGAGACCCACCCGCTGACCTGGCGCCTGCGTGACGATGCCGAGCCGGTATGGTTCGACGAGTACCAGGCCAAGAACGGCTACGCCGCTGCGCGCAAGGCCTTCGCCGACATGGCTCAGGACGATATCGTCCAGACCGTGAAGGACGCCGGCCTTAAAGGTCGCGGTGGTGCAGGCTTCCCCACGGGCGTGAAGTGGGGCCTGATGCCCAAGGACGAATCCATCAACATCCGCTACCTGCTGTGCAACGCGGATGAAATGGAGCCCAACACCTGGAAAGACCGCATGCTGATGGAGCAACTGCCCCATCTGCTGATCGAAGGCATGCTGATCAGCGCCCGCGCGCTGAAAACCTACCGTGGCTACATCTTCCTGCGTGGCGAGTACACCACCGCCGCCAAGCACCTCAACCGTGCCGTGGAAGAAGCCAAGGCCGCCGGCCTGCTGGGCAAGAACATCCTCGGTTCAGGCTTTGATTTCGAACTGTTCGTGCACACCGGCGCCGGGCGTTATATCTGCGGTGAAGAAACCGCACTGATCAACTCCCTCGAAGGCCGCCGCGCCAACCCGCGCTCCAAGCCACCCTTCCCTGCCGCCGTGGGCGTGTGGGGCAAGCCGACGTGCGTGAACAACGTCGAGACCCTGTGCAACGTGCCGGCGATCATCGCCGACGGCGTGGACTGGTACAAATCCCTGGCCCGCGAAGGCAGCGAAGACATGGGCACCAAGCTCATGGGCTTCTCCGGCAAGGTCAAGAACCCGGGCCTGTGGGAACTGCCCTTCGGCGTCACCGCCCGCGAGCTGTTCGAGGACTACGCCGGCGGCATGCGCGACGGCTACACCTTGAAAGCCTGGCAGCCAGGCGGCGCCGGCACCGGCTTCCTGCTGCCCGAGCACCTCGACGCACAAATGTATGCCGGCGGCATCGGCAAGGTGGGCACCCGTATGGGTACTGGCCTGGCGATGGCGGTGGACAACACCGTGAACATGGTCTCGCTGCTGCGCAACATGGAGCAGTTCTTTGCCCGTGAATCCTGTGGCTTCTGCACCCCATGCCGCGACGGCCTGCCGTGGAGCGTGAAGCTGCTGATGGCCCTGGAAAAAGGTGAAGGCCGCGAGGGTGACATCGAGACCCTGCTGGGTCTGGTCGGCTTCCTCGGCCCGGGCAAGACTTTCTGTGCTCACGCACCGGGCGCCGTGGAGCCATTGGGCAGCGCAATCAAATACTTCCGCTCGGAGTTCGAAGCCGGCATCGCGCCTGTCAGCGCCGCCGTCCCGCCTCTGGCAAGGCCGATCGTAGTCGGCGCGTAACGCTTAAAGAAGCGAAGGGTCCGTGCCCTTCGCTTTCTCATGTGCTGACGCCTTGATGGCTGTGTAGATGCACATGAATAACAAGATTCCATTAGCCACGCCCGCTGACAACGGGCCAACGAAGAACTTTGAACCATGGCCACTATCCACGTAGACGGCAAAGCGCTCGAAGTCGATGGGGCGGACAACCTGTTACAGGCCTGTCTGTCACTCGGTCTCGATATCCCGTATTTCTGCTGGCACCCCGCACTTGGTAGCGTCGGTGCCTGTCGCCAGTGTGCGGTCAAGCAGTACACCGACGAGAACGACACCCGTGGTCGTATCGTCATGTCGTGCATGACCCCAGCCACCGACAACACCTGGATCTCCATCGACGATGAAGAATCCAAGGCGTTCCGCGCCAGCGTCGTCGAATGGCTGATGACCAACCACCCCCACGACTGCCCGGTCTGTGAGGAAGGCGGTCACTGCCACCTGCAAGACATGACGGTGATGACCGGCCACAACGAGCGCCGTTATCGCTTCACCAAGCGTACCCACCAGAACCAGGACCTCGGCCCGTTCATTTCCCACGAAATGAACCGCTGCATCGCCTGCTACCGTTGCGTGCGCTTCTATAAGGACTACGCCGGCGGCACCGACCTGGGTGTATTCGGCGCCCACGACAACGTGTACTTCGGTCGCGTTGAAGACGGCGTGCTCGAAAGCGAGTTCTCCGGCAACCTCACCGAGGTCTGCCCGACCGGTGTGTTCACCGACAAGACCCACTCCGAGCGCTACAACCGTAAATGGGACATGCAATTCGCCCCGAGCATCTGCCATGGCTGCTCCAGCGGTTGCAACATCTCCCCGGGCGAGCGTTACGGTGAACTGCGTCGTATCGAAAACCGCTTCAACGGTTCGGTCAACCAGTACTTCCTGTGCGACCGTGGCCGTTTCGGCTATGGCTACGTCAACCGCGAAGACCGTCCGCGCCAGCCACTGTTGGCCGGTGGCGCCAAGCTGAGCCTGGACGAGGCGCTGGATAAAGCCGCCGACCTGCTGCGCGGTCGCAACATCGTCGGCATCGGTTCGCCCCGCGCCAGCCTCGAGAGCAACTACGCGTTGCGCGAACTGGTCGGCGCCGAGCACTTCTACTCCGGTATCGAAGCCGCTGAGCTGGAGCGCATCCGCCTGGTCCTGCAGGTGCTGAACGACAGCCCGCTGCCGGTGCCGAACATGCGCGACATCGAAGACCACGACGCGATCTTCGTGCTCGGTGAAGACCTGACCCAGACCGCTGCGCGTATCGCCCTGTCCCTGCGCCAGTCGGTCAAAGGCAAGGCCGAAGCCATGGCCGATGCCATGCGCGTGCAGCCTTGGCTCGACGCCGCAGTGAAGAATATCGGCCAGCACGCGCTGAACCCGCTGTTTATCGCAAGCCTGGCTGAAACCAAGCTCGACGACATCGCCGAAGAATGCGTCCATGCCGCGCCGGACGACCTGGCTCGCCTCGGTTTCGCCGTGGCCCACGCCCTCGACGCCAGTGCACCTGCCGTCGAAGGCCTGGACACTGAGGCCGCTGCACTGGCCCAGCGTATCGCCGACGCCCTGCTGGCGGCCAAGCGCCCATTGATCATTGCCGGCACCTCGCTGGGTTCCAAGGCGCTGATCGAAGCCGCGGCCAACATCGCCAAGGCATTGAAGCTGCGCGACAAGAACGGTTCCATCAGCCTGGTCGTGCCGGAAGCCAACAGCCTTGGCCTGGCCATGCTCGGTGGCGAGTCCGTGGACGCGGCCCTGCAGGCAGTCATCGACGGCAGCGCCGATGCCATCGTGGTGCTGGAGAACGACCTGTACACCCGCACCGATGCGGCCAAGGTTGACGCTGCGCTGAACGCCGCCAAGGTGTTGATCGTTGCCGACCACCAGAAGACCGCTACCAGCGAACGCGCCGACCTGGTGCTGCCGGCTGCCACCTTCGCTGAAGGCGACGGCACCCTGGTCAGCCAGGAAGGCCGTGCCCAGCGCTTCTTCCAGGTGTTCGATCCGAAGTACATGGACGCCAGCATCCTGGTCCACGAAGGCTGGCGCTGGCTGCATGCCCTGCGCGCCACCCTGCTGAACCAGCCGATCGACTGGACCCAGCTTGACCACGTCACCGCCGCTACCGCCGCAAGCGCACCGCAACTGGCGCGTATCGTCGATGCCGCGCCATCCGCCGCGTTCCGCATCAAGGGCTTGAAACTGGCCCGCGAACCGCTGCGTTACTCCGGTCGTACCGCCATGCGCGCCAACATCAGCGTGCACGAACCACGTACCCCGCAAGACCCGGATACCGCGTTCAACTTCTCCATGGAAGGTTACTCGGGTTCGGCCGAGCCGCGTCAGCAAGTGCCGTTTGCCTGGTCTCCAGGCTGGAACTCGCCGCAGGCCTGGAACAAGTTCCAGGATGAAGTCGGTGGTCATATCCGTGCTGGCGACCCGGGCACCCGCCTGATCGAAAGCACCGGTGATTCACTGAACTGGTTCGCTGCGGTACCGCGTCCGTTCAACCCGGCCCAGGGCACCTGGCAGGTCGTACCGTTCTTCCACCTGTTCGGCAGCGAAGAGAACTCTTCCAAGGCCGCGCCGGTTCAGGAACGTATCCCGGCCGCCTACGTGTCGGTCGCCAAGTCCGAAGCCGATCGCCTGGGCGTCAACGACGGTGCCCTGCTCAGCCTGAATGTGGCCGGCCAGACCCTGCGTCTGCCGCTGCGCATCAACGATGAGTTGGGTGCCGGCCTGGTTGCACTGCCTAAAGGCCTCGCCGGTATTCCGCCGGCGATCTTTGGCAAAACCGTTGACGGTCTGCAGGAGGCAGCGCAATGACCTGGTTCACCCCTGAAGTGATCGACGTGATCATTGCGGTCCTCAAGGCTGTTGTGATCCTGTTGGCCGTGGTCGTCGCGGGCGCCCTGCTCAGCTTCGTCGAGCGTCGCCTGCTGGGCTGGTGGCAGGACCGTTACGGTCCGAACCGCGTTGGCCCGTTCGGCATGTTCCAGATCGCCGCCGACATGCTGAAAATGTTCTTCAAGGAAGACTGGACCCCACCGTTTGCCGACAAGGTGATCTTCACCCTGGCACCGGTCGTGGCCATGAGTGCCTTGCTGATCGCCTTCGCGATCATCCCGATCACCCCGACCTGGGGCGTGGCGGACCTGAACATCGGCTTGCTGTTCTTCTTCGCCATGGCCGGCTTGTCGGTGTATGCGGTGCTGTTCGCCGGTTGGTCGAGCAACAACAAGTTCGCCCTGCTGGGCAGCTTGCGGGCTTCGGCCCAGACCGTGTCCTACGAAGTGTTCATGGGCCTGGCGCTGATGGGCATCGTGGTGCAGGTCGGCTCGTTCAACATGCGCGACATCGTCGAGTACCAGGCACAGAACCTGTGGTTCATCATTCCGCAGTTCTTTGGCTTCTGCACCTTCTTCATCGCCGGCGTCGCCGTGACTCACCGTCACCCGTTCGACCAGCCTGAAGCGGAACAGGAACTGGCCGACGGTTACCACATTGAATACGCCGGCATGAAATGGGGCATGTTCTTCGTTGGCGAGTACATCGGCATCATCTTGATCTCGGCCCTGCTGGTCACGCTGTTCTTCGGCGGCTGGCACGGTCCGTTCGGCATCCTGCCGCAGTTGGCGTTCTTCTGGTTCTTCCTGAAGACCGCGTTCTTCATCATGTTGTTCATCCTGCTGCGCGCTTCCATTCCGCGCCCACGCTATGACCAGGTGATGGATTTCAGCTGGCGCTTCTGCCTGCCGCTGACCCTGATCAATTTGCTGGTGACGGCTGCCGTTGTGTTGTTGAACACGCCAGCCGGCGCGGTTCAGTGAGGATTTGACCCATGTTCAAATATATTGGCGACATCGTTAAGGGTACCGGTACCCAGTTGCGAAGCCTGGTGATGGTGTTCGGTCACGGCTTCCGCAAACGCGACACCCTGCAATACCCGGAAGAAGCGGTGTACCTGCCGCCGCGCTATCGCGGCCGCATCGTGCTGACCCGCGACCCCGATGGTGAAGAGCGTTGCGTAGCCTGCAACCTGTGCGCCGTGGCGTGCCCAGTGGGTTGCATCTCCCTGCAGAAAGCTGAAACCGAAGACGGTCGCTGGTACCCGGACTTCTTCCGCATCAACTTCTCGCGCTGCATTTTCTGCGGCCTCTGCGAGGAAGCTTGCCCGACCACCGCGATCCAGCTGACACCGGATTTCGAGATGGCCGAGTTCAAACGTCAGGACCTGGTGTACGAGAAAGAAGATCTGCTGATCTCTGGTCCCGGTAAAAACCCTGATTACAACTTCTATCGTGTTGCAGGTATGGCCGTTGCCGGTAAGCCAAAAGGCGCCGCACAAAACGAAGCCGAGCCGATCAACGTGAAGAGCTTGCTGCCTTAAGGAAGAAAGATGGAATTCGCTTTCTATTTCGCATCGGGTATCGCGGTTGTGTCCACGCTTCGCGTGATCACCAACACCAACCCCGTGCACGCCCTGCTCTACCTGATCATTTCGCTGATCGCCGTGGCCATGACCTTCTTCAGCCTCGGCGCACCGTTCGCCGGTGTCCTGGAAGTGATCGCCTACGCCGGTGCCATCATGGTGCTGTTCGTGTTTGTGGTGATGATGCTCAACCTGGGGCCGGCTTCGGTCGCCCAGGAGCGCGTCTGGCTCAAACCCGGCATCTGGCTCGGCCCGGTTGTCCTCGCCGCCCTGCTGCTGGGTGAACTGCTGTATGTGCTGTTCGCTCACCAGAGCGGCCAGGCCATCGGCCACACCACCGTGGATGCGAAAGCCGTGGGCGTCAGCCTGTTCGGCCCGTACCTGCTGGTGGTCGAACTGGCGTCGATGCTGCTGCTCGCCGCAGCCGTCACCGCCTTCCACTTGGGCCGCAACGAAGCCAAGGAGCAATGACGATGCCTGCTATCCCCTTGGAGCATGGTCTGGCGGTCGCCGGCATCCTGTTCTGCCTTGGCCTGGTCGGCCTGATGGTCCGCCGTAACATTCTGTTCGTGTTGATGAGCCTGGAAATCATGATGAACGCCGCAGCACTGGCCTTCATCGTCGCGGGTGCACGTTGGGGCCAGCCGGATGGACAAGTCATGTTCATCCTGGTGATCAGCCTGGCAGCCGCCGAGGCCAGTATCGGCCTGGCGATCCTGCTGCAACTGTATCGTCGCTTCCATACGCTTGATATCGACGCTGCCAGTGAGATGCGCGGATGAACATGATCTTTCTGACTTTCGTATTTCCCCTGATCGGTTTCCTGCTGCTGTCGTTCTCCCGTGGACGCTGGTCGGAAAACCTCTCGGCCCTGGTGGGCGTGGGCTCGATTGGCCTGTCGGCGATCGTTGCCGCCTACGTCATCTGGCAATTCAACGTGGCCCCGCCGGAAGGCGGCCACTACACCCTGGTGCTGTGGCAGTGGATGTCGGTGGAGGGCTTCAAGCCCAACTTCGCCCTCTACATCGACGGCCTGTCGATCACGATGCTCGGCGTGGTGGTGGGCGTGGGTTTCCTGATCCACCTGTTCGCGTCCTGGTACATGCGCGGTGAAGCCGGTTACTCGCGCTTCTTCTCGTACACCAACCTGTTTATCGCCAGCATGCTGTTCCTGGTACTGGGCGATAACCTGTTGTTCCTGTACTTCGGCTGGGAAGGCGTGGGCCTGTGCTCGTACCTGCTGATCGGTTTCTACTACAGCAACCGCAACAACGGTAACGCGGCACTCAAGGCCTTTATCGTCACCCGTATCGGCGACGTGTTCATGGCAATCGGCCTGTTCATCCTGTTCCAACAGGTGGGCACGCTGAACATCCAGGAACTGCTGGTACTGGCACCGCAGAAATTCCAGGTCGGCGACTTCTGGATCACCCTGGCCACCCTGATGCTGCTGGGCGGTGCCGTGGGTAAATCCGCGCAACTGCCGCTGCAAACCTGGCTGGCGGATGCGATGGCCGGTCCTACCCCGGTTTCGGCACTGATCCACGCCGCAACCATGGTAACCGCTGGTGTCTACCTGATTGCACGTACCCATGGCCTGTTCACCCTGGCGCCGGAAATCCTGCACCTGGTCGGCCTGGTCGGCGGCGTGACCCTGGTGCTGGCCGGCTTCGCCGCGCTGGTACAGACCGACATCAAGCGCATCCTCGCCTACTCGACCATGAGCCAGATCGGCTACATGTTCCTGGCCCTGGGCGTCGGTGCCTGGGACGCGGCGATCTTCCACCTGATGACCCACGCCTTCTTCAAGGCCCTGCTGTTCCTTGCTTCCGGTGCGGTGATCGTTGCCTGCCACCACGAGCAGAACATCTTCAAGATGGGTGGCCTGTGGAAAAAACTGCCGTTGGCCTACGCCAGCTTCATCGTCGGTGGTGCCGCCCTGGCTGCCCTGCCGTTGGTGACCGCTGGTTTCTACTCCAAGGACGAGATCCTCTGGGAAGCCTTTGCCAGCGGTAACCAGAACCTGCTGTACGCAGGCCTGGTGGGTGCGTTCATGACCTCGCTGTACACCTTCCGCCTGATCTTCATCACCTTCCACGGTGAAGCCAAGACCGAAGCACACGCAGGCCACGGCATCTCGCACTGGCTGCCATTGTCGGTACTGATCGTGCTGTCGACTTTCGTCGGTGCAATGATCACGCCGCCACTGCACGGCGTATTGCCACAAAGCGTCGGCCATGCCGGCGGCGAAGCCCAGCACAGCCTGGAAATCGTCTCGGGCGCCATCGCCATTGCCGGTATCCTGCTGGCGGCCCTGCTGTTCCTCGGCAAGCGTCGCTTCGTGACCGCCGTTGCCAACAGTGGCATTGGCCGCCTCCTTTCGGCCTGGTGGTTCGCTGCCTGGGGCTTCGATTGGATCTACGACAAACTGTTCGTCAAGCCATACCTGGCCATCAGCCATGTACTGCGTAAAGACCCGCTCGACCAGACCATCGGTTTGATCCCGCGTGCCGCCAAGGCCGGTCACACCGCCCTGAGCCGCAGCGAGACTGGCCAACTGCGCTGGTATGCAGCTTCCATGGCGGCCGGTGCCGTGCTAGTGATCGGCGCCATCGTAGTGGTAGCGGTCTGATATGAACTTTGCGAACTTGCGAAAGGAAACGAGCCCGTCATGATTCTGCCCTGGCTAATCCTGATCCCCTTTATCGGCGGCCTGCTCTGCTGGATGGGTGAACGCTTCGGCGCCACCCTCCCCCGCTGGATTGCGTTGCTGACCATGTCCCTGGAACTCGCACTCGGCCTCTGGCTGTGGGCCCATGGTGACTATTCATTCGCTCCGGCACCGGGTGTCGATCCAACCTTCGCGCTTGAATTCAAGCACGTGTGGATCCAGCGCTTCGGCATCAACGTGCACCTGGCCCTCGACGGCCTGTCGCTGTTGATGATCCTGCTGACCGGCCTGCTGGGTATCCTCTCGGTACTCTGCTCCTGGAAAGAAATCCAACGTCACGTGGGCTTCTTCCACCTGAACCTGATGTGGATCCTGGGCGGCGTCGTCGGCGTGTTCCTCGCCCTCGACCTGTTCATGTTCTTCTTCTTCTGGGAAATGATGCTGGTGCCGATGTACTTCCTCATCGCGCTCTGGGGTCACAGTTCTTCGGACGGCAAGAAAACCCGGATCTACGCGGCGACCAAGTTCTTCATCTTCACCCAGGCTTCCGGCCTGATCATGTTGGTGGCGATCCTGGGCCTGGTACTGGTCAACTTCAACAACACCGGCGTGATTACCTTCAACTACGCCGACCTGTTGAAAACCAAGATGTCCCTGACCACCGAGTACATCCTGATGCTGGGCTTCTTCATCGCATTCGCGGTGAAGCTGCCGGTGGTGCCGTTCCACTCCTGGCTGCCTGACGCTCACGCCCAGGCGCCAACAGCAGGTTCGGTCGACCTGGCCGGTATCCTGTTGAAGACTGCGGCGTATGGTCTGCTGCGTTTCGCCCTGCCGCTGTTCCCGAATGCCTCGGCCGAGTTCGCGCCGATCGCCATGACCCTGGGTCTGATCGGGATCTTCTACGGCGCGTTCCTGGCCTTCGCGCAAACCGACATCAAGCGTCTGATCGCGTTCTCGTCCGTTTCGCACATGGGTTTCGTACTGATCGGCATCTACTCCGGCAGCCAGCTGGCGTTGCAAGGCGCAGTGATCCAGATGCTGGCCCACGGTGTCTCGGCCGCTGCCCTCTTTATCCTGAGTGGCCAGTTGTACGAACGCCTGCACACCCGTGACATGCGTGAGATGGGTGGCGTGTGGTCGCGCATCGCCTACCTGCCGGCGATCAGCCTGTTCTTTGCCGCGGCGTCCCTGGGCCTGCCGGGCACCGGTAACTTCATCGGCGAATTCCTGATCCTGATGGGCTCGTTCGTACAGACACCGTGGATCAGCGCCATCGCTACATCCGGCCTGGTATTCGGTTCGGTCTACTCGCTGATCATGATCCACCGCGCCTATTTCGGCCCGGCCAAGTCCGACACCGTCCTGCAAGGGATGGATGCTCGCGAACTGATCATGGTGCTCGGCCTTGCGGTACTGCTGATCTACATCGGCGTGTACCCGCAACCGTTCCTGGACACTTCTGCCGCAACGATGCATGGCGTGCAGCAGTGGTTCGGCACCGCCTTCTCTCAACTCGCTTCGGCCCGGTAAGAGCGCTATGGAATTCACGATCCAACACTTTATCGCGCTTGCGCCGCTGCTGATCACCAGCCTCACCATCGTGGTGGTGATGCTGGCGATCGCCTGGCGCCGCAATCACTCGCAAACGTTCCTGCTGTCCTGTGCCGGCCTGAACCTGGCCTTGCTGTCGATCATTCCGGCCCTCAAGGTCGCGCCACTGGCGGTGACCCCGCTGATGATGGTCGATGACTTCGCGCTGCTGTACATCGCGTTGATCCTCGTAGCCACCCTGGCGTGCGTCACCCTCGCCCATGCCTACATGGGCGAAGGCGGCACCGGCTACCCGGGCAACAAGGAAGAGCTGTACCTGCTGATCCTGCTGGCTGCGGCCGGTGGCATCGTGCTGGTCAGCGCACAGCACCTGGCCGGCTTGTTCATCGGCCTGGAACTGCTGTCGATCCCGACCTACGGCCTGGTGGCCTACGCCTTCTTCAACAAGCGCTCCCTGGAAGCCGGCATCAAGTACATGGTGCTGTCGGCCGCCGGTTCCGCGTTCCTGTTGTTCGGTATGGCCCTGCTCTACGCCGAAGCCGGCAACCTGAGCTTCACCGGCATCGGCCACGCCCTGGCCACCACCAGCATGCCTGCGCCGATTGCCCAACTGGGCCTGGCGATGATGCTGATCGGCCTGGCGTTCAAGCTGTCGTTGGTGCCCTTCCACCTGTGGACCCCGGACGTGTACGAAGGCGCCCCGGCGCCGGTGGCTGCGTTCCTGGCCACGGCGTCGAAGGTGGCCGTATTCGCGGTGATGGTGCGTCTGTTCCAGATCTCGCCTGCCGCCAACACCGGCGTGTTGAGCACCGTGCTGACCGTGATCGCCATCGCGTCGATCCTGTTCGGTAACCTGCTGGCCCTGACCCAGAACAACCTCAAGCGTCTGCTGGGTTACTCGTCCATCGCGCACTTCGGCTACCTGCTGATCGCCCTGGTGGCGAGCAAAGGCCTGGCCGTGGAAGCCATGGGTGTGTATCTGGTCACCTACGTGATCACCAGCCTCGGCGCGTTCGGTGTGATCACCCTGATGTCCTCGCCGTTCAAAGGCCGTGACGCTGATGCCCTGTACGAATACCGCGGCCTGTTCTGGCGCCGTCCGTACCTGACCGCCGTACTGACCGTGATGATGCTGTCCCTGGCGGGTATCCCGCTGACGGCCGGTTTCATCGGCAAGTTCTACATCGTGGCGACCGGTGTCGAGGCGCACGAATGGTGGCTGGTGGCATCCCTGGTGCTGGGTAGCGCCATTGGCGTGTTCTACTACCTGCGCGTGATGGTCACCCTGTACCTGATCGAGCCAAACCTGCGTCGTGTGGATGCCGAGCTGCACTGGGAACAGAAAGCCGGTGGCGTAATGCTGCTGGCCATCGCCCTGCTCGCGTTCTTCCTGGGCGTGTACCCACAACCGTTGCTCACCCTGGTGCAGCACGCGGTGTTGGGCGTTTGATCGCTTAGGCACATGCAGCCAACAGAACGGCGCCTTCGGGCGCCGTTTTGCATTCTTGCCATTGATTACATTTCCTGTGGCGAGGGAGCTTGCTCCCGTTGGGGCGCGAAGCGACCCCAGCACAGACACCGCGTTACCCCAGAGAAATCTCAGTGTCAGGTTTCAGGGCCGCTACGCAGCCCAACGGGAGCAAGCTCCCTCGCCACGACAAACGTGCTCGCCAGAAATGCAAACTCGCAGCGCTGGGTTGAACCCATACCCTTAACGTCTCCACCCTCCCCCATCACCACAAAACGCTCCACACAGATAAACGGCGCAAAAAAAACGCCCCGAATCACTTCGGGGCGTTTTTCATTCACGTCGACGTGTCTGGCTCAATCGCAGCCTTAAAACGCGATACCCACCTTGAAACCGTACTCATCACGCTTGAGCTTGGTGTTGTCGGCGGTAAAGGAGTCTTCGTCGAGCTTGTATTCGGTGCGGGTGTAGTACAAGCCCGCCATCACCGGCAGATTGCCATTTTGGTTCATCAGCAGGCTGACTTCGGCGTAGGGGTTGGTGCGATCCTTGAGGTCTACAGTGTCACTGCCCACGCCATCCACTTTGAGTTTGGCGCGGCCGTCGATGGTCTGACGGGCACCGGCTTCAACGCGCAGGGTCATGTCATCGAACTGGTGGTTGTAGCCCAGTGCCAGCTTGGCGAATGGCGATTTATTGGTGAGCTTGACGTCATAGCCGTTGGTGTCGGGCTCATAGCGGGTCCAGGTGTAGCCACCGCCCACAATCACGTCGACGAAGTTGCGCGCATCCAGCGCGGCGCGCCAGCCGAGGTCCAGGTCAGCCTGACCTTCCTTGAGCTTGTCGTCGCTTTTTTCGCCGTACTTGGCTTCGATACCGGCTTGATAGATGAAGCCGGATTCGGCAGTCAGCTTGTTGCCGAAGTTGTAGAACAGCCCGGCTTCAGGCATGTGGCTCTTGTCGCTTGCGCTGCCGCCTTCGAATTTGAAATCGTTATAGCTACCCAGGATACCGAAGGTGGAAATAGGGCCGGTAGGCGGTGCCGCGAACACCACGGCAGGTGCAGCGACCAGCGCCAGCAGGGAGGAACCCTTGAAGATTTTTCCGAATAGCTTGGACATCGTTTTACATCTCCTTGTGAGTGAGCAAATTATTCAGGAACCGCTTCGAACCTCGGCCGTTGGCAAAGGTTCGAATTAATTTGCATCGTTTTGGAGGTAAAACGGTTCAGCGATGGCTCTAGCTCAAGGCTCTGCAGTGTTGGCCATTATTAAGCCACTGAGCGCTTCGCGAAGCTTGGGATCGGTTGGCAGGTGAATACCAAAGGTCTCTTGCAGCAGTGCCAGCAGTTCATCCGCACTGTCGATCACGCACTTTTCGCTGGGCCCATCCAGGCTGTGCACCGCATAGTGGGCATTGGCCAAGGTATAACGCTTACCCGGCGCCAACCGTGCCGCTTTCAACTGGCCGAGGAACACCGAGTCAGGGTGTGTAGAGACGTACCAGTTGCCGATTTCGTAGTCGATGGCGGCCTGCACTTGCAGGTCGAACACATACAAACCGCGCCACTCCCCGGCGACCAGCACCCACAGGGTGTAACTGCCCTGCCCGTCGAAGGTCAGCCGATAAGGTTCGTGGGCCGTGGCCTGCTGCGCTTGGGTGTCCAGTTGCAACGGGCTGCTGGGCACCATGCCGCCAAAGCCGACATCCGTGATATAGCGCACGCTCTCCAGGGTCACCAGGCTCAAGCGGTGGGTGCGCGCCGTGTGCGCATCCGCCGGACCACCCAGCACCACGCGGCCGGTGATGCCCCGTGCGTCGAAGCCGAGTTCCTGCAACAGCGCCAGGAACATCTGGTTCAGCTCATAGCAATACCCGCCGCGCCCATCCAACAGGATTTTTTGCTCGACACTGGGCAAGTCGATGGGTACCGGCCTGTGCAACAAGGTCGACAAGCTCTCGAAGGCAAAGGTGCACACGTGGCGCAATTGCAGCGCTTGCAGGGTTTCAAGGGTCGGCGGTGGGGGCGAAGCGTAGCCCAGGCGTTGCAGATAAAGCTGGCTGTGAGTCAGGCGGCTGTCAGTGGGGTGGGACATGGCGCGATCCTTGAGCGCGTGGCGAAGGCATCACTATGCCGCGCCAGCCAACGGCTTGTCATTTTGAATGAACCTTTCTCGGCGCCAACCTATCCATCTATAACAAGACAGGGAGGCAACATGAGTACCGCGAAGATTTATACCATTCACTATCAACTGCACGGTCAACCGAAGTCGTTTGTAGTGCGTGCCGAAGTGATGAACAACGCTGAGGCATGGCACTGGGCAGCGGTTGATGCCGACGTTGCGCACGTCAGCCGCGTGGGGCGCGTGGGGCATGAACAGGTGAAGAAAACCACCCGGCCCAAGGCGGAAAAATTCGGGATTACCGAGGTAACGTGGACAGCCCCCAAGTGAAAGAACAAGCCCCACCATAAAGGTGGGGCTTTTTTATAGATCAGACACAGGACAGACTGTTCAGCGCTCGACAAATGGCAGTGGTGCATCCGTATCACGGCGCACCGCGAACACATTCAGCGTCATCGCCACCAGCGCGTAGTAGCCAAAAACACCGACAAGCTCAACCACGGCCGGCTCTCCGAAAGCCGCTATCGCCTGTGCATAGAGCGCGTCATCGATACGCCGGGTTTCATAAAGCGTCTTGCCGAGGCGATAGACCAACGCCTCGTCCTCACGGGTAAAGGGCGGCGCTGCCTGCTGCTGTAAAGCTTCGATGACCGCATCACTGACACCAGCTGAGCGCGCAATGGGCTCATGAATCTGCCACTCGGCCTGGGACTGCCACCAGGCTGCCGTAAACAGGATCGCCAACTCGGTAAGGCGCAGTTCCAGTTGCGTGCCATAACGACAAAAGGCCCCCAGCCGCTGTGCATGGTTCGCCAGTTGCGGGCTGTGGATCCAGGCCAGGAAAGGCCCATCCAGATTGCCACGCGGCCCTGCCAGGATCTCCTTGAGCACAGCGCGCTGGGCATCGCTCATCGACGCTTCGGTCAACTCGCTTAGACGCGATTGAATAGCCATTGCGCGCTCCCCTCAGCGGTTCTTCAACGTGGTCGTCACCGCAACCAGCAGTTTGTCGGCGATCTCATCAAGGTGATGATCCTCAAGAATGAACGGCGGTGCCAGAAGGATATGATCGCCCCGCTGCCCGTCGATGGTTCCGCCCATGGGGTAGCACATCAAGCCTTCAGCCATGGCCGCCTGCTTGAGTTTGGCGTGCAGCTTGAGAGCCGGGTCGAAAGGCGCCTTGCTGTTGCGGTCGGCGACCAGTTCGATGCCCTGGAACAGCCCACGGCCGCGGATATCACCAATGTGCGGATGCTCGGCGAAACGATCCAGCAAACGCTCACGCAGGCCCTCCCCCAAGCGGTTGACTTGGGCGAGCAACCCACGCGACTCGATGGCTTTCTGTACCGCCAGCGCGGCGGCGCAGGCGGTGGCGTGGCCGATATAGGTATGGCCGTGCTGAAAGAACCCAGAGCCCGAGGCGATCGCATCGCGGATTTTCCGGCTCACCAGCGTTGCGCCGATGGGCTGGTAACCGGCGCCCAGCCCTTTGGCGATGGTGATCAGATCCGCCGTGATGCCTTCCTGCTCTGCAGCAAACAAACTGCCGGTACGGCCCATGCCGCACATGACTTCATCCAGAATCAACAAGACGCCATGGCGGTCACACACGTCTCGGATACGTTTGAAATAGCCCGGCACCGCAGTCACCGCGCCCAGCGTCGCGCCGACCACAGGCTCGGCGACAAACGCCATGACGTTTTCAGCCCCCAGACGCAGGATTTCCGCTTCCAGTTCGCCAGCCAGGCGCACGCCCAGCGCTTCGGCGGATTCACCGTCCTGTTGCTGGCGATAGGCATAGCATGGGCTGACATGACTGACGTCAATCAGCAGCGGTTCAAACTGCCTGCGCCGCCATTCATTACCACCGGTCGCCAGCGCACCCAGGGTATTGCCGTGATAGCTCTGGCGCCGTGCGATCAGGTGCTTGCGCTGGGGCTGGCCGATCTCGATGAAGTATTGGCGAGCGAGTTTCAGCGCCGCCTCTATCGCTTCCGAACCGCCTGAAACGAAGTACACCGAATCGATGCCCGCCGGGGCTCGTGCCACCAGGAAATCAGCCAGTTCCTCCATCACCTGCGTGGTAAAGAAGGAGGTGTGGGCATAAGCCAACTGCCCCACCTGCCGACGCACCGCCTCGATCACGTCCGGGTCGCTGTGGCCCAGGCACGACACCGCAGCGCCACCACTGGCGTCCAGGTAACGACGTTGATTGGCGTCGATCAGGTAAGGCCCTTCGCCCTTGACTGCAATGGGGTAGCTTTGTGTAAGGCTGCGATGAAAGACGTGGCTCATGGATGCCGCTCCGGTTTTTTGCAAATAATAGATGCAGATTTTTTAAATGCAATTATTTTTTGCATAACCATTCAGTGCCTTACCGCTCAAATAAACCCGTAAAACCCAGACTTTTATGGCTTAAAACCATTTTTCGTGGCGCGCCAGCCACGCAAAATATAGTTGCACGCAAAATAAATGCATGTATATTTTGCTAAAAAGCAAATGTGTCGTGCGCCTCCTCTTTTGGGTGGCTAGCCGGGCCTATAACAAAAAAGTGGAGTGAATTCCTGTGGATCACTCAAAAAATTGACTGCCGCTATCCCCATCGCCCCAGGCTAGCCTCGGGCTTGTTTCCCCCTGAAGAGAAAATACCCATGAAGCACTTTCTGAAGGTCTCACTGGCGGCACTGGCACTGGTCACCACCTCAAGCAGCTTCGCTGCGAGCAAGGAACTGCTGGTCGCGACCGACACCGCGTTCGTACCGTTCGAGTTCAAGCAAGGCAACGAATACGTGGGCTTCGACATCGACCTGTGGGCCGCCATTGCCAAAGAAATGGGCGTCAGCTACCAGCTCAAGCCCATGGACTTCAACGGCATCATCCCTGCCCTGCAAACCCATAATGTCGACGTGGCGCTCGCCGGGATCACGATCAAGGAAGAGCGTAAGCAAGCCATCGACTTCTCCGATGGTTACTACAACAGCGGTTTCCTGTTGATGGTCAAAAGCGACAACAACACCATCAAAGGTGAAGCGGATATCGCCGGCAAGACCCTGGCGGTAAAAAGCGGTACCTCGGCAGCGGACTACGCCAAGGCCAACCTGAAAGCCAGCGAACTGCGCCAGTTCCCCAATATCGATAACGCCTACCTGGAACTGCGCACCGGCCGCGTCGATGCCGCCATGCACGACACGCCTAACGTCCTGTACTACATCAAGACGGCAGGCGAAGGCCAGGTGAAGGCCGTCGGCCAACAGATGCTCGCGCAGCAGTACGGCATCGGTTTCCCCAAAGGTAGCGAATTGCGCGAGCCGGTCAACGCGGCGCTGAAGAAGATTCGCGAGAACGGCACCTACGCGCAGATCTATCGCAAGTGGTTCGGCACCGATCCGCAATAACTCCCGTCCTTCCTCAATAGAGAATTCAGCATGCATTTCCAATGGAGCGCCATTTGGGATGCGCTGCCGGTCCTGCTCGACGGCGCCAAGCTGACCTTGTGGATTTCGATCCTGGGTCTGATCGGTGGTGCCGTCATCGGCGTAGGTGCGGGTTTTGCCCGTGCCTACGGTGGTTTTATCAGCAGCCGTGTTGCGCTTGTTTTCATCGAACTGATCCGTGGCACACCGATCATGGTGCAGGTCATGTTCATCTACTTTGCGCTACCGATGATGATTCCGGTGCGCATCGATCCATTCTCGGCTGCCGTCGTGACCATCATGTTCAACTCCGGCGCCTACATCGCCGAGATCACCCGCGGCGCGGTGTTGTCGATCAACCGAGGTTTCCGCGAAGCCGGGTTGGCGCTGGGCCTGTCCAGGCGCGATACGCTGCGCTATGTGATCGCCCCGCTGGCGTTCCGCCGGATGATCCCGGCGCTGGGCAACCAATGGATCGTCAGCATCAAGGACACGTCGCTGTTCATCGTGATCGGTGTCGCCGAATTGACCCGCCAGGGCCAGGAAGTGATCGCCGGCAATTTCCGCGCGATGGAAATCTGGTCTGCGGTCGCCGTTATCTATCTGATCATTACGTTGGTGCTGAGCTATGTACTGCGACGTATGGAATCGAGGCTGAAAATCCTATGATCGAGTTCAAAGGTGTGTCCAAGCACTTCGGCAGCACTCAGGTGCTGCACGACATCAACCTCAAGATCGCCAGCGGTGAAGTGGTCGTCATCATCGGACCGTCGGGCTCGGGTAAATCCACCCTGCTGCGCTGCATCAACAAACTCGAAGAGATCACCGACGGCCAACTGATCGTCGATGGCCTGGAGGTCAACGATCCCAAGGTCGATGAGCGTCTGATCCGCCAGGAAGCGGGCATGGTGTTCCAGCAGTTTCATCTGTTCCCTCAGATGACGGCGCTGCAGAACGTCGCCTTCGGCCCGGTACGGGTACGCGGCGCCAGCCGTACTGAGGCCGAGCAACTGGCCGCCGAGCTGCTGGCAAAAGTCGGTTTGGCCGAACGTGCCAATCACTTCCCCTCCGAGCTGTCCGGCGGCCAGCAGCAACGCGTCGCCATCGCACGGGCATTGGCGGTCAAGCCCAAGCTCATGCTGTTTGACGAACCGACATCCGCGCTGGATCCGGAATTGCGCCACGAAGTGCTGACCGTGATGAAATCGCTGGCCGATGAAGGCATGACCATGGTGATCGTCACCCACGAAGTGGATTTCGCACGCAAGGTTGCCACGCGCCTGATCTTCATCGACAAGGGCCGCATCGCAGAGGACGGCCCGCCCGCCGAACTCATCGCCAACCCGCCAAGCCCGCGCCTGCGCGAGTTTCTGCAACATGTATCGTGAGGAGATGCAATGACACTGCCCTCTATTCATCTTGATGGAAGTGCCTATTCGATCGGCCGCGGGCTGGGGGTTTTCGGCCGCGACGCGGTGGCTACGCACTTGCGTCCCCTTGCTCTCTGGCAATACCTGGCGGCGCAGGCACACACCCCGGCGGCCTGGCAGATGCGCCAGCGGGTGCAAGACGAGTTCCCGCGTTACTGGCAGGAACTCGAAGGGCTGGCCGACGGCTTGCAGTTGCCGGTGGATGAGGTGTTCATGTGGAATTGCCGAGGCGACTACGTGCACCCCCACAGCGTGGATGGCTGCACGACCGTATTCGGCCCCACCCAAGGCGGTACGCTGATCGCCCATAACGAAGACGGCTTCCCGCAACTCAGAGGCCATTGCGCACTGCTGCATGCCACGCCGGATGCCGGCCTGGCGTTCACCAGCTTTGTTTACCCCGGCTCACTGCCCGGGCATACACTGGCGGTGAATGAGCGCGGGCTGGTGGCGACCGTCAACAATATCCGGCCCTTGCATATCCCCTCCGGCATCCCACGCCAGATCCTGGGGCGCGCGACGCTGGACGCGAGTACCCTTGATGAGGCGATCTCGATCGTGACACGCACCGACCGCGCCGGCGCGTTTCACCACACGTTCGGCCAGGCGGGGAGCCTGCGGGTGGTCAGTGTGGAAGCGTGCGCAGGCGCGAGCCACGTGCGTGAAGTCCAGGCGCCGGTCGGGCATTCCAACCATCTGGTTGCGCCAGCATTGAGCCAGGTGGCACAGCGCATTACCGACAGCTCCGGCGCCAGGCAACGCTGTATCAATATGCACCTGCTGCAATGGCCTGGCGCATTGCACGCGGAGGTTGCGCTGACGCTGCTGCGTGACACCTCCGGTGGGCATCTGCCGGTGTACCGCAGTGCGGCGGATGATCCGGACGATGAGAACACCTTGGCAACCGGCGTTTTTCGGATCAGCGCCAACACTGTAGAGTGGCGCATTTATACGCAGCCTGACACCGACCAAGCCGCTGCCGAAGGCGTGGTTCACCTGGGTGCGTAGCCACTCATTGACATGGACCCTGTGATGAATAAAGCCCTGACAGCCCTTCCCGACACGCTGGACGGCCTCAAGCAATTGCTCGCGGCTATCGAACGGCGCGACGTCGATATCGCGCTGGGCAGCAGTTCCAGGCGGGTGTTGATGGCGCTGATCGAGTCACCGCAACGCACGGCGGTGTCCTCGATCAGTGAGCTGGCGGAGCAACTGGACGTCAATGCCTCGACACTCTCGAGGCTGGCGCAACGCCTGGGCTACGGCGGCTTCAGCAAGTTGCAGGATGTGTTTCGGCGGGAAATTACCGAGGGCAAGCACTTCTACAGCGACCAGGCCTCACGGCTGGTGGTCAATCATGAAGACAAGGACATCCTCAACCAACTGACCCGCCTGGGCCGCCAGGAAAGCGCCAACATCGCCAGCATGATCGAACAGGTCGATCCCGAGGTGTTCGTACAGACCGTAGAACTGCTGGCCGAGGCGCGCCGAGTGCGGATTCATGGCATGCGGCAGTTCAATTCACTGGCGCTGTTCATGTCGTATGGCCTGGGCATGCTGCGCCCGGATGTGTCGGCCCTCGACTCCAGCCGACAAGGCGTGGCGGATGCGCTGGCACAGCTGGACATGGGGGACGTGTTGGTGGTTGCCAGTTGCTTCCCCTACACCCCCAGTGTGCTGGCCACCGCCGAGATTGCAGCGCGCCATGGGATCAAAGTCATTGCGTTGACCGACTCCTCCAGCTCGCCACTGGCCAAAGTGGCGCTGCACAGCTTCTATGTGCCCAATCACAGCCTGTTTTTCAGTAACAGCATGTGCGCCTTCATGTTGCTCGCCCAGGGCTTGTTGAGCGCGGTGGCAAGCAAGCTCGGCGATCGGTCGATCTCGGCGTTGAAGTACCGCGAGACACTGATCGATGAACTTAACGCCTCGCTGTGAGAACCGCGCTCAACTTCCTGTTCAAGGCTTCAGGTCGCCCAACGGGTCATAGAGCGGCTTGTTTTCATCCTGGTCTTTCTTGTCCTTATCCAACGGGGCGATAGCCGGACCGACAGGGTCCACCTGCGGGTCCGCCACGTCCGGCGAATCCGGGTCAAACCCCAACTCATCCTTGCCGCTGGCGTGCTCGCTCGAACGCGGGCCTTTGGGCGTGTCATTCACGGCAATCTCCTTGCTCAGAGCGGGCGGGCTTTGTCGTGGAGGTTGTCGAGGTCGTGCTCGACCCGTTCCACATCGTTGTCCTGACGCTCCGCCGGGTCGTTGGGACGCAACGCATCGTTGTCGCGCTCCTCTTCACCGGGTGTGCGGTCAGGGTTCGGGGTGCCGGGCGGCGGCTGTTTGTATTCGGGCATGATGGTTCACCTCAAAGGGTCTACACAGGGTTAGAGAAACCGCCGTGCGCCATCGTTCAACTTTTTGCCCGCCAGCAGAACACCGCGCTCAGCGCAATCGCCGCGCCGGCCAGGCCGAACACCCAGGGCGCCGCAGCTACCGGCAGCAACAGGCCCGCCAGCAACGGCCCCAGGCCCGCGCCGATATCCCGCCATACCGCGTTGGAAGCCAGTGCCGACACGCGCATCGAGCCCGGGTTGCGCTCCGCGACCAGGGTGGTCACCAATGGCAGTTGCAGTGCGCGCAGCACCAGCACCGCCGCCGCGCCGATGACCACCCAGTAACTGCCGAACGCCGCCAGGGCCAAGGCGCTCAGGAACGAAAACAGCAGCAACATCGAAGTGGCCCCGAAGCGTTGCGCCGCACGACCGCCGAGCGGGCTGAGGAGCATCTCCGAGGCATACCGCAGGGCCATCAGGCCACCGGCGATCAGCACTGCATCGCCCCCCAGCAGCTTCTGCGCCTGGATCGACAGGCCAAAGATAAAGAGTCCGTCCAGCGCCACGCCTTCGATAAATGACCAGGTCGCCACGCTGTCGGGCCATTTGAAACGGCGCCCCGCACTGTGCAAGTCATGGCCGACCCTGGGCAGGCCGTGCGCCGCCCACACCCCCAACAAGCAGCTGCCGGCCAGAATCAGAAAGATCGGCCGTGGCCCGGCCCATAAGGTCAGCCAGCCGCCCAGGGGCAAGGCCAGCATTGGCCCGAGCGCAATCATCGCCCGCGAGCGCCCGGCCCGGCGTGCCGCGCCGGCAGGCTCCGAAGTCGCCAGCACCTGGGTGGAGAGGTTCAACGCGGCAAAGCACAGGCCCCAGATCAGCCGCAACCCCAGCAACGCAGCGAACCCTGAGAGCATCGAGTTGCCCACGGCGCAGACGGTCGCCGCCCCCGCCGCGATCATGCAGGTCAACCGGTCGCCATGGCGCGCGTAGAAGTTCAGCACATGGCGATAGCCGAAAATCCGCACCAGCCGGTTAGCCGCCAGCAGCACGCCGGCCTGGGCCAGGGTGATGCCAAAGGCCTGGGACTCCATAGGCAGCAGCAGGTAGAGCAGTACATCGCTGGGCAGGCATAACGCGAGGGTCAGCGCGGCGCGGCGGGAAGACACATCAGCAGTGCGTTGAGCCTGGACCGACATAATGCTGAAACATTCCGAAATATTCAGGTCGCCACGGTAGCCTTCCCGACCGGCGTTTTACAACGATTTATCCGACCTTTTTGTCATAGGGCAACAGACGCAAGCCACTGGCCACGGCGCCGACCAAGGCAAACGCGCAACCCAGCCATAGCGCGTACTCAGGACCACTGCCCACAGACAGATGGAAACAGAACGCCACCAGCGACGCCCCCAGCGTCTGCCCCAATAAGCGCGAGATCGCCACGATGCCGCTGGCGCCGCCGCTGCGGGCCAAGGGGGCGCTGGTCATGATCGCCTTGAGGTTGGGCGACTGGAAAAAGCCGAACCCGGCACCACACAACGCCATGCGCCAGCCAATCTCAAAGGCCGATGCGCCGCTGCCCAGCGTGGCCAACGTCGCCATGCCCACACTGAGCATCAACAGCCCGATGCCGCACAACAGCGCCAGCGACACTCGATCCGCGAGGCGCCCCGCCACCAGCGCCATCACCGCGACGACCGCCGGCCACGGCGTCATCAAAAACCCGGTTTCCACCTGGCTATGCCCCAGCACCGCTTGCAACAGGAACGGCAGCGACACAAAGGCCAGCCCCTGGGCACTGAACGCACAGATGGCCGTGAGGGACGACAGGGCAAACACCGGGCGCTTGAACAGGTCCACCGCCAGCATCGGAGCCGGGTGTCCGACCTCGCGGCGCAGCAGCCAGGCACCGCAACCCAGCGCCAAGGCCAGCAGGCCCAGGGTCAATGCGCCCTGGGCGCCGTGCACGGCGGTGCCCAGCCCCAGCACCAGCAAGGCGAACAGACCGGCACACAACAGCGCGGCAAGACGGTCGAAGGCATGCCCGGTCAACGGCAGTACCGGCAGCGCGCGCAACCCCAGGCCCAGTGCCAACAGCCCCAGGGGTACGTTGATCAGGTACAGCCAATGCCAGGTCGCCACCGACAGAATCGCCGACGCAGCGGTCGGCCCGAGGGTAAATGCCAACCCCACCACCAGCGAGTTGTAGCCCAGCCCGCGCCCAAGCATTTTTGACGGGTAGATATGCCGCAGCAACGCGGTATTCACGCTCATCAGTGCCGCCGCGCCGAGCCCTTGCGCCACGCGTGCGGCGGTCAGGGTCAATAGCGAACCGGCCAGCCCACACAACAGCGACGAGACAATGAACAGCAACAAGCCGCCCAGATAGACCCGCCGGTGCCCGAGCACATCGCTCAATGATGCAAAGGGCAGCACCGTGGCGATGATCGCCAACTGGTAAGCGTTGACCACCCAGATCACCGAGGCCGAATCGGTGCCGATCCCCTCGGCCAGCGTCGGCAACGCGGTGTTGACGATGGCCGTGTCGAGGGTCGCCATGCCGATCCCCAGCGACAGGGCAATCACCGCCGGCCAGCGTTTATGGGCGGGCAACCCATCGGCAACAGAAGACATGAACACTCCCCGCAGGTGACAAAGGCCTCTAGGTTACGGGCAGCGGGGATTTTTTTCAGTGGCCGATCACCTGGCTGTCAATATTTTCATGTTCGCCAGTGTCCGGTCTTCGCCATCAGCCCCACCGCCTCGGCAAAACCGGGCTGGGGCGCGGTGTTCGAGGTGACCAGCCCGACGCAGCGACTCGGCTTCAATAGCGCAGCATGCGAAGCCACCCGTGCCCCCAATTCCACACCCGCCAGTACCGCCTCGGGGATATGCAGTGCATTCATCAGTTCCAGCACATCCTGGCCAAGCGCTGCGTCGCGCGCATCGCGCAAGTACGGCACAATCACCCGAAACCCTTGGGCGGCCAGAGCGGGTATCACTGCGGCAAAGGCATTGGTATCGGCTGCCAGCAGGATGATCGCACGGCCCTCCTCCGGCCCGGCCTGTTCATAGCGAATGTCCTGCTCATCGGTGCTGACCTGTTGCACGGCAAACGCCGGCGCGGACAGGGTGACTGCCGCCAGCAGCAGAAAATCACGACGATCAAACATGGCCCACCTCCACAATCAACTCACTGCCCAGCCACCCGGCCAGGTACTCACCGGCCTGCATCACACCGGCCTCTTCCCCCAGGCGCTCGACCAGGCACTCACATAACCCGGCAAAACTGCCGTCGCCCTGCACCTGCAACAATGCGTGCAGTTCCAGCGCATCCACCTGGCGCAGGCGCGAGGTGAACTGCCGCCGCCACACCAGCACACCACCCGGGACATCAAGCATGACCGCTTCGGGGGCCGCGGCCTCTTGCCACAAGGCTGACCAGATCGCCTCGGCATTGGTGGTCAAGGCATGGCAACGCAGCGACGGCGTCAACCGCAGGTGGGCCGTGTCCCAGTCCACCCCGGCCAGCGCCTCCAACGGCACGGGTTGAGCATCGGCGGCCACAAAGGCTTCGCTCAGGGCCGACTCGATCCAGGCCAGTTCGTGCACATCGGGATTGTGGGCAAACGTGCTTTTCAAGCTGTGATAGAAGCCCTCGGGGTAGGCATCCAGGGTCCAGGCGTGGGGTGGCTGCTGGTCGATGTAAGTCATGCTGGCCGCCAGGAACGCCGTCTCACCCAGCCAACGGCGCAGGTTGGGAAACGCCTGCTCCAGGCACCCCACCAACTGGGCACGGTAGTTGTTCTGGTACACCGCAAGACCGGCGTGGTGATTGCCCAGCCGTTGAGCGGACTCATCCGACGCGCTCACCAGCCAGGTCCGAAAGGTTTGCTGCCACTCGGCCAGGTTCATGGCTGCGCTCCCAGCGTGCGGGCCATCGACAACTCCCGCAGCAACTCGGCCAATGGCGGAATCTCATCGTCACGTTCGATCATGGTCGCCACCGGGCCCAGTTTGGCCATGGCCTTGGCATACAGCGCCCACACCTCGTCACACACCGGGCTGTCATGGCTGTCGATCAACAATTCGCGGCCCTGGCTATGCCCGGCCAAGTGCACCTGGCGTACCCGTTCGGCGGGGATGCCGTCGAGGAACGCGTCGGCATCGAAGCCGTGGTTGCTGGCGCTGACAAACACATTGTTGATGTCCAGCAGCAACTCACAGCCCGTGCGCTTGGTCATGGCGTCGATAAATGCCCACTCGCTCATGACGGCGCCATCAAAGGCCAGGTAACTCGACGGGTTTTCGAACAGCAGCGTGCGACCCAACGCCTCCTGGGCCTGATCGATATTGGCGCACACCCGGTCCAGTGCCTCTTCGGTGTAGGGCACCGGCAATAAATCGTGGGCATTGAAGTGACCGCTGCGTGACCAGCTCAGATGGTCGGAGACAAACAGCGGCTCGATCTCATCGACCAGCGACTTGAGGCGCCGCAGGTAGTGGGCGTCGAGCCCCTCGGCGGTGCCGATCGACATCGACACCCCGTGCAGCGCCACCGGGTGCCGCTCGCGAACCTGGCGCAAAATGTGCCGGGGCTGGCCGCCCGCGACCATAAAGTTTTCGGAGATCACTTCGACAAAGTCCACGGGGACCGAGGTTTCCAGAAAGTCGCAGTAATGCTCCTTGCGCAGCCCCAGGCCGTAGCCGGAAAAGTGAGGATTAGGTGTCGGCATGGCGGATCCCCGCAAAAAAAGTGGCGAGCCCGCGCAGGGCTCGCCGGGTGGATTACTTCGGTTCAGTCAAGGTGCCGCCGGCCTTGAGGCATTCAGACGGCGTCTTGACGATCACGCCTTCGCCTTTGCAGCTGTTGAGGCCTTTGCAGTCGTTCTTGGCGGTTGCGCACAGGCTGGTGCCCTTGCAGGTGTTGACGCCGTAGCAGCGGCCGGGCTTTTCCTGCGCGTCGGCGGCGCTGGCGGCAGTGGCGAATGAAGCCGAGGCCATGGCGATCAGTGCGGCGGCGGCAGCCAGGCTCAAGCGGGATTTGAGTGCAGTGTTCATGGGTGTTTCTCCAGGGTGTCGTGGGTTATTGGATAACGGATGCAGCGTCTTCGATGACCTTCGCCACAGCCTCGGGCTGGGAGATGTACACCGCGTGGCTGGCTTTGATTTCGGTGACCTTGGAACCGGCGCGCTGGTACATCCAACGTTGCAGGTCGGGGCTCAGGGCGCGGTCTTCGGTGGACACCACCGCGTAGGTCGGCTTCTTGTGCCAAGCCGCAGCCCACACCGTGCCGCCAAACAGTGCGGTGGTGGCCGGCACTTGGGAGGCGGCCATGAAATCAGTGCGGTTGGTGCTCAGGTCGGCGGCAAAGTCCGCGTTGAACTTGGCGCGGTCAAAGAACAGATGACCGTCGCGCTTCTGTTGGATGTCATCGCTGGGCGCCGGCATGGAGCCGATCAACTGGGCCATGTTCTCGCCCACCTCCGGCTGCAAAGCCGAGACGTAGACCAGTGCCTTGACCTTGTCGCGGTCACCGGCAATCGAGATCACGCCACCCCCGGAACTGTGGCCCACCAGCACCACCGGGCCGACCTGTTGCTCCAGCACTTCACGGGCTTCGGCCACATCGGCTGCGAGGTTTTCGTGGCCCTGATGCACCACCGTGACCTTGTAGCCCTTATGAATCAGGATGTCGTGCACCACCCGCCAACCGGAACCGTCAACAAATGATCCGGGCACGATCACCACGTTCTTACCGGTGCCGGGCTGTGGAGGCTGTGGGGCCTGCGCCGCCTGGGCCAGCATGGGAACGGTCAAGGCCATGGCAATGGCCAGAGAAGAAAGCATACGCATGGGAAAGCTCCATTCAGGTTGTAGAAAGTCAGCCACGTCTAGCCGCCAGCAGGCGGTCCAGCGACCAGGCTCCACCGCCATACGCCAGCAGCGGCAGCAACAGGCCCGCCCAGGTCAGGTGCACCGGCCAGGCATCGGGGTACACAAACACCTCGATCACCAGGGTCATGCCCAACAGTGCGGCAGCAGCCGGACGGGTCAGCAGGCCCAACACCAACAACAGCGGGAACAGGTGCTCGGCGTAGGTCGCCAGGTGCGCGGCCCAGTCCGGCGGGATCAGCGGTAAGGCGTATTCCGAGCGAAACAGCGTGTAGGTCGACGGCTTGAGTTCAAGCACACCGGTGACCTTGGTACGCCCCGACAGGAAGAACACCGCCGCGATGCCCACACGGGCCACCAGCAACAGCAGGGCCTGGGGCAGCAGGCGCTGGATCACCACCGCCGGGGCCGCTCGGCTCATGGTTGCTCCGTGAGGCTGCCGTAGCCTTTGGGGGTCTTGATCTGGGTGCAGGTGCCTTTGTCCACCAACACCCAGGCGTTGCCCTGGTAGTCGGTGGTGGCGGTGCCGGCACATGAGGTGCCTTTGCCTGCGGCGCAATCGTTGGCACCCGCGAGGGCCACGCCGAAGCATTTCTCCTGGGGCTTGGGCTCATCGGCATGGGCCACGGCCGCGAAGGCACTGAGGGACAGGGCGAGGGTTGCCGCAAGGGCTGCGTAAGAACGCTTCATGGGTGAATCTCCTGGCTTGACTGAGTGTGGCCAGGGCGCCTTGGGGTCGATGACCGCCTGCGCCAGCTGGTGAACAGAGTTAAAGCCAGGCGTGTATCCGCTCTGTGTCGCGAACGCGATAGAACGTCATGCCGGTGTATCAGGAGGGTGCTCAGATACAGCGTGATACACAGCCACAAAAAAAAGCGCCCTGACCGTTCGGGTCAGGGCGCTTTTCAGGCAGCGGTTCGCGCAGTCGATCAGCGTGCCAGCGCGCTCAGGTCCAGACGTCCGTCCTGGATCGGCGGGCACCAGTAGTAACCGCCGGTCAACGGCGTGCTGATGCGGTACAGCCCATCGACAATTCCATCTTCCAGGCCGCTCATGCGCCGCAGTTGCGCCTCGAACGCGTCGAAGGAGTGGCCAAACGCGAGGAACATCAACCCGGCCTGGCCGTTCTCGGCCCATGGCATCGAGCGGCGTACCACGAAGGCTTCCGGGGTGAAGCTTTCCTGCGCGGTGCGCTTGGTGTGGGCGGACGCGGGGGCATCGTCCAGCTCTTCGTTGTCGCCATGCCGGCGACCGATGATGTGGTCGCGCTCCAGGGCCGGCAAGGCGGCGAAGCCGTCGAGGTCATGTTGCCATTGCTGGAGGGCGGCGAAGCTGGCGCCGCTGTCGGTCAGTGCGGCTTCGACCGCAGCATCATCGTGGGGGTTTTCGGTGCCGTCTTCATAATCGGTGAGGTCGAAGCCGGTCTTGTAGCGGAACCCTTCGGTCATCTGCACCAGGCGAAAGGCTGGGGCCAGGGCTTTTTCGAAGGCGCGGCTGCGTAACAGCAACTCCCCCCGATCCACCCCATGCAACCATACCCACAGCGCCTGTTGAGTCGAGGGGTTGTGTGCGCCCGGGCCGCTGACGGCGGGGAATGCACGCAGCCCGTCGATATGCGTGCCCAATGCCGCGACCAGCGGTTCACCCAAGCCGACCACCGCCGCCGAATCGGCCAATTGCACCAGTGCGTCCAGCGCGGCCGGTACGCCGCCCAGGGAGTCCACGGCAAAAAACAGATGGCGTGCCTGCAATGGCACCGGTGCGGCAAGAATGCCCGGCTGGTACTGACTCATGTGAACTCCTTCCAGAAAGTCGCGCAGTTTAACCGCCGCGCACTGCCATGCGTACAAGAAAGCGCGCAAGCCTTGCCATAGAGCCCTCTGTTGGGTGACTCTCTAGTCATGTCCCAGTCATGTTTTGTAACTTTTCCAGGGGTAGCGATATGACCACCAGCAACCTGCTCGCCGAGCTGTTTCCCGCCTCCGCCACCGAGATTCCCGAAGCCTTCCGCCTGGGCGCGCCCATTGAACAGCGTGACTACCTGGTAGACGGCCGGTTGCACGTGTGGAACGGCCCGCTCGCCAAGGTGCAGAGCCCGGTGCAGTTCGGCGAAGAACGCGTGCATATCGGCAGCACCCCGCTGCTCGACGCCGACACCGCCCTCACCGCCCTCGACGCCGCCGTGCGCGCCTACGACCGTGGCCAGGGCGAATGGCCGACGATGCGCGTGGTTGATCGCATCAGGCACGTCGAAGCCTTTTTACGCCGTATGCGCGAACAGCGCGACGCGGTGGTCAAGCTGCTGATGTGGGAGATCGGCAAGAACCTCAAGGACTCGCAGAAAGAGTTCGACCGCACCTGCGACTACATCACCGACACCATCAATGCGCTCAAGGAACTCGACCGCCGCTCCAGCCGCTTCGAACTGGAGCAGGACACCCTCGGCCAGATCCGCCGCGTACCGCTGGGCGTAGCGCTGTGCATGGGGCCGTATAACTACCCGCTGAACGAAACCTTCACCACGCTGATCCCGGCGTTGATCATGGGCAACACCGTGGTGTTCAAGCCGGCCAAGCTCGGCGTGCTGTTGATCCGCCCATTGCTGGAAGCCTTCCGCGACAGCTTCCCGGCCGGGGTGATCAACGTGATCTACGGCAGTGGCCGCGAAACCGTCAGCGCGCTGATGGCCAGCGGCAAGATCGATATCTTTGCATTTATCGGCACCAACAAGGCCGCCAGTGACCTGAAAAAGCTGCACCCCAAGCCCCACCGTCTGCGCGCAGCGCTGGGCCTGGATGCGAAAAACCCCGGTATCGTGTTGCCCGAGGTCGACCTGGACAATGCGGTGAGCGAAGCCGTGACCGGTTCGCTGTCGTTCAACGGCCAGCGCTGCACCGCACTGAAAATCCTGTTTGTGCATGAGGATGTGGTCGAGCGCTTTATCGAGAAATTCAACCAGAAACTCGCCACCCTCAAGCCCGGCATGCCCTGGGAAGACGGGGTTGCGCTGACACCCTTGCCCGAAGTGGGCAAGGTGGATTACCTCAACGGCCTGGTGGCCGATGCCGCAGCGCACGGCGCCCACGTGGTGAACCCCAACGGCGGTGTCAGTCGCGGCTCGTTCTTCTACCCCGCAGTGCTCTACCCGGTGAACCCGCAGATGCGCGTGTACCACGAGGAACAGTTCGGCCCCGTGGTGCCGATCGTGCCTTACCGTGATCTGGAAACCGTGATCGACTATGTGCTGGATTCGGATTTCGGCCAGCAACTGAGCCTCTTCGGCACCAACCCCGAGGCCGTTGGCACGCTGGTGGACACCTTCGCCAACCAGGTTGGACGCATCAACATCAATGCCCAATGCCAGCGTGGGCCGGACACCTTCCCGTTCAACGGGCGCAAGAACTCGGCCGAGGGCACGCTGTCGGTGCATGACGCGTTACGCGTGTTCTCGATCCGTACCCTGGTGGCGACCAAGTTCCAGGAAAGCAACAAGGCGCTGGTCAGTGACATCTTGCGTAATCGTGACTCAAGCTTCCTGACAACCGACTACATCTTCTAAGAAGCATGCTGATTTAAATGTGGGAGGGGGCAAGCCCCCTCCCACACTTGAACCGCGTACGCCCTGACTTTTGAGGCCACTTTAGTACCGATGAACCTGCCCCTGTTCGCCCGGCGCCTGCTGCGCCCGTTGCTCGACCCGTATCGGCGCTATCGCCATGCCAAGCTGATCCACGCCGTGCGCGTGTCCATCGGCCTGCTGGCAACCATCCTGCTTACTACGGGCATCAACCTGCCCCACGGTGAGTGGGCGTCGGTGACCATGCTGATCGTGATCGGCGGGTTGCAGCACCACGGCAATATCGGCAAAAAAGCCGTGGAGCGGGCCTATGGCACCTTGATCGGCGCGAGTGTCGGCCTGGCCTTGGTGGTGCAACAGGCTTGGCTGGGCCAGCCGCTGCTGACCTACCTGCTGATGTCGGTGGTGTGCGGGTTCTTTTCCTATCACGCCATCGGCAAGGGTGGTTATATCGCGCTGCTGTCGGCGATCACGGTATTCATCGTCGCCGGCCACGGCGACAACCCGATCTCCGATGGTTTGTGGCGCACCGTGGATATCCTGATCGGGATTGTATTGGCGCTGGCGTTCTCCTTCGCCCTGCCGCTGTATGCCGTGTATTCCTGGCGCTACAACCTGGCCAGTGCGTTGCGCGACTGCGCGGCTATTTACAGCCGGATCATCAATGGCCAATCGGTCACCGATGATGAACACCTCAAACTGCTCAATCGCTTGAACGCCGCGATGGTGCAACTGCGCTCGCTGATGCCGTCGGTGTCCAAGGAAGTGCGGATTTCCATGACCGAGCTGGACGCGATCCAGCGGCATCTGCGCATGTGCATCAGCACCTTGGAAATCTTGGGCAATACGCGGCCGGACCCACGGGATGAACAGGCGATGGCGCGGATGCAAATGATGTTGAAGGCCGAACACCGGCAGATCCGCGTGCAGTTGGTGGGGATGGCGCGGGCGTTGAAATCCGGGGTGACGGAGCGGTTGGAGCGGCCAAGCCATATCAGCGGCAGCGAACCCACTATGGACGCACCGGTCTACAGCGCTCTGGATGGTTACCGTTTGTTGACCGTGCAACTGGCGACCAACGTGGACGCCATGCGCCAACGCCTGGCAAAAAGTGCGGGCGATTGGAGAATATAAGAAAGCGCCCGTTGACAAGTTTATGCAGGTCAGAACTTTAACGCTTTCCCTCACATGTTTTTCACGTTTTATTCACATCTCGGCCCGTAGTGTGAAGCCTCATCCGTTACAAATGTTGCATATCAAGCCCGCCGCCCCAGCGGGCTTTTTTTGCCTCGGATTTGACCTAGCCCGATGCCTTGGCGGCGGGGGTTGCCGCTTGTTCGCGGATGGCCCGCTGGGTATCCAGTACCTTGGCCAGCGCGGTTTCCGCTTCCGGGCTCTGCTGCGGTACCCGAATCGCCGCCGACACCAGCGTGATCAACTTAGCCATCACTTCCGCATCCGTGGCCGGGCGACCCAGGCTCATGGAGTTCATCAGCAGGCGCAGTTCAGTGCCGGCCATCACCCCGGAAATCGCCTTGAGCGCAAATTGCAGGCGCACGCCCAGTTCGTTGCGCGGCAGGTCCGGCAAGGCCAGGGCAAAGGCTTCGAAGAAGCGCTGGAACACCGGCTGGTAATGCACCTTGAGGTATTCCTGGATAAACGGCGAAGTATCGCTGTAGACCCGGCCCAGGAAACGAATGAACGAGCGCCCTTCCCCGCTGGCCGGATCGCTGCGCTCCAGGCCCATGGCCGGCGCGAACAGCACGCCGAGCAAGGTGTCGCAGTCCAGCGGCCCGTCGGCTTCAGCCTCACAGCGCGCCAGCAATTCCAGGCGCTGCTCGTTGAGCGGCTCCAGGCGTTGCTTGAGCAGGGTCTGCATCAGGGAATCCTTGTCCCCGAAGTGGTAGTTCACGGCAGCCAGGTTGACCTGGGCACGCTCGGTAATCTGCCGCAACAAGACCGCGTCATAACCGTATTTGATGAAGAGAGCCTCTGTCGCATCCAGCAGTCGAGTCTTGGTAACGTTTGGAGCGCTGAGTTTCTTCGCGACCATAAGAGTTCCACGGGGGAAATATTGTTTTAAAAAATAATTTGATTTTTTATACCGGGGCGGCCAATCGAATGCAAGCAGCGACACTGCGTAATGCTATCAAAAGCCTGTATAAATGGGGCTATCGGGGCGAGTCCAAGGTATTTTCAAAAGGCTGGACCAGCCCACCAACAAGTCATTTCAAAGCGTTAAACCGCTCTATATCCATGGCTGGCGGAGCCGCAGGAAGGCGGTTACTATTCAAACAATATTTTAAAAACAAGAAATAAAACCAGTCCGTGACGCGTACCAGACAGCTCCCGAACTTGTTACAAAGATTTACGGGCGCATGGCGGCACCGTCGAGACTGCAGGCGTAGTCATGATGACACAGACCCCCGCGCACCCAGGCTTGATTTCCCTGCAAGGCATCGGCAAACGCTATCAGCTCGCCGGGCAGGAACTGTCCATTCTCAATGATGTGTGCCTGTCCATCGCCAGCGGTGACAGCTGCGGCATCCTCGGTGCTTCCGGCTCCGGCAAAAGCACCCTGCTCAATATCCTGGGCCTGCTCGACTTGCCCAACGGCGGCCAATACCACTTTGCCGGCCACGATATTTTCAGCGCCACGCCCGATGAGCTGGCCGCCCTGCGCAACCGGCAAATCGGTTTCGTGTTCCAGAGCTTCAACCTGCTGCCACGCCTCAGCGCCGTCGACAACGTCGCCCTGCCCCTGAGTTACCGGGGCATATCACGTCATGAGTCGCTGGAACGCGCCGTGCACATGCTCGAACAAGTCGGCCTGGCCGAACGCGCTCACCATCGCCCCGCCGACCTCTCCGGCGGCCAGCGCCAACGGGTGGCGATTGCGCGGGCGCTGGTCGGCAAACCCTCAGTGATTCTTGCGGACGAACCCACCGGCAACCTCGACAGCACCACGGCCCAGGAGATCATGGACCTGCTCCTGGCGCTCAACCGCCAACAACAAGTGACGCTGATCATCGTCACCCACGACGCCCACATCGCCGAACGCCTGGAGCGCAAGATCCTGGTGCGCAACGGTACGGTGCATGAGGCCGGGCGCCTATGAGCCTGCGGGTCGAACAGAGCGTGAGCCAACTGCTGCATGAAGCCTTCGTCAGCCTGCGCACCTTGGGCAAACGCTCGATCCTGGCCTTGCTGGGCATCGTTATCGGCAGCTCGTCGGTGGTGGCGCTGATCAACATCGGCCATAACGCCGCCACCGACGCGGCGATGATTTTCAAGGACATGGGCACCGACACCCTGGTCGCCCAGTTCCCGCCCAAAGGCAACAGCAACGCAGCCATGCGCGCCAGCCTCGACCTCGAGGCGGTGCGCCAGGCAGTGCCAGGCATTGCCCATATCGGCGCGCTCACCTTGTTCAGCGGGCTGCTTGTGTTCCAGGGGCACGCCGTGAACGCCAACTTCGTCGGCATTACCCCCGACATTCAGGACGCCATGCGCCTGGCCGTGCGTGACGGGCGCTTCCTGTCGAGTTTCGACACCAATGAAACCTACGCCGTGATCGGCGACTCGTTGGCCCAGGCCCTCAGCCAACCCGGCAGCCCGTTGAAACTGGGCGACCGCGTACGCATAAACGACTACCTGTTCCTGATCGTCGGCATTTTGCACAGCCAGCCTCGCGCCATGCTGATCCCGGTTCAGGCCAATGAATCGCTGTTCATCCCCGCCGAAGGCATGCGCCGCATCTATGCCACCCCGCAAATCGGCAGCGTGATCATCCGCGCCGCCGCCGGCCAGGATATGGAGCGCATTGCGCACGACGCCGCCACCGCCTTGCAACGCCAACTGGTCGACCACGACGTCGACATCCAGGTGCCCCAGCAAATGATCGATGGCATGACCCGGCAAAGCCGCACCTTTGCTTATCTGTTGCTGGCGTTGGGGGCTATCTCCCTGGTGGGCGGCGGCGTGGGCGTGATGAACGTGATGCTGATGAATGTGTCGGAGCGCCGCCGCGAGATCGGCATCCGCATGGCCTTGGGCGCACGGCAGCGAGATATCCGCAACCTGTTCCTGCTGGAAGCCGTGACTCTGACGGCCGTCGGCGCACTCTGCGGTGCGGTGCTGGGCATGACTGCCGCCTGGCTCTACGCCTGGCTGTCAGGCTGGGCGTTTTCCCTGGCGGTCGCCGCCCTGCCCCTGGGGGTCGGCAGCACCTTGCTGGTGGGGTTGTTCTTTGGCATCTACCCGGCGGTCTCGGCCTCACGGCTGCAGCCAGTGGAGGCCTTGCGCGATGAGTAAATGGCTATGTCAATGGCTGGGGCTACTGGCACTGGTGAGCCTGCCGGTCATGGCCGCCGACGTGGTGATCAACCCCTCGGCGCCCAGCACCACCCGCAGCGGTTACGATCGCGGTGTGTCACTCAAGGCCCAGGTCACCGACATCACCCTGGGCGACGCCGTGTACCTGGGCCTGCGCAATAACCCGGCAATCCGCAGCGCCTACCTGCAACGGGTGGCGCAGAAGTTCGACTTGCGCGTGGCCGAAGACACCTTCAACCCCAAGCTCACGCTCAACAGCTATTACCGCGCCACCCGGGGTTCGGCGGACAACGCACGCAACGCCAACCTGGCCCCCAATGCAACCTTGCTCGGTGAGTACGGCACCCGGTTGAGCATGAACTGGACCCAACAACTGAACAACGCCGATCGCGCCGGCCGCTACCGCCGTGACGGCCTGGACCTGTCGATCATCCAGCCGCTGATGCGCGGCGCCGGCTGGGACGCCACCACCGCACCGTTGCGCCTGTCGCGCCTGGCGGAACAGGCCAACCGCCTGAACCTCAAGGCCACCGTGGCGCAGACCATCAGCCAGATCATCGCCACTTACCGCGACCTGCTGCGCGCCCAGGAGCAATTGAGCATCGTGCAGGACGCGCTCAAGCGTTCCGGCACGCTGCTGGAGGTGAACAAGGCGTTGATCAGCGCCGGGCGCATGGCCGAATTCGAAATCGTGCAGACCGAAGCCGATATCGCCACCCAACAACTGGGCGTGGAAGAGGCGCAAAACCAGCTCGACACCAGCCGCCTCGCCTTGCTGCGCCTACTGGCCCTGGACCTGTCCACGCCGATCCGTGCCAGTGAAGCCCTGGAAGCCAAACCGATGAGCATCGACCGGCGCCAGGCGTTCAACCTGGCGCAAACCCAGCAACCGGAATACCTCGCCGCCTTGCTGGGCAGCCAGCAGGCGGACTTGAACCTGGTCATCGCCAAGGACTCCGGGCGCTGGCAGGTCGACCTGGTCGCCGGGGCCAACCAGATACGCGACGCCTACAATAATAGTGACAACGGCAATACCAACCAGCGTACCTGGGACAGCTACGCCGGAGTGCAGGTGCAGATCCCTATCGGCGATATCAGCACGCGCCAGGCCGAAGTGCGGGCGCGGGTGAACGTGGAAGACCAGGAGATTCGTATCGCCGACGCCCGCCAGGAACTGGAGCGCAGCGTCAACGACGTGGTGCGCGACCTCGGTACCCGCTGGCGCCAATATGAAATCTCCCAGCGCGCCGTGGAACTGTCACGACGCAAGATCGAGATCGAGCGGGAAAAACTCAGCGCCGGGCGCTCCACCAACTTCCAGGTGCTGAGTTTCGAGACCGACCTGCGCAACGCCGAAAATGCGCAGCTCAACGCCCTGATCGCTTATTTGAACGCCCAGACCCAGCTCGACTTGACCCTGGGCATGACGCTGGAAAGTTGGGAAATCGCCCTCAATGACTACTAACAAGAAGTACCTGATCGGCGCCGTGTTGGTGCTGCTCCTGGCCGGTGCCGGGGTGGCGCTGCGCAGTCCGGGCGCCGACTCGCCCGCGCCCACCGAGCAGTGGCTGGCGGTAAAGCCGGACCCGTTGGTGCACCAGATCGGCCTGGTGGGCAAGATCGAGCCTGACACCACCATCACCCTGACAGCGCCCTTCGACGGCAATGTCCTGGCCAACCTGGTTGAGCAAGGCCAGCGCGTCGAAGCGGGCCAGGTGCTGCTGCGCATGGACCCGGCCACCCTCGAAGTGCAACTGCGCGATGCCCTCTCCCTCCAACTCAAGGCGCGGCGCACCGTGCAGGAAATGCAGGACTGGGACAGCAGCCCCACCGTCAGCCGTGCCCGTCGCAGCCTGCGCACCGCCGAAATGACGGCCGGCAACACCCAGCGCAAACTCACGGAAAGCGAGAACCTGTTCAAGCGCGGCATCATCCCGCGCAACGAGCTCGATGACCTCAAGCAACAGGCTCAACAGCAGCAGTTGGACCTGGTCGCCGCGCGCAGCGAATTGCAACAAGCGCTGGACCAGGGCAAAGGCGCCTACCGCCAGATCGCGGACATGGAGTTGACCAACGCCACGGTGAAATACGAGGCCCTGCACACGTTGCTCGACGGCCAGGAGGTCAGGGCACCGTTCTCCGGCATCGTGGTGCCGGCGCCGGGCAACAACAGTTCACCCCAGGGTGGCAACACCAACAATACCCCGGTGCAGGCGGGCAGCAAGGTCAGCCAGGGCCAGGTGCTGTTCGGCCTGGCCAATATCGAGCGACTGAAAATCGTCGCCAAGGTCTCCGAGCTGGACATCAACCAACTGCACCAGGGCCAGGCGGTGGAAGTGATGGGAGACGGCTTCGATGGCGAGCGGTTGACGGGGTCCGTCAGCGTGGTCAGCGGGTTGGCGATTGCCAGTGATAACCAGGGCAGCGCGCAGTTTCCGGTGACCTTGTCGATTCCCAAGCTGACGCCGCAGCAACTGCAGCGTGTGCGCTTGGGGATGAGCGCGCGGTTGACCATCGTGACTTACAACAATGACCAGGCGATGGTAATTCCAAGCCAGGCGATCGAGCCGGACATGACGGTGGCGTATCGAGCGGCGATGGATAAGCCGGTGGAGCGGGTGACGGTGAAGACGGGGCAATCGACACCGCAAGGTGTGGAGGTGTTCGGACTCAAGCCTGGATTCGTGAAGATCTCAAAATAAATGAGGATCTACTGTGGGAGGGGGCTTGCTCCCGATAGCGGTGTGTCAGTCACAGAGTTGAATCTGAACCACCGTTATCGGGAGCAAGCCCCCTCCCACACTTTTAGAGCTGTGCCAATTTATAAGCCAAGGCTTTAGCCTGAATCGCCACATCCGTCACCGCCGTGCTTTCCCACCACATGCCGCGTAACGGTGGCCCCATGGCGAACAAGCGCCGGCTGACGTGGCCCTGGGCATCCAGCACCGCGCCCGACGCATCCGCCGCAATCCCCAAGGCCAGCGGCCCGGGGCGAATCAATCCGCGCTTGAGCAACTGCTGGGGCAGCGGCCGGGCCACGCGGCGCCAGTCGTATTCGATGCCGCTGGAGTTGATCAACGCAGCGCCCGAGACCTGGGTGATCCCCTGCTCGCCCCGGCGGCGTACCGCAATGGTCACGCGCTCATCCACAGTCACCAAGCCCTTGAACGACGCAGCCTGAATGCGCAACCGCCCCTCGCCTTGCAAGCGCGCCACCAACTGCGCGCTCAATGGCGGCGAGCGGTGGTGATGGCTTTCCCACCAAGGCCGCACATGCCGCACGAACTGCCGTTTCTCGCGCTCGCTGGCCTGGCTCCACAACCGACCGATATGCGCTCGCACCGTGTCCAACGGGGCTTGCCAATCGATGCCCTCGTGCAGTGCGATCCGGCATTGGCGACGCACCTCGCGCAGCAACTGCCGAGGGCTGCGCAGGCCGGGGTCGGCCGCCAGGAAGTCGACCCAACTCGGCGGCTGCCGGCGAACATGGGGTAGCAGCCCATGGCGCGAGAAAATCTCGATCGGCCCACGATGGCCGGCCTGCTCCAAAGACACCACCGCATCCACCATGGTCAGCCCGGAACCGATGATCAGCACCGGTGCGTGCGGATCGATGTGGCTCATGGCCCGCACATCCCAAGGGTCGACCGCCGCCGCGTTCAAGCCGCTGGACTCGGTCTGTGGCGTGCGCGCCGCCGGGAACATGCCGGTGGCGAGGACTGCGAACGCACCGCGCAGTTGCCGGCCGTTATCGAGGGTGACCACCGTCGCTGCGTCATCGACTTGCAGGTCGACCACTTCGGCACGCACATGCTCCACGGTGGACGCGGAGCGCGCCTTGGCTTCGGCCAACCGCTGCTGCGCGTACACGCCGAAAATACCCCGTGGCGGAAATAGCTCGCTGATCGGCACCGCTTGCTCGGCCGACTCCGGCCAGCCACCGGCGCCGATATAGTCGGTGAGCCACTCGGTCAGGTCATCGGGATTGTCCGGGTCGACGCTCATGCGTGCGGCGTTGCCGTTCAGGGTATGGCCCAGCTCGACCGCGCTGTAGGCCTCACCCCGGCCCAGTTCGGCACGCGGCTCGATCACCCGTATCTGTCGCTGCCCAGGCAGGCGCAACAGTTGCACCGCCAGCATCGTACCGCTCAAGCCGCCGCCGACGATCAGTACATCGGCGTCGCGCAAGGATTCACTCATGCCCATAGGCCCTTATTGTTTGCCCAGATAGATAGCCTGCAGATCACCCCGCGCCAGCAACTCGGCGGCGCTGCCACTCAAGGCTACCCGCCCAGTCTCCAGTACGTAACCCTGGGACGCATAGTTGAGCGCGACATTGATGTTCTGCTCGGCGATCAAAAAACTCACCTGCTGCTCGCGATTGAGCTGCGCGATGATCTCGAAGATCTCTTGTACGATCATAGGCGCCAAACCCATCGACGGCTCGTCAAGCAGTACCAAAGTAGGACGGGTCATCAACGCCCGGCCGATGGCGACCATCTGCTGCTCGCCGCCCGAAGTGAGGCCGGCGCGGGTGTAGCGCTTGGTCTTGAGCCGTGGGAACCAGGTGTAGATGCGCTCCAGGTCGTGCTCCAGGTCCCGCCGGCTCAAGCGCCGCACGAAGCTGCCGCTGCGCAGGTTGTCTTCCACCGTCAGTTGGCCGAACACATGGCGACCTTCCAGTACATGCACCATGCCCTGGCGCACGCGCCGGCTGGGGTCGATGCCGGCCAGGTCCTGCCCGGCATACTCGATGGCCCCACGGCTGACCTCGGCGCGCTCGGCCCGCACCAGGCCGGAGATGGCCTTGAGCGTGGTGCTCTTGCCCGCGCCATTGGCACCGAGCAAGGCCACGATGGCGCCTCGGGGCACCTGCAGCGACACCCCGGCCACCGCCAGGATCGCGCCGTCGTAGATCACCTCGATGTCCTTGACGCTTAACAGTGACGGGCTCGCGGGTGCAGCGGCGGGCTGGCTCATGGTTTATTCATCCCCGGCGCAGGTGCGTGGTGTCAGGCCTTTTTCCTTGGCGAACGCGGCGGATTTTTCATCGATCAGCGGGCGCAGCAACGCACGGTCGGCGGCGATCCAGTCGCTGATCAGCGTCCAATGCGCGCCGTCCCATTGCTGCACCCGCGCCGAGCCGCCGCCTTCGTGGTCGCGGCACGACAGCTTGAGGTTCTGCATCAGGCCCAGGTAGCCCATGTCTTTCAAGCGGGCATCGTCGATGTTCAGGTGCTCCAGCCCCCAACGGCCTTCTTCGCCAGTGAGCGGGCGCTTGCCGAACCTGGCCTGGGCGGTGCGGATCGCTTCCACGGCCACGGCGGCGTTCACCAGGCCGGAGTTGTAGTAGACGCTGCCGAAGTTGTTCAGGTCCTTGAGGTCGCTGTGGCCCTTGTCGAGGATGAACTGCTTGAGGCGTTTGTGGATGTCGAAATCCGCCCCGGCCGGATACGGCGTGAGGGCCAGGTAACCCTTGGCGGCAGCGCCTGCGGGCAGCACATCTTCGCTGGAACTGGCCCAGATATCGCCGATGATATGGTCGACAGGAAAGCCGAACCGCGCCGCCGTCTTGACCGCCACCGGCGTGGACACGCCCCAGGTGCGCAGGAACACCCAGTCCGGGTTGGCCTGGCGCACCTGGCGCCATTGCGCCGATTGTTCATTGCCCGGGTCGGCGACCGGGATCTGGATGTTTTCAAAGCCATACTTGTCGGCGAGCAGCTTCAACGGGCCGAGGGTTTCGCGCCCATAGGCCGAGTCGTGATAGACCGTGGCAATCTTCTTGCCCTTGAGTTTGTCGAAGCCGCCTTCGCGCTGGGCGATGTAGTTCACCAGGGTCGACGCCTCACTGTAGAAGGTCAGCATCACCGGGAAGTTGTAGGGGAACACCGTGCCGTCAGTGGCTTCGGTGCGGCCGTAGCCGAGGGTGATCAGCGGGATCTTGTCCACCTCGGCGCGCTCGCTCAGGGCATACGCCGCGGGTGCGCCGTTGGGCTGGTACACCGCGACCGGCGCACCGTCCAGGCCATGCTTGAAGCGCTCGTAGCACTCGATGCCCTTCTCCGCCGTCCATTCGGTCTCGCACTCCTGCCACACCAGTTTCACCCCGTTGATACCGCCTTCGACCTCGTTGATATAGCGCAGGTAATCGATCATCCCGGCCCATACCTGCACGCCGCTGGAGGCATAGGCACCGACGCGATAGGTGGCCAGAGGAATGAATTGCTGGTCCGCCGAGGCCAGGGCCTGGGGGATGGCGCCAGTCAATGTGGCAAGCGCAAAGGCAGCGCCGGCCAGGGAACGTTTGAAGGTTGCACGCATGGGGATTCTCTTATCGGTTCAGAAACGTAAAGGCCACTGACGCAGCCGGTCGCGCAGGTTGCCCAGCAGGCGAATCAAGCCCTCGGGTTCCTTGATCAGGAACACGATGATCAACACGCCAAAGATGATTTTCTGCAGGTTCTGCAACTGCCCCGCATCCACCGCCCCACCGAACAGCGCCTGCCCGGCATGGCTGAGGAAAATCGGCAGCAGGCTGATAAAGGCCGCCCCGACGAAATTGCCGGCGATGCTGCCCATGCCACCGATAATGATGATGAACAGGATCTGGAACGAACGGTTGATATCGAAGCTGCCGGCACTGGCCGTGCCCAGGTAGGCAAAGGCCCACAATGCCCCGGCGATGCCCAGGTAGAACGAGCTGACGGCGAACGCCAGGCGCTTGTAGCGCGCCACCGCAATGCCGACCACGGCAGCGGCGGTGTCCATGTCGCGGATCGCCATCCAGTTGCGGCCAATTTGGCTACGCACCAGGTTGACGGCGGCCCAGGTCAACAGCAGCACCGTCACCAGCGTCAGCAGGTAGCGGCCCAGCGGCGTATTGAGGTCGTGGCCGAACAGCGCCAGCCTGGGCGCGGAAATAGTCCCGGAGGAGCCGTAGTTGTAGAACCAGGGGAATTTGACGAACAGCCACTCCAGGAAAAACTGCGCGGCCAAGGTGGTGACCATCAGGTAGAAGCCCTTGATTCGCGAGCTGGGCAGACCGAACAGCAGGCCGACCAACGCGCTGATAATCCCACCGCCGAACAGTGCCACCGGCAAGCCCAACTCGGGCAGGCGCAGCAGAAAACCGTAGGTGGCAAATGCACCGACGGCCATGAACCCGGCTGCGCCGACCGAGGTTTGCCCGGTGTAGCCGGTCAACAGGTTCAGGCCCAGCCCGGCCAGCGACAGCACCAGAAAGGGAATCAGGATCGCATTGAGCCAATAGTCATTGCCCCACAGCGGCACCACCACAAAGGCCAGTACCCACAGGCCGATCCAGCCCCACGGGAGGCGCCGCTCAGTCAGCAATAGCGGCGCGGTTTCTTGAACAACGGGTATCGACATGGGTTCAGACTCGCTCGATGGCGCGCTCGCCGAACAGGCCGGCGGGGCGGATATACAGGAAGGCCAAGGCCAGTACGTAGGCAAACCACGGCGTGATACCGCCACCGATCCAGGGGCCGATGTACACCTCGGCCAGGTTCTCCGCCGCGCCGACAATCAACCCGCCGACAATTGCCCCACCGATCGAGGTGAAGCCGCCGATGATCAGTACCGGCAGCGCCTTGAGCACCACCAGCGACAAGGAAAACTGCACGCCCTGCCGGGCACCCCAGAGCAACCCGGCGACCAGCCCGACAATGCCCGCCACCGCCCAGACGATCTGCCAGATCCGGTTGAGGTTGATGCCGATGGACAGCGCCGCCGTGGTGTCATCCGCCACCGCGCGCAGCGACACGCCCATGCGGGTTTTGTTGAACAGCAGCGCCAGCACCGTCACCAGCACGACGGCAGCGGCCGCCGCGACCAGGTCGAACTGGCTGAGCATCAGCGGCCCGACGAACAGCGGCACGTCGTCGATACCCAGGTCGAGCGCGCGCACCTGCGAGCCCATCAAACCCTGGGCCAGGCCCTCGATAATGAACGACAGGCCCAAGGTGGCCATGAACAGCGTGATCTGCGAACGGTTCACCAGCGGTCGCAGCACCAGGCGCTCGATCAGCCAGGCGCCGATGACCATCACCAGCACCGTCAACAGGAGTGCCAGGGCAAACGGCACGCCCTGGTCGTGCAGGCTGACGAAGGTCAGCGCGGCAAACAGCAGCATCGCGCCCTGGGCGAAGTTGAACACGCCGCTGGCCTTGTAGATCAGCACAAAGCCAATGGCGACCAGCGAGTACATCGTGCCGGCGAGCAGGCCGCCGAGCAGAGTTTCGAAGAAGAACGTCATCAGTGTGCAACTCCCAGGTAGGCCGCGATCACGTCAGGGTCCGCCTGCACCTGGGCCGGTGTGCCGTCGCCGACCTTGCGGCCGTAGTCGAGCACCACCACATGGTCAGACAGGCCCATGACCACACCGATGTCATGTTCGATCAACACCACGGTGGTGCCGAGGTCGCGGTTCACATCGGCAACGAAGCGCGCCATCTCGCGTTTTTCCTCGGAGTTCATGCCGGCCATGGGTTCGTCGAGCAGCAGCAGGCTAGGCCCGGCGATCAACGCCCGGCCCAGTTCCACGCGTTTTTGCAGGCCGTAGGAGAGGTTGCCCACCAGCACCTCGCGATGGGCTTGCAGGTCCAGGAAGTCGAGGATGCCCTGGGCGCGCAGCCGGAACGCCTCGGCCTCGCGTCGTGCGCGGGGCAGGCCCAGGGCTTGTTCGATAAAGGTACTGCGCATGTGCCGCGACAGGCCGGTGAGCAGGTTGTCGAGCACACTCATCTTCTTGAACAGCGCGTTGTTCTGGAAGGTGCGACCAATGCCCCGGCGGGCTGCATCCAGGGGATTGATACGGTGAAAGGCGTGTTGCTCAAAGACGATCTCACCGGCATCGAAGCGATACACGCCGTTGAGCACATTGAGCAGCGAGCTTTTACCGGCACCGTTGGGCCCGATCAGCGCACAGATCTCGCCGCGTTGCACAGCAAAGGACAAGGCGTTGATGGCCTTGACGCCTTTGAACGACAGCGAGACATCGCGTACCTGCAATATGGCCTGGCTCATGCAATCTCCCGCTTGAATTCAGCCAGCCATGTCGGCTCGACGCTGGTTTTGAGGGGTTGCCAGATATAGGCCAGGCGCTGAAAACCAAGTAGCCTGCGCACGCGTTTTTTCAACACACGGCGCAGGCCGCTGTGCGGGTGCGCGATCGCCCACTCGCACAGGCGCCGACGCCAGGTGCCGAGGGGAGCCAGACGGCTTTCGATCTCCTCGGCCAAGTGTTGCAAACGCGCAGGCGACAGCAGCAAGCCGGTGGGCGCCACTTCGCGGCGATCACGGCGGGCCGAAGCCGGGCTCTCCGGGAAGGCCAGGCCATGGCCGCTGCTTAGCCAGTGTTCCAGCACCACGGCGAGCCCCCCTGGCCAGTCGGTGCCCTCCTCGCTCCACAGCACGGTTTCACTCGTCGGTTGCCACCAGCGCTGCACGTGTTGCGCCGGGTCGACCGGGCCGAGCAATTGGGCGAAATCCAAGCGTTGGGTGGACGACCAATGTCGCGCCTGCCGACGACTGTGCACATAGGCATGGGTAGGACGGATGCGCCACAGTTGTTGCTGCAACACCTCGGGAGCCAGGTCATCGGCGATGGACAGCACCGACGCGCCGACAGACTGGGCCGCCAACGCCAGCAGCAACAGGTTGGGCTCAAAAGCACCGCTGAGAGCCAGTCGCGACTGCTCACCGAAACCCTGTTGGCGCAAGCCGTCGGCCAGGCGCTCGACATCGCGCAAGGCATCGATCCAGCGCCAGGCATACCACTGGCCCTGGCGCTTGTGACGCAGGGCGGTTTGCAGCGGATTGACCTGCGCCCAGTGCTGCAGTTGTTCCAGGGCGTGGGGCAAATGACCGAGCCATTCGGCAGGCCATTCCAGGGCCAGCGGGCGTTTGAGTTCGTGCACGCTCATAGGGATTTTCTCCTATTGAAGTGTTAAGCGTGCGGTGGTCCGCTGGCTGTCGGGGGGATGCCTCAGTGCATTGCAGAACTCATGCCTGAACCTGCCCCCCTCTAAAACGGGCCTTTCATTAGAGAACCCCACGATTCAAAGAGACTGGAACGAACAAAGTGTTTATCCACTGTTGCGCAAGCAACAGAACCAGAAACTCCCCTGGTTCAATGCAATGTATTTATTGGATATAAAAAAACCGGGCAAACCTGTTAATTCTGACAGTAGACACCTTCACCAACGGTTACTAACTTTGAATCACCTACTCACCACGGCATCGAACAAGGCACGCGGAGGCACCAAATGAACACTTTGGAAATGATGAGCCCACGTAATGCAACGGGGACCTGTAGCGCCAAAATCATCAATGACCCTGACATCACTGATTTTCAGGCAGCAACTTTTACAGTCATGCGCGATGAGGTAAATCGGCGCTGGATGATCTATGCACAGGCTGCCGGCTCACATATAACCTCTGGCCTGAGATTCTTTATTCCACTGTCAGGTAATGTAAAAAACAAGAAGTACAAACTTGTGACAAGCCCTGACAATGACTCTGAAATGACCATCATTTGGGAAAAACTTCGAGGGGGCGAATTATTCCAATATATAAGCACTCACGGCCACGCGAAGGTTACGATCGATGAAAAGTCACGAAAAACCAGTGTGGAGTTCGAATTCATTGCAGGCGACGGCAACACCACCGTTGAAGTCTCGCATGGCCAATTAAAAGTCACTGGCTATAGTCACGATATCGGCTCAGTAACAGCCGATGTGAGGGGTGCGATAAATACCCAATACAAATCCACTGAGGTCAGCCTCACCCATCAACCGGCATCCCGCACATTCCCAGCTTCTTTTCTGGGTTGGTCACGTCATTACCAGCCTCGACCTGACGTACGCGAATTCATCATGGCATTGCGCGTTGCAGACAATCTTCGCCCCGGCACGTATCAGGTGAGCACGCAAAGCCAGGAGGTTGAAATTGTACTGTTCGACATGAACGGCAGGTTTGTGCCGTATTGGGGCTATGAAGGCGAGGTAAATATCGTCGCCATACCGACGCCTGGCACAACAAAAGGCGGTATGAAGGCAACCTTCCATTTCAAAGGTGCCGATGGAACAAAACGTGAAACCGTCGAAGTCAGCGCCGGACATTTGGACATCCGCCCTTAGCCTGTTGCTCGCACCCACGCGCTGCGTGGGTGCGACCATCAAACCGAAGTCGCCTTGAGATCGCGGTAGCCGGCGCCGGGATGGCTCGGCGCCAACCGCGCGCCTTCGCCAAACAACTTCTCGCGCAAGGTGCCCTGGGCATATTCGGTCTTGTACACGCCGCGCTTCTGCAACTCCGGCACGAGCACGTCGACAGCGTCGATAAAGGTTTCGTGGGTCAGCGCATAGGCCAGGTTGAAACCGTCTACGTCGGTCTCTTCGACCCATTCCTGCAGCAGGTCGGCGACGGTTTGCGGGCCGCCGACGAACAGCGGGCCAAAACCGCCGATGCCGACCCAGTCCGCCAGTTCATGGGGGGTCCAGACCTTGTTCGGATCGGCCGTGGAGAACGCTTCCACCGCCGATTGAATGGCGTTGGTGTGCACATGCTTGAGCGGCTCATCCGGTTTGAATTGGCTGAAATCGATACCGGTCCAACCGGAGATCAGCGCCATCGCGCCTTCGTAGCTGACATAGGTTTTGTATTCATCGAACTTGGCTTTGGCCTTCGCATCGGTCTCACCGACGATCACCGTCTGCAGATTGAAAATCAGGATTTTCCTGGGGTCACGCCCGGCCTCGGCGGCGCGGCGGCGGATGTCGGCGACGGTCTTTTTCAGCAGCACCTTGGACGGCGCGGCCACGAACACGCATTCGGCCTGCTCGGCGGCGAACTGCTTGCCACGGCTGGATGCACCGGCCTGGTAGAGCACAGGCGTGCGCTGTGGCGAGGGTTCGCACAGGTGAATGCCGGGCACCTGGAAGTGCTTGCCGACATGGCGGATCTCGTGGATTTTGCTCGGGTCGCTGAAAATCCGCCGCTCGCGGTCACGCAGTACGGCGCCCTCCTCCCAACTGCCTTCCCAGAGTTTGTAGCAAACCTGCAGGTATTCTTCGGCGTAGTCGTAGCGCGCATCGTGTTCGGTCTGGGCGTTCTGGCCGAGGTTCTTGGCACCGCTCTCCAGATACGAGGTGACGATGTTCCAGCCGATACGGCCCTTGGTCAGATGATCGAGGGTCGAAAGCCGGCGAGCAAACGGATACGGGTGCTCGAACGACAGCGAAGCGGTCAGGCCAAAACCCAGGTGTTCGGTGACCAGCGCCATCGGCGCGATCAGCGACAACGGGTCGTTGACCGGCACCTGCGCCGCCTGGCGGATCGCCGCGTCGCCGTTGCCGTTGTAAACATCGTAGATACCCAGCACGTCGGCGATAAACAGGCCGTCGAACTTGCCACGCTCGAGGATTTTCGCAAGGTCGGTCCAGTACTCCAGGTCCTTGTACTGCCACGAGCGGTCCCGAGGGTGCGCCCACAGGCCGGGGGACTGGTGACCCACGCAGTTCATGTCGAAGGCATTCAAGCGGATTTGCCGGGCCATCAATGCACTCCGTTGAGATGGAAATTGCCGACCACCTGATATTTCCAGCGCAGCGGGTCATCCAGGGTCGACGGCAAGGCGGTGCGCTGGCCGGTCAGTTCGAATTCGGCGTTGCTAGCGGCAATCAGGGCTTCGGCGGCGGCGATTTGCGCTTCGGTCAACGCGACCGGGCTGGGATGGGTTTCGGCGCGTTCAAGCAAGGCCGCGGCGACATCGACGCGGATCTGCAAATCACCGAAACGGCTGATCACGTAAGGGTCATCGCTTTTCTCGACATGGCGTCGGGTGCTTTCGAGCAATTGGCGCGCTTGATTCAGAACGGGGTTCGGTGCAGTCATGGGTAGGCTCCTCAGTTCCAGGCGTGGCGGGCAGGCTTCACGCCGTTAAGCACAAAATTGCCGATCAGGTGGTATTTCCAGCGGGCCGGGTCGTGCAGGGTATGGGTGCGTGCATTGCGCCAGAAGCGGTCGAGGTTGTACTTGGCGGTGACCGAGCGGGTGCCGGCCAGTTCGAAAAGTTTGCTGCTGGCGAGCAATGCGGTTTCGGCGGACAGGACCTTGGCCTGGGCAACCACCAGCGAGGCATTGGCCACGGTGTCTTCATTCGGTTCGGCCAGGGCCAGGTCGACCGCGATACCGGCCTTGGCGAGGATGGCTTCGGTGCCATGCACGCGCCACTGCAGGTCGCCGATGGCGGCGATGGTGAACGGGTCTTGCCAGCCGTGATCCTGCTGGCTGTCGATCCATGGGCGCGCCTGGCGCGCGTAGATTTTGGCTTGCTCAAGGGCGCCCAGGGCAATGCCGGTGTCGACGGCGGCCTGGATGATCTGCGAGATCGGGCCGCTGGCGGTGGGTTGGTCGAACGCCCGGTGTGCGGGGATCACCGCGCTCAAGGGCACACTCACGCCATCGAGGGTCACGCCGCCGCTGGCGGTGGTGCGCTGGCCAAAGCCGTCCCAATTGTCGATGACGCTCAGGCCCGGTGCATCACGTTCGATAAGCGCAATAAACGCCTGGCCGTTTTCGTCATTGCCGACGGTGGGCACCAGGTGCGCAAACAGTGCGCCGGTGCAATAGAACTTCTCGCCATTGATTTGCGCGCGGTCGCCGTGGAAACGGATCTGGGTATCGAAAGTGCCGGCATTTTTGCTCTTGGCTTCGGAGAAAGCATTGCCGAAGCGGTAGCCCGCCAGGACCTTGCCGAAGTAATGCCGCTTTTGCTCCTCTGTCGCCGTTTGCACCAGGATATCCACCACGCCCAGGTGGTTCTGCGGGATCTGCCCCAGTGACGGGTCGGCGGCGGAGATCAACTTGATCACCTCGGCCACGGTCACATAGGACACTTCGGCCCCACCGTAGGCTTTAGGCACGGTGATGCCCCACAGGCCGCTGGCAGAGAACTCGTCGAGTTCGGCCACCGGCAAGCGACGCTCACGGTCGCGCGCGCTGGCATCAACGGCAAAACGTGCGGCCAGGCGCGTCGCCACTTCAATGGCTTCGGCGTCCGAACGAATGATATGGGCAGGGTGTTGAGGGTGGGCTGACATGGGCCGACTCCAGGCTCCGATGGGATGACCTGTGCAATTGCAGGAGTCGTGCCTGAATTTAATCGTCAATAAAATCAGCGGCTTGCTGGTAAGTCAGCGCTGTGGGGCGTGTTTCAAACCAGCAAAGTGCCCAGGCGCTGTTGCCTGGCGAACAGTTAGATCACCACGGTCCGAACGAAGCACACGGCCACATCACCCTCATTGCGATAGTGGTGGAACTGGCGGCTGGCGAACATGTAGAACTCGCCTGCGGCAACGTGCTTTTCTTCGTCATCCAGAATCAGGGTCAGGGCCCCTTCATACACAAACAATTGCACGCTCCAGCCTTCCGGGTCCGGTTCGGGGCTGTAGCGATCACCGGGCTCCAGGCGCATCTCCCACAACTCGACTTCGCGCCGGGCGTTGGCCCTGGCCAGCAGCACGGCCTTGCTGCCGGGGATATCGCCGGCCCAGGCCAACTCGTTGATGCGGCTGTGGTCGCCCGCATCCGGCGCCTGGATCAGGTCGCTGAACGCCACCTCCAGCGCTTCGGCGACACGGTCCAGGGTCGACAGGCTGACATTCTTCTCCCCCGCCTCGATGGCCACCAGCATGCGCCGGCTGACCCCGGACTTTTCCGCGAGCGCGGTCTGGCTCAGGTCGGCGGCGTGGCGCAGGCGACGAACGTTTTGGCTGACGTGTTGCAGGACCGAAGCCCGTTGCGGATTTTCTTTGTGCACTATATTGCTCAATTGGTAGGTGTGCGCAGTATACTGCCCAGCGTGCGGCGCATTGTGCGGTCCGTGCCTTTCCCTTGCAAGACCGAGCCGCCATGACCTCCTCGAACGTTTCCCCGCGTTTCAACCGTTTCAGCAAAGCCGAATGCATCCTGGTGCTGATCACCATGATCTGGGGCGGCACCTTTTTGCTGGTGCAGCATGCCATGACCGTCAGCGGCCCGATGTTTTTCGTGGGGTTGCGATTTGCGGCGGCGGCGCTCGTGGTCGGTTTCTTCTCATTGCGTACGCTGAGCGAGCTGACCCTGTTTGAATTGAAGGCCGGCGCCTTCATCGGCACCTCGATCATGTTCGGCTATGGCATGCAGACCATCGGTTTGCAGACAATCCCCAGCAGCCAGTCGGCCTTTATCACGGCGCTGTATGTGCCCTGCGTGCCATTGTTGCAGTGGCTGGTGCTCGGCCGGCGCCCAGGGCTGATGCCGAGCATCGGCATCATGCTGGCGTTTACCGGGTTGATGCTGCTGACAGGCCCCAGCGGCGCCTCGCTCAACTTCAGCCCCGGTGAGATCGCCACGCTGATCTGTGCAATTGCGGTGGCGGCGGAAATCATCCTCATCGGCGCCTATGCCGGGCAGGTGGATGTGCGTCGCGTCACCGTCGTGCAACTGGCTACGGCGTCATTGTTGTCGTTTCTGATGGTGGTGCCGATGGGTGAAGCGCTGCCCGAGTTCTCGTGGCTGCTGCTGTTCAGTGCCGTCGGCCTGGGCTTGACCAGTGCGATCATCCAGGTGGCGATGAACTGGGCGCAACAGAGTGTTTCGCCAACCCGCGCCACCTTGATCTATGCCGGTGAGCCGGTGTGGGCCGGCGTGATCGGGCGCATCGCCGGGGAGCGCTTTCCGCCGATTGCCATGTTGGGGGCGGCATTGATTGTGGTGGCGGTGATCGTCAGTGAGTTAAAGACCAAGGGGCAAAAGGCCATCGACCTGGCGGATGAAAGGGAACAGGAGCAGCAGAGCTAGGGTCCGACACAATGCCAAATGGGAGTTTTCGGCCTACCTTGTAGGATCCTGCCACATGTTGCCGTTTGGTGATCACGAAAGCGGCACGTATGATGCATCTCAAACTCCCGCAGATTAGAAGCCTATGTCCCTGATAGTTCTACTGCTTCTGCCGTTCCTTGGCAGCTGTCTGGCGGCCTTGCTGCCGCACAATGCACGTAACACCGAATCCTTGCTGGCCGGCCTGGTGGCGCTGGTCGGCACTGTTCAAGTAGCCCTGCTCTACCCCCTGATCGCCCATGGTGGCGTGATTCACGAAGAATTCATGTGGTTGCCCAGCCTCGGGCTGAACTTCGTCTTGCGCATGGACGGATTTGCCTGGCTGTTCTCGATGCTAGTGCTGGGCATCGGCACGCTGGTGTCGCTGTATGCGCGCTATTACATGTCGCCGGATGACCCGGTACCGCGCTTCTTCGCGTTTTTCCTGGCGTTCATGGGCGCCATGCTCGGGCTGGTGATTTCCGGCAACCTGATCCAGATCGTGTTCTTCTGGGAACTGACCAGCCTGTTCTCGTTCCTGCTGATCGGCTACTGGCACCATCGGGCGGATGCGCGCCGTGGCGCCTATATGGCCTTGATGGTCACCGGCGCCGGTGGCCTGTGCCTGTTGGCGGGTGTGATGCTGCTGGGGCATATCGTCGGCAGCTATGACCTGGACCAGGTATTGGCGGCGGGCGATCAGATCCGTGCGCATTCGCTCTACCCGGTCATGCTGGCGCTGGTGCTGGTCGGCGCGCTGAGCAAAAGCGCGCAATTCCCCTTCCATTTCTGGCTGCCCCACGCAATGGCGGCCCCCACGCCGGTATCGGCCTACCTGCACTCGGCGACGATGGTGAAGGCCGGCGTGTTCCTGCTGGCCCGCCTGTGGCCGTCGCTGTCCGGCAGCGAAGAATGGTTCTGGATCGTCGGCGGTGCCGGCGCTCTCACCCTCCTCCTCGGCGCGTACTGCGCCATGTTCCAGAATGACCTCAAGGGCCTGCTGGCCTACTCCACCATCAGCCACCTCGGGCTGATCACCCTGCTGCTGGGCCTCAACAGCCCGTTGGCGGCGGTCGCCGCGGTCTTCCATATCCTCAACCATGCGACGTTCAAGGCTTCGTTGTTCATGGCGGCGGGGATCATCGACCACGAAAGCGGCACCCGTGACATTCGCAAGCTCAGTGGCCTGGTCCGTCTGATCCCGTTTACCGCGACCCTGGCCATGGTGGCCAGCGCCTCCATGGCCGGCGTACCGTTGCTTAACGGCTTCCTGTCCAAAGAGATGTTCTTCGCCGAAACGGTGTTTATCTCGGCGACCCAATGGGTGGAGATCGCCCTGCCAGCGATCGCGACCATTGCCGGCACCTTCAGCGTGGCCTACGCCCTGCGTTTTACCGTCGATGTGTTCTTTGGCCCGCCCGCGACGGACCTGCCCCACACGCCCCACGAGCCACCGCGCTGGATGCGTGCACCGGTGGAGTTGCTGGTGTTTACCTGCCTGCTGGTGGGGATTTTCCCGGCTCAAGTGGTCGGTTCGATCCTGGCCGCGGCCGCCTTGCCGGTGGTCGGCGGCGTGCTGCCGCAATACAGCCTGGCCATCTGGCACGGCTGGAACGCACCGATGATCATGAGCCTGGTGGCCATGAGCGGCGGCGTGGTGCTGTACCTGCTGCTGCGCAAACAGCTCAAGCGCGGCCGCTTCGCGTACCCGCCGATCATCAGCTACTTCAATGGCAAGCGCATGTTCGAACGCAGCCTGGTGGTGATGATGCGCGGCGTGCGCAAGATCGAGAAACGCATCAGCACCAAGCGCCTGCAGACCCAGCTGTTCCTGTTGGTACTGGTGGCGGTGATCGGCGGCATGATCCCGATGCTCAACAGCGGCCTCAGCTGGGGTGACCGGCCGAAGATCCCGGGCTCCATCGTGTTCGTCACCCTGTGGTTGCTGGCGATCGCCTGCGCCCTGGGCGCCGCCTGGCAAGCCAAGTACCACCGGCTGGCCGCCCTGACCATGGTCAGCGTGTGCGGCATGGTCACCTGCGTCACGTTCGTGTGGTTCTCGGCGCCGGACCTGGCGCTGACGCAACTGGCGGTCGAGGTGGTCACTACGGTGCTGATCCTGCTGGGCCTGCGCTGGCTGCCACGGCGGATCGAAGAGGTCTCGCCACTGCCCAGCTCGTTGCGCAAGGCCCGCATCCGCCGCGTGCGGGACTTGCTGTTGTCCAGCGTGGTCGGTGGCGGCATGGCGCTGTTGTCGTATGCGATGCTGACACGCCAGACGCCCAACGATATTTCCTCGTTCTACCTCAGTCGTGCCTTGCCCGAAGGCGGCGGCAGCAATGTGGTGAACGTGATGCTCGTCGACTTCCGCGGCTTCGACACCCTCGGTGAAATCACTGTGCTCGGCGCCGTGGCATTGACCGTGTATGCCCTGCTGCGCCGCTTCCGGCCGTCGAAAGAAAGCATGGAGTTGCCACCGCAACAGCGCCAACTGGCACCGGACGTGGCCACCGACCTGGTCAACCCGCGCCAAGCCAGCGATACCGCCCTGGGCTTCATGATGGTGCCCGCAGTACTGGTACGCCTGCTGCTGCCGATTGCGCTGGTGGTGTCGTTCTACCTGTTCATGCGCGGCCACAACCAGCCCGGCGGTGGTTTTGTCGCCGGCCTGGTGATGTCGGTGGCGTTCATTCTGCAATACATGGTGGCCGGCACCCAGTGGGTCGAGGCGCAGATGAGCCTGCGGCCGATGCGCTGGATGGGCTTCGGCCTGCTCTCGGCGACACTCACCGGGCTCGGTGCGCTGTTGGTCGGTTACCCGTTCCTGACCACGCATACCTGGCATTTCAGCCTGCCGTTGCTGGGCGATATTCACGTAGCCAGTGCGCTGTTCTTCGACGTCGGCGTTTACGCCATGGTCGTTGGCTCCACGCTGCTGATGCTCACCGCCCTCGGCCACCAGTCGGTACGCGCGCATAAACCGAGCAACCAGGCCAAAGTGGTTGCCGCAACAGAAGGAGCCGCCTGATGGAAGAAGTCATCGCAATCGCCATTGGGGTCCTGGCGGCCTCCGGTGTGTGGTTGATCCTGCGGCCACGGACGTTCCAGGTGGTGATGGGCCTGTGCCTGTTGTCGTACGGGGTGAACCTGTTCATTTTCAGCATGGGCAGCCTGTTTATCGGCAAGGAGCCGATCATCAAGGACGGCGTACCGCAAGACCTGCTCCACTATACCGACCCCCTGCCCCAGGCCCTGGTGCTGACGGCAATCGTGATCAGCTTCGCCATGACGGCGTTGTTCCTGGTGGTGTTGCTGGCGTCCCGGGGCCTGACCGGAACCGACCATGTGGACGGCCGGGAGCCCAAGCAATGATGTGGATGAACCAACTGATCATCGCACCGATCCTGCTGCCGTTGCTGACCGCCGCACTGATGCTGATGCTCGGTGAAAAACGCCGCCCGCTGAAGGCCAGGATCAATCTGGTCTCCAGCATGATCGGCCTGGGCATTGCGATCCTGCTGCTGTACTGGACACAAAAAGGCGGCCCCGGCTCGATTGGCGTGTACCTGCCGGGCAACTGGCAGGTGCCGTTCGGTATCGTGCTGGTGGTGGATCAACTGTCGGCCTTGATGCTGGTGCTCACCGGCATCATCGGCGTCAGTGCGCTGTTGTTCGCGATGGCGCGTTGGGATCGCGCGGGCACCAGTTTCCACGCGCTGTTCCAGATCCAGATGATGGGCCTCTACGGCGCCTTCCTCACCGCCGACCTGTTTAACCTGTTCGTGTTTTTCGAGGTGCTGCTGGCGGCCTCCTATGGCTTGATGCTGCACGGCTCGGGCCGGGCGCGAGTGTCGGCGGGGCTGCATTACATCTCGATCAACCTGGTGGCGTCGTCACTGTTCCTGATCGGCGCGGCGATGATCTACGGCGTCACCGGCACCCTGAATTTTGCCGACCTGGCGTTGAAAATCCCGCTGGTGCCCGAAGCCGATCGCGGCCTGCTGCATGCCGGTGCGGCGATCCTCGCCACGGCGTTCCTGGCCAAGGCCGGCATGTGGCCGCTGAATTTCTGGCTGGCGCCCGCCTACTCCTCGGCCAGTGCGCCGGTGGCGGCGATGTTTGCGATCATGACCAAGGTCGGCGTGTACACCGTGCTGCGCCTGTGGACGCTGCTGTTTTCCGGGCAGGCCGGTGCCTCGGCCTTGTTTGGCGGAGATTGGCTGGTGTACGGCGGTATGGCGACCATCATCGGCGCGGCACTGGCGATGGTGGCGGCGCAGCGGCTGGAGCGCATGGCGAGCTTGAGCATCCTGGTGTCGGCGGGGATTTTGCTGTCGGCGGTCGGTTTTGCCCAGCCGAGCCTGATTGCGGGTGCGCTGTTCTACCTGGTCAGCTCGACGCTGGCGTTGAGCGCGCTGTTCCTGCTGGCTGAATTGATCGAGCGTTCGCGTTCGGCCAACGACCTGCCGCTGGATGAAGAGATTGATGCGCTGCCCAAACCCATGGAGTCCTTGCACCCGCGTCCGGGTGTGAACCTTGACGATGAGCAACAGGCGGTGGTCGGCCAGGTGATTCCCTGGACCATGGCGTTCCTCGGCCTCAGCTTTATTGCCTGTGCGCTGCTGATCATCGGCATGCCGCCACTGTCCGGGTTTATCGGCAAGCTGAGCCTGCTCAGTGCACTGGTCAATCCACTCGGGTTGGGCGTCAGCGTTGACCAACCGACCCGCCCGGCGGCCTGGGGCCTTGTAGCGCTGCTGATCCTCTCGGGCCTGGCTTCGTTGATCGCCTTCGCACGCCTGGGCATCCAACGCTTCTGGACCCCGGAAGAGCGCCCATCGCCGCTCCTGCGTCGCTACGAGTGCGTGCCGATCTTCCTGCTGCTCGGCTTGAGCATCCTGCTGACATTCAAGGCCGAACCCTTGCTGCACTACACCCAGGACACGGCCGTCAGCCTGAACAACCCGGAACATTACGTGATGGCGGTGCTGGCCACACGCCCGGTGCCAAGCCCTGAAACCAAGGCTGCCGCGCTGGAGGTGCAACCATGAAGCGCCTGTTCCCCGCCCCGTGGCTGTCGCTGGCACTGTGGCTGTTGTGGCTGGTGCTGAACCTGTCGGTCAGCCCCGGCAACCTGCTGCTGGGCGCACTGCTGGGCTTCCTGGCGCCGCTGATGATGGCGCCGTTGCGCCCGCTGCCGGTGCGGATCCGCCGCCCCGGGGTGATCATTCGCCTGTTCTTCCTGGTCGGCCGCGATGTGGTCATCTCCAACCTGCAAGTGGCCTGGGGCGTGCTGACCTGCGGCTCACGCCCGCCACGTTCGCGCTTTATCAAGATCCCGCTGGACCTGCGCGACCCGAACGGCCTGGCCGCGCTGTCGATGATCACCACCGTGGTGCCCGGCACGATCTGGTCGGAACTGGCGCTGGACCGCAGCATCCTGCTGCTGCATGTATTCGACCTGGAGGATGAAGCGCCGTTTATCGAGCACTTCAAGACCACTTACGAACGGCCCCTGATGGAGATCTTCGAATGAGCGCCCTGCTCTCCAATGCGATCCTGTTCAGCCTGTTCCTGTTCTCGCTGGCCATGGTGCTGACGCTGATCCGCCTGTTCAAAGGCCCGTCGGCCCAGGACCGGGTACTGGCGCTGGACTACCTGTACATCCTGGCGATGCTGATGATGCTGGTGCTGGGTATTCGGTATGCCAGCGACACCTACTTTGAAGCCGCGCTGCTGATCGCGCTGTTCGGCTTTGTCGGTTCGTTTGCCCTGGCGAAATTCCTGCTGCGTGGGGAGGTGATTGAATGATGCCGTTATGGGTGGAAGTGATTGTCGCGGGGCTGCTGGTGCTCAGCAGTCTGTTTGCGTTGATCGGTGCAGTCGGCTTGTTGCGGCTGAAGGACTTTTTCCAACGCATGCACCCGCCGGCACTGGCTTCGACGCTGGGCGCGTGGTGTGTGGCGCTGGCATCGATTATCTACTTTTCGGTGCTCAAGTCCGGGCCGGTGCTGCATGGCTGGTTGATCCCGATCCTGCTGTCGATCACGGTGCCCGTGACCACGCTGTTACTGGCCCGCACCGCGCTGTTCCGCAAGCGCATGGCCGGTGACGACGTACCGGCCGAAGTCAGCAGCCGCCGCTGATTCAACGAGCGGACAGGGAAAAACATGTGGGGCGGTGCGACGATTCGATTTGCTCCCGATAGCGGTGGATCAGTCAGCAGTCGGGGGCAAGCCCTAATGCCAGTCAGTTAAATGGTGGGTGTAGAACACATCATCTGTAGTGAGCGGGCTTGCCCCGCGCTGGGTGGCAAAGCCGCCCCAAATCCAGTCACCGCGATCTTCCTGAAACACCACGGCGTCCTTGTTGGGGCGGCTGCGCCACCCAGCGCGGGGCAAG